>JADPRS010000020.1 GCA_015686845.1 Lutibacter sp. B2
AAATGTTATTTTCAAGAAGAAATCTTAGGATACACAAAAATATTTACAGGCTCAAAACTTCTGATGAATATTCATCAGAAGTTTTTATCCTTTAGTAATAATTTTCTTTTCAATCTTATTCAAAATCTCAACGAATTCTTTATCTGTATTCTTTTCTTTGATCTCTTTTATTTTATCAGATACTAAATACATATGATTCTCTATATTGTCTTTTTGAATTTGTTGTAGCTTTGAGGAACTATCACTGAATTGATTTCTAAAATAAATGAGTCTATCAATGGAATTTTTTAGCTCCTTCAATGTATCAAAATCATTGTTATTTAGTAATTTCTCATTCATAATATTCATGACTTTTTCCATTTCTGATTCCGCTTCAAACAACAAATTAATATACGAACTTGACTCATCTATCAAATCTTCATAATTTTTATTCTCTGACAATAAGGAATTAAATTGATTTGGTAAATCATCATTTTTATTGATCGTAATATTGCAATCTGTTTCATTGGTATTTAAAAAATTGTTCAAATCCTTAACAGACATTGTGATTTGATTTGAAATATATGCAATACAAATGACACCAATCAACATAATCATAAAACTGCTTGCAAATATTTCTTTCATTATATTTCTTGTTCTTTTGTAAATTTTTTCTTCTTCTATAATTCCAAATACTTTCCATCCTGTGGAAACATTTGTAGTATAAGTAACATAATAATCAGTATTATTTTCTTCTATATAAAAACCGCCTGATTTTCTTTCAAAAATTTTATAAATCCAATCTGATTTAATAATCTTATCAAATCTTCTATCATTTATATCCTTGGTTATAAAAACATAATTTTCTTGATCTTTATCAATCAAAAATGCATGTCCTTGCTTAAATGCTTTGAAATTTTCAATTTTATTAGATAATCCATCTAAAAAGAAATCTATGGCTATAACGCCTATAAATTCATCATTAGAATTTTTCACTGTTTTTGAAATCGTAATCATGGGTCTTTTGGTTGTTGCATCTAAATACGGTTTTGTCCATGCTGTTTTTCCTTTTGCTTTTACTGCATTTACATACCAAGGTCTTTGATTTGCAATCCAATCTGCATATTGCAATTCTTCTGAAGTATCCGGCCAAGTTACTAGTTTTTTATTTTCTAAAATCATTTCATTTGGAGCAAAATAGGCAAAGGCAGTATATGGATAAGATTGTTGAAATGATTTAAACAATTGTCTTGAAGGCAAATAATATTTTTTAGGATCATCCACAACTTTTTGTATCATATCATTTTGAGAAAACATCTCTAGTGCACTTTCAAAAGTATTAATAAATTCAGAAACCGAATGATCTAATTGTACGATTGAATGATCAAAGGATTCAATATATTGATTTTTTAAGATCATTCTTGAATTATCAAAATAGAATGTCCCTATTAATAACACGGCTACAACAAATAATATAATAAACCACCATATAAATCTACGTGGGGTATTTTCCATAACACACCTCCTCCCTCCATTTTAACAGATAATTAAGTATCTTCAAGATAAAAAGATGACCCTCAAATAAATGGGGTCATCTCTTTACACTTTAAATCACTTTTTTAGATTGTGTTTTTCTTTCCCAGCATTCAGCATTTTTTAAACCTTTAATACTATCAGCATAGAACACTGGATCTTTTCCTGCTTTTTTTTGTTGTATATAATCCTCTAATGCTGCAAAAGCAACTTTTCCTAACATTGCAATAGCAATTAAGTTTATAACAGCCATGATTCCCATGAATAAATCTGCCATATCCCAAACGATTCCTACCTTCGCTTGCGTACCCCAGAAAACCATTCCTAAAACAGCACATCTAAAAACAGTTAATACTGTTTTATTACCATTTAAGAATTCAATATTAGATTCTCCATAGTAGTAGTTTCCTACGATAGAACTAAATGCGAAAAGTAAGATACATGCTGCAATAAAAGTATTTCCCCAAGGACCAACTTGAGAACTTAGTGCTGTTTGTGTAAGTTGAATTCCTGTTAATCCTTCTGTAGTATATGCACCTGAGACTAAAACTACCAACGCTGTTGCACTACAGATGATAATTGTATCAACAAATACACCGAACATCTGAAGAAGTCCTTGTTTTACAGGATGGCTTACAGTAGATGTTGCTCCTGCGTTTGGTGCACTACCCATACCTGCTTCATTAGAGAAAAGACCTCTCTTGATTCCTTGCATCATAGCTACACCCATTCCGCCACCAACAGCTTGCTTGAATCCAAATGCACTCGTAATTATTAATTTAAATGTTTCTGGAAGAATACTAATATTTTTAACAAGTACAAATCCTGCAACCAATACATAAGCTACAGCCATTATTGGTACAATCGTTTCTGCAACCTTTGCGATTCTTGTTACCCCTCCGAAAATTACCATTGCTGTAACAGCAACTAATGCATATCCTACATAAATTTTATCAATTCCAAATGCTGTTTCAAATGAAGCTGAAATAGTATTTGCTTGAACAGAGTTAAATATTAGTCCGAAAACTACCGTAATTATAACTGAGAAAGTAAGTCCCATCCATTTTTGTCCTAGTGCTTTTTCCATATAATACGCAGGACCACCACGATATCCATTTTCATCTTTAACCTTATAAATTTGTGCTAAAGTATTCTCAACAAAACTTGTTGCAGCACCAATTAAAGCAATGACCCACATCCAGAAAACAGCTCCAGGACCTCCAACAGATACTGCAATTGCAACTCCTGCTAAATTTCCTGTTCCAACATGTGATGCAACACTAATACAGAAAGCTTGGAAAGCTGAAATTCCTTTTTGTCCATCTTCATTTTCAACACTACCTGTTCCTTCACCTAATACTTTAAAAGTGTCTCCTAATAATTTAATTTGAACAAACTTTGTTTTTAATGTGAAATAAACACCCAGTACAAGTAACATACCAATAAGTACATAAGACCATAATATATTGTTACCCGTGGAAATGATTGAATTTAAAAAATCGAACATAAAAACACTCCTTTTTTATTTTTTATTTTAAAGCAATTAATATAATTGCATAAAACCTAGAATATGCTTAAATCTAATTTTAGAGATAATTCTTCTAACACTTTCGTTCCAGCTACTGTATTTCCTCTGTCATCTAATGCGGGTCCTACTACTGCAATCCCCATTTTTTTAGGAACAACAGACATGATACAACCACCTACCCCACTTTTTGATGGTAAACCAATGTTTACCGCAAATTCTCCTGATGCATTATACAGACCACAAGTCATCATTATGGCTTGAACAATTTTGTTTACATCTTTAGGTATAAGTCTTTCGTTAGACCAAGGTGAAACACCATCATTGGCCAATACAGAAGCCATCCTTGCAACATCTTTCACTGTAGCTTCCATAGAGCATAATTTAAAATATGCATCTAATATATCTTCTACATCTCTTTCTATTACTTCTGCTCCTTTTAAATAATAAGCAATTGCCCTATTTGTGTTTCCAGTCAATTTTTCTGATTTATATACGTCATAATTCACTTTAAGGTCATCATTATTTGACATTTTCTTCATCATCTCATGTACTCTATCAAATTTTTCAATGCCGTTATCGCCTGCTACTAAGGATGTGGTAACGATTGCCCCAGAGTTAATAAAAGGATTTAATGGTGTGTGAGAGTCTCTCGTTTCTAATTTAACCATAGAATTAAAAGGATCTGCTGAAGCCTCTGCTCCTACCTTAGAAAATACTTTTTCTTTTCCTCTATCTATTAGTGCACAAGCTAATGTGATTACCTTTGAAACACTTTGAATGGTGAATTTAGTTTCACAATCCCCTTCATAAAAATCATTGCCTTCTAAATCAACTATATGAATTCCTAATGCATCAGGATTTGCTTTTGCAAGTTCCGGTATATACGTTGCTACCTTTCCTTCCTTTGTCCATATTCTATTGTTCTCAATCGTTGTTTTTAGTAATTTTTGCATTCTACTCATTCCTTCCAGTCAATCTTTCAAATTATATTTTTATGTTTTTTTATGCACTTATTATATAAGCAATATTCATGCCAATTATTTAATTAGAATAATAAATGACAAAAACCCCGATTTTACTTGTTATCTCTTTATTAAAAACATTTACAAAAAACAATGTGATTGATTTCGCACAATTTACATGTGCGAAATCAATCACATTGTGCATTCCCGCACATTAGTTAAAATATTTCTCCATCCTTCTTTTCAATGCAAATCTAGAGATACCTAATAGTTTTGATGCGTTTGTATGATTCCCATCTGTCTCATCTAATGCTTTGTTTATATATTCTTTTTCAATTTCTACTATTTTGTCCTCTAGTGAAAAGTTTTCTTCTATCGTAAAGTCTTCAATATCTTCTATTGGCTTCCTTTTTAAACTTTTATTTTGTATTTCTATGGGCAAATGTTCTACCTCTAAAATTTCTCCATCATTTAATATCACCATTCTCTCTACTACATTTTTTAATTCTCGAACATTTCCAGGCCAGTCATATCTCATAAGCTGGTCTTTTGCTTTTTCTGAAAAATCCACAAAAGATTTACCAAACTTATTCCCATAGATCTTTAAAAAATATTTTGCGATTTTTAATACATCATATCCTCTTTGTCTTAGAGGGGGGATAACAATAGGCACCACATTCAATCGATAGTATAAATCTTGCCTAAACTCTTTTTTTTCAATGGCTTCCTCTAAATTTTTATTGGTTGCAGCAATAACTCTAAGATCTACTTCTATGGATTCTAACCCACCTACTCTTTTAAATTTTCTAGTTTCTAAAAATCTCAATAATTTTGCTTGTATATCTAACGGAATCTCGCCTAATTCATCTAAAAACAAGGTTCCTCCTTCTGCTAATTCAAGTAATCCCTTTTTTCTTGAATTGGCACCACTAAAGGCATTTTTTTCAAAACCAAATAATTCACTTTCTAGTAATTGACTAGGAATTGCAGCACAATTGATGCTAAGCATCACTGAATCCTTTCTCATACTATTTTGATGAATACAGGAAGCAACTACTTCTTTTCCTGTACCCGTCTCGCCTCTAAGCAATACTGTAACAGAATCATTTTTTGATAATATATCCATCTTTTTTAGGGTGTCATTCATAATTGGATCTTCTCCAATAAATTTATGTATACTTTTCGATTCACGCTCTTGATAAATCTCAATCTTTCTTTTCATAGACTGATTGTTTATGGCTTTAGAAATAGATACATTAATCTCATCTAAATCTAATGGTTTTTTAAGGTAATCTATTGCGCCAATCTTTATGGCCTTTATGGCTGTTTTAATATCTCCATATGCAGTCATAATTATAATTTCAATGTATTCATCTATATGCTTGATATTTTTAGCTATATCTAGTCCGTTTTCACTTTTTAATTTCATATCCAAAAGAACTACATCTGGTCTAAAGGTATTAATTTTATCAATTGCCTCATTCCCATCTTTTGCAGTTTCCACTTCATAGTTAAAATCTTTCAAACCTTCTTTTAAGGATAATCGAATCAACTCTTCATCATCAATGATTAATACTTTCTTCTTCATGTTCCTCTCCTCTATATATGGGGATATATAATTTTATTTTTGTTCCTACATTCACTTGACTTTCAACTTCAATTTCTCCATTATTAGCAGTGATCAATTTATGAACAACAGAAAGTCCTAATCCTGTACCCGTTTCATAAGTTGTATAAAAAGGATCAAATATTTTAGAAATGTTTTCTTTTTCAATACCACATCCATCATCTTCAAAAACAAAACAAATATATTCTTTTTTGATCATCATTGCTTTTGATACTGTTATTTTTAGTATTCCCTCTTTTGACATTGCTTTTATTGCATTCCCAATAATATTTAAAAATATTTGTGCCAATTGCCCTTTATCAAAATAGGCTAATGCATGTTTTGTTTCTTGATTCTTTAAAACAATAATGTTCTTCTCGAATATTATTTTATTTGAAAATTGTAATGCATTTTCTAGAATTTCATAAATATTTACAACTTGAAATCTAGGTAAATTAGGTTTTGAAAAATCTAATAAATCCGTTATTAATCCATTTAATCGATCAATTTCATTAATATTTGCATCGAATAACTTTTCATCTGTTTCATTTAAATGCTTTGATACTCTTTTTTTTAATACTTGAGAACTCATTTTCATTCCAGAAAGAGGATTTCTGATTTCATGTGCTAAACCAGCAGTTAATTGTCCTAAAGAGGCCAAACGATCAATTCGATCTATTTTGTCCTCAATTCTCTTTCTATTACTAATGTCATTAAAACTACATATAACCCCTATGTTTTCTTTTTTCATATTTTTCATCAAGGAAGTGGTAATATCTAAATATATATTTTCATCCTCTTCTTTACTCTGAAAATTCTCTACTCTATTAAGGGTCTCTTCTGTCTGCAACGTACTCATTATTTGACCTAATAGCACTTTTATGATGGCTATATTATTTTTCTTTGATTGGATCTCTTTTTCAAATATATCTACTGCTGCTTGATTATATTTTATTATTTTCCCATCTATATTTGTTGTAATAATTCCTGTTGAAATACTCCTTAATAAATCTTCATTAAAATTTTTCATTTGAATGAATTTATTCGTTCTATTTGCAATTTCATTTTTCATATCATTAAAAACATCTTCTAATAATCCAAATTCGTCCTCTGTTTTTATATCTATTTTATTTTGAAAATTCCCTAAAAGAATACCTTTATATCCATTTAATAATATTCCAATAGGTTTATATACATTATCTGTGATTAAAATAATTGCTTCTAATGAAAATAGTACAAATAGCGTAATGATTAACAACATATTTCCAGTCATACTAAAATTTTTAAGTGGTATTTCTTTTTTGTCTATGAGCAATCCGATTTTCCAATTCCATTGATGATAAACTCTATAATTTAAAATGTATCCATTGGACATTTCTTTTTCTTCCCAAATACATGTTAGAATTTCATCTTCATTAATATTTTCATTTAAAATAGTATTATATATAAATTGATCATTTTCAATAATAAACATATTCTTTTTATTCAATGATTTTATATACTCTTTCATAAAATCTTTATTAACATCTGTTTTTTCAACCTTATTTAATAGGGTTAACAGATCATTCAATTCCGTATTTACTTTTACCGTTTCATAATTATTTATGATTTTATTATTATTTAAGTACGTTAATATCATCAATGCAATCATTGGCATAATAATCAAAAATAATAAGGGGACAATAATTTTCTTTTTAACACTCAATTTCATAGTTCTATCTCCAATAATTTATTTAAAATAATGTTAGTTGTTCTTGTTCTCCAAGTCTAACTAAAGTTTGAGGATCATGATCCTTGAAGAAAGCATATTGTATTTCTTTTTCTTTCGTCAAAATCAAATTTTCACCATTGGCTGCTGACCTCAATCTACAGCTATAAATAATAGGGAAATAACTCCTTATAAATTTCCCTTCTGCATGGGCTGTAAGTGCGATCATTTGAAAACCTAGCTGCTTAGCAATAAAAAAAACGGGATCTAAAACATGGTCACTTGATGCTTTTCCAAAGGGATTGTCCACAATAACGGTACGATTGTGTTTTTGATTTACCGGTATATGATATCTTTTTTCTGCTAAATAATTAAGAATACCTAGGAACAAAGTCATATTTTTACTCCACTTTTCTCCGCCAGACCAAAGATTGGATTGTTCCCATGGCGTAGGTATACCACTTACCTTACCATCATTCGTTACCTTACGACTTTTCACTTTAATCGTATTTCGTTTCATTACATTCTGAAGAAGTTGCTTTGTATTAAGCCATTTTTCTATGGATTTTTTCATTAATACATCCTTCTCGTTCCCTTGTTCATCCTTAAATTGCTGACTTTCTAATTGTTTGATAATCCAATCAATATACTTTCTAATATCGTCCTTTCCTTCTTGCTCATCCCATTCTGGAACTGTAAATAAAAATATTTCTTTCCATTGATCCTCTACTTTCACCCTTGTTTTACGGGGTATTGTACGTAATTCTTGAGCGATCGTATACAAATGAGAATGGAGTTGATCAATATATTGTTGTAATTCTTTATCATGCTCTCTCATATCGTCTTCAGCAATTTTAATGGTTCTAGAAATTCGTTCATTCATTTTACTTTGCCATTCTAAAATATCATCATAGCTTTTTTTATATTGAATGCCTAATACAGCTACTTCTTTTAATTTCACATCATAAATATTTTCTTGGCAAAATCCTATAAATGTAGTTTGTTGTTTTTGAATTTTATTCTTTAATTTAAACACATTTTGCTGTAAATTATCTAACCTTTTGATGATTTCACTTATTACTTGTTCTGTTTTATAAGGAATTTCTTGTTTGATTTCTGACGATAATGTGATTTCTTTTACTTCATCCCTTAAAAATTCATATTTTTCATTCTTCTTTTCTAGTTCATAAATTGCCTTATTTATATTTTTTATTTCTTTTTCCAACTTTTTTTCTCTTCCATTAAGATACTCAACTTGCGTATTCAATTCATTCTTTTCATTTTCAATTTCATCTTTTACTTCTTGTAGTGACTTTGTAAATAACATGATCTTATCAAATTTTTCATAAAAATCACTTTCTCGAATGCTATATTTATCATTTTTCTTGTTATATTCTTTTTCAATTTTTATAAATGTAACACTCAAATTGTCTAATTTACTCTTTATCTTTTTTGTCTCACCTATTAATTTTTCAATTTCTTCCTCTCCGTATAGGGGAAATTCAAGACCTTCATCCATATAAAAATCAATTTGACTATATTTATTTTTCAATTCTATATCTAATTTGTCTTTATTGTCAGAATGTATTTTTATAATGGTATTTAATTCATTTCTTCCCTTTTGCTTTTTATTTAACTGATCCTTAAATGCTTCCCTTTGCTTCATAAGAATATTTTTACTAGTAGATGTATTCACTGGCATGGCCTTATTTACTTCTGTATATAGGACATCACGCTTTAAATGATTGATCTCATTATTTATATAATAACATTCATCTTTTCTAGCTTCAAAAATCTCTTCTAAATTTTCAACTTCTTTTTTTATCTTTTCTATTTCATCCTTTACTTTCTCTATCTCTTCCATAACCACATATTTCTTTGAAGTTTCAATTTCTTTTTCCCGCTTTTTATTCATGTACTCTACCGCTTGTACAATTTTCGTACTGATCATTATATTTTCTTGTTCATTATTCTTTAATTTTGTTTGATATTCTGATAATTCACCATCTAATTGGTTCACTCTTTTCTCTTTTAAATGAATTATATTATCTAAATTTTGTACTTCCTCTTTTATTTTTTTTTCTACCTCTTCTAATTCTTTGTACTGTTCATAAGGATACATTTCAAAAAAGTCTCTAATAGATTGTAACAAGTCATTCCAATGATTATATTCCATTTCTTTTTCTTGACGCTTATCTTTTGATTCCTTTGCTACTACTGCAATATGATTTTTCCATTCAACAAAATGATCTTGATTTAGATTTTCTTTCCAAGCCAATGGGAAAATTTTTCTTTTACTTGTGACATCTTTATTATTAATGATATCCCTAGCTTCCATATCACTTATAATAAATACAGGATGGGTAAGCTTGTCTGCTTGATTCATAATTTTATGCATCAGCTTTTCAACTTCATTTTCTGATGTAATTAATATAATTGACCAATAAGGATCTACATTATAAAAATCTACTTCTGATTTTCCTAAGGTTTTAGCTGCTCTTTGAATATATACAGTCCCTGTCTCAATAAAATTAAATTGATTTTTCCAACCATCTACCCATTTTTCTAACAGTGGATCCGCTGTAAAATAACTGGTATCTTTATAATCATCAAAAAAACGATGGGCTAGACGTTCATTGATTAAAAGTTCTTCTTTTTCCTTTCTAGATTTTTCTACTTGGGTTTCAGTATATGTACAAATTGTAGGTTGTTTTAAATATAAGGAATCAATATATTCCCAGTCAGGTTTACATTCTTTTAATTTCATTAATAACTTACTCTGATTTTGTAAAATAGTATCTATGTTATTTTTAAGATCATTCTCTTTTTTCATTACGTCAGTAAAATTTTTGCGTAATTTAGGTAATTCTTCATTTGTACTTACTTTCTCATCACTCAATTGTTTTATATGTTTTCTATACAGTTCATTGTTCTTTTCAATGGCTTCAACTTTTTTCTTCCAATTAGGTAGTTCATCTTCTACCTTCTCATTGAATGGATTCGATAGGATTTTTTTCGCAATCTCTTCCATATTATTTTTAATATTTTCTATGGTTGTTTGTATTTTCGTTTTTTTATTTAAAATTTCTGTTCTACTATTTTCCATCCTATTTAAAATAGATTTCTTCTCTTTAAAATCATTTTCACTTCTTTCTTTTTGACTGAATATAATATTTTTTTGTCTATTCAACTTATGTTCTTCTTCCACAAAATAGCCTTTTAATTCACATGTATTTCTATTCAATTTTTCTTCTATTTCTAGTTCATCTTCATTCATATCCAAAAGTTTTAATTGTTCTTCATAAATATGAATAGAATCTTCAATATCTTTTATTTCCTTTTGCTTTTTTACTATTTCAAGACTCTGCAAACGCTGATTTTTAGATTTATATTCTTCATCTAACAAACGATCTTCTTCATTTACAACATCATATGCTTTTTTTGATTTTTCAAGTTCTTTTCTTAAAGTACCTAGTTTATAGGACGCTACTTTTCTATTCATCTCTTTTTCTTTTAGCATACATTCTTCTTGTAAATTTTTATTATCTTGTAATTGATGATCGGTTGTGTCCTGTTCTTTCTTTGCAAACTGAAAAATCCCTTTTGCTTCTTCCTTTTCTCTCATGAATGTTTGCTCAACACTATTTAATTCTGTAAACACATCTACATAAAGCTTTATTTGTTCCTGTACCAACTTACTTTCTTCTATTCTCTCTCTCAATTGCTTATGCTCTTTAAAATGTTCTCTCTGTTTTTCAAACATTTCAACAAAATCCTTCGTTCCATTTCCTGCTAAAGCTTCCTCCACTGCTGGAATCAACAAATGATCCACAAGTTGACCTGTCGTCTTACATCCATCAAAAAATTTTTCTACGCCACCTTCAGCCCCATTGATCAAAGCAATTTTTCTCCATTCTGAAGGAATGATTTTAAAATAGTCTTCTATATATTCATAATAATCTTTGATTCTATCAAAAGTATGAGCATTCATATTTTTTTGGTTCATATATTGATAATATTCATGTATTTCTTCTTTGCTAACAGGACGCTTTTTACCATTGGTCGTTTCTTTTACGAGTGGTAAATTTTCAATGGAATGAGGATCACCTGCCTCATATTCATAAACATATTTATACGAATCTAATCCTCTTTTCGTATTAAATAAAGTAACTGCTGTAAGTCCATAACGTCGTGGTTTTTCATTGAGTATCCACTCAATTGCAATATGTGCAGCTTCTCCTTCTGTTGAGAGTGTTTCTTTTATTTTTCTTTCTCCTAGATCCGAATGTGGTAAAATAGCTTGTATAGCAGTCTGTATAAATACAGTTTTTCCCCCACCATTTTCTAATAAAATTGCACCATTATGTCCATCAAATTGAAATATATCATCATTATAACGTTTCGCTCCACCCTCATAGATTACATTGGTAAATCGTATTTTAGAGATTGCTGGCATCTTTGCTTTCTCCCTTCTTTTGTTCAAATTGATACATAAATTCCAATATTCCTCTATTATATTCATATTCCATATAATATCGTTGCACAATGGTTTTCGCCTTTTCTGTCAACGCAATCTCATCATTGCCAATATCAACGATCAATTCTTGTGCTTCTAAAAATCGTTTTACAATATTTAAAAAACTTAATCTACTATTTGTCCGCGCATCCTGCGTCTTAACATTTTCTTTCAAGTCATCTTTTGCATCCCACTTTTCTAAAATTGATAGCCAATTATACTCATATTCCTTTTCATATTCCTTCAATTCTTCTTGGTCATATTCTTTAATCAATGAAATTCGATTATTTACACTTATAAGCCACTCATCTAATGGCAAAAAATCTCGTGTAGGTTCATTCGTTTGATAACTATCATAAAATTCACCAAACAAAACAATGATTGCTACATACATCATATATATATCTAAATTTACAGCTTTTGATGGTAAATAAGTTCGCTTTATTGTTTCATTAGAAACATGAAATGAGGAGTTCATTGAAAGAGGGACTAAATATATATAATCTCCTGCTACAAAAACCGTACTATCTACTTCTCTAGCAAATTGATCTACCAACCCCCGAATAGAATCGTCTGCTAAATATAACCTTATTTCATCTTTATCACTATATCCATCTATAGATAATTTTGAATATATTTTAAAAGCTTGTATCACTTCTTCTTGGTTATAGTTCAATTGATTTCACCTCCAACTTCATATTTCTAATACTATAACGATCATTTACAGTAACAATTCCATTTATCTCAACAGCAGATAAATAATCCGCCTTATCATTTAAAACTTCTATTACTTCATCAAATAAATGTTCTTTATTCTCATCTTCTATATTTTCAATTTTTATAGGTGAGCGTTGATGCAATACAATCCAAAAATCATAAAATGATCTATGGTTTAGATAGGATTCATACTCATTTTCCTTCATATATAAAACAACTTCTTCTAAGGTTGTTTCTTCCTGATCACCTAATACTTCTACTATAATTTCAATTACACGCCTAAAATTTTTTCTTTGAATTTCTAAATCTATCCTGTTTTGCTTTTCATCAGAAAGATCTAAGAACTCTTTTATTTTTTCTTTCCGTTCTTCTACTTCTATCTTTTGGCAAGCAAAAACGGTAAGGGGTGACCAAGTTTCACTTCTTTCCAAATTCAAAAATGGTTCAATTAATATACGAGCGGCCTCAAGAGGAAGAGGTGAAGAAATGAATCTACTTACTATTTCTTGTTCAAAATTAAAAGAATCGATCCCTACATAATAGAGGGATTCTTGGGCTGCTTGTAGTGCACTGGTTTTTAAGATAATACTTTCTTGTAAAAGCTTTCTATGTTCATGATGAACTTCTCCTAGCTCACGATCAATCCTTATAATCAATTCATAGGTTTTACGATCTTTCTCTTTCGTTAGTTCATATCCTATACGTTCCTTCGTTTCTCTAGCAAATGCTTGTAATTCTTCAAATTCTTGATTTTCATGTTTAAGACGCAAATTAATATCTTCTACAATTATTTTGTACCTTTCATAGGTTTCATCAGAAATTATATTACGTTGAACCTCGTGTTTGATTTTCATAATTCTATCTTGTAATGTTTTTACATCAATTCTCATTTCATCAATTTGGCGTAATGCTCCTACAAATTCACCCTTTTCTAACTGTTTTCTTAATACAAGTTGATTTATAGATAATTGAAATTCACTAAAATACTCCTTTGTAGCAAATATAAGTTCTAAGCCCTGCTCGTCCAAAGTGTAATACTGGGTATTGGTTTTTACATCTGATTGATCAGTCTTTAAAATAGAATATTGTACAATTTCTTCCTTTCTCGTTTCCCAATTATAAAATTCCTTAAAATTTCTTTTTCCACTAGATGGACGATATAGCTCTATAATATTTCTAGCAACCTTTTCAAACCCTTCATAATCAAGTTCTATTTCTCCTTGATTCATTTCTTGAAAAAATTTAGCCAGTTCCTTTACACCCGTTTTCTTATTCCGCATCAACATATTTTCAAAAAAGAAAAGTAACGTTAATAATCCTAAGCTAAAATAGTCAATGACTTGACCCTTTTCATCTTTTCCTTTTTTATTTTCTAGTTTGAATAGTGCATCAAATAGAGCTATTTTTTGAATACGTTCCCTATAATTCTCTGTTATCCCCTTTAAGTTTGAGACCATAATTCTTTCCTCCAAACACTTTTAACTTCTTCCTTTGTTAATGCTTCTTGTGGATAATATCCCCTAATTTCTAAAAGTGACTTGATTTGTTCTTGTTCTTTGTGATTAAAAAAGCTTAAAAAATTACCCAAAGCTTGTTCATTTTTTTTCTGTGTTTCTTTCCCTTTTGAATAACTTTTTTTAAGCAATTCCCTATAAAAATCAATTGCTAAATCAATAGATCTTTTTTCATTAAGTCGATTCCAGATAGATATTCCTTCAAAATCTAAATCTCCAAAATAATATAATTTATGTTCCTTTTTATGTAAAGATAACTGTTCTTCAAGCATTGAAATACCAGAGATGATTTTCCACCCTGCTCCATATATTAAAGACGTATAATTCGTTTCCTGTAAAACTTCTAACAAAGCATAATAGGTTGTTTTATTTTCTACAATCAAGTGCATATGTTTGGACTTAGAAAAATGAGTAGGGTTAACAGCAAGCATGAGAGGGTCAGGTACATTATTTATTTTAAGTTCCTGCCAGATTCCAAGTCTTTCTATAATTTTCCTACCCCCCTTTTCATCCATCCATTTTTCATCTCCTACAAGATGAAAAGACCTTTCAGCAGAAGTAGCTTCTTCATTAGGTAATCCTTTATCCTTTAAATACTTATTTATTTTCTCTATGTATAAAAAATCATTTTTCCACTGAACTTCAGCTAAAGAATAATAAGATTGCAATTGAATTTTAGGATGTATTTGTAATTGAAATCGCTGAATTTCATCCATTTGTTTTTCTCTAAGAAAGCTTTTATTTATTGTGTAACTATTCGCTAAAGAAATAGGTTTATTATTCCTTTTGTGTGTTTTCACTTCTTTAAGAATGCCTTTTTCTTCAAATTTTAATATTTCTTTGGCAAACGTTTCATAAGTTATATCTCCAGAAAATATTTTTTCTAATTCATTTAATGAAATCCTCATTTTTTTATAATTTTTCAGAAAAATTCTTATCTTTTTCTCCACTTTTATCACCTGTTTCATATACTTTTTATTGTAAATTAATTATATCACGAATAATCAATAATTATCAAAAGAGGCTATCTTATTTATTTGCTATAATATACTTAGGTGGTGGTAATCATGCAGATTGATCGACTATTTCAAATCGTATATATCTTACTTGATAAAAAACACGTTACGGCAAAAGAACTCTCTGAAATTTTTGAAGTGTCAACAAGAACGATTTATCGTGATGTGGATACATTGTCTATGGCTGGAATCCCTATTTATACAAACAAAGGCAAAGGTGGAGGTATCAGCATTTTTGACAACTTTGTGATGAATAAATCTGTACTCTCTAAGAAAGAACAAAACAACTTATTATTAGGACTAGAAACTATAAAAGCTACTGAATATGAGGAAGTAGATAAAACGCTATTTAAACTCAAGAGCCTGTTTAACAGAAGTGATGATCATTGGATCGAAGTGGATTTTTCTCATTGGGGTGGGTCTAAAAATGACAAATCAAAGTTCGAAGAATTGAAATTAGCTTTAACTACTGCTAGAACAATACATTTTGATTATTATGACTCTTATGGCACTAAAACTACAAGAATGGTTCACCCTTTAAAATTAGTTTTTAAGGAAAAGGCTTGGTATTTAAAGGCTTATTGTTTACTAAAAAAAGATTATAGGATTTTTAAAATCCACAGAATTAATAATCTTCAAATAACAGATAACATTTTTGATAGAGCCCAATACAATTTAGCACAAACAGATTTATCCTATAAAAATACATCCAATAAAATCACCTTAAAAATTACTCTATCATCTAAAGCCATACATAGGGTTTATGATGAATTTAACATTAATAGCATTATTAAAAATGAGGATGGTAGCTTCAGTATTACATTTTTAACATTCGAAGATGAATGGTTATATAATTATATAATATCTTTTGGGAAGCATATTAAAATTATAGAGCCAATTTATATAAATACTATAATCAAAGACAGATTAGAAAATATTTTAGAAAATTATAATTAATTTTCATAATAAGACATACAGTTGTCATATTAATATTGATATACTACTCGTAGCATATAAGTAAATTTCAAAAAAGGGAGAGGTCATGAGATGAAATATGAAATAGTAGAACTTAAAAAGAAAATAGTTGTGGGAAAATCCATAAGAACAACGAATGAAAACGGGCAGTCTATGAAAGATATCGGTGAAATGTGGCAAAAATTTATTGGTGAAGGTATCTATGATAACATTCAAAAAAAAGTAGACGGAAAAGGAATAGGACTATATACAGAATATGAAGGGGATGCCACTAAACCTTATACATTTATGTGTTGTTGTGAAGTATCAGCGTTATATGACTTTGCTGATCTAGATACAAAAGTAATCAATGGTGGTAAATACGCAAAGTTTACTGTAAAAGGCCATGTGGCAATTGCGGTTGGTAAAGCTTGGGAAGAAATATGGTCTATGTCTTTAGATCGAAAATATGATATGGATTTCGAGCTATACCATAATGATTCAGAAGATATGAATCATCAGACGATAGATATTTTTATATCATTAAACTAAAAAAGGGAGTGTAAATAACTTGATTTACACTCCCTTAAAAAAATAATTCTCATTTTATTTCAATTGTAACCAATGTACAATCATCTGTTATGGTTTCTTCCTCCCCTTGTTCCTCTATATATTCATGTACAAATCTTGTTAAATCAATGATATCACTTATATTCATCATTTTCTTTCTTACTTCTTCATCAGAAAGTATAAATTCCAATCCATCCGTTAGAAAGTAAAATTTATCACCAGATTCAAAATATATGGTTTTTTCTTCAAACATGCTATCTTCAAACATTCCTAAAAAAGGACCTTTGACCTCTTTATTCTGGTAATATTTTTTATTAGAGCTATACATATATTCATTTATTCCTGCTCCAGCAATTTTTGCTATCTTCTTATCAAAGTCAAAGCTGAAACAGCAGGCTGCAATATAAGTTTCTTCAAGAAATTCAGGTACCTTAATATTTAAATTATTAAGTATATCAATGGGATTTTTATTTTCTAATACAGATTCATAAAATAAAATATTAAGTGCATATATATTAACTGCTGCTGCTACACCTTTTCCCATTACATCCCAAAGAATTCCTACAACTTCATGATCATTTATTATTTCTATCTTAAAAAAATCACCACTAACTGTTTTTGATGGAACATAAAGTAGTTCCATATTTACTTTATTGGGAAGAGGAAATTCTTTCTGTAAAGATTTTAACTGTAATTTTGCAGCTTTATGTACACCTGTTTCTCTTAATGTTTTTCGCATCTTAATCATTTCCCTTGCCATAATTCCTATTTCATCTTTCCCTTTTGCCAATCGTTTTAAAGTATGTTTATCAGAAAAATTAAACTTACCTGTGTTTTTAATCAATTGAGTCATTTTTATAATAGGATTTGAAATTGATTTCGCCAGGTATATAGCAACTAAAGTAATCATCCATGTTGATAAAAATATGGCTATTATAGTGTTACTTATTTGTGAATTCAATGTTGAATATACTTCACTTTTAGGCACTACAAAAGCTAAGATCCAATCATTACATAAATGAGCATATCCGAATATATATTCTACTTTGTTTATTTTATAATTCATTATTCCTGAATTTTTTGTATCTATCTCCTTAGTTAAAGATTCATAATTCTCACTAACTATTAATCTAAAGTTATCTTTAGGTTTTAAATTTGGATGAACTAAAAAATTATAATCATTATTCATTAAAAAAGCATATCCTGTATTATATACTTTCACATTTTTCATTATATTTTTCATAGCATCTATTTCAATATCCATGCCTACTACACCCAGCAAAACACCATCTTTATATATTGGCTCATTATATGAAATTATATCTATATTCAAATCAGCCTCTTCATAAGTCGGAAGCCATACTCCTTGTCCCTTTATGATCGGTTCATAATACCAGCACATATCCTTATTCTCAGGATAAAACCACTCTATGTATGGATCATTTGGATCTGGATCTGGATCTACTTTTTCTATAACCCCATCTTCATTTGTATCACAATACCATGTTTCATATGCATTTCCTGTCAATTCAGGATTGATAGTAAAATATATCCCTTGCACTCTATTTTTCGTTGCTTTATCAGTTGTTTCTACAACATTTTTCAATATTGAATCCATTAAACCTTCATATTCCTTGGCATAATTATGGGGATTCATTTTTAATTTTTCCAAATCAAATGTTGTAGAAATGCATTTACTTAGCGTATTTGCTGACATTTCAATTGATTTAAAATCAGAATTAAAATCATTAGAATAATTCTGTGGCAAAAGTATTAATTTTTCAGTAGTTTCTTTCTTGAAAAAATTATAATTTGCAAATATGGTTATCGCACTTATTAATAATGCTAAAATAAGAGAACTCAAAATCATAGCACCTGTTATTTTTAATCTAATGCTAATAAATTTCATCTTTTTCATATAAAGTACCACCAATCTATAGTAAAAAATAGGACTTATCAATTTATGATAAGCCTTTTTAAAATATATTTCAAAATCATATATAATTCAATAAATCTTTACTTCTGAATATCAAATATCTTATCTAATCTTGTTAATTTGAATACTTTCATAACCTGTGGGTTCATTGAATGTAGCTTTAAACTGCCATTAAACCCTGTGCACTTCTTGTAAACTGCTATTAATACACCTAGTCCCGTACTGTCAATAAATTTACAACTACTAAAGTCTAATACAAAATCCTTTTCACCTTCACTAATTAGGTGATTTATTTTTTCTCTTAAGTCCTCAACTTCGTCTACTGCAAAATTTTCAGGTATTAATATGCTAATATCTTTCATCTATATTCACCCCAAATTTTAATTTTTATACAATATCTTATATATTTAATGCATATTATATCATAATTAGTGTATATTATAATTATGATATGTATATATTCTTTTTTTTTTTATATTTTCCTTCTTTTTTATAATTTTGTAAATAATATAAAACCCTGTACAACTTTTATCGTCAAGTTTTACAGGATTTTATAATTTTTTATTAAATCTCTGTTATATATTTTACATCAAATTTTAAATTTTTCTACACGCTCAGATAAACTATTTGCCATGGCACTCATTTCTTCTGCACTCGCAGCTAAGTTTTGTGTTATTGAAGACTGCTCTTCAGTAGCTGCAGCAACCTCTTCACTATTGTTTGCTGTAGCTTCAGTAATGGTTGCAGTTGCATCAATTAACTTAATGATTTCGTCAGAACTTGCAACTTCATCCTTTGTAATATCTACGATCTGCTCTATCTCTTTTACAGTTTTTTCTACAGCATGAATGATACTAATAAAAGATTCATCCGTTTCACTTGCTACAACAACTCCATTTTCAACGGCCTGATTACCATCATTCATAGATTGTACAGCTTTATCTATTTGACTTACCATTTCATTGATTAATAAAGAAATTTCATTTGCTCCAACATTTGTTTCTACTGAAAGCTTACGAACTTCATCCGCCACTACTGTAAATCCTCTTCCATGTTCTCCAGCTCGTGCAGCCTCAATGGCAGCATTTAGTGCAAGTAAATTCGTCTGGTCTGAAATATTATTGATTGTACTAATGATTCCACTAACTTTTTGAGAAAGTTCATTTAATTCTTTTAATATATCTGCTGTATCATTTGAAACTTTATTGATATTTTCCATAGATTCAACCGTCTGTTTGATTTTAATTCGTCCTTGCTGTGCAGCATCCATCGTATTTTCAGAATTATTTTTAGCTGTAAATGCTTTTTTTTGAGCTAATTGAATCAAACTTGAAAGTTGTACCAATACGGTTGAGGTTTCAACGACAGATGTATTTTGAAACTCTGCATTTGATGAAACTTCTTGTATATTTGATGCAACTTGCTCCGTTGATGCACTTAATTCTTCAGACGAAGCAGCTATTTCCTCAGAAGCTGCTGCCAATTCTTCTGCTCCCTGTCTAACATGACTGATTATATCTGATTGATGTTCAATCATCTGATTAAAACATTCCCCTAATATCTGTATTTCATCCTTGGTATTTATTTTAGCTTCAACTGTTAAATCTCCATCTCCTGCTTTTACCATTAAATCTTCTAATTCTTTTATTGGCTTTACTATGTTTTTAGTTGTAAAGAAATAAGCTAAAAACATTGCAATAAGGATTGATACTATGGTTATGATCATCGTCTTTTTCCTAATCCCTATGGCGGCTGACATATATTCATCATAATCCGCTGTAACTACTAATACCCAATTATTTACTGGTGTAAACGTTATAAATTTGTGTACTCCTTCATATGTATAATACCCTTTACCCGTTTCACCAGATTTCATCTGATCTACCAGAACTTTTAACTGGGTATTATTTGTATTACTTGTATTTTCTTTTAACATTTTTTCTCTTTTAGGATGATATACTACCAATCCATCTTTATCAATCATATAGGCGTATCCATTTTCACCAATTTTTACTTCTGCAACATTCTTATAAATACTTTCAAATTTAATCGTTCCAATGATTGTACCTACAACCTTATCATCAATCTTTAAAGGATATGCTATTGCTACTCCAGGTTCATTTGAACTCTTATCAAGCAAAACATCACTTTGTGCCGCTGAACCTTTTAAAACATTTTTTACATATTCACGATCACTTAAATCAATATCATATTTTTCATTTTGACTACTAATAATCCCTTGCCCAGATGCATCTGTAATAACTAGACTTTCTATTTGCTTGCTATTTTCTTTATTTAATGTGGATAAGTACTTATAAATTTCAAATCTTGCTTCCTCATGCCCAGCAGCAAATCTAGCAAACTGTTGATTATGGCTTAAAACTTGAATATACTGATTCACTGAATCTATAGTTTGATTCACATTAGTAGCTGTTTTTATATTAACTTGTTTCATTGATTGTTCCGTTATTTGTTGTATTGAATCTGAAGCTTTATTATAAGAGTAATACCCTAAAATAGTAAGCGGAATTGATATTAATAGAAAAAACATTATAACTAATTTTGTTTTTATACTTATTTTCATATATTTCCCCCATTCGTGTCATAATACTATGTAATATTATGTAATTTCACTCGATGTTAAATATTTGTGTATAATTAACGTATTATTTTTCACCTCCATATGATCTGCAATGCATTTTATAAGAAATAATCCTCTTCCACTATTGCTTAATATGTTTTCATCAGATATCGGTTCTGGAATATTTACATCTTCATATTCTACTCCACAATTCTTTATCTCAAATTCCACACTATTACCACTTAAAATACATCTTAAATAAATAGGCTTATTTTCATCGTTCCTATTTCCATGCTTAAAAGCATTTGTTAAGGCTTCTGTAAGTATTAATCGAATATCAAATTCATACTCAAAATTATTAATATCAACAATAATTTGGTTTATAACTTCTTGATACTTACCTAAACCATATAAAATAAATTCTTTCATTATCAAGGCCTTCACCTCACTTTTTTCTCTACGTTACAAAATCTAACATTTAGTATATCATATCTTTAAAATAATCCGCAAGTACCATATTCTTATATAACTAAATACATTCTTCGTTTTTTGATATTTTCCTCTTTATTTTTTGACAGTTTTCTCTGTTTTTTAACATTTTTAGTAATATAGTAAAATAGTCCTATCTTTTATATTTCTATCGTAGTCTCATCTATCCATTTCAAATTTGGTCTAAGTGATTTTATGTCTCTTACCAACCCATATAATGCCAAGTCTTTTTGTTTAGCTTCAATCATAACATCTAAATTCCGACCATAGGGCTTGCATTTTTCTAAAAATGTTATAAAGTCATTTGCAACAATATAGTCAGCATGTTTTCTATCCTTTCCCCCTTCTTTTGGACTAGAAATATGTATTTTGGGAGGAAAATACTGTCCATTCCATGTTTCTAAAAAACCAGGTATTATTTCTTCAATAGGTATATCTCCACTATTGCAAAGATGATGATGAACATCTAATACCATTGGAACTTTTATTTCTTTACATACACCTAATATTTCTTTTGCTGTAAATAGCTTATCATCATTTTCAATTATTAATCGACTGCTAATTTCATGATGAAGTGTATGAAAATTTTTTATAAAACGCTCTATTGCTTCTCGTTTTCCACCTTGTCCGCTTCCAATATGTATAACCATTTTCCCTTCTGGATACTTCATATCTTCAAATAAATAATAATGAAGTAGTAGTTCTTTCTTTGTTTTTTCTACTACGTCTTTTCTTATACTATTTAATACATTAAAATGATCTGGATGCGTATCTACTCTCATACCGTGTTTCTTTACCAGTTCACCAATTCTTTTTAAATCTTGTTTAAAATAAGTTCTATATTCCCAATTTGTAACTTCCGGATGTGTTGCAAGAGGTACCAGCTTTGATGTGATTCTATAAAAATGAATATTGTTTTTTGCATTATATAAAAGAATCTTATACAAATCTTCCATATTGGATCTAGTAACTCTTTTTAATTCATTCAATCTTTCTTCTTCTAAAACCATTTTTTTATATCTGGTATAAGTCAATTGACTAGACGATGTTACATTTGGAAGTTTCATGGCAATTGCTACATATCCTAAACGAACTCTCATATATATCCCCTCCTCTTGCTTAGTATTTACAAAAAACAAAGCATTTTTCAGTCCATTATTTGGAAAGAATTTTATGTTTTTCTTTCAACCAATTGATTTATCTATGTTTCTCTACCAAAAACATATTGTCTGAATTTTCAAATAGGACTTCCGACCTATTGTTAGGTAGTGCTTTCATTTATATAATGTAATTAAGAATCAGATTCATACATCTCGATAATAGCAAAACTGATGAAAGTCAGCTACGCAAAGCTATAGGGGCTAAGGTGTATACACTACACTATGCCAGCCAGTTACCGAAGGATGATAGGCCGTTTATACAATAACCCTGTCTTTCCTTTTGGTAAAGGCAGGGTTATTACATTATAAAGGAGGGGAATGATCATTGAAGTTACTCAATCTAGATACTGGTGAGCTTTTAGCAAACAATATTTTAGTAGCAAAAACCTTCTATACTAGACTTAAAGGTCTTATGTTTACTAAAAATCTACCATCAGATTGTGCGCTTCATATTCAACCCTGTCGTGGTATTCACACTTTTTTTATGCATTATAGTATCGATGTGTTACATCTAGATTCTAATCATAAAATTGTAGCAATCGAAGAAAACCTTCAACCTGGAAAAATAGGTAATACCTATCCTTGTACTGTAGAAGTTGTAGAACTTTGTGCAGGAAAAGTACAGGAAACGAAAACAAAAATTGGTAATAGGCTTCAATTTAAATGAAAGAATCTAACTTAAAATTAAAAGGAGTGAATGAAATGTTAAAAAAATTAAAAGGTTTAATCTCAGAAGAACAAGGTCAAGGTATGACAGAATACGGTCTTATACTAGGTGTTATTGCCGTAGCCGTAATAGGTATTATTGCATTATTCGGTCCTAGAATAACAGCTATGTTTAACGATACATTAGACTCTATTGACCCTCCAGCTGGACAATAGTAATAGATAAAAAAGGCCCCGCGTTTATAATGTTGGGCCTTTTAAATCTAATTAGAGAAGGAGTGGTAGAATGTGGTTTAATCTAATTTTAGTAATTATTTTAACCATTTGTGTTATTACTGATATAAAGGAGAGAAAAATTTATAACAAAGTACTATTTCCTTGTCTTATACTAACGCTGATCTCTCATATTTTATTAGGCGGATGGTCAAATTTATATACCTCTTTTATAGGTTTTTTTACTGGTCTTTTTATACTTATTATTCCCTATTTCTTAGGTGGAATAGGTGCAGGAGATGTAAAACTGCTTGCATTAATTGGTGCTATAAAGGGTCCATCCTTTGTTTTTTATACAGCAATATACATGGGTATTGCTGGTGGAATGATTGCTTTTATTCTACTTCTATATCAAAAAAGATTATATACCACTCTTAAATCTTTGCTTTATTATATTTACAGTTTAAAACACGGTGTTAAAATGCATTTATCATCAAACAACGATACACTTACAAACGCTTATCCTTATGGTATAGCTATTGCAATTGGTGCTGTATTCACTTTGTTTTTAGAAGGGAGAATCATTCTATGATCAGAAGTGAACAAGGCCAATCCGTTATAGAATTTGCATTAATTCTACCTATATTATTGCTTTTAATCTGTGGTATTTTTGACTTTAGCAGAGTTTTATATACCTATATGAATCTTCATATAATAACACAAGAATCTGTTCGATTAGGGGCTCTTGGAGATGATGATTTATCTATTTCTCAATTTGCAATAGAAAAATTACATATAGGGGATTCTAATTTGCTTGAGATAGAAATAGCACCAACGGAATCAGACCGAAAATCAGGAGACTATATGACAGTAACTTTAAAATATCCAGTTACCTATGTTACACCCTTTATTTCTCTCATATTTCCATCTCCTTATAATGTCATTACAGATTCTACAATTCGTATAGAGTGAGGAGAAATTATATGAAAAATAAAATAAAAAATTTGTTTTTAGAAGAAAGGGCAAGTACTGTAATATTTTTCTCTTTTATACTGATTGGACTATTAGGCGTCATTGGAATCGTTATGGATGGAGGTACATTATTTGTAACAAAAGCCCACTTGCAAAAAACAGCAAATGCGGTTGTATTATCTGCTGCCCAAGAGCTTTTAAATGATGAAGAAGATGTAATCACTGTCTCTGATAAAATATTAGATGCACATAATGAAAAATCTAGCTTACATCAACTAAATATTGAACTTGGAAATAAAATTAGCATTCATTTAAAAAAAGAAGTTTCGTTATCATTTCTTAGGCTTTTTGGATTCCCCAGCGCTCCAGTAGAAGCTACCTCTACGGCAGCATTAGGCTTGATGGGACGTGCAAAAGGTGCAGCCCCTTTAGGAATTGATGACTCAATCCAGTTAGAATTTTATAAAGAATATAAGTTAAAGGTAGATCAAACAGAAGTAGATGCTGGAAACTTCGGTATTTTAGCACTAGATGGTCCTGGTGCAAAAACATATGAACAAAATCTAAGAGACGGTTATAGTGGAGAAATAGAAATAGGTACCATTATAGAAACTCAAACAGGAAATATTGCAGGAAAAACAAGAATTGTTATAAATGAACGAATAAATGCATGTCCTCACCCACCAGGGGATATAAGCCATAGAGATTGTTCTAGAATTCTATTAATTCCTGTTTATAAACCCTATGATTATACTTCTAATCAATTAAAAAAAATAGAAATTACTGGTTTTGCTTATTTTTATATTCTAGAACCTATGAATGCTCAGGATACATCTGTTACAGGTATGTTTATAGAAAAAACAGGTAATGGATTTACAGATCCAAATGGTACGAATACAGGTGCATACAGCATAAAACTAACGAAGTAGGTGAAAAGATGAAGTCAAAATTCATTCTTCTATTAGCTGTTCTAATGGCATTGATTACAACTTTCCTATTTTATAACTATATGGAAACTTTAAATAAAGATCAAGTTGCCAATAGAAATACAGTTAATGTAGTTGTAGCCAAAGTAGATATAAAAAAAGATCAAAAAATCTCAAAAGAAATGGTTTCATTCATAAAAATGCCTCAAAAAAGCACTCATCCACAGACAGTAAAAAGCTTTTCTGAAGTAGATGGTTTCTTTGCAAATTCAGCCATAGCTAAAGGAGAACCTATTTTAAAACATCGACTGGCTAATGAAGCAAAAGAAAAAGTTTTTGTCAGCAAAAAAGTCAAAAATGGATATAGAGCTGTATCTATTGGGGTTAACTTAGTTCAATCCGTTACGAATTTAATTGAACCTGGGGACTATGTGGATATAGTATTTAGCGAAGAACAAAAAATAAATCATGATCAGACCATTATAAATACACAACTACTTTTACAAAACGTTTATGTTTTAGCTGTTGGCAGAAGAATGATTGAATCTACATCAGAAGATTCTCATATTGAATATGCTTCTGTAACCCTAGAGTTAAATCCAACAGATTCAGTTGCATTAATAAATGCACATGAAAAGGGAAACATTCATTTAATTCTTCACAGCAGAATTATTCCACCAAAGGGAGTATGAATCTATGAAAAAAAAAATAATTGCAGTTTGTAGTGCAAAAGGCGGGGTAGGAAAATCTGTTCTAGCTGTAAATCTTGCAGTTGCATTATCTAAGAAAAAATTTAAAACAACCGCTATAGATGCATCATTTCAATTTGGAAATCTCCATGTAATTATGGATTTACATCCAATGTTTACTATACATGATGCAGTAGAACAAATAAATGAACTAGATGAAAACCTTATTTTCTCTTACCTTAGTCCTCATGATAGCGGTGTATACGTTTTACCTGCTCCTTCTAAGCCTGAATATGCTGATTTAATTTCCTATGATTCATTAAATAAAATATCGAACCTATTACTTTCTAATTCTGATTATTTAGTTGTGGATACACCCCCAGGACTTACAGAACACAATTTAAATTTTATAGAAAAAGCTGATCATATTCTTATTGTTACAGATTTAGAAATGACTTCCCTAAAAAATACAAAATCAATGATTTCAGTATTTAACGCCTTAGGTTTAGGTGAAAAAATTAAAATCATTGTAAACCGTTCTACTATGAAAAGCTTAATAAAAGCAAAAAATGTACCACAAATTTTAGGAGAAGAATCTTTATTATATATTCCAAATGATTTTAAGCTCGTATCAAAATCTATAAACATTGGAATTCCATTTGTTATTCATTATCGAAGGTCAGATATTTCAAAGTCCATTTTTAATATTGCTGATCTTATTTCTGAAGATTGATAAAGGAGGAGGACTACAAATGAATCTTCTTGAAAAAATGAAAAATAAAAATAAGAAACAAGCGCCTCCTGCTCCCTCTATTGATAAAAATTTAGAAGAAAATAGGGTTTTATTAAATGCTAATAAACCTGTAGATTTAGGTTCTACTTCTAACGCTACTTCTAATAACAAAGATAAAAATAAAGAATTAAAAAAAAGATTACAAAAACAAATTCTAACGGAAATGAAAAAAGATTCTATTGAAAATATCATTGACAAAATCCATGAAATGGCTGTTGACATCATAAAAGAAGATGAATCTTTTTTAGGAAAAGTAGATATAAAAAAAATAGTAGATGAGATCATTAATAATCTTACTGGTTATGGACCTATTAACCCTCTATTATTAGACCCAGATATTACTGAAATAATGGTAAATGGGCCTCATCAAGTATATGCTGAGCGAAAAGGTAAGCTAGAATTAACAGATATAAAATTTGAAGATCATGACCATGTAATGCATATTATCGAAAAAATTGTATCCCCTTTAGGTAGAAGAATTGACGAAAGCAGCCCAATGGTAGATGCGAGATTGCCTGATGGTTCTCGTGTTAATGCGATTATCCCTCCTTTAGCATTAAATGGGCCTACCATTACTATTCGTAAATTCTCTAAAGACCCTTTTCAAATAGATGATTTGGTTCGTTTTGGTACACTTACTAGGGAAATGGCTATTTTTGTAGAAGCTTGTGTAAAGGCAAAGCTCAATATTTTTATAAGTGGCGGAACCGGTTCTGGAAAGACAACAACACTTAATGTTCTTTCTTCTTTTATTCCAGATAACGAGAGAATTATTACCATAGAAGATGCAGCTGAACTACAATTATCTCAAGATCATGTAGTTTCCCTAGAGTCTCGTCCTCCTAATATTGAGGGCAAAGGAGAAATTACCATTCGTGATTTAGTCCGAAATTCACTTCGTATGAGACCGGAACGAATTGTTGTAGGTGAGGTACGTGGTGGAGAAGCCCTTGATATGCTGCAAGCTATGAACACAGGACACGATGGTTCATTAGCAACCGGACATTCTAACAGCCCTAGAGATATGATTGCCCGTTTGGAAACCATGGTTTTAATGGCTGGAATGGATTTGCCTGTTAAAGCCATAAGAGAACAGATTGGAAGTGCTATAGACCTGATCATTCAACAGTCACGGTTAAAAGATGGTTCTAGAAAAATCACCAACATAACAGAAGTACAGGGACTTGAGGGAGATGTAATTGTTTTGCAGGATATTTTTGTATTTAAACAACAAGGGGTAGATGAAGAAGGGAAAATTATTGGAAATCTAATTCCTACAGGTATTCGTCCTAAATTTTATGAAAATCTAATACATTGCGGCATTCATATTCCTTCTACAGTATTTATGGAAAAGGAGGATTGGAAGCTATGATATTTTTAGTCCTTATTTCCTTTCTCTTTTCATCTTATATTTTATTTACGATTATATTAAATAGATTGTTTTTTTCAAGAAAACGATTTCAAAAAAGGATTCAGTCTTATTTGCTAGATCAAGATCAAAAGCCTTTAGAGAGACAAACTTTTAATGTTTTCGTTCAGTTTCAAATGATGAATAAAAAAATCAAAAAACAATTGCCTTCAATAAATTCAAGTGAAAAGCTTGAAACTATATTAAATAGATCTGGCATTCCTTTAAAACCTGAAGAATTCATCCTATTTCAATGGATGTCTGCTACATTTTTGGGCTGTTTATTTTATATCATTGTTGCAAATATTTTCGTTCTTTTCATAGGGGGTATTTTAGGATATATACTACCTAAATTGTTTTTAAAACATAAAGAACAAAAACGATTGGTAAAATTTAACCAAGGTCTTCCCGATATGATTACTATTGTTATAGGTTCCTTGAGAGCAGGTTTTAGCTTTCTCCAATCATTAAAATCTGTTGTAGAAGAATCCGATTCTCCTATTAAAGAAGAGATTAACTTAATATTAAAAGAAATGCAGTATGGAGAAAATATAGAAAATGCACTATATCATCTTCAAGAAAGAATGCCTAGTCATGACCTCGAACTTATGATTCAGTCCATACTTATTCAAAGGCAAGTAGGCGGAAACTTAGCCACCATATTAGATACAATCGTACAAACCATTCGAGATAGAAATGCAATAGAGCGTCAAGTTATTACCCTTACTGCTCAAGGAAGGTTATCTGGCATCATCGTTGGATTCCTACCTGTTATACTTGGTTTTGTTATATCTCTTATCAATCCAGATTATATCCGCCCTTTATTTATACATCCAGCTGGGCGTATAATGATTGGCATAGGGATTTTTCTACAAATTATTGGGTTTATATTAATTAGAAAACTAACTACAATCGAGGTGTAAACCAATGATCTATTTAACTTTTTTCTGTACCATTACCCTTTTCATTCTTCTACTTATTACTCTAATAGATGAGAAGAAAAAAAGTAAAAAGATAAATATTGATTTAAATAAAAAGGAAGATTCTCCTTCTTTCTTAAATAGAATCCTATATCCTTCTTTTAAAAAATGGAAAAGAGACTTTAGAAAAAAGATTTCAGGTGAAAAACAAAAAAAGATAGAAGTTAAACTATTACAAGCTGGAAATCCTTTTGGCATGACACCAGTAGATTTTCGTTTACTTCAAATTACCCTTAGTATATTCCTTCCAATTACATTTGGAATTTTAGGGACTTTATTGAGTATGAAACTTAAATTTATTATACTATTTGTTCTATTAGGTATTGTACTTGCCTTTTTTCTGCCTCATCTGTATTTAGTTCAAAAAACAAAGGAACGCACTAGAAAAGCGATAAAAGAATTGCCAGATGTAGTTGACCTGCTGACAGTTAGCTTAGAAGCTGGTTTGGGATTTGATTTAGCACTTCATAAATTAGTTTCAAGAACAAATGGAATTTTATGTAATGAGTTTCATCGTTGTTTAGAAGAAATTCGTTTAGGAAAACCAAGAAGAGAATCTTTAAAAGAAATTACAACTCGTCTAGTAATCGAAGAGCTAAATATACTGATCAGCAGCATTTTGCAAGCTGAAAAACTGGGTATTAGTATGGTTCGTATCCTTAGAATACAATCTAATGAAATTCGTAATAAAAGAAAACAAAGGGCTGAAGAACAAGCTATGAAAGCTCCTATTAAAATGCTCTTTCCCCTTGTTTTTTTCATTTTTCCTACTTTATTTATTGTATTACTAGGCCCTGCTATTATTCAATTTGTTACTATATTTAAGAATTAAATGAAAGGGTATCTCTACCCTTTCATCATGTGTACTTACACTGAACATTCATCTATCTTATTTTCGTATTCATCCTCACAAATGGTTTGAATAAATAGATCTACTAAACCAGGATCGAATTGAGTCCCTTTATTTTTTCTTAGTTCTTCAAAAGCTTGTTCTTGAGATAATGCATTTCTATATGGACGATCCGATGTCATTGCATGGTATGTGTCTGCAATACATACAATTCTAGCATATAGTGGGATATCTTCTCCAGATAGTCCATCCGGATATCCTCTTCCATCCCATCTTTCATGATGGTTTCTAACACACGAAACAATCCCTGCATTCTTTACAATATATTTTACAATACTATTTCCTAATAGGGTATGATTCTTAACAATTGTAAATTCTTCATCCGTCAGCTTCCCTGGTTTATGTATAATATCATCAGGAATTCCAATTTTACCACAGTCATGTAATAATGCACCTATTCGTATTATATATTTATCCTGTTTTAATAATTTTAGTTTTTCTGCTAATAAAAGTGAGTATTTTGCCACCATCTCAGAATGTTTTCCTGTATATACATCCTTTGCATCGATGGCTGCAGTTAGTGCAAATGCTGAATTCATAAGCAGTTCTTGTTTTTCAAATTCATCATAATTTTTCTCCAATAATTCATCCATCTCTTTATTATAAATATAAGATTTATTTCTCCCATTTTGCTTTGAAAAATACAAAGCCTTGTTTGCTTTTTCTACTAAATTCTCTGCATCTGATGCATCAAAAGGATACGTAGCTAAACCATTACTCACAGTAACGGTAAGATAACTCACATATTCGCCAAGTTTTTTTGATTTCATAATATTAACTCTAATTTTCTCAGCAGTCTGAAAAATTTGTTCTAAAGTACCACTTTCTAATAGTACTGCAAACTCTTCTCCTCCATATCGAAAAACAAACTCAGACTCTTTTACAGATTCTTTTATAACATTTGCAACTTCCTTTAGAATCATATCTCCTGTCGTATATCCATAAGTATCATTTAAAGCCTTAAATTTATCAATATCACAAATCAAAAGGGTTAGTGGTTTTATTCCTTGTGATATTTTATTATTTAAGCACTCATAAAAATATCTATGATTATATAATGATGTAAGATCATCCGTATTTGAAATAATTTTAAGATTTTCATTTTCTTTTTTATGTTTGTAAATACTATCAGTCATTTGATTAAATGCGCTTCCTAAACGAACAATTTCATTGGGTCCTTTTACATTCACATGAACCAAAGATTGATTTTGACTTATTTTTGTAATTTCTTTTTCAAGGTTTTGAATAGGGTTTATAATATTATTTTTCAATTTTAAACTAATGAAAAGAATTAAACTACAAGATATTAATAAAATTTCAAAGGTGTTTCTTCTTATAAAGCTTAGTGTAGAAAAAAAGAGATCTCTCGATTCAATAACACCCATATATCCCAATTCTTTATTTGAGATATCTTGTATAGACATGCTTCCAATAATCTTTGTTTTTCCAAGTTCAACTACACGTTTTTTCTTTATTTGCTTAATTATATGTGAATTATTTTTTACTTCTTCATTTATTTGTTCCTCTGTAATAACCCTATTATCGTATAAAAAGATCACTTCATTTGAAATCAACTGATCATGGTGTAAAAAAAATACAGTGTATCCAAATTGTTGTTCTATCTCCTTAACAAATTCAAAGGTGATTTTTTTCCCAAAAATGACAATTCCCCTAGAAGGTCCTTCATAATTTGACTTGATGATAGGCGCAAATCCTATCATGTATAAATTTCCATTCACCTCTTTTATCCCTTTAAACGTATCATTTGAATCATAATAATCTTTATTGACTAATTTATGTATTGTTTTATCTTCTAATAATTCTGAACCATCCTTATCTTGTAACCCGTATTCTGCTACTATTTCCTTATTTTTATCAGCTACAACAATTAAATCCATATCTAAATCACTAGGAATATAATCTAAAAAATTTTCTTTAAACCATACCTTATCTTTTTGCTCTATTTTCTCATATGTATCATCCCATATTGCATAGTCTTTTGCTAAAGTTTCAATTTCTAAATTCTTAGATTGAAAAATTTTATATGCTTGCTGGGTTTTATCTAATATATTTTTCTCTTCTATTGCTGAAAAATACTTAGAAACCATAATATTATTAAAAACCAAAAAAACGATTATTGGTATAATTCCAACCAGCAGCAATGCATTGTTAACTTTAAAGCCTAAACTATTAAAATAATATTTTAATTTTTTCATATAAATTGAAGTCTCCTCCATAAAATAACATTTTTTTGTTTAATTTCACAAATAATTCTTAAACTAATTTTAACATATACCTGTTAGGGACGGTTAATAATTTTTCTATATATATCAAATATACACTTTCATATAAATTTCTCAGCAACTCCCTATTTCTAACCATTTCAATCCATTTATAAGCATCACAAATAATCTGCGCCCCACAAACCCAGATTGAATAAATCTATTTAGTTTTTTTTTATACTACTTCACGCCATATAAAATCATCTATTATTTTATTATACCTACTATTTCCCATCACAATTTCTACTGCCATTGTGCATAAACTTGATATTCTTGAACTAGTTATATTTCCTATAACTTTACATATATCCTTATGTGCAAAATTGCAAAATCGCTTCATCAATAAAGCAACTAACGCTCTGCTAATTGTAGCTTCTTTATTGTATTTTATATATATTTTCTTCTCTTCTATTTTTGTATATGCTGCTACATATTTTACTATATCATTCGGGGTATAGTCTCTCTTATGGATCACTCTTTCACTTCTGTATTCTGTTTCCTCATTTGTAAATTCTACTTCCATATTTATTTCTTCATTTTTGTATCCTAACACAAATTGTAAATATTGTTCTCTAGCTTTATTTACTTTATTGCTAAATAAACTCATCACATATTTTGCATCTACTATGTCCTTCGAATCCTTTTTTAATCCTAAATATAAATTCAAGGTAGAATACTTGTATTTTTGCGGTTTCTTCTTATATTTTTTTATATCTGTAGGATTTGAATGAATATATGCTGATAGTGTTATTAAATATTTTTCTGAATCTATTATTTTACTTTTAAATCTGTCTTGAAATACATGTCCATGTCTTTTATATTTTCGGTTAAAGTATCCTGCATAGGAGAAATTTATTCCATGCATTATTTTTGATATATCGGCTCCATTTGAATCTATTATTAGATGTCCATGGTTGTCCATAAGACAATAGGCATATACTTTGAACCCAAACTTTTTCGTATGTTTTTTTATTAAATCCAAATATCTGTCTTTATCTTCATTTTCTTTAAATAGTTGTATTTCACTTATACTTCTAACCATAACATGAAATATAGAATCATTGCTTTTTAATCTAGCTATTCTAGGCATACTATCATCCTCTCTTTGTTTGATAATAGTATACCTAGTTTTATTTATAATATTCTCATGTATCTCTATTTTGTTAACCGTCCCTATCACTACCTATCACCTATCACCTATCACCTATCACCTATCACTACACTATATTGCTTTTGACTTCTATAAACTAGAAAAAATCGAAGATTAACCTTGGATTTTTTTTATTCATATGTCTAATACAAATTAGAATACTTAATATTTATGCCTTTTACTTTTATTTCAGATTTAAAAATACGAGCATAGTCTACACCTTATACGTAATTAGAGGTTTTAAGCTTGCAACAAGCTCTATCATATCTTCGTCTAGCATATCCTCTATTACCCTTTCGATATTTTTATAAGCTTCTGGTGCTTCTTCGTATATTACATTCTTGTCGCTAAATATTAAATTTGAACTTATTTTATTTTGTCTTACACATTTTTTAGAATATATATTTTCTAATCTTTCCTTGCATCCTACTCTAGACCACTTTCGACCTGCTCCATGTGCAATAGAATAATTATATTCTAAAAGATGATCCTTTGGCTTTACAATATAGGAGTTATAACCTCGTGAACCTGCTACAACTACACATCCCACATCTGATGGCGTAGCGCCCTTTCTATGAATATAATAAATTTCTCCATCTATTTCTTTTGGTGTTATACTATTATGAACACTGTCTAACAGCTTTTTATTTTCCTTCGCACCCATAGCTTGTAGTATTCTATACGCGATCAGTTCTCTATTCATTCTTGCAAATTCCATTGCTCGATCATGTTCGTTCATGTACTCTTGAAATACATTGCTTGTCACTTCTATTCCCTTTTGACAAGAATACTTTTCTATAAAATTTCTTAGAATATATTCTCCATATGTTCTTGATCCACTATGCACTAATAATAAGATATTATTTTTATCTATTCCAGTCTTAAGTAAAGCATCTTCATTATATACTGTGTCTATATTTTGTAGTTCTGCAAAATGGTTTCCAGAACCTATTGTTCCAATCTTTTTTAAAGCTGGAAAATCTAATTCTTCTATTAAATGATCTATATTTATATTTTCTATTCCATTTATTTTTTCTAATCTTTTAAATATCTTTTCTTTTTTAAACTTACTTTTTCGTATGCCTGTTGAAAACAATGCCATTCCACAGCCTATGTCATTTCCTATTATATGTGGATATATAATATCCTGCGTTAGAAAGCTAGCTCCAACAGGGGTCTTTCCTAAGTGTAAATCTGGAAGTCCAACAGCCTTTATGATTCCTCTTAGGCTTGCTACCTTCTCTAACTGCTCAATTGCATTGGTTTCCATCCATGATTTGCTGGATTTAACGATTTTAATATTTTGCATATGTTCTCCCCTTCAATTAATTATTTTTTAAGAGAGAATATATTATTAACAATTATTTATATTCTCTCTTCTTGTTTAAATTTATTTTTCGCATCATAACAATCACGTCCTTTCAAATATGTTATTTACTTCTTAAATAATAAGCATTCTCCTATGTAGAGAATACTTTAATTTAATCTAGTAAAAAGTTAAGTTCTTTACTTGTCATACTGGGTACAAACTCAATAACCTCATATTTTGCTACTTCATTTTTATAAAATGGGTCTTCTTTAAGAACATCCATGAGTTCTTCTTTATCTTTTACATTAGATAGTATAACCCCTCCTGTTCTTGGAACTTTTCTTCCTGATGCTATAAAAAGCCCTTTTGAATATTGTTCTTTTATATATTCAACATGTTTTTCAAGATACAATTCTACCACTTCAATCTCTTTACTATATGTAAGCGAAACTATAAACATTTTAGTTCTCTCCTTTTTGACTATATTCATTAATTTCTTTTCATAATTATCTTATACCTAGGAATATATTTCAACATATTTTTCCTACAATCTATACAATTTCATCAATCTTTTAAATATCAATAAATCTTATTTTTCAAAAACAAGTATAGCACTCAAGTTTACATTTCTTTAAATTCCTCTATACTTACTGCAAGTCTACTGTTTTTATAATAGGATACCTTGTATAACTTTCCTATGTTAAGTTTGATTTTCGAAAAATCTCCAGTTAAACCTATGGTATTTATATGATCCAAATCTTTTTTGTCTTCTACTTCTGCATATTCAAAAACGGCAATTACTTCTTTATTCGTAGTATTGCGTTTCCTAAACCCCAAATAATTAAGATTACTTTCAACAAAATACAATTTAAGTATTTTCTCTTCAATTCCATTTAATTGATCTAGTTTGCATATTTTATATTCATTGTATGTATTCGAAAAGACATAAATGGTATTTATAATCAATAAAATAATAGGTAACATCAAATGATCATTTCCACATAATAATTTAAATACACAGAAAAAAAGAGCACTTATTGAAACACACACACTGATTACTAATAATTTAAATTTCCCACTATACATATCATTCTCCACCTTCAATTTTTTATTATCTTAAAATTTTCTTAAACCTACTTTAATCGGTTTATACAAAATTAGCAAAAAAATAAAACCTCCTACAATTCTATATAAATTTAAACATTAATATTACTAACCAAATATAATTTCACCATTTTTCTTAAAGAAAACTTAATTCTTAACCAATTTAATGTTATTAAAATTTGGACTTCATATTTTTATATAAAAATAAAAACTAAATTGTGAAGTCATTCAAGTTTTTACACAGATATAAGAGTAATGAAATTATTATTGTTTACTTTCATTACTCCTAATTATTTTTTTTTTTTTATATACAACAACTGAATTTTTAACAAATATTGTATTCTTTCATTTTTCTATATAAAGTAGCTAAACCTACTCCTAGCGCTTGTGCTACCATTTTTTTCTCTTTCACACTTGACCCATAAAACTTCAATGCATCTTCTATAAGCTTTTTTTCCATATCATGAATTGTCACTATATTTACATGGCTACAAATTTCATTTTTGATTTCTTTTATTTTTTGTGGAATACTATTCATTCTTATATATTCACTTTTTTCCATATTTACAGCATATTCAACTACATTTTCTAATTCTCTTACATTTCCTTTCCAATTATAATTTAACAAAATACTTTCTACTTCTGTTGAAAATTCTTGTATATTCTTACTAAGTTTACCATTGTATACTTTCAAAAAATATTCAAGAAGAATTTTAATATCCCCTTTTCTTTCTCTTAAAGGCGGAATATCTATAGGAATAACGTTCAGTCTATAGAATAAATCTTCTCTAAACTCTCTATGCTCGACCATCTCTTCCAAATTTTTATTAGTAGCTGCTGTCACTCTAACATTGATTGGGATGCTTTTGCATCCACCAACCTTTTCTATTTTTCTTTCCTGTAATACTCTTAATAATTTTGTTTGAAGATGAAGAGGCATTTCTCCAATCTCATCTAAGAAAATAGTTCCACCTTCAGCAAGCTGAAATTTCCCTAATTTTCCTCCTCGCTTAGCACCAGTAAAAGCACCTTCTTCATATCCAAACAATTCACTTTCAAGTAATGCATCAGGTATTGCAGCACAATTTATTCCAATAAAGGGTTTGTTTTTTCTGTCGCTATAACCATGTATTGCTCTAGCTAAAATTTCTTTACCCGTTCCGCTTTCTCCTTGTATTAAAATCGTAGAATGACTGTTAGCTACTGTTTTTGCTTTATTTTTTGTTTGTTTCATTTGAAAACTCTCACCAATCATATCATCAAAACTAGTATTAAAATTATTCAATGAAACATCATTAACAACATTATATACATCCAACATTTTTTTTAATGTTAAAATTGCACCTATACTTCTATCTTCAAGTTTCATCGTTTTTCCTGAAATGATCATTTGTAATTCTTTTTCATTTATGCGTATGTTCAATTCTCTATTTCTAAATTGTATATCATCTTGAACTAATTCTTTAATATATGTTTTAGGTATTAAATCCATAATATTTTTCTTTTTTTCTTCATTTAATAGTACATCCATAAGTTCCTTGATATGAGAATTTGCATAAATAATATATCCATTCTCATCTAATGCAATAATTCCATCATCCATTGAATTCATTATTGATGACAATTGTTTTTTCATAATTTCCAACTTATCCGTCGACTCTTTTTCTAGTAATTTACTAACAATTAAATCTGCCATCCTATTTACAAAATCAACAATATATTTTTCCTTTTCTAAAAGACTATTTTTATTATCTTCATTATCCGCAAGTACTCCAATACATCCTAAAATACTATTATTATACTTGATAGGGGTCGCAATTAATGCTTTAAGATTACAACTAGATTTTTCCGCACAGATCCTACATCCATCATGTTCTTCTTTTGATTTTAAGACTACTGTTTTTCCTGTATTCATTACTTTTGTCATAATAGAATATTCTTCAATATAGCAATATTCTGCTTTCCAATCTACATTTGTATCTCCAAATTTTCTAAGATTATTATCACATATAATAATATCCATATTTATAACACTGGCTATAGCATCTGCAATAGTTTTAACTACGTCTTGAATATCAATTAATCTAGGCATTAAGATACTCCCTTATCACATATAGTTTTTATTTAATAGTTATTCCAAATTCTTATCTATCCCACATTATAACATTTATTTCCATTTTCCACAAACAGCATTATTTCTTCAGCATCCATATTTTCTAATCCTAAATTTTCAATTGTTCGTCCATTAGATGAAAAGTCCTTATGAAGGAAATATTCACAAAATTTTATTACAGCTTCCATCCTGTCTACGGGTACTCCTAATAATTTACCCATAGATGCTAAGGGAAGTAATCCCATAGGAATATCTTCCAGAATATAACGAGTATCAAGACTATGTTGCCCCTTTATTTCTGAATATGCTTGATTTTGTTTAACTGCTTCTGCCAACGTATCGGCACGTACCCCATATTCAAATTCATACTGTTCTCTACAAGAAATCAAATCAAGACCTAATGCCTTTCCTACATTTATTCTTTCTTGATCTAATTCCTCTAAAAACCTACCTATTGATGGTGTAAATCCATCCCAATAAAATAACCAATCTCTATCTGATTCTATCAATCCAGTACATAATAGTGCTGTGGTTGGATGAACAATAGGATTTGTATTATCAAAACTTGTTACCATAATATTGTCAGCTGCTTCAACTTCTGGATACGCTATGTTTAATAATTTTACTACTCGTTCAGTTTGATTTGCTGGTAGAGCAGATACTAATATTCTATCCTTAATACCTAGAATACGTGTGCGCCCTGGTTCAATGCATCTACATGCATAGATAAGTGTATTACTTTCAGCTATAATTACATTCGCACTACAATTTTCATTTTCAAGCGTTTTATTAAATGCTAATGCTCCAAAAGTTGCTCCTGGATGAATTACAATAATTTGTTCATCTACTAAATATGGTGCACATGCTTTTGCTATTGCCTCATGTGCTAAAGCTGGTGCCACAATCATAACAATGTCTGTATCAGCAAGAGCTTTTTCTATATCATTCGTTGCAAATTCAATTTTCCCAAACCCATTAACAGCACCTTCTACAAATACTCCTCCCTGTTCATTGAGCTTATCTATCGTTTCCGGGATGATATCATAAAGTCTTACAGTAAATCCCATAATTCCCAAATGTCCAGCAACTGATTGTCCTCCATTTCCTCCCCCAATTATAGTCCATTTTAAATTTTTATTTTGATTCATAGATAACTCCCCCTTTTCAATTTTACTTATTTTTAGATATATGTGTTTTTTTTACATTTACAAGTTGTAATAATCATAAAATATTAATATTTAATACTTTATGATTATTATTATTCAAAATTTAAATAATCTATTAGAAAGGACCCCAATTTGTCATTACACCTACGGCTAGTATAAACATAATCCATACAGTCCATTTTAAAACTAATGGTCCAGCAAATTTAAACCATCTGCCAAATGGAACTCCAGCCATACCTAACGAAGCCATTAATACAGGATGTGTAGGAGTGATCATGTTCCAATACCCGTCACCAGCCTGAAATGCCTGTACTGCTACTTGTCGTGTGACTCCAATAATATCACTTAATGATGCCATTATAGGCATTACAACGACTGCCTGACCCGTTGAAGAAGGTAAAATAAAGTTAATCAACCCTTGAGCAAAATACATTCCCCATGCAGCAAAAACACTATTTAAACTTTGTAACGGTAATGAAAGTGCATATACTATCGTGTCCATTATTTTTCCATTCTCCAAAACTACTAGAATAGCTCTAGAAAAGCCAATCAATAAAGCGGCAGTAGTCATTTCTCCTGCACCCTTTAAAAATTCTTCAGTAAATTCATTAAAGTTACAGTCAAAATTAATCATACCCACTACAATTCCCATTAACATAAATAGAGCAGATATTTCTGATAAATACCAACCATAATGAAGAACTCCAAAAACTAATCCTATTAAAGTAAGTACAATCATTATTAAAATAATTTTATGTTTTCCAGTTAATTCATAATCCATATCAAATTCTTTTCCATCTACATTATGTTTAATATCAGCAACTAGACTTTTTTCCGGATTCTCTTTTACTTTTTTTGCATACCTCAAAGTATGATGTATTGCTATGATAAGTCCTCCAAGCATAAGAATAGTTCTTAATCCAATTCCTGAAAATAGAGGAAGTTCAGCAATACCCTGAGCTATACCAACATTAAATGGATTTATAGGCCCTGCAGAATATCCTGCATAAACACCTATACATACTAGCGAAACAGCTACAATTCTGTCATATCCTAACGCTAAACATGTAGCAACTAAAAGTGTAACAAAGGGTAATGTTTCTTCTGCCATACCAAAACTAGCTCCACCAGCAGCAAAAGCTGTCATTACAAGAATAATCAAAACATTTTCTCTACCAGATAGCTTTTTAATGAGCTTTCCTAAAGCCGCATTTATAGCCCCACTTTTCACAACAACTGCAAAAACACCACCCACAACAAAAACAAAAGCTATGATTTCTGATGCATTTACAATTCCTTCAAATATAGATGATAGAACTTTCCAGAATCCTATAGGTGATTGATCTACTTTAGCAAATGTTCCCGCTACAACCAATGTCCGTTTGGTTGCTTCATCAAACACTCTCTCAAATTCCCCTGCTGGTACAATATAAGTTAGTATTGATGAAAATAAAATCATGAGCATTAATAGTGATGCCGTGGTCGGCATTTTAAATTTTCTCTTTTTTACTTCCATTTCAACTTGTGCCATTAACATCATCCTTTCACATAATTTTATTCAAAAGTTCAAACTACAGAATTTACTGTACTCATTTAACAATTATTAAACGGTTAATTATTATTAAATAATATCATGTTTCTTTGTACGTTTTCCTCTTTGTCTTTACTTTTAGAAACCTCCTCAATTATTTTCTGTAAATTGAACTTTTTCATATTATTTATATTTGCAAAAATCATGCCATTAAATCCAACCTATTTTTTAAGTAAAATACACGTTTTTTCGTAATATTCCTTAAATTCTAAATTTAATTTCTCAATATGATAATTTTCACTTCATATACATATAAATCTCATTTCTCATAATGAAAAAGTTTCTTAATATGATAAATTTTAACATATTTGAATCCATCTCTATATTTTGTAGCTATTATCTTTTTTCTAGCATATATGTAATTAGAGGTGTAAACTTCGAAATGGTAAAAAAAAAAAAGACCCTTAGGTCTTATTTCAAGTCAAAAGTATTTATTTAGCTAATATTTCAATACCATCTTCCGTTACCAAAATCATCTGCTCATACTGAGCTGACAATAATCCATCATTGGTATAAGCCGTCCATCCATTTTCTTTATCTATGTGAAGTTCATAATTTCCTTGATTGATCATAGGCTCAATTGTAAATATCATACCTGGAGCTAATACCATACCTTGATTTCTTTTACCATAATGACACACAAAAGGTTCTTCATGAAATTCCAACCCTATTCCATGTCCTCCAAAGCTTCTAACTACTGAGTATCCATTTTTTTCAGCATGTTCTTGGATTGCTGCACCGATGTCACCTAATCGTCCCCAAGGTTTTACGGCTTCTATTCCTTTCATTAAACATTCTTTTGTAACTTCAACTAATTTTTTAGCCTCATCACTTACAGTTCCTATCATAAACATTCTTGATGAATCTGAAAAATATCCATTATAGATTGTAGATACATCTACATTTACGATATCTCCATCTTTTAAAACTACATCTTTACTAGGGATTCCATGACATACTTCATTATTTATAGATGTACATACGCTCTTTGGATATCCGCAAAAATCAAGGGGTGCTGGAATAGCCCCTTGTGCTATTGTGTACTCATGTATTATTTGATTTATATCTTCTGTAGTTATACCAGCTTTGATTTGCTTCCCTACTAAATCTAATGCTGCAATATTTATTTTTCCACTTTCTCGTATCTTTTCTATTTGTTCTTGATTTTTTATCATATTTTTTGAAGGAACTTCAATTCCTTGTTTTTTGAATTCATTCAGTTTTTCATCAAATTCCATGTGACATTTTTTATATTTGAGTTCGCTTTTACACCAACATTGATCATTTCTATTCATCACCATTAAATCATCTCCTTATGTATTTCTCTCTCCCATTATACTTCTCTTAATCTATAAATTCTACTATAGATTACAAAAATAACCATAAAGTTTTCTCTATATAGAAACCTTCATGGCTTAATTATTATGCTTATTTAATTCTTCAATAATAGATGCAATCATCTTATTTATCTTAACATCACTTACGCCTACAATGTGTATATTGCATTTGTTTAGTGGAAGTAAAATCTTTTTTGCTTCACTATTTGCAACAGCTTCTGCCATTACTGGGGTTATTTCACCCATCATTGCATTGGCTACAATAATAGCGATAGGTCCAATAATTACATCTACTTTCTGACTCATAACCTTAATAGAATTTTCACCCGTTGCTCCAGCATGGGCTCCACCTTTAATCATATTGGAGGTTGCAAGGGAATTCGTTCCTAAAGCGATAATTTCTATGTCATTTTTAAAATTTGACCTAATACTCTCAACAATTGCTTTTCCAATTCCTCCACCTTGTCCATCAATAACTGCAATCTTCATACTCAACCCCCAGTATCTTATCTTCTAGACATTATAACATATTTATAAAAATTTATCTTTCTTAATACTTGTCTTTCTTAGCATAAATCAGAGGTAGATAATTATTTTATCTACCTCTGATTTATTTAGAATACTTAACCTCTTGGATTAAATGTTGAAATTTCTTTCAGCTTTTCATATAACTCTTTTTCTTCCTCATTTAAATTAGTTGGATTTACGATCTTTACTCGAATATATAGATCTCCTGTATTTCCTTTACTGTCTTCATAGCCTTTTTTAGCTATTTTTATTTTGCCATCTGTTTGAATTCCTGCTGGAATTTTTACTTTTATCTTTCCCTTTAATGTTTGTATAATGGCTTCCGTTCCTAGTACTGCTTCCCACGGAGATAAAGAAACTGTAGTATTTAAATTTAATCCATCTAATTCAAAAACAGGGTCCTTTTTAAATTTAACTTGTAGGTATAAATCTCCATTTACACCTCTTGCTCCTGGCTGACCTTGACCTTTTAATTTTATTTTCTTATCCGGTAGTATTCCTGTTGGTACATTTATAGCTATGTTTTTTTCTCCATTTGGTGTTCTAAGTGTAACTTTCTTTTTACAACCTTCATACGCTTCTTGTATCGTTACACTTATTTCCGTTTCAATATCTTTACCCTTTTGTGTAGATCCGCATCCATGACTACTACAACCTCTATTTCCTCCAAATAAATCATCCCCACCAAAACCACCATTTCCAAATATAGAACCAAACAAATCACTAAAGTTTATATTATGTTCTCCTGAACCTTGCCTATATCCTCCAAAACCATATTGAGATGGATCAAAATTTGCTCCATTTTGAAAATCAGAAGCACTTCCGAATTGATCATATTTCTTTCTCTTTGCTTCATCTCCTAATACTTCATATGCTTCATTGATGGATTTAAATTTTTCTTCAGCTGCTTTATTATCTGGATTTGTATCTGGATGATATTTTTTAGCCAATTTTCTATATACTTTTTTTATTTCTTCTTGAGATGCATCTTTACTTACGCCCAATGTTTCATAATAATCCTTATATTGCACTTTTATCCCCTCACTTCATTGACTTTCTTTGACTTTTATTTAATTATAGGCAATTTTCCTTGAATAATCAAGCCCAAAAAAAGAACCCTTTATAGTAAGGATTCTTCAAAAAAGGACTTCCTATTCTTTTTCATTTTTTTCCTTTAATCTATCTAAAATCATATTATATCCCTCTGCGCCATAGCTTAAGCATCTATTAATTCTACTAATGGTTGCTGTGCTCGTTCCTGTAATTTCTTCGATCTCATTGTATGTCTTTTTCTCTCTTAATAGCTTTGCAACCATTAACCTTTGAGACAAAGATTGGATCTCTTTAATTGTACATATATCTTCAAAAAACCGATAACATTCTTCCTTATCTTTTAACATTAAAATCCCTTCAAATAGTTCATCTATAAATCCACTCTTTAATTTTGATTCATAACTCATCTATAAATCACCTCCGTGTTTTGTAGTGTTAGTATTCGCTAAAGTGCTAACGTATTCCTCTTTTATTTCATTTTTTTTTTTGCTTTACCCTATTGACAATTTTTCAAAAAGGATTTATACTCTATTTAAATCAAATTTAAAAACTACATAAATGGATATCTCTTATCCAGAGAGGTGGAGGGACTGGCCCTATGATACCCGGCAACCGGCTTTTATTTTAAAAGCAACGGTGCCAATTCCTGCGATACATATGTATTGGCAGATGAGAGAAAAGGTTCTTTAATTATACCTCTTTCTCTATATAGAAAGAGGTTTTTTATTTATATATAAATCCGTAAAGGAGTGAAGTCATGATTAAAATTAATAATTTATCAAAAATTTATACCAAAGGAAAAAATGAAGTCGCTGCATTAAAAGATATTAATTTACAGGTTGCCAAAGGTGATATATACGGTATTATAGGTCTTAGCGGTGCTGGTAAATCATCTCTCATTCGTTGCATAAACAGATTAGAAGAACCTACTACTGGGGATATTTATGTAAATGGAATAAATATAGTTACCTTAAAAGATAAAGAATTAAGATCCGCACGTAAGAAAATGAGTATGATTTTTCAAAATTTCAATCTATTGAATAGTAAAACCGTTTTTGAAAATATAGCCTTTCCACTTAGGTTAATAAAAATACCCGAGCAAAAAATACAAGAAAAAGCGACCGAACTTTTAAAATTAGTAGAATTAAATGACAAGTCCAATTCCTACCCTTCTCAATTAAGTGGTGGACAGAAACAACGAGTTGGGATTGCCAGAGCATTAGCGAGTGAACCGGATGTACTGCTTTGTGATGAAGCTACTTCAGCCCTTGATCCTAAAACCACACATCAGATTCTATCATTATTAAAAAATATCAATAAACAATTGGGTTTAACCATTGTAATTATCACCCATGAGATGGATGTCATCAAAGAAATCTGTAACCGTGTAGCAATATTAGGAGGCGGATATGTACTTGAAAAGGGAAATACCATTGATATTTTCTCCAAACCTGGAAATAAAACTACAAAACACTTTATAGAAGATCAACAAAAGATTCCCGAAAAAATGTTGAGCGGAAACATATTGAATCTTTCTTTTACGGATGGTAGTGCCAATATTCCAATTATTTCAAAGATCACCAGAGAATTTAATGTAGATGTAAATATTGTTTCCGGAAAAATAGAATATATTCAAGAAAAACAAATAGGAAAACTGACGATTCAAATAGATACCGATCGTCATAAATTATTAGATATTATAGACTATCTTAATAAAAATCACGTTAAAGCAGAGGTGATCAATCATGGCTAATATCATTTCACTCCTAATTCCATCATTACAAGAAACTTTATATATGGTATTTATATCCACTTTATTAACCGTGCTCTTTGGATTACCTTTAGGCATTATATTAGTAACTTCTGATGAAAATCATATTTTACCTAATAAATCTTTAAATACTATACTTTCTTGGATTATAAACGTAACAAGATCATTGCCATTTATAATCTTAATCATTTTTATCCTTCCTTTTACAAGGTGGGTTGTAGGTACAACTATTGGTACTACTGCTGCAATAGTTCCTCTTGTAATAGCTGCTACTCCTTTCTTTGCAAGAATTGTAGAAACTTCTATTAGAGAAGTGGATTGGGGTGTAGTTGAAGCATCTATTTCTATGGGGGCTACTCCAGCTCAGATAATCGTAAGAGTATTAATTCCTGAAGCCATGTCTTCTTTGGTATTAGGAATCACCATTACACTAATTAATATTATCGGCTATTCAGCTATGGCTGGAACCGTAGGAGGAGGTGGACTTGGAGATTTAGCATTCAGATATGGCTATCAACGTTTTCAAAATGATGTAATGTTTGCAACAATTATTGTATTGATTATTTTAGTACAGACGATCCAATCTTTTGGAAATCATCTTGCTCAAAAAATAAATAAAAATTAGGAGGTTTTATCATGAAAAAGAAAGTTTTATTATTAATTGCCAGTTTATTCGTTTTTTCTCTAGTTTTTACAGGTTGTGGAAAGAGTGCTGAAGAATCAAGTGATTCTTCTACTTTAAAAGTTGGTGCAACCCCTGTCCCACATTCACAAATATTAGAATTTATAAAACCAGCGCTTGAAAAAGAAGGTGTAAAACTAGAAATAGTAGAATTTACAGATTATATTCAACCAAATATGACTTTAGCCAATAAAGAAATTGACGCAAATTTCTTCCAACACGTTCCCTATATGGATTCATTTGCAAAGGATAGAAGTTTAGATTTAGTAAGCGCCTGCAAGGTTCATGTAGAGCCTCTTGGCTTATATTCTAAGAAAATCAAGTCTGTAGATGAATTAAAGGAAGGTGCAATCATTAGTATTCCTAATGATCCAACCAATGAAGGTAGAGCTTTAATACTCCTAGATTCAAACGGAATTATAAAACTTAAAAAAGATGCAGGTCTTGAAGCTACTGAAAAAGATATCGAAGAAAATCCTAAAAATTTAGTATTTAAACCAATTGAATCAGCACAACTTCCTAGAACATTAGAAGATGTAGATGCTAGTATTATCAATACTAACTTTGCATTAGAAGGAAATTTAAATCCTCAACATGATGCAATCATTATAGAGGGAAGCGAATCACCTTATGCTAATATTTTAACTGTAAGAAGCGATAACAAAGATGATGAAAAAATTCAAAAACTAGTAAAAGCCCTTCAATCCGAAGAAGTTAAGAAATTTATAGAAGAAAAATATAAAGGTGCTATAGTTACTGCATTTTAAACAAAAAGAAGGAATTGTGAAATTTCACAATTCCTTCTTTTTATATTTTTTAGTTAAATCCAATTACAGTAGCTGCAATAATAAATACAGATGCGCATCCAAATAAGATCATTTGGAATTTGATCTGCCATTTTGCCCATGTCATCCACTCTATTTTAGCAATTCCTAAAACAGCAATAAGAATTCCAGAAGTTGGAACGATTAAGTTTGTAAATCCATCTCCTAATTGGAATGCTAAAACCCCTACTTGTCTGCTTACACCTACAAGATCAGCAAGCGGTGCCATTAGTGGCATAGTAAGCGCTGCTTGTCCTGAACCTGATACAACAAAGAAATTAAACACTGATTGGAATACATACATAAACCATGCAGCAATTGCTGGTGGTAACATTCCTACAATATTTCCTGTATAATGAAGTACAGTATTAAGCACTGTTGCTGTAGTTGGTTCAGAACCTCCTAAAACAAGAATAATTCCTTTTGCCATACCTACTACTAATGCTGCACCTAATAAATCTTTTGAACCCTCTTTAAAACCTTCTGCCATACCATTCATTGTCATATCATTTAATTTGAAAATAATAGCAATGATTCCTGACACAAGACCCATAATAAAGAATTGTGTTGCAATCTCTGGAATATAATAACCATATTTTATTACACCCCATATAACCCAAACCATACCTAAAACAATGGTTAAAATAACAAGTATATGTCCTACTCCAAAATCTGATTTTATATCTTGTTTTAAATTAACATCTTTTCTATACACTGCATCTTGCTCATAAGAAATAGATAACTTTGGATCTTTTTTTATCTTTCTAGCATATAGCATTGTATAAGTTATACCTAGAAGTGTAAAGAATATCCACATAAATACTCTAAATCCAGCCCCTGATAAAACAGGTATTCCTGAAACCCCTTGTGCAATAGCAACACTAAAAGGATTCATCCAAGAAGTAGCAAAACCTATTTGTGTTGCCACATATGTAATTAATATACACGTAATTGCATCATACCCCATAGCAACAATAATAGGAACTAGAATCATTACAAATGGAATAGATTCTTCCCCCATTCCAAATACTGCTCCTCCTAATGAGAATAAAATAAACAATATAGGAATAATTGCCACTTCAAAGCCTTTTGTTTTCTTAATCATTGCAAACATTCCAGCTTCTACAGCTCCTGTTTTTAATATAATTCCAAAAGCTCCTCCTATAACGAGGATAAATGCAATAACCCCAACTGCTGAACCCCATTTATCTCCACTTACAAGACCTTCAAACATATAGTTTGTAACGCCTACTTCACCATAAGGTTCAAATAGTTTTATCCCGTTTCTTACGGACTCACCATTTTCATCTTTAACAATTTTAAAACTCTCTGGAATAAGAACTGTTTTCGTTTTTTCAGTTCCATCCGCCTTCATAAAACTAATATCATGTGTATCAAATTGCCCTACTGGTACAATATACGTTAATGCTGCTGCCAATAAAATTACAAAAAATATGATTACATATGTATCTGGCACCGCAAATCTTTTTTTATTTCCCATAAATTTTCCTCCTATCAAATTTTGTATTGTAAAGTAATCCCATGTATAATAATACATTTTATGAGTATAGATCGTCAATCATTTCTACAGTAAAAGCTAAAATTCTTGCAAAAGGGTTGTTTTTTTTTTATTTTAGGGTATACTTTAATTAAGCATTAGCTTAAATACTAAACACAAGTTGGTGATACAATGATTACTGAAAGAGAAAAAGAAATATTGTCTCTTATACAAAAAAATCCCATGATATCGCAACAAGATCTAGCAGATACATTAGGGATTACCCGTTCATCCATTGCAGTTCACATTACAAATTTAATGAAAAAAGAATATATAGCAGGTAAAGGCTATATTATAAAAAATGAAAATTATATAACTGTAATTGGCGGAACAAATATAGACATCCAAGGATTTCCAAATAATGATTTACTCCTAAATGACTCCAATCCTGGAAAAATCAAAATGTCTTTAGGCGGAGTAGGAAGAAATATTGCAGAAAATATCGTAAAGCTTGGAATTGATGTAAAGCTCATTTCTGCTATTGGTGATGATCTTTATGGTAGCAAAATCCTAGAAGAATGTACCCTTTCAGGAATTGACATGAGTCATAACCTATTTTTAAGAAATACGCCTTCTTCTACTTATCTATCTGTATTAGATGAAAGTGGCGATATGAAAGTAGCCATTGCACATATGGATATATTTGATCAACTGTCCATAGACTTTATTAGAGAAAAATCATATTTACTAAAAAACGCACAATTAATAGTTGTAGATACGAATCTACCTAAAGAGACCTTACATTATTTAGCAACTCATTTTAGTGATCAGAAACTTTTTTTAGATACGGTATCTACAAATAAAGCACTCAAAGTGAAAGATTTCATAGGTGCTTTTCATACCATCAAACCAAACAAATTAGAAGCTGAAGTTTTATCAGGAATAAAAATTGATTCTGATAAAGATTTAGAAAAAGCTTGTAACTACTTCTTAGATCAAGGTGTAGAACAAGTATTTATAAGTTTAGGAAAAGATGGGGTATATTATGCAAACAAAGAACTTCAAAATAAAATACCTACACCTACTTGCAAAGTAATAAATGCAACGGGTGCTGGAGATGCTTTTATGGCAGGATTAATTTCTGCTCATTTAAACGAACATTCTATAGAATGTCAGGCAAGATTTGCAATCGCCTCTTCTATCTTAGCTCTATCTCATGAAAGTACTATTAACCCTAACTTTTCTAAGGAAAATGTTATTAAAATCGCGAAGGAGATGAATTTATGTACAAACAATATTTAGATATCCATCCAGAAGTACAAAAAGCATTAGATGAAAACAAAGCGATCGTTGCTCTAGAATCTACCATTATATCGCATGGAATGCCTTATCCTCAAAATGTTGAAACAGCAAAAAAAGTAGAAGCAATCGTTCGAGAACATGGATCAGTTCCTGCTACTATCGCTATCCTAAAGGGTAGATTAAAAGTCGGATTAACAGATCAAGACTTAGAATATTTAGGTAAGGGCGACGATATTCTAAAGGCAAGTAGAAGAGATTTACCTTTTATTGTAGCGAAAGAATTAAACGGTGCTACTACGGTTGCTTCTACAATGATTATTGCAGCACTGGCTGGAATTAAAGTATTCGCTACTGGTGGTATTGGTGGCGTTCATAGAGGCGCACAGGAAACATTTGATATTTCAGCAGATCTTCAGGAGCTTGCACATACAAATGTAGCTGTGATCTGTGCAGGTGCTAAATCTATCTTAGATATTGGCTTAACACTCGAATATCTAGAAACACAAGGTGTACCCGTAGTAGGATTTCAAACAGATGAGTTACCTGCTTTCTATACTAGAAAAAGCGGTTTTGGTGTAGATTATAAGGCTGATAATGAATTAGAAGTGGCAAAAGCATTAAAATCAAAATGGGATTTAAATTTAAACGGTGGTATGGTTATTGCAAATCCAATTCCTAAAGAATATGAAATGGATTTTGATACCATCCATAAAGCCATTGAAGATGCTCTGGTTGAAGCCAAAGAAAAAGGAATCCAAGGAAAAGAATCTACGCCATTTTTACTTTCCAAAGTAAAAGATATCACAAAGGGAAAAAGCTTAGATTCTAATATACAATTGGTTTATAATAATGCTAAAGTTGGTTCTCGTATTGCAGTAGAATTAGCTAAATTATAGTAAAAAGGGTGATTTCACATCACCCTTTTTACTTATTTTTTTTGAATTCCCAAGAAAAATCATAAGATCCTTTTGCATTAAAACCCTTCGCAATTAACTTATATATTCTGTATTTTTCTAAAGGTATATTTATTGTGCCCGTTCTATTTGTTTCAAACATTTTTATTGGTTCACCATTATATTCATACAGACCTATTTTCAAATCCCCTTTTTTTACCTTTGAAGCATATCTAATCTTCAAATTCCCATGGTCTTGAAACCATATTTCTTTTACTTTACTTCCCGTAAAATCTTTATATTCACCTTTAAAAACCTTTTCTGATTTTACTACGTTTGGTCTCTCAATTTCTTCAGGTTTTAATTTTTCATGTTCAACTATATATATAGCAGTTATGAATATAGTCATTACGATAAATACGCTTACCACTTTATAAATAAGTTTTTTATTCATACTATTATTTTCACTTCTTTTTCTTAACGGTACTTCTGAGGAAACATGATGATCAGGTAACATTTCTTTCATGGTTCTTATAATTAAATACGTCATACATCCTATATAATTTGGTACAAATATAGCAATAACCATCCATAAAAATTTATTCATGTTATATTTAGGGGCATCTTCATATACATAAAAAATGATAAAGATAAAAACGGCTAGCTTAACCAATGCCATTATGGTATTTATCATCATTACAGATTCAGTGATGGTAGACAAATCACTCGTATTTAATACTGATTGTATTACCATATGTAAAATATTTTGTGTGTCCATAAATATGCTCCTTTCAATTTATTGTACTTCACGCATGATTATATCATAAATTGTAAAATATAGTAATATTTTCTCAACCCAATCCTTCCTGCTACTTATCTGTATTATTTATATATGAAAAGACCTTAAACAAATTTATTTAAGGTCTTTTCATATACATATATTAAGTCATATATTAATTAATATAAAGTATCTACTTAAGTGCCTCTTCTATTCTCTTTAATCCTTCACGAATATTATCAATAGATGTAGCATAAGAAAGTCTAACATAATTGTCTACCCCAAAGCCTGCTCCAGGTATTACAGCTACCTTAGCATGGTCTAATAAATACCCTGCAAAATCCATTGAATTATTGATTTTAATGCCTTTTAACTCTTTTCCAATTACTTCTGATATATTAACCATTACATAAAATGCCCCTTCTGGCATTCTACAAGAAAGTTTATCTATAGAATTAATCTTTTCTACCATATAATTTCTTCTTTCCTTGAATGCTTTTACCATCTCATTAATCGGCTCTTGATCCCCTTGTAATCCTGCAATACTGGCATATTGTGCAATGGTATTTGGATTTGAAGTAGCGTGACTCTGCATATTCGTAATCATGCTTGCAATTTCTTTTTTAGCAGCTAAATATCCGATTCTCCATCCTGTCATAGCATAGGCTTTTGACATACCATTTATAACAATCGTCAGCTCTTTTATTTCTTCTCCAAAAGAAGCGATACTCACATGCTCTCCATCATATATTAATTTTTCATAAATCTCATCTGATATAACATAAATATTATTTTCCACTGCTAACTCAGCAATTTCTCTTAACTCATTTTCAGTATAAACTGTACCAGTAGGATTGTTCGGGCTGTTTAATATGATCGCTTTTGTATTTGAATTAATGGCTTCTGATAAAGTTTTGATATCATATTTAAATCCATTACTTTCTGGTACTTCAACAAAAACTGGTTTTGCATCTGCTAATTTAACAATTTCTGGATAACTAACCCAATAAGGCAATGGTATAATCACTTCATCTCCTGGATTACAAATGGCTTGAAATGCATTGTATAGTGAATGCTTTGCACCATTTGAAACTACAATATTTTCTGGTTTATACTCTAAATGATTGTCTTTTTTTAATTTATCACAAATTGCTTGTTTCAACTCCGGTAATCCTGCAGATGCTGTATATCCTGTAAGTCCTTTTTCTATTGTATCAATCGCTGCTTCTCTAATATGTACAGGCGTCTTAAAATCTGGCTCTCCTGCAGCAAAACTAATTACATCTATTCCATCTGCTTTCATTTTCTTCGCTTTCGCTGTAATGGCTAATGTTACTGATGGAGCGATCCCCATATTTTTTTGAGATAATTCATTGTTCATAGTATTCCTTCCTTCCACTCAATTATTTTTATTATAGATAAATCAAAATTCTACATTTTTTTCATGCCTTTACATAAATACTACACGACCTTTTAAATTCCTTCTTTTTATTCAAACTCTTCCCACGTTGTACGAAAACTTATTTTCCACAAAACAATGCTCAATAAAATGATTCCTACCCCATAGATGATCCTTCCATACACCATTGATCTTGCTATAAAATGAATTCCAGCTAATCCACCCGTTCCTATTAAATTAATACATGTACTTTTAAAAGTAATCAAGGATTGAAGATTTTGGATATCTTGAGAAAAAGGAAATCTTTTTTTAGCACATCTAAAGGATAATAACATGACCACAAACAGAGCTATGAGCATCAATCCTAAATCTACTAGAATCTTAACACCATACAATCCCAGGCAAATAAAACTTATGATCATAAAAGAAGGCATATAATATTTGATCCAAAAACTTTTAACTGCACCTTTTAATGCACTATTTGGACTTTGTATAGGTACTGTTTTATAAATCCATGATCCCTTATGACTTTCTCCTGCATACATCATTAATACCATATTCCCTAGAAAAAAAATAGTCACATACAAAAATAAATATACTTTACTATTTCCAATCTGTTGGATTCCTTCAGACAAAGAAGCCTTTTCAAAAATATTTTGAAACATAAAAATGAAGGGAAATACGATGCCCATAACGATGGTAGGATAAATCTTTAATTTTAATTTTCGCTCATTCCCTAACATTTTATAGGTAAATATAAAAAAAGCTCTTTCCTCTGAATCCTTACAAATAATTTTCCCTATATTCTTAATAAAACCCTCAATACTTTTTCTTTCTTTTTTATTTTCTGATGCCTGCTCAAGCTTTACTAAATATTTTTCAAAATAAGGCATGACACATTTACTATAAATGATCAATGTAACTATAGGAATAACAATACTTAATACACTTGCATATCTGTAAAAAGGGATTTGGCTTTTAGTAAAGATCAACTGAAAGGGAGATGCAAACCACGCAGTAGGTAACAAATACATCCATGATTTAGGTATAATCTCTCCCGCTAACCATTCACATTGACCAATCCTTCCAATCAATTGATATCCTACTATAATTACAACCGTTACTATAATCTGAAAATAATTGATGAAATCCTTCAATTTTTCTCCATCAAATATTTTTAATATTAAAAAATACAACAAAGTTGTAACAATAAGCATAAATCCTAAAAGTAGAATGAGAATCCCTACAAATACAATAAAAAATACAAATCCATTTTCAATCATTCCTACCAATAAAGCAGGTCCTGCAAGAGCCATTGTAATCATAAACAAATAAATGCAAATATGTATTGCTTTTGCTGCTCCAATGGTTTTAGCATCTATAGGTCTTGTTGCAAGTATATTTTTCTCATTTAAATCTAAAAGCACGGACGAAAAATCTGAAATCAATGTGCTCATAATCATAAACCCGATAAAACCTATAACCATATTCATTTTTAAAAAAAGACTCATAGAAGAAAACATCATCATTCCAATAACGATTCCTGTAATACCATAGTTTATAAGGGATTTTCTAAAATGGTTTTCTTCCTGCTTCTTCTTCTCTCTACCCACTACAGTAGGCACTCTTCTTTGATCCATTAATAGCTTGATCTGTACGATTTTTCTCATCTTCAGATAATCTATACCCATTTTTTCAAACAAGCCTTTACACCGATCTAGGATTTTTAATGATTTAAAATCTTTCATTCTTCGTCCTCCTCAATCAACGTAACAAACTCATCTGCAATCCCTCTATGCTCTTTAAATCCTGTAAGTTCATTAAAAATCTTTTCTAACGTTCCTTCCTTGTTCTTCTCTTTTAACTCTTCAAAGTTTCCATCTGCAACGATCTGTCCTTCATTGAGTAATAAAATACGATCACTAATCTTTTCTACAACCTCCATGATATGAGAAGAATAAAAGATGGTTTTACCTTGCTTCGCAAGTGCTGCCATAATTTCTTTAAGGACAAGTACCGTATTCGCATCAAGACCACTTAGAGGTTCATCTAAAAATAAAATGTCTGGATTGTGAATCATACTAGCAATAATCAATAACTTTTGTTTCATTCCTTTAGAATAAGTATTAATCCTTGTGTTATAATATGATTCGATCCCAAATAATTTCATCAGATGTTTTGATTTTCGTTCAACGGCTTCATCCTTCATATCATACATCTGACCTAAGAAAGCAAGATATTCTGCTGCTGTTAGATTATCGTAAATTTCTCCATTTTCAGGCACATATCCGATTCTCTTTTTGTAGGTTATGGCATCTTTTCGAATATCTTGTCCGAAAATTTCTATTTGACCTTCGTATTCATTAATAATTCCAAGTAAAATTTTAACGGTAGTGCTCTTTCCTGCTCCATTTGAACCAATATATCCTATAATTTGACCCGGATAAACCAACAAATCTATTCCTTTTAATACTTCTTTTTTTTCATAGCTTTTTCTTAGATTTTGTATGTGAATTACAGGTTTTTTATCCATAATACCCCCTAATGATTAAATCATTTATGTAATAACTAATTTTTACATCTATCTCTAAGAATATTATACTTCACCATGTAAATAAATCAATTTTTTATATTTATTTTTAAATGCCTTCTCTGTCGTATAGTTGTAATTGTAGTTGTTATATAATATAATATTTTTTGAAAATAAGCTTAGTAATGTATATTTGAACATCATTTAAATATACTACAATATAACTAAGATTAAATTAGTATTTACTATTATTAGTAATCTATATTGGAAGGAGTTATGCGAATGGATTCGATTTGGACATATATAAGTGGAAATAATTTAGTAATAAAGACTTTTTGGACTTTTTTAGCGCTTATGGTTATTATGTTAATTATTAGAGTTATGAATCGTATCCTTTATGCTACTATTAATGATCATACTACATATTATTTAGTTAGAAAAAGAGTTTATTATTTTTTTAGTTCTCTTTTTGTTATTTTTTGTATATTTATTTGGTCCAATTCCATAACTAGTTTAACGACTTATTTAGGTCTTGTATCAGCTGGTATTGCGATTGCTTTAAAAAGTCTATTTTCAAATATTGCAGCATGGGTATTTATCATTATTAGAAAACCATTTAAAGTAAGCGATCGGATAAGTATAAATAATCAAAAAGGCGATGTTATTGATATACGCATGTTTCAATTTAGTTTAATGGAGGTATCCTCCTTTGAAAATGGTGAGCAGAGTACAGGGCGTATTGTTATTATTCCAAACCATTACATTTTTTCACATGCGTTAATTAACTATAATAAAGGATTTAAATATCTTTGGAATGAAATAAAGGTACTTATTACTTTTGAAAGTGATTGGGAAAAGGCTAAGAAAATTTTAATGGATATAAGTAATAGGCATTCTTTACACTTATCTGATGAAGCCTCTAAAATGGTAGATAAAGCAAAAAAAAGTTATATGATTCATTATAATAACCTTACTCCAATTGTATATACAGATGTTAAAGACAGTGGTGTACAATTAACCATAAGGTACCTGTGTCTACCACGTCAAATGCGTAATACTGTAAATGATATATGGGAAGATATTCTTCGTATCTTTGGGGATGAAGGGGATATCCATTTAGCCTATTCAACCATAAGAGTTACTCGTGATTAGAAATTGTACTTATTAAAAACCTTTTAAATTTTTCAATCCAATGCAAATAGACGGTTTTATTTGAATTTCTAAATGTTTATCTATTAAACCGTCTAAACAAAGTATTATCGATTCTGTTTTGATTTCTTCACCATTTTCATCTTCATACACTTCTACTCTATATTCAATATTATCTACTAAAGTCTGATTGATCCCAATTAAATCTCGACCTTCCTTGAACCAACTTAAAGAAAATAAATTATGATCATCATAGTCCAATATTAATTTATTGGATAAATCAATTGTATTCCACTTAGTTATATGTGTTGTATCAACGACTAAATTCTTTTCATTCTCCTCTAATAAATAATGATAAAAACCATCTTCGTCTATTTCACATTTCTTTTTAAATAGCTTTGCAAAAAACTCATTTAAGTTGCCTACTACTCTTATTTCAAAATCTCTCATGGTTTCAAGTTTTCCTTGATATTCAACTTTTCCACTTTCAATTAACTTTCTAACCCTATAATCAATATAAGTATCACCAACAAGCTGATTTGATTTGCCCATGGTTTTTCCAATAATTCTCGCTACTTTGGTAAAATTAAAAGTACAGTTCGATACTATGTCATGATCATAATAACTTTCATCTACTCCAATTATTTCATTATTTTTTAAAATTCTTAAATTTTCTTTGGATGTTCTAAGAACCTCCCAATCATTGATTAAATGGTTATATTTTTCTTTTTCTATTTTTTTCATTTTTAAAATCAGATGATCTATTTCTTCAGGTGCACACTCCCCAAAAGCTCTTGGTTTATATCTGTTTCCATTATAACTCGCTACATAAGAATCAGAAACATTCACCTCATATAATTCTCTATTTCTTAATAATCCACTTAAATATCTAAGTCCTACTTGATCAGCAGTATTTTCTCCATACCATATTACAATTTTTAAATCTTGCCCCATATTTTTGATCATTTCGTACGTATACATGAATTCTTTCTCAATATTTTCAAAATAATCATCTATAAAAACTTCTTTGAACATTTGTTCAAACCATTTGATCCTTTTTTGAAAGCCTTTTTTTGTATCTATTTCATATAGGGGTCCTGTGGCATGGTCTTCTCTAAAATTTATTATTTTACCCTTACATTCATGTTGATTATTTTCAAAAAAGTATTTTAATGTTCCTGCAGCCGAATCCCCAAAAACAATATGTACAAATTTACCCATTACTCATTTCTCCTTTCAAATTCAATAATTTTTTTACACGATCTTTGATTCATTCTACATAATTATCAATATATAATCATTGTCTTTCAAGATTTATTAGTTTTTCTTTGATGGGAAGTCCATGAGCAAAACCTGTGAGTTTTCCATTTCCTCCTATTACCCTATGACAAGGTATGATCAGTGGTATAGGGTTCTTACTATTGGCCATACCAACTGCCCTAGAAGCTTTTTCATTCCCAATATTAGTTGCTATTTTCTTATATGTGTAAACCTCACCATAGGGGATTTTAGATAGCTCGTTCCAGACTTTTTTCTGATAATCTGTCCCATTTGGATTAAGTTTAATATTGAACACTTTTCTTTCTCCTCTAAAATATTCTTCTATCTCTTTGATGGATTGTACAAAAAATTCATCTTTTAAGATCCATTCATGAGATATTTCAAAAATCCTTTTGCCTTCCCCTGTATTTAAATGTAGATTCGTTAGTCCCTGTTCATCCCCCACCAATATAATTTCACAAAATGGAGTGTTAAATCTTGTATAATACATTATCTATTCTCCTTTTTACTTTTATAATTCCATAACCCCTGTATGGTCGCCACTTTTCCATTTAAGTATGCAAAATATCATTATCATCAAATGCTTTATGAGCTGTAAATAATATGGATAATATTGTACTAAAATATCGTGCAATCAAAATGGCTATCATAATAGCGATCTGATATTTTATTGCAGTTAATGGGACTGCTCCCCCTAAAATCTGCCCTGTCATCATTCCTGGTAAAGATACTAATCCTATAGTTTCTATAGAGGCTATTGTGGGATTTATAGAAGCTAAAATAGAACTTTTAAAATAAGGGATTAATGCTTCTATTTTATTTCCACTTAAACTTAAAGAATAAAGATACGCTTTTTCATTTTCTCTTATTCCTTTATAAAAACTATTTATACATATTATATTACCGCTAAGACTATTTCCTAATAGCATTCCCCCAATAGGAATCATATACTGAGCACTAAATAACTCATCCAATCTTGTAACAAAAGTATTAAAAAACAATAATACAACTACATTAGGAATTATAAAAGCAAAAAATAATGGAATAATAAATTTTTTTATTGAAAGATTGGCGGATTTCGCTGCTGAAAAACTAGCAACGATTATCATAAATACCAAATAACAAGCGTTTACATAGGGATTGTTAAGATTAAAAATATATTGAAGAAATATTCCAACTAAACTAAGTTGTATCCCCATTCTTCCTATGGCATACAACATCTTCTTATTTATACCCATATGAAGTTTATAATTTATAATCATTATTGGTACTATTAAAAAAAGTAAATTCAATATGGATAAATAAGAGATTTCTTCTCCTTTCATATTTTTACCACTCCTCTATTCTAATAAGATCATTTTTGCTCCAAATCTTATCATGGGAAATGATTAAGATGGTTTTATTCTGTTTTAAGACATAATCTACAACTCTTTCTTTCATATCTTTGTCCAATCCAGAAGTAATTTCATCTAAAAGCCATACATCTCTATCCAAAAGTATACATATAATCAAACCCAATCGCTGTCTTTCTCCCCCTGAAAGTTGCTTTACTTCCTTATCAATAATATCTGTTGAAAGGTTAAAATACGCAATCAGATCTATCACTTTCTGTTTTGTAACTTTTATATGCCTATTATGCTTATACGAAAAAATCTCCATCATTGAATCCCAAACCTTTTGATTCCTTAAGTCCACATCTTGACTTACGTATCCTATATTTAATCGAAAATATTTTAAAGTATCTTTTTCTAATTGCTTTCCATTAAATATGATATCTCCATGATCCACTTTTTGAAAACCTAAAAGTAATTTAAATAATGTTGATTTGCCTTTCCCTGAAGGAGCACTTAAAAGTACTTTTTCTCCTTTCATAACATTCATATTAAAATTTTCAAATATTACATGATCCTTAAATCTTACGTTAATCTCTTTAAATTGAATCAATCCCATCACCCTTTTCCTTTACTATATACGATCATTAATATGACTTAAGATGAAGAGATTTTTTCATCCTCCTCATTAAAATAGTGAACCACCCTACTAGTATTATACCTTTAACAATACTGCTTATACTAATAGCCCACCATACACCCTCTAACCCTAGTAAATTACTTGAAGAAAGAATCATTGCTGCAGGTACACGAAGTCCTGTAAAGAGAATACTAACGATCGATGGAGGAATTGTTTTTCCTAATCCATTAAATGCACCTGAAGTAGTAATCTCAAGGCACATAAAAAGTTGAGATAAGCCTAAAATTCTTAAATATACCACACCATACTTTATTGCTTCTTTTTCAGGAATAAAAATCGAAAAAATGGGTTTTGCTCCAAATACCAATAGGGCCGTTGCACCTATCCCAATAACACTTACAATACCTAGTGAAATAAAATACCCTTTATAAATTCGGTCCCATTTCTTTGCCCCATAATTTTGACCTACAAATGTACCAATAGCAGTAGAAAATCCATTTGCTGTCATCCATGAAATGGCTTCTATCTGAGAACCTACCTTTTGCACTGCTATGGGTATTGGACCCCATTGTGCAATAATTCTTGCAATAAACATGGCAAAAATTGAAAACAAACCACTATTGAAGGCTACAGGTAATCCTAGCTTCATAATAGATTTTATCTTTTTCATATCAGGTAATTGAAACAAATCAAATCCTTCAAATAACACCATTTTTCTTTTAACACTAACTATAAAAATGAGTGTAACAATTAATTGTGCCCCAACGGTAGCAATAGCAGCACCTTTTACTCCTAACGCAGGAAAAGGCCCCATCCCAAAAATCAATACAGGATCAAAAATCATATTAACAACTAATCCTACTGTATTAATCATAAATGGTGTTTTACTATTTCCATACCCATTATAAATGGCTGTAAATATTGGATTAATAAAATAAAAATTCATGCCAATACTTACAATAACTAAATATGATATAGCCATATTTATTACTTCACTATTTCCCAAATTGAAAAACCCTATTAACTGTTTTCGAAATAATATAAGCAATATTCCATATACCAATGCTAAGAAAATATTTAATTGAATAGCATGTCGAGCATAGCTTTTTGCAGAATCTATATCCTTTTTTCCAACAGATTGAGATATAAATATTTCTGCTCCTATTTTGGGTATTAAAATAAAAGCCATTGCTAACCATGTAAAAAATCCTGCTGTTCCAACAGCAGCAACTGCTTTACTACCGATCCTTCCAATCCAAATCATATCGATCATATTATAAGCCATTTGCACAAAAGATGTTCCCATAATAGGAAGTGCCAGTATTATTAATTTCTTAAAAATATTTCCTTCTGTTAATTTATTATTTTCAATCATAATCATTAAATCTCCTTTTAAGTAACTATCCATATTTAACAATTGAATAATATCAGAAAACACCTTACACAGCAAATATTTTTCTTGAAAATAAAAATCACTCTTTTCATCTTAAATGATCATGGGTTAAAAGTTTTAAGGTGCTTTTACACGTAATCCATACTCCCCTCATTACCATAATCTATATCTAAAGTGTTGAGACCAAATTCGCAAGGTACAAATCGTTTGACACCAGCTCTCTGGGCTGCTTCTAGAATTTTAGTTTCAACAATATCTACATTAGGTTGAATTGTTACGACAACCACATCTATTCCCTCTAATATCTCCGTCAAATTTTCAACGTCATCGTATGCACCACAGAATTCTAATTCTGCACCTTGCGCTTTCAAAGCATTTAATTTATCCTTGTTTCCATCATGTCTTTTTCTTGAAACTACTAGAACTTCAGCCCCAAGTTTAAGTAGTTCCTCCGTCAACGGATATCCCAATTGACCAGTACCACCGATCACTGCCACACGTAAATCTAAATTAAAATTATTATTCATATTTAATGACCCTCTCTTTATTTATCCAATTAATCCAAGTACCATGAATCCCACACTAGCTAATGCGGCAGAAGTCAATGCATATGGCATTTGAGTTTTCACATGATTCATCACATGTACTTCAGCAATCATAGACGATAAAATTGTTGAGTCCGATATGGGAGAACAATGATCTCCAAATACACCTCCTGATATAATAGCACCCAGAGTGATTGGAATACTTACATCAAGAGCAACTGCCATTGGAATAGCAATTGGAATCAATACTGCTACTGTCCCACCACTAGTTCCTGTAGCAAATGACATGAATGCACCTACAATGAAAATCATCAAAGGAACAAAAGCTGGATTAACACCACTGCTAATAGTTGCAATAAATGAACCTGTTCCCAATTGACTCACTAAATTACTAAAAGCAAAAGATAAGGTTAAAATCATGGTCACTCCAAGGTAATTGGCCATACCATTGACCACCCATTTGAAATATATTTCTGTATTTATGATTCCTTGACCAATATAATAAATTCCTGTCAAAATCAAAGTAACAATAACACCAATGTAAATCCCGGCTGATCCATCACCAGTAATGTACATAATACTGAATATACTACCCACTAATAGCCCCAATGGAACAAGCATATTTTTAGCTTTCGGTACAATATCTCCTTCAAAAACCTGTTGAGAAGGGTAAGTCTCGGATTGTTCCGCTACTGTATTTTCAGTTGACCATTGCCTTTCTATCTTCCTATGATTATCCATGAAAATTACCACGGCAACGATTAGTATCGAGAATATTCCATAAAGTTGGAATGGCATTGCTGAAATTATCATGGTCATTGGATCTACTTCTATGATCCCCGCTGAAACTTGTCCTCCAACCATAGCCATTAAGAATGCACCTGCAGCATTAAATGGGATAAGCCATGCAATTGGAGACGATGTAGAATCTGTTATATATGCCAGTTTCTCTCTCGATACATCAAAGCGATCAAATAAAGGTCTTGAAGCAACGCCCGAAATAACGATGGAGCTGGTAGCATCAATAAACAAGAAAATTCCAAGTACATAAGCCAATAACTGTGCACCTATTTTTGATCTCACCACTTTTCTTTTTTCAGTCAAATACTCTACCATGCCATGAACCCCACCTGAGCCTTCAATCACATGGACAAATGCACCGATCATTAAACAAAACAGTATGGATTTTGCTGCCCAATCATCTTGAAAGACTTGATAAATACTATTTAAACCTATAAAAGTTGTCCCTGTCTTCACATCTAAAATAATACCTGCTGCAATAATTCCTGATAAAAGAGCAATAAATACATTTTTAGCTACAAAAGCCAAAATGATTGCCAGTAACACAGGTACAATTGATAGCCAACTAATTTCCAAAATCATCACCTCATCATTTGATTTTTTATATAATTTGATAAATAACCATCTTAAATATACTTTTATTATAACCACCATATGACCCCATTAGAATGTAATACTTCCATCAAAACCAATAAAAACGATACCTTCCTATAGGTATCGTTTAATTACTAAAATATTCTGTTCTAAATTCCGTGGGTGAAACCCCTTCATATCGTTTAAAGAACTTCGTCAAATTGGAAGGTTCATCAAATCCCATTAAATCTGAAATTTCATTGATTGTGAGCTCTCCCTGTCCTATATACCTCTTGATTTCCAACAATATTCGATCAATAATAAATTGTTTAGCAGATAAATCTACAGCCCTTCTAGTAGATTGATTGATTGTTTTTTCAGACACTAACATCATCTTTGCATATTCCCCAACAGTTTTCTTTTCCTTATAATTCATCTCTACAAGATTTTTAAATTCCATAAATCGCTTATAAACACCAGTGTGTTCTCTCTGTTCATTCCCTTTCTTAAACCTACGGATTGTTAGCATAAAACTCCTTAAAAGAGATTTTAGCAATTGTATCTTCACCGTACGATCAACTGCTTGATACTCTTTGTACAATAAGTCAATCAGGATTCGATTAGAAGCCTCTTTATTAACATCTATTTCAATAATTGGATTATATAAAGGCATATTGAAGTGATCTAAAAAATCATGAATATTCATCTCTGAATTCGTGGATAGATAGTCTTCCGTGAATAAAATAATATAGCCCGTAGCTTGGGTATCTGCAAAAAAACGATGCACTTGATTCTGTGCAATAAAGATCATATCTCCCGCCTTAAAATCATAGACTTCAAAATCGATTTCATGTTGTCCTTTACCAGCGGTTATATACAATATAATATAAAAGTTCAATCGAAATGCTTTTGAAAGATGTTTAGTTGGACGTGTATTTAGAAACTCTTGAAAGTTCACTATTTCAAAATCAAATAACTCTTGTTCAGACTTTTTAAAATTAATTCTTTTAATGGTGTCCATTTATAAAGCCTCCAGTAGCTAATATGATAATTTATTATAACATAAAGCCAATGATACTAAATGTATCATTGGCTTTATGTTGGTTACTAAAATTTACTGTTACTATTTTTCCACTCTTCTTTATTAGAGATAACTTAGTTAGAAAGTTAACGGTTTTTCCATAGCTCCCACTGGACAGGCCAAATAACAGGAACCACATTCATCACAGCGCTCTCCATTGATTTTATATGGCGCTCCCTTTTCTACTGCTTTAAAGGTACAGACTTCATAACATTTTCCACACCCTATACACTTATCTGTAACAATACATCCTGCATGATTATAAGTTATTCCACCAAATGAAAATCTTGTTCTCAACAACTTATGATCACGTTTTTCTAAATTAAAGTCATAGTCATAAATTTCGCCCTTTGCTCTGTAAATACAAAAGCATCGTGTTGCAGGATATTTATTTATATCAAATGTTGCAGTTTTAAAATTTGGATTAGTTTTGGCTTTAAATATTACTTCCTCTGTGGTTAATTCTTTAGTATCACCTGTAATCCTTAAAGTATAACCGGCTGGAAAATTTGGCTCACCTTTATCATCATGCCCTAGTAGCTGTGTTGATGGGTACATCCCACAAACAGCTACATTACCACTTACATTGATCTGGTGATAAAAAGGTTTAATAGCCATTGTTCTAAAGTATAACCCCTCATCATCAAATGCAAAAAAGTGAGCAATCCTAGATTGTACGTATCCATCATGGATTGTAGAAAAAGAAACGCATCCTATTTTATCAATATAATCATATATTTTTTTCATATTCATTATTAAATCCTCCCTATACCTCTTTATATCTACTTGCGATATATTTTTCCATGTCCTTAATCATTCATAGTTTATAATTCATTCTATTATTTTTTAGGGGGATTCAACAGGTAAATTTGATTTCAAAAACTGTAAAAATCATACCTTTTCTTTGCTTTAATGTATTTTAATAGCAATTACCAAAAATTTTCTCGGAAAAAGAAGGAAGAATATGTATTTTGTCGAAATAAACATAGTACAGCAATTATAGACAATTATAAATTTACTGAAGGGAAATTTTATTATGAAAAAACCTATGTTCAATCACAAAAAAATTAGTTCGAAAATAGCAGTATCCATATTATTACCTACGTTAATATTTTCATTAATCATTGTAGGTTTTAGTTTGAAAATCACTTATGATTCTGCAGAAAATGGCATATCACTTACTTTAAATGGACTGATTAATTCATTATCCAGTAAATATGACAGACAATTTAGTAATGCAGAAACAACAGTAACAAATCTGGAATGTATAGTAGAATCAACGATCGATACTAATAAATTACAGACTGATCCATATTATTTCAACAAGTATAAAGAAAATTTATCCGAACCTTTTAAAAACATATTAATAAAATCACCACAGAATATAACGGAAATTTTTATATTCTTTAATCCAGACGTAATGGATACGGCTAGTAATTCTGGCTTATTAAAAACACCTGCAACGAATGAAGTATGGTATATAAAAAATAAAGACAATAAAATCAATACCATACCGCCCATCAAACTAGACCATTTTAGAGACAGAAGTCGTCCAGACATGGCTTGGTATTTTAAATCAATCGATGAAAAACAAATAGTATGGGGAGATCCATTTTATTTTGAAGAATCTGCGAATACTTTAATGACAGTAACAAAACCTGTATTTAAAAATGGAGTATTAATTGGTGTAGTAGGTATAGATTTTGAATTTGATCAGATTGAAAAAGATTTATTAGATACAAAAATATTTAAAACTGGTTATCCATTTTTATTAAATAGTAATTTAGATTATTTAGTACATCCAACTTATAAAAATAAAGAAAATTTGGTAAAAGTAGAAGATGGAACATTTAAACCTTTAGCCGATAAAATACACTCAAAAGACTTCGATATAGTAAGAATTACAGATAAAAACTCTATTAAACAAGATTTAACCTACATGCATTTAGTAAATGGATGGATATTGGCTGAAAGTGTTCCTAATAAAGAAATGATAGGTGATGTATGGTCACTTAGTAAATTTCTAATTATTTTAACAACCATAGGTATACTTATTATATGGATTTTAGCGTATATGTTATCAAAATCAATATCCAATCCTATTCTGGAAGTAACTGATATACTAAACAAAACTGCTGAACTTGATATCACATATAATCAAAGCTATAACAAACTTTTAGAATATACAGATGAGACTGGCATTATGGGAAGAGCTGTTCTTAATTTAAGAAAAACATTAAGAACAATAGTAGCAATGGCAAGAGAAAATTCAAAAGACATATCTACCTATTCAAAAGATTTTTCAATAACAACCAATGAAATGACAGAATCTATAAATACAATATCAAAAACAGTAGATGAGCTCTCTAAAGGGGCACAAGAACAGGCAGAAGGTTCTCAAAATGCTACCGAAAAGTTAACTACTCTTGCAAATAATATAACTAAAGCAACAAGTATATCATCTTTAGTAAAAGAATATTCTTATAAAACGAATGAAATAAATAAAAACGCCATTCAATCTATGAATACGTTAGTTACTAAATTTAACATAACCACTGAATTGGGAGAAAAATCATTGACGAGTGTAAATATATTATCAGAAAAATCTAATGCCATAGGAGAAATAATAAACACTATAAATGATATTGCAAATGCGACTAATTTACTTGCTTTAAATGCATCGATCGAAGCAGCCAGAGCAGGTGAATCCGGAAAAGGATTTGCAGTAGTTGCAAATGAAATAAAAAATCTCTCAGAACAAACCGCTAATTCGACGAAAGAAATAGAAGTCATTGTAAATGACATCCAAAATGAGATAAAAAATACTAAAACAAATACTTATGATTCAGGTAAAGCATTAAAAGAATCTACAGAAGCTATGAATGACTCTCAGAAAGCTTTTGAAGTTATTGAAAAAGCAATTAAAGATACCCTCTTTGAAATTGATAATCTTACTATAAATATTAAAAATATAGATGAACATAAAAATGTGGTATTAACTTTAATCGAAGAAATTTCTGCTATATCACAAGAATATGCTTCTTCAACAATAGAAATAGCTTCATCTATAGAAAAGGAATTAGATTCCACAGAAATAGCATCTAAAAAATCCCAAGAGCTTAACGCTATTGCAAATAAACTGGGAGAAATAGTTCAGGAATTTAAAATTTAATTGAGCCTGTAAATATTTTTGTGTATCCTAAGATTTCTTCTTGAAAATAACATTT
>JADPRS010000021.1 GCA_015686845.1 Lutibacter sp. B2
TTGACAAGAAGAAGTCTATTTTATTCAGTTTACACAAAATTTTTTACACGGCCAATTAAAATCAGTCTAGGCGCATAAGTTCCTAGACTGATTTTATGTTTTTTTAATCGTTAGCATTTAATGCGTTAAAATCTATAGGAAATTCTAATTCTGTTATTGATTTTATCATGTAATAATTATTTTTTTGTAGTTTTACAAGATACTCATACTCTAATTTTTCACCTTCTTCTGGAAAATCAGATACATAATCAACGATAACGTAGTAAACACCTTCATTTTCAGTGTCTTTCATCAAATATTGAACTTTGGCCTCATCTATTACTCCTCCTGAAGCAAAGACTATATATTTTCCATTTTTAAATGTAGCTATTTCATTTGATTTATGTTCTTTTATCTCTACACCAAAAAATCTTTTTGCTAATGCATTCATTACGGACTTATCAAATATTATTTTTCCTTCTTCTATAGTTACTGATTTTTCACCAAATTCACTTACATCAATATGTCCTAAAGAAATCCCATTTGCGATAACATTTATAATCATATCATCTGTTAAATTTCCTTCATCAAAAGGTTTAATTACATCTTTTCTTACAAGGCTTAAAACTTCTGTTAGCATATTCTTTTCATTATCTGAGATTTTTATTCTTTCCGTTTTAATGGGTCTTATGAATGTAAATTCTCCTGCTGGAATCCCCCACATTGCAGGCTTTTCTGTTGGATCTCTTGTGATGTTCGCTAAGATCTTTCCATTCTCAAGTGTTAACTCTAGGTTTCCCGTATATTCCCAGCCGTCATCCTTATAGGAAGCGATGATTTTGCCATCTTCTAGGGTACCTTCAAAATCTACCATAGCTTGCCTATAGCTTGGTGCGCCTGTTACTGAATAAATACTACCTTTTACTAGGTTATTGTTTATTTCTGAAATACTGATCCCTGTTAGTCCATAATAGGTTTCTAAAGAGGTGAAAAGATAAAGGTCTTCTTCTCCTCCTGGTACTTTTAATTTCCAATCCCCTTTATATTTTTCATAAGTTACATTCTTTTTTTCTGAGATATTACTTTTTGTAGTATCGTTACACCCAGTAATACCAATAAGACATAACATGAATGATAATAAAATTACTTTTTTCATAATTTTTTGCTATGAAGACTTTCTTTCAGCAAACCTACTTATGAATGCCTTTTTTGTAGTAAGTCTAATAGCTTTCCCCCTTTTTAATATTTTTGTTTTTAGGTTCATATCAAAACATTTTCTACTATTAGTATATATTAAAGTAAATATAAAAATATAGCTGTAGATATTGAAATTAATGTAGTTCATGAGCTACGTCAAGATGTTGTGAAATGAATAGGAATTTTTATAGGAAAATAACGAATGAAAAATAGGAGGAATTCATGGAATGGATTATTATAGTAGTGAGTCTTATTTTAACAATAATATTTAATTACATGTTCTATAAAAAGGAGCATCTAAATCCTCTTAAAAACTATGTATACAAATTGTTTTGGGTGAATGAAATTGGAAATCTAGAAAAGGATCATAAGTTCGCGTATAGATTTTTAAATTTGGGGGTCAAGTTTTTTATGTATCCATATGTTGTTTTTAGCAGCTATGTTGTAATAACTTCATTATTGACTCTAAATATAGTACTACTAGGCAGTGCAATACTAATGATGCTGATTTATCCGTTGATGTATCGTTTAGTAATGGGATTGCAAAGGAAAATACATGGACTATAAATTTAATTCAATGTATCACAAACAATTCTGTTGCATTAAACATAAAAAGACAACTCTTTTACTGGTTTTTAAATTGTCCTTGATAGGAAGGACATTTCACTTAGTAGAGTTGTCTTTTTATATTTTTAGTTTTAAATCATTCATGTTTTGGTGGACTCACCCCTTTTATCTAAATTTCTTTAAGTAGTTTGATTTTTAAAACGATAAAAAATTTAGTTTTTAATCATCTCCTTCTTTTTTATATATTTCATATATACCCACAGAAATTTTGTTAAAACAGTTTTTTATAAAAAAAGCGATTGGAATTTCAGGTTGGTGGTTTTATGAAACTAAATCTTTAATACTCTGTATATGGGGACATGTATTAAACAAATTTATTTATTTTCTGTATACTATTTTTTGTCCAGATTATTCATTTGGACAAAGTATTAACCAGCCTTTATAGATGGATGCAATTGGGATGATTATTTTATTAATAGGTATTTTTATGTCAATAAAGGTTTTCAAAAATGATTCGAAAAAATTATGGATATAAAAGAGCATAATGGCTTTATCTAAGGCAATAAAAAAGTCACTTATAAATTATGAAGGAAACAGAGGAGGAACTTATGCAAAAATATTTAGATTTAATAATGGGATTAGTTAGTGGCTTAGCTTTAATGTTGTTGAGTAATAATGGATTTTTTTATTTTAAAATATATAATAATTTTAACTCTCTCAAATCATACGCCCTTAAAAGTTTATAAGTTTTTTGCCAATGGGCAAAAATTAGGGGACAATTAATTAAGGACAGTATGATAGTAGAACAAACAGAAAATTGAGATTAGTAATTTAACTCCAGAAAAATTTGAAGATATTAGTGTTTAGAGTATCTTTTTTTATGTATATAACAAAAGATAAAAAAATCATAGAGAATGCAATTGTCACTCCTTTTTTTACAAATTTCACATATTAAAAAAGTTATTATAAATAGAGAATACTTAATTTTTTGAGGGGGGAGTAATATAGAAAATAATATCAGAATTTTAAGAATAAATAGTTCGAGAAACAGTCCTAAAAATCATATTGAAAACAAAGTCTATAAATACAATTTGACAAATGAGTTATAGGACTAAAAATAGTAATTGTAAAGTATACAACTCTAAGTTGCAATTATAACAGGTTTGCTGGTATTAGGCCGTAACGGAAAGGAAGTTAAGATGATAAATACTAAAATATTTCAAGGAAATACCACAAATGATTGGCTCGATAATCAAGAAATTAGACATATTTTCAATTCCTTAGATATAGGAATTCATATTGTAGATAGTAGTGGTATTACAATTTTATATAATAAGACATGTGAAGAAATTGAAGGCATTTCTGCTTCTTGGATTGTAGGCAAGAAGATGAAGATGTTGGTTGAAAATGGAGTTTATTCTGATTCTGTTGCTTTAGAAGTGTTAGATAAAAAAATTAGAGTTGCAAAAACACAAAAAGTAAATGAAAAAAATATTTTTTCGACGGGAATTCCAGTTTTTGAAAAAGGGAAACTTTCAAAAGTACTAGTAAGTGTTATGGATATGTCAAGTTTTAAAAATCTAGAAGCTCAACTTAATGAGTTGAAAAAGGTTAATGAAAGATTCCAAAAAGAACTTGAGATATTAAATGCAATAGAAATTAAAAATAATGCAATTATTTCAAAAAATAATGAAATGAAAAAGATTGAAAATTTAGCACTTAGAGTTGCAAAATTTGATTCTACCATCTTAATAGAGGGAGAATCTGGAGTTGGTAAAGGATTACTAAGTAAATTTATCCATGAGAATAGTAATAGAAAAAGCAAGCCATTTATAAAAATAGATTGTTCATCTCTTCCCGAAAGCCTAATAGAGTCTGAACTGTTTGGTTATGAAGAGGGAGCTTTTACGGGAGCTAAAAAAGATGGCAAAATTGGATTAATTGAATTGTCCAATAATGGAACTTTGTTTTTAGATGAAATTGGAGAGATTCCATTAAATTTACAAGTGAAATTATTGCATGTAATACAAGATAAATCTTTTCAAAGAGTTGGAGGAAGAGAAAATATTTCAGTTGATAATAAAATTATTGTTGCTACGAACAAAGATTTATATTCCATGGTAAAACAAGGAAAATTCCGTGAAGATTTATATTATAGGTTAAAAGTTATTCCTATTAGAATACCTCCTTTAAGAGAAAGAAGAATTGATATTGTACCTCTAATAAAGTTTTTCTTGAAAAAATTAAATGATTATTATGGATATGATAAAACTATTTCATCAAAAGCTATGAAATGGCTAATTGATTATAATTGGCCAGGAAACGTTAGAGAATTAGAAAATGAAATCGAAAGACTTTTTATAATTTCAGAGGGGGATGTAATTTTAGAAGATGATATATTGAGTGGGGATATTAAATCAGAAATTTCAACTAAAATAAATGAAGAAAAAACATTTAAAGAAAATGTATATGATTATGAAAGAGTTTTATTAAGTGAATTTCTGAATATATCAAATAATATTAATGAACTTAGTGAAAAAACTGGTTTAGAAACAAGTTCTATAAGGAAAAAAGCTAAAAGATTAGGAGTTAAACTAAACTATAAGAACAGGAATTAGTTCACTTGTTACGTGAATTAATTCCTGTTCTTGATAAATGTTGAAATAAAAAGGATTAAATAGATTATTAAGAATTTAAAAGGAATTAATTCTATTTTGATAGATGGCGAAATTTTTGAAAACATGTGACAAGTAATAGAAAATAGTGATTTTAAATCTTGGCACATATCTTGCGTTAGTTTAATTGTAGATATTAATATCAAATTAGAGTTGGCTTAAGAATTCTTTAATATTTGACCTAGTTTATGAAAGCTTAAATTCTTAATATGTTAATACATTGAATTACTCTTGTTTTTATAATACAGATTAAATTAATTATATACTAATTAAATATTTACAAATATAGGGGGAGGTTAACAACATGAAAAAGAAATATATACTTGCAGTACCAAATTTTAGTGATGGTAGAAGACCAGAAGTGATTGATGCTATAGCTGGAACAATAAAAAATAGAGAGGGAGTTAAATTAGTTACATGCGAGCCAGAATATGATTTTAACAGGACTGTTTTAACTATAATAGGTGAACCAGCTCCTTTAAAGGAAGCATTACTAGAAATGGCTGGCAAATCATACGAGTTAATAGATATGAGAGAACAAAAAGGTACTCATCCTAGAATAGGTGCTCAAGATACTATTCCATTATTTCCCTTGTTAAACGTTGAACTTGATGAATGTATTAAATTAGCAGAAGAAATAGGCAACGAAGTATATGAGAAATACCAAGTACCTATATATTTTTCTGGTGAAAATGCAAGAACTTTAGATAAAAAAAGCATTTCTTTTATTAGAAAGGGTCAGTATGAAGGATTAAAAGCCTTGTTAGAAGATAAAGAAAATCCAGATTATGATTCTAGAAAACCAGATTTATCTAGTGATGATAAATTAAGCGATAAATATGGTGCTACCATAGTTTCAGCAGATATGGAAGGTTTAACAGCTTATAATGTTTTCTTAGCAACAGAAGATGTTAGTATTGCAAAGACTATTGCAAAAGCCGTTCGTGGACCAAGCGGTGGTTTCTCAACTATAAGAGCGGTTGGAATCAAGTTTCCTGAAAGAGATGGTGTAGTCGTATCTATGAATATGTTTGACTGTGCAAGTACACCTCTTTATAGAGCGTTTGAATTTGTAAAACAAGAAGCAAAAAAATATGGAGTAACAGTAACCGGATCAGCATTAGTAGGACCTGTTAAATTAGATTATCTTCTAAATAATATTGAATACTATTTGGGACTTCAGGGATTGAAAAAGGATCAAATATTAGAAAATAACCTAATATTCTAAAATTATATTATCAAATTATCAAAGCTGTATATTCAAACGTAGAATTAGAATAGACAGCTTTTATAATTAAACAAATTTTCAAAAGATCTATATGGAAGACCTATAACATTGAGAAAGGTGTGATAGCATGGAAAAAATCAATTTAAGTAAAAATAGAGAGTATGATCTAAACCAATTAGATCTAAATGATCCAAGAGTTCTAGATTATATTGAATTGGATAAAAAAGACTGGATTATTGGATTTATAAAAGCTCTTATAATCTCAGCAATTGCAATATTTGTATTTTTTGTGCCATTAGGAAATGGTAAAATTCTTTTTGGCGTAATCTATAATAAAGGAATTGAAATTGTTAACTCATTACTGGTTATGAATGAAAAACCTGTAGGTGCGTTATTACTTTGTACAATTATATTGCTGGGTACGGGCATTACAAGTATAATAGGTAAATATTTTTCATCAAAGGATAGTAAGATATATAAATACTATGAAGCGGACTCCATAATACACCCAATTTTGTACATGATTGGTGGAGTATTTATATTACTTTATTTCTTAAATGAAATAGGCGTTTATAATGCTCCTGAAATGATAGTTGGTCAATCAACAGGTGGAATGGTAATACCTGGGGTAGTCATTGGAGTTGCGTTTATTATTCCAGTAGGAGCCTTTTTTATACCGTTTCTTACGGACTATGGCTGCATTGACTTTTTTGGAGTGTTATTAGAGCCTCTAATGAGACCATTATTTAAAGTACCTGGTAAAAGTGCAGTAGATGCAAGCGCTTCATTTGTTGGATCAACAACTATGGGAATTATCATTACTAGTAGAATGTACAAAGGGAGTGTATATACAGAAAAAGAAGCTTCTATAGTATCAACGTGTTTTAGTGCCGTATCCGTAGGCTATGCATTGTTAGTAATGGAGACAGCTGGGATAGGTGAATATTTTATAAAAACATATTTTATATCTTTTTTCTTAGCTTTTGTAATTGCTGCGATAATTTCTCGAATACCACCAATTAGTAGAAAAAAAGATATTTTTGCTAATGGCAGAGTTCAGACGGAAGAAGAAAGAAAAGAAAATAGATTAAAATTAGGTCCAAAAATGATTATGACAGGTATTGATAGAGCTTCAAAAAGAGCTCATACTTCTGGAAATATGACAAAGAGAATAATATTAAGTATAGTAGATTCATTTCCAGTATTACCTAAAGTTGTTACTTTACTATGTTCTATTGGAATATTAGGAATGATAGCAGCAAAATATACCCCTATATTTGAATGGATCGGGTATTTATTTTTACCTTTAACTAAAATTCTTGGTGTTCCAGATGCTCAGGTAGCAGCAACAGCTATTCCAACTGGAATAACTGAAATGTTTATACCTGTATTAACAATAGCTGATAAAGTTGGAGAATTACATATAAAAACAAGATTTTTCGTTACAACGGTATCCATGTTACAAATAATCTTCTTATCGGAATCTGTTGTAGTAATTATGAATACAGGACTTCCTGTTAAATTTAAAGAATTAATGATTGTGTTTTTGCAAAGGACTGTTATATCTATGCCATTTGTTGCTTTGTTTATGCACTTATTCTTTTGATAAAACTGGTGTTAGTATATAAGTGTGGACACAAAAAGTTTAACACGATAAAATAACCAAATGTAGCTATTCAATTAAAAATGCTGAGAGGATGTATATCCCCCAGCATTATTTTTTTCATTCAACGAGTAACGATCTTAACTGAACTTGTATCAACTAATATTTTTCTTATCATTATAATTACTGAAAAAATCTTTTTTCTGAGCAACTACAACACCACTAAGTGCTAAAATAGCGATTAGGTTAGGTATAGCCATTAATCCATTAGCCGTATCTGCTAATGCCCAAACAAACTCTAAACCTCCTACAGATCCTATTAATATAAATACAATCCATAAAATTCTTATTGGTAAAATACTTTTAATTCCAAATAGATATTGTCCAGCACTTTCGCAATAATAGTTTGCTGATATTAAACAAGAATACCCAAATAACATTGCTGAAAATACAACAACATAACCTCCTATATTCCCTGGTAGCACATTCGTAAAAGCTCTTATCGTTAAGGCAGCTCCAGAAACACCAGTGGTCCATTCACCAGAGATTATTATTGCTAATGCAGTTATCGTACAAATTACTAAACTATCAACAAAAACCTCTGCAATACCCCACATACCTTGTCTGGCAGAATGATCAGTTTTAGCACTACTATGAATAATAGGAGAACTACCCATACCAGCTTCATTGGAAAACAATCCTCTTGCTGTACCAATTGTCATCATTCTGGCAACTGTTGCACCTGCAAATCCTCCTGTAGCAGCAGCTGGTCTAAATGCACTTGTAAAAATTGCTGCAATTGCATCTGGTACTTGCCCTACATTTAAAATTAATATTGATAATCCTGCAAAAATATAAATGCCACCCATAAAAGGAGTTAAAAACTCACAAACTTCACCTATCCTTTTTATACCTCCTAATACAACAATTCCTGTAATAATCGCTAAAAATATTCCAGTATAGAAAGGATTAACGCCCCATTGTTCTTGCACTGAAAGTGCAATCGTATTGGTATCAACAATAGCGCCAATAATGAAATAAGTAATAATAACCATAATGCTAAAGAAATATGCCATCCATTTTTGCTTTAGCCCTTTTGCTAAATAAAACATGGCTCCACCAGCATAGCTTCCATCTTCTCTTTTTTCACGATAATGCACACCCAGTGTGATTTCAGAAAATTTTGTAGCCATTCCAAAGAATGCGGATAACCACATCCAGAAAACCGCACCTGGACCCCCAATAGAAATGGCTGTAGCAACCCCTGCAATATTACCTGTTCCAACAACGGCAGCAATTGCTGTTAAACCAGCTTGCCCAGGGCTAATATCTCCTTCTCCTTCTAATGTTTTATCAAACATCTTTCCAAGAGTATGCTTCATGATATATTTGAAATTACAGATTTGAAGAAAGCCTAATCTAAAAGACATGTAAATTCCAGTACCTACTAATAAAACAATCATATATGGCCCCCAAACAATTCCGTTCAACCAATCATTCCACATGTTGATCATATCCATGCAAATATCCCCCCTATTTTTTAGTAAGTGAATCCTGAATCTCTCGTAATATTATTTTTTTTTGATATATAAATTTTGACGTCTAAATAGTAGTTGATTTCCGAATTCACTATTCACATATACTAAATCTTATTTTTAAAAGGGGACAAATATTCTATATGAATTGAAAAAAATGGGTTAATCATAATAAATAAAAATATAGTAAATTCAATATATGCAGATATTAAATGTGAAAAATTACAATTGAGTTTGCACTAGGTGACAGTTACCCTGGTAACACCCCATAGCCATCAAGCTAAGCAATCATCATAGTTTTGAATACTGCTGTATTTAAGAAAAAAGAAAAAGAAGAATCTCAGTCTGAATAAAAAGTAAGAAAGGGTGTACTTCTTTTATATCCTGTATTGTTTAGATATTGTTTTGTAGAATTAAATTTCTTGTTTGTTGACGTGTTAAAATTTCATTTCCCATAAAAAAATCTCTTTTCTGGTATTATTTAAATTATTGCCAGAAAAGAGATTTTTATAAAGTTTATTTTACATCCTTCATCAACACTTGACGAGGGGGTATAGGGGCTAAATTAAATATTAAGGGTATACTTTGCTTTTAATTCATTGTACATATCAAAGGCTTCTTTATTATCAATACCATCATGAACGATAGCACGTACAGATTGAACCATTGCAATAGGAGATTCTGATTGGAAAATATTTCTTCCCATATCAACACCAGCAGCGCCCATTGATATAGCATTATAGCACATTTCAAGAGCATCTTTTTCTGGCATTTTTTTACCGCCTGCAATTACAATTGGAACAGGGCATGAAGCAACTACGCTATCAAAATCGTCACAATAGTAGCTTTTTACAACTTGAGCTCCAACTTCAGCAATGATTCTAGTTGCAAGTCTAAAGTATTTGGCGTTTCTTTCCATTTCTTTGCCTACAGCAACAACACCCATTGTAGGTACTCCATAAGTATTACCAGCACTAATTACTTTTGAAAGATTATCGATTGATTCTTTTTGGTGTGGTGCACCAATAAAGACTTGTGTAGCCATCAAATCAGCGTTCATACGAATAGCTTCTGCAATATCAACGGAAACTATTTCGTTGCTAAGGTCATCATTTAAAATAGATGAGCCTGATGAAACACGAAGTGCAATTGATTTATTTGCTGTTATAGCAGGATCAATGCAAGTAGTCATTCCACCACGAGTTCCCATGAAGCAATCAATATAATCTGCAAGGGGCGGTATTTTTAAATCTAATCTTTCTAAACCTGAAGTAGGTCCTAAGAAATAACCATGATCAAAAGCTAACATTAGAGATTTTCCGCTTTTTGGGTTGAAAATTTTGCTAAGTCTTGATTTCATTCCCCAACCATAGTGGTTACATCCTTTTACATGAAATCCTTCTGTTACTTGTGGTATTCCAATACCAAATTCCTTTGCGTCCTTGATTCCGTCTTTATCTGCCATTTTTCTTTTCCTCCTTTTATTTCTTCTCTTTATCTTCAATAATAAATTTATCTTGTAATTGGAAAGGCGCAAGCATAAATACTGCTTTTGCAACTTGGTTACTAGTGTTTACAATATAATGACTTTCACCAGGTTCTGCTGTGATAAGATCACCTTTAACGCACTTTGCGAGCTTATCATCAATATAAAAATCTAGTTCACCTTCAATCATTAAAAAACTTTCTTCCATAATTTTATGGTGGTGACATTGAAAATCTTGACCTGGATTAAATGCAACAATCCCTGTGCTTAAAAAAGGACCTTTACGTAAATATTTTGGTCCACTATCCCCGAAACGATATTCTTTTTCTGATTCATTTACTTTGATCATGTTTTCACCTCATTCACATTTTAAATTCCAGGAGCTCGCCACATGTGATGTAAAAAACCGTTATCGCTGTTTTTTGTTTGAGCTTCTGATAATTGTTTCCAGTTATTAAAAATTGCTTCATACAATGCATTGTTTTCTTTATTAGGTGTATAGACATTTTCTATGTTTACATATTTTTCAGCAGCGATCTCAAAATTAGGTAATAACCCGATACCAACACCAGCACAAAAAGCGGCTCCTAAAGCTGTAGCTTCTTTTATTATTGGCACTTTTATTGTGACGCCTAAAACATCAGCGACAATTTGACACCAAAGTGAGCTATTTGAAGCCCCTGATGCAAATATAAGAGTATCTGGGAAACTGCCTGTGAGATCTTCAATAACTTTTTTATGCCCTAAAGTCACTAAGGCTGCATTTTCTAAAATTGCCCTATAAAAAGTTGCTTTGCTATATTTTTCGGAATCTATTCCAAAATTTGTAAAACAAGGAGAGGGGTGTTTCCACTGCTTATAGTCCATTATGCTTGAAAAAGAACAAAGAATACCATTTGAACCTACAGGGACATTTTTAGCTTGCTCGTTAAGTAAAGCATAGACATCATCACCTGCTTTTTCAGCAAGTTGTGCTTCGTATTGGCAAAAACAATCTCTAAACCAACGAAGGACAAGACCTGGATAAAAAGCAATAAGTTCCTGTTGCCACATTTCTGGTATAGCATGACAATTAACTCTAATACGTCCCATTTTATCTATGTTTGGTGATGCTGTATTATATTCTAGTTGCCAAAAACTTCCACCTAAAAGTGCTACTTGACTTTCTTTTATTACACCAATACCAATACACCCCATTTGGACATCACCGCCGCCTACAACAACAGTACAATTTTCACTTAGACCTGTAAGTTCAGCAATTTCTTTCGTGATTTTTCCAACAGGGGTGCCACTTTCATATATAGGAGGATACATGTCTTGTTTGAGACCACATTTTTCTAAGATGGACATATCCCAGTTACGCTTATTACTATCTAATATTCCAGTAGTAGAAGCATTGGAGGGTTCAATAGATAAAATACCTGTTAGACGATAGATAATCCAGTCATTAAGCATTGTGATAGACTTAGTTTTTTCATAGACGTCAGGTAGATTATTTTTTACCCATAGGAGTCTTGGGATGGCTCCAAGAGCAAATGTTTGACCTGAAATGGAATAAATATCTTCTTCAATATGATCAGAGAGTGCTTTTAATTCAATAACTTCCTTAGAAGCTCTTGCATCAACATTAGAAACGGCCCATATTTCATTACCACTTTCATCATATAGGACAAACGCTTCTCTCATGCTAGTTGTTGATATTGCAATAATGTCTTTTCCGTCAATACCAGAGGTTTTAATAGATTGACGAATTGTATCAAACATTAGTTTTGTGTTTTTCTCAACATCAAAGTCAATAGCGCCTTCATAGCGAGGATCTTCTTTGTGCGTCCACTCATGTTGAGCTACAGCAATTTGGGTAAAGTTTTCATCAAAAATAACGGAACGAACACTTCCAGTGCCAGCATCTATTGCCATTACATATTTTTTCATTACTTCACCTTCTTTATTGTTATTTTTTATTAAAAGCTTTTTAATATATAAAAATAATTAATCATTTTCGAAAGTTAATAAACTGCTAGCAGTATCCTCATCTGTAATTAAGACATTGAGATAACCACCAGCAAGGGCTGAATAGATAGCTTGAACTTTTTCTTTGCCACCTGCAACACCAATTGTTTTAGAAGAGCTTTTTAAGGTGTCGAGTTTAATGCTTATAAGCTTTTTATGTAAGTCGGATTGAATGATTTTTCCGTTTTTATCGTAAAATTGACTTAGAATATCTCCAACAGCGCCTTGCATTTTTAATAAAATGCGATCAGAGTCGTTGGCAATGTTGTATTTGAAAATAGTTGCACTATCTGAAACACAGCCGATACCAACAATTGACATGCTTGCTAATTCTGACATATTCATGATACTTTTAACACATTCTTCATTTAAAAAGATGTTTGCAATTTCTTCAGAAGAAGCTAATAAAGGTGCAGGAAGAATATGAATATTAGGTGTGATGCTTGTTGAAGCTTTTTTATGAGCATCTGAGACAATTGAGGAGATGTAATAGGACACGCCTCCTGATAAGGTAACTAAGGATATTGGCTTTTCTAAAGAATAAATTAAGTGATTTATTGTGCGAGAAATGGTGTCGCCGTAACCAATGTTTATGAAAGTATTTGATTCGACTTTTTCTTCTATATATTGAGCAGCACCTTTTGCGATATTATCATTAACATTATCTGGAGTAGATGGAACAATAAAAATATCATCTAAATGAAATTTTTCTATTAAAGCACGTTCTAAACTAATGCAAGCTTTAGCGTCATGATTTATTTTGAATTTGACAATGCCATCATTTTTTGATTGGTTTAAAAGTTTTACTACTTTCATTCTAGAGATACCAAGATGCTCTGCTATTTCTTTTTGGGTCATATTATCCATATAATAGAACCAAGTTACCTTATAAATTAAATTGTTTTCGTACATAGTTTTGTCTCCTTAAGTAATTATTAATTGTCGAATATTGAATCAATAAACGAACAAATGTTTTTAAAAGAATAATTTGTTATCGTTAAAAAAATTATACCAGTGGGCAAAGTTAATGTCAATAGATTGAATTGAAGTAAAATGGCATATATTGTATTGACAAATTGTGTAAAATACAATATAATCTAAAACAACAAATGATTATATGGTAATAAAATGTTTGGAGTGCTAAAAAAAATGAAGTGAGGAGAATGATCAAATGAGTGAAAAAAAATCTCTAATAAGATTAAAAGAGATATATAAATCATTTGCTGATAACGAAGTTCTCAAAGGGGCATCACTTGAGCTATCAGAGGGGGAGATTGTTGCTATTATTGGCGGTAATGGTGCAGGAAAGAGTACATTGATGAAAATTATTATGGGCATATATCCTCTTGATAGAGGTGACATATATATAGAAAATGAAAAGATACATATGAGTTCACCTTCAGTAGCACTTGAAAAAGGAATTTATTTAGTACCTCAAGAACCTCGCCTTTTTCCTAATATGACGGTTGAAGAAAACGTTGTCATAGGATTTAATCAAAACAAAGCAGCGTTAGGAGAAAAACTTAGAGAACTTATTAAGCAGTTAGGATGGAATATATCATTAAGTAGAAAAGCAGCTACTCTTTCTATTGCAGAACAGCAACTGGTTGAAATTTTAAGAGGGCTATTAAGGCAAGCTAAAATTTTAATTCTTGATGAACCTACATCTACCCTTACGTTTAATGAAATTAAATCTTTCTTTAAATTGATGAAGGATCTTCAAGCAAAAGGTATAGGAATGTTTTATATCACTCATAGGCTAACAGAAGTTTTTGAAATTGCTACATCTGTTGTTATTTTAAGAGATGGGGAAATTACTGTTAGTGGTCCTGTATCTGATTTTACAAAAGAAATATTGATTAAAGGTTTAATGCCCGATAATGCAGAGAATGTAAAAGAAGGTATTGAAAATAATCAAGTAGATCATGAAAAAGATCCAGTATTAAAAGTAGATTCTTTATCAGGTTATGGATTTAATGATGTATCTTTCTCTATTTATGAAGGTGAGATTTTAGGCCTTGCTGGAGTAGTTGGATCAGGAAGAACAGAATTGGCTGAAGCGATATTTGGTATGGGAGAAATCACAGGTGGTGATGTATTTTTAAATGGAAAGAGTATAAAAGGTTATAAAACGAAGGAAATTATTAATTTAGGATTAAACTATGTCCCAGAAGATAGACATTTGAATGGTATTTTTGATATGGCGGATGTAAGGCTTAATATAACTTCGGCTATTTTAAGTCGGATTAGTAAAGTTTTTATTAATAGTAAAAAAGAAAAAGAGATTACACAAAAATATATAGATGATTTTAGGATTAAAGTGACAGGACAAGATCAATCTTTAAAATCACTTTCTGGAGGTAACCAACAGAAGGTTGTTATTGGAAGGATCCTTTCATCAAATCCAAAAGTGATTATTCTAGATGAGCCAACAAGAGGTATTGATGCGGGAGCAAGAGGAGATGTCTATAAGATTATTTATCAACTCAAAAAACTTGGTTTGGCAATATTACTTATTTCATCTGATTTTGAAGAAATCTATGAACTTTCAGATCATGCAGAGGTCATGTATCATGGTAGCAATACCGTAGAGTTATCGAAGGAAGATATTACGATGGATACATTAACACAAGCAGCTTTTGGAGCGTAATTGATGATTTTTGATTAATTCTATTTTAATCAAGGGAAGGTGGATTAAGGTGTTATGACAATTATAAAGAGAATATTTAAAAAAAGAGAAATTACAGCATTGGCATTTTTGATAGTCCTCTTTTTAGGAGTCGGTTTAAGAAACCCAGATTTTATTAATATGCAAAGTGTATCAACGGTATTAAAAGGAAGTGTTATATATATATTGCTAGCAGTTGGTATGACGTTTGTTCTATTAACTGGAGGTATTGATGTTTCAGTTGGAGCAACTCTTGGTATTTCGGCTGCTATATCAGCAACCATGATTAGAGATGGATCAAGTGTTGTGTTATCTATATTAGTAGCTTTAGCTATTGGAATTATTATCGGTCTGATTAATGGTATTGGTGTTGCAATCGTTAAGGTTCCAGCTATTATCATGACGTTAGGTATTTTGGGAATAACTAGAGGTACCATGATTGTTTATACAAATGGAAGATGGGTTGAAAATCTACCCGATTTTTTTAAAAAGGCTTCGCAGGCAAGTTTTGGTGGGTTAAATCACTATTTTGTATTAGCGGTGATAACGGTTGCTTTGGTTCAATTATATTTTAGTAAAGCAAAAACAGGTAGATTCTTTGCAGCTATTGGAGATAATGTTGAAGGTGCTGTTTTAGTTGGGATTCCAGTTAAAAAGATGATGATTATTGCATATGTTGTTTCTGGATTTTGTGCAGCTATTGCAGGTGTTATTTTTGCGTCACAGGTAGGATTTGTAACAAGTAATACAGGATTTGACATTGAGATGGTTGCCATTGCTGCTTGTGTACTTGGTGGGGTGAGTTTGAGTGGTGGTATAGGCTCAGTGATTGGCTCAAGCATTGGTGCTATAATTATGACCGCTATTAATTCAGCACTAATCTTCTTAAAAGTTCCATCATTTTGGAACAAATCAATACAAGGATTGTTACTCATACTTATTGTTGTATCAGATGTTTTGATTCATAAATATTTTCAAGAGAAGGCTAGGAAGCAACGTCTTTCAGCTAAATCCTCTTTTGTAGGAGGTGATGAATAATGGAAAAGTGGAAGGAGTTTAAAGGAAAATGGGAGATATCTCTTGCCCTGTTTTTAATAATTGAAATTTTAATATTTGGATTTATTAATCCAAGATTTTTAAAGATTAAAGTACTTATGAATAGTGCAAATGATTTTGTTACAGTGGCTATTATTGCCTTGTTTATGACTTTAGTTATTATTACCGGTGGCATTGATATATCTATAGGATCAGTTGTAGGTTTATCCTCGGTTGTAATGGGACTTCTATGGCAAGAATTGGGTTTTAATATCTGGTTTGCTCTTAGTATTGCAATTATGGTGGGTGCCTTATGCGGAGCTTTCAATGGATTTTTAGTAGCCTATGTTGGAGTGCAAGCTATGGTAGCAACTCTTGGAACGAGTTTTCTTTATGCAGGGATATCCTTAGTTATTATTGGATTTTCAGGTATTAGTCCTGCAGAAGGGATTACAGGATTTCCTGATAGCTTTAGGGCTCTCGGACATGGTGAGCTTTTCGGAGTTCCTAGTTCATTGATTATTTTTGTATTACTGATTATTAGTGTATATATCATATTGCATAAAACAACTTATGGTAGAAGAGTATATCTTACTGGAATTAATAAAGCTGCAGCAGAGTTTTCTGGTATTAAAACAAAATTAGTGATTTTAAGCACACATATGCTTGTAGGTATGGGTGCAGCGATTTCAGGGATGTATATAACTTCTTATTTGAGTTCTTCACGTGCAGATCATGGAGCCACGCTTACCCTATCTGTTATTACAGCGGTTGTTCTTGGGGGAACTGCAATAACAGGAGGAGAGGGTTCTATTGTTGGAACGGCATTAGCTAGTGTTATCATAGGGTTGATGACATTAGGATTACAAATGGCAGGGCTATCTACACAATTTGTTGGTATAGGTATAGGACTATTACTTGTTATTTCGGTAGCTATAAAGAGTTCATTAGGAGAAGGAAATCTTTTTTCAGATATTAAGAGAAAGATTAAATCAAAGGTTAGTGGTTGAAAAGGTAGTATAAATAATATATAGAAATTAGCTATTTATATAATTAGATAGTTAATATATATAAATTAAAAGGGGGTAAATCATTATGAAAAAGAAATATTTATCACTAGCAGTAGTAATGCTTATGATGTTTAGTGTTATCACAGGATGTGGAAAAGATACTGTTAACACGGACTCTCAAAGCGCAGACAACACTAAAAAAGTGGAAGAGAAAGCAGGGGATGCTGATGCACCTAAGTTGTTAGATCCTTCAGATGTTTCAGTTGTTTTTATTCCAAAATTAACAGGTAATATGTTCTTTGAATCAGCAAATGTAGGAGCACAAAAAATGGCCCAAAAAGTAGGTTTTGAGTGCAAGTATGATGGTACAACAAATGCGACTGTTGCAGATCAAGTACAAGTAATTAATAGTGCAGTTAATCAAGGTTATAGCGCTGTTGCAGTATCATCAAATTCACCCGATGGACTTAATGAAGCACTTAAATCTGCAGCAGATTCTGGTCTTAAGGTTGTTACATGGGACTCTGATGTTAATCCAGAATATCGTTCAATTATGGTAAGTCAAGGAACACCAGATCAATTAGGTAAAATGCTAGTTGACATGGTTGCAGAACAAGTTGATGATGCTAAAAATGCAGAAATTGACTTTGCTTTCTTCTATTCTAGTCCAACCGTAACTGATCAAAATTCATGGGTAGAAGCTGCTAAAAAATATATTGCGGCAGACTTTCCTAAATGGAATCTAGTAACAACAGAATATGGAGACTCAGACGCACAAAAATCTATTCAAGTTGGAGAGTCTATTCTTAATACATACAAAGAAGTTGACGCAATTATTTGTCCAGACTCAACAGCACTACCAGGTATGGCTCAAGCAGCAAAAAATCTTGGGAAAAATGCTGATGATGTAATTATTACAGGATTTGCAACACCTAGCTCAATGAGAGGTTTTGTTAAAGATGGTACATTAAAACAATTTGGTCTTTGGGATTGTGGCGTTCAAGGATCTATGGGAGCTTATATTGCATATTGGTTAGCTGCAGGTAACGAGGTTGTTGTTGGTGAAAAAATTGATATTCCTACAATTGGTGAAGTAGAAATTATGCCTAACTCAGTTTTAGGACATGAATACGTATCTGATGATTCTGGAATTGTTTTAATGCCAGAAAGAACAGTTTTTAATATTAATAACATCGATGACTTTGATTTCTAAACAAGGTTGAAAGTAATGTAGCGTTTAGTTAAAATAAAGGGTTTTATATGTCTATGAGTTATCGTTGTTATGTGAATGACATGAATTATGTAAAATCAATAGAAAAGAGTTCGTGCCTTTTAAGGCATGGCTCTTTTTTGTGTTTCTCTTTTTATAAAGTGAAAATATTATGTTTTATCTTTGATGTGCTCCCCTTAATAGGGTAACATTAGAACTATAAAAAAAGGACTGTATCAAAAAAAAATTAAGGCTACTACCATGCGTCTAAAGGGGAATATATGAAGTTTTGTGTAAGCAACTAATTTTTTTTACATCTATAAATTTGATAATATTTGGTCAAATGATTTTTATAAGTATCAAATATTAAATGAAAGATTTTGCTTTGATAGGGGAATAATAAATATGAAAGGAAGTGATCTATTGTTAAACAATATTAAAGAAAGAAGAGTAAAGCTTAGTGATAAATATGAGTTATATATGGAGATTCCAGAAAAAGAATATCTATTGGCCTATGATAATAATATCAATGAAGAAAATGCACAGGATGTTTTGCTTCAATACTTAAATAAGTATCAGGATGATGGAATTGCTAAAAATGTTCGGATTAAGCATGACCTAAGTAATCACAGTGTAAATATAAGAGCAGATTTGATCTATGAAGGCAATGAGCATACAGAACCTAGAAATACACCAGATTATTTAGCACATTAAATAAAAAAGGTTAGGATAAATTTATCCTAACCTTTTAAACTGCTTTATTTTCAAGGGCATCTATACCAAGAGAAAATTGATCATGAAGATATACTAAAGATTTTTCTCCATGTTGCTCATCTATAATACAAGAAATTTTAATTTCTGAAGTACTAATCATTTGGATATTTACACTCAAATCATAAAGAGATTCAAAGAATGTAGAGGCTACCTCAGCACTGCCAGCAATACCTGTTCCTACTACTGATAATTTTGATACACCTTCATCATAAATAACTTCTTTTGCACCAATCTCATCTACTATGTTCTGAGATATTTTAATAGCTTCTTGTAAATCTTCTTGTTTTACTGTAAAAGATATATCATTTACAGAATCCCTATTAATATTTTGTATAATCATATCCACTTGGATATTATTTTTAGATAGTGTAGAAAATAATTTAAATGCAATACCAGGTTGATCTGGTACTTCTAATATAGATAGTTTTGCAATATTTTTATCTAGGGATACTCCTCTTACGGATACTTTTTCCACAGCATTCACCTCCACGACTTCTGTTCCTTTTGATTGTTTAAAGCTTGATTTTACTACGAGTGGAATCTTAAATTTTCTTGCAAGTTCTACGGAGCGAGAGTGAAGAACTTTTGCACCTAAGCTTGCAAGTTCTAACATTTCATCATAAGAAATTTTATCTAGTAGTCTAGCATTTTTTACGATTCTAGGGTCTGTTGTATAAATACCATCTACATCAGTATAGATTTCACATTGATCTGCTTTAAGTGCAGCGGCTATAGCTACAGCCGTTGTATCAGAACCGCCTCTTCCTAATGTGGTAATGTCATTGTCCTTTGATACGCCTTGAAAACCAGCAACGATTACTATCTTATCTTCTAATAATTCTTTTGAAATTCGATCTGTATTAATTTCAGTAATTCTGGCTTTTTTATGGTTTGTATCTGTTACAATTCCACACTGATGACCTGTTAAAGAGACTACCTTGTGATCTAGTGATTGTATTGCCATAGCTAAGAGAGAGATGGATATTTGCTCTCCAGTGGATAAAAGCATATCTAGTTCTCGATCAGATGGATCTGGATTAATTGCTTTTGCTTTTGCGATTAAGCTATTTGTAGTTTTTGCCATTGCAGATACAACAACAACCACTTTATTTCCTTTATTTTTCACGGATACTATTTGTTTGGCTACATGTTTGATTCGATCAATAGAGCCTACGGATGTTCCACCGTATTTTTGAACGATAATTCGCTCCATAATAAGTCCCCCTAACTAGATTGCTATGCATTTATCGATATCAAAAATATTTGCTTCTATTCTCATATAAGAATAATCATTTTCAAATATTTTTAATTGCTCAATAAAATGTTCTATTGATTTGGCAGATACTAAATCTGTAATTAAAATAAGTTCTTGATTCATACTGATTAATTTATGTTTTATGTTGTTTTTGTTAAGTAAATCAAGTACTTTTTGCTTATTTTTAGTATCTATTCTTATATAATACTTTCCACTAAATAAATCAATTCCAGCAGACTTTATTTCACCATTTTGAATAAAATGATCTGTCTTATATTGTCCGCTTATAATATCGTATATATCACAAACCACTGCATTGGCTGTTGGATTTTTTCCAGCCCCTTGACCGTAAAATTGAAGTTCTCCTATGGTATCTCCTGTGATGGAAACGATGTTAAAAGCTTCTTTTACAGTAGCAATTGTTGAATTCTCATCAACTAAGATGGGTTCAACGGATGCAGAAATAGTATCATTAGAAGCAATGGCACTTCCTACTAATTTTACTGTAAGCTTCATTTTTTTAAACATATGAATGTCTTTCGAAGATATAGTGCTAATTCCTCTGCATTTGATACTATCCACATCTACTTGATTATGAAAAGCAATGGAAGATAAAATAGCAAGTTTTCTTTGTACATCATATCCTTCAATATCATCTGTAGGATCTGCTTCTGCATATCCTAATTTGCTTGCAAGATCTAGTGCTTCATTGAAAGTTAGTCCTGCTTCAGCCATTTTTGTTAATATAAAATTCGTAGTTCCGTTTAAAATTCCTTTTATTTCGCTGATTTGATTGATTCTTACGTTTTGCTTTAGCGGTTTTATGATTGGAATTCCCCCAGCTACACTTGCTTCAAATAGAAAACCTTTATTATTTTCATCGGCTAAAGCTAGAAATTGAGCTAGATATTTTGATACGACGGCTTTATTTGCAGTTACTACGTGTTTACCGTTTTTAAATGCAGTGCATATGTACGCATATGCTTTGTCTATTCCACCCATAACTTCTATTATGATATCAATTTCTGGATCATTTAATATGTCATAAGGATCTTCCGTAAGAATTTCAGTTGGAATATCTATATTTCTTTTTTTATTTTTATCACGAACCAAAACTTTACTAATCTCTATATTTTTATTTAATAATTTCCTAAGATTATTTTTAGGGTTATTGATTATTTCATATACACCAGAACCGACTGTACCTAATCCAAGTAATCCGATTTTCACCATTTTATACACTCCTTATCAATCATATATTCAAGTATTTGAACTGCATTTAGTGCAGCACCTTTTCTTAAGTTATCTCCAACTACCCACATGCTTAAAGCGTTTTGTGCTATGAATCCCTTTCTGATTCTTCCAACATATACATCATCTTTACCAGCTACATCTAATGGGGTAGGGTAGATGAGTTCTTCTATATTGTCCATTACACAAACGCCATTAGCAGCATCTAAAAGCGCCCTCGCCTTTTGTGGCGTAATTTCTTTTTCTGTTTCGATGGTTACTGCTTCCGAGTGACAATTGATAACTGGGACTCTTACAGCTGTAGGTTCTACTATTATTTCTTCATCTTCAAATATCTTTTTTGTTTCGTTCACCATTTTCATTTCTTCTAGTGTGTATCCATTTGGTTGGAATACATCTAAATGAGGTAAAACGTTAAAAGCAATTGCTTTAGGATAAACCTTGGGATTTAATTCTTTACCGTCTAGTGCGTTTTGAGATAATTCTTTTAGTTCCTTTATTGCTTTTGTACCTGTTCCTGATACGGATTGATAGGTAGATACCCAAATCTTTTTAATTTTAGAGTAATCATATAGTGGCTTTAGAGCTACTAACATTTGTATAGTTGAACAATTGGGATTGGATATAAGTCCTTTATGCTTATGGATTGCATGAGGATTTATTTCTGGTATTACCAAAGGAACATCTGTTTCCATTCTAAAGGCGTTACTATTATCTATTACAACGGTTCCTCTTTTTACTGCTTCAGGTCCTAAAATTTTACTTATACTTCCTCCAGCACTAAAGATTGCTACATCTATATTTTCAAAAGAGTCTGGCGTTGCTTCTTCTACTACAAGCTTTTCCCCTCTAAACTCAATGGTTTTTCCTGCTGATCTTTTTGATGCTAGTAATTTAAGTGAATTTATTTTTACGTTTCTTTCATTTAGTATTTTTAGTACTTCCTGACCTACAGCTCCCGTGGAGCCTACCATTGCAAGATTTATATTCATTTTTGTACACTCCTTTTTTATGTTCGTGTATAAAAAACACTTGTTTTTCTGTTGAGAACATTATATCATGTATAGTGTAATAAGCAATACCTTTTTTGGAAAAATTTTATTTTATAAATTTTCATAGAATGTTATGATATTATTTTTAGGGGTGATGAGATGTTATATAAAAGTACAAGAGGAAAAGAAAAGAAAATTTATTCTTCAGATGCAATCGTAAAGGGGTTAGCTGAAGATGGAGGACTTTATGTACCTGTAGAGATTCCTGTTATAGATCAACCATTTAATGAATTAAAGGATAAAAATTATTTAGAAATTGCATATGAGGTTATGAGCAAGTTTTTTGATGATTTTGATAAAAATAGTCTTTTAGAATGTGTTGAAAGCGCTTATGATCATAAATTTGATAAAAAAGAGATTGTGGATATAAAAGAAATAAATGATGCTTATTTTTTAGAACTTTATCATGGTCCTACCATTGCTTTTAAGGATATGGCATTATCCATACTGCCACATCTTTTAAAGACAGCTTGTAAAAAGCTTAACTTTAATAAAGAAGTTGTAATTTTGACAGCAACATCTGGAGATACAGGAAAAGCTGCACTTGAAGGATTTGCTGATGTAGAAGGAACAAAAATTATTGTGTTTTATCCTAAGGATGGCGTTAGTGATATACAAGAAAGACAAATGACGACTCAAGAAGGAAAAAATACTTTCGTCGTTTCCATAGATGGTAATTTTGATGATGCACAAAGAGGGGTAAAGGAAATATTTTCAGATGAAAATATGAATAAAATACTAGAAGAGAATAATTATGTTTTTTCTTCAGCCAATTCTATTAACATTGGAAGATTGGTTCCACAGATCGTTTATTATGTTTATTCTTATCTACAATTACTTAAAAATGAAGAAATTAAGGATGGAGAAAAAATAAATGTGGTAGTGCCTACAGGAAATTTTGGGAATATTTTAGCAGCTTATTATGCAAAACAGATGGGGATTCCCATTGATCAATTGATCTGTGCATCGAATGAAAATAATGTACTTTGTGATTTTTTTAATACAGGTGTTTATGATAGAAAGAGAGATTTTAAGGTGACGAATTCTCCTTCAATGGATATTTTAGTATCAAGTAATCTTGAAAGATTGCTATATGAAATAAGCGGGAAAAATGAAAATGCTGTAAATGAATTGATGGAAAAACTAAGTACAGAGGGTGAATATAGAATTACAGATGAAATGAAAAATAATATGAAAGATTTTCATGCTGATTTTGCAACAGAAAAAGAAACACAAGAGGTTATTAATAAGGTATATAAAGAATCAGAATATCTAATGGATACACATACTGCTGTGGCTTATTCAGTATACAAAAAATATAAAGAAGAAACAAAAGACAATACAAAGACAATCATAGTTTCTACAGCAAGTCCTTTTAAATTTACTAGAAGTGTCATTGAATCGATCGGAAAAAAATGCGAATCTATGGATGACTTTGAATTAATGAAAGAGTTATCAATAATGTCAAAGGTAGATATACCAAATGCGGTAACTGACTTAGATAAAAGAGAAATTCTTCACAATAATGTTTGTAGTAAAGATGAAATGAAAGATGTTATTAAAGAATTATTAGGGGTGAGAAAATGATGAAAGTAATCGTACCTGCTACAACAGCAAATGTAGGACCAGGATTTGACTGTTTAGGAATTGCACTTAATTTATATAATACTTTTTATATAGAAGAAATTGAAGAAGGTTTAATAATAGAGGGTTGTGAAGAAACGTATGCCAATGAAAATAACCTCATCTATAGATCAATGAAGAAATGCTTTGAAAAGGTAGGCTATGACCATAAGGGGATAAAAATTAAAATAGAAAATGATATACCTATTTCAAGAGGCTTAGGGAGTAGTGCTTCTTGTATCGTAGGAGGAATTGTTGCTGCAAATGAAATTGCAGGAGGCATATTAAGTAAAAAAGAATTATTGGATTTGGCTACAGAAATTGAAGGTCATCCAGATAATGTAGCACCTTGTATATTTGGAGGAATGACTGTTGCCATTTCACAGGATCAAGAAATATATTATAGTCAGATTAAAGTTTCTGAAGGATTGAAATTTTGTGCAATGATTCCTAATTTCAGACTATCTACGGAAAGGGCAAGAGGGGTACTTCCAAAGAAAATAGATTATAAGGATGGAATTTTTAATGTAGGAAGAGTATCATTGCTATTATCAGCATTAGCAAATGGAGAGTGGGATTTGGTAAAGCATGGGTGCAAGGATCGATTACATCAACCATATAGAGGAGGACTTATAGAAAATTTTGATCATATTATTGAAAAATGTGAGCAGTTAAATAGCATAGGGGTGTTTTTAAGTGGAGCAGGCCCTACTATTATGGCTATGGTTAATGATGATCAATTTGCTGATGATATTAGTGAATATGTAAGTGGTTTAAAAAATAGGTGGATGGTTAAAAAATTAAATATTGATTATGATGGTGTGAGGGTTCAGAAGGGGTAATATAAAAAGGAAGCATATTTCAATCTAAAAAAGCATAAAAATAAATAAAAAGATAATAAAAGAAAAAACAAGTGTAAATAAGAATGAAAAATGAAGAATGAGTGGGAGGTGGATGGGTGGAAAAAAAAATAAAGGAACTGGCAATTAAATATAATGACCTAGTTATAGACTACAGGCGAGATATTCACAAGTATCCAGAATTAGGACATAAAGAAATAAGGACGGCAAAAAAAGTAGCAGAAATATTAAAACAACTTGGTATTGAAGTAATGACAGAAGTAGGTAAAACAGGGGTAGTAGGAATTATAAGAGGAAAAAAAGAAGGGAACGTAATTGCACTAAGAGCCGATATGGATGCACTGCCAATTAAAGAGCAGACAGACTTACCTTTTTCCTCTAGGAATGATGGTGTAATGCATGCTTGTGGACATGATATGCATACAGCTATATTATTAGGAACTGCACATATCCTTAATGAAATAAAGCATGAATTTGATGGAACGATAAAATTAATTTTTCAACCAGCAGAAGAAAATAGTCCTAATGGTGGCGCAAAATATATGATTGAAGATGGTGTACTTGATCATCCTAAGGTAGATTGTATGTTAGGGCTTCATGTATGGACTGAAATTGAGACAGGAAAAATTGGATGTAAACCTGGCTCAATAATGTCTGCTTCAGATAGAATTTTTATAAAAGTAAAAGGAAATAGTGCACATGGTTCTATGCCACATGAAGGTGTAGATGCAGGTGTGATTGCTGCACAAGTTATTACAGCACTACAAACCATCGTATCTAGAAATATTGATTCTTTAGATTCATGTGTCATTTCAATTGGAAAAATCAATGGTGGATACAGATATAATGTAGTTCCAGATGAAATGATATTAGAAGGAACGGTAAGAAACTTAAACCCTGAAGTTAGAAAAAAAATACCAGAAAGAATGGGGAATTTAATAAAAGGGATTGTTGAAGGAATGGGTGGAAAATTTGAATTTGAATATGTACCAGGATATCCACCTCTTGTAAACGATATAAATTTAGAGCAAAAGATTAGGAAAAATATTCAGAATATTATGGGAATTGAAAATTTCATACAGATAGAGAAGCCCTCATTAGGAGGCGAGGATTTTGCATTCTTCGCTAAAAAAGTACCAGCCGTATATATGTTCTTGGGCTGTAGACCAAAAGGAATTCCAATAAATGATTTTCCAACGATTCATAATCCGCAATTTAATCCAGATGAAGGAGCACTTAAAATAGGAATAGAGTCATTGTCAAATATGGTATATGATTTGCTAAGAGGATAATGAGCAAAGGAGAGAGGATATTGAATACTTTAAAAGAAAAACTAGTAGTTCTCAGAAGAGATTTTCATAAATATGCTGAAGCAGGATGGACCGAATTTAGGACTTCATCAAAAATTGCAGATAGATTAGAAACTTTGGGATATGACGTTTTAGTAGGAAAAGAAGTTATAAACACAGAAGCTGTAATGGGAAGAATGGATGAAGAAAAAATACAAAGACATATTGAGCGAGCTTTATGTCAAGGAGCAGATCAAAAGTGGATTGATAGAATGGAAGGATATACAGGCGTCGTTGGAATAGTAGATACAAAAATACCAGGTCCTACAACTGCTCTTCGGTTTGATATTGATTCAAATGATGCAATAGAAATGGAAGAAGATCATCATCGGCCATATAGAGAAGGGTTTAGTTCTGTAAATAAAGGTGCTATGCATGCATGTGGACATGATGGTCATGCTGCCATTGGATTAGGGGTAGCAGAAGCATTAATGGAAATAAAAGATCAGTTAAAAGGAAAAATAAAATTAATTTTTCAGCCAGCGGAAGAAGGAGTAAGAGGAGCAAAGGCAATGGTTGAAAAAGGAATTGTAGATGATGTAGATAATTTTTTGGCAGCGCATATTGGATTTGGATATCCTATTGGAACAGTAGTTGCAAAGCCTTCGGGGTTTTTATGTACGACAAAAGCAAATGTTTTTTATAAAGGAAAAGGTTCTCATGCTGGAGGCGCACCAAATGAAGGAAAAAATGCATTGCTTGCAGCTTCTAGTGCAGTTATGAACTTATATGCTATTCCTAGACATAATGATGGCGCTACAAGAATTAATGTAGGAAGACTACAAGCAGGTGTAGGGAGAAATGTGATTGCTCCAAATGCTTTTATGGAAATAGAAACCAGAGGTAGTAGTGATGAGATTAATCAGTATATGTACAATCAAGCACATAGAATTTTAGAACATAGTGCGAAGATGTATGATGTTGATTATAAGATTGAAAAGGTAGGAGAAGCAGTTGCTTGTCCATCGGATGATGAATTAGTTGAAGAAATAATAAAAGAATCCCAAAAATTAAAATCAGTATTAAATGTTGAAAAAGAAGTATATTTTGGTGGAAGTGAAGATGCTACTTGGTTAATGAAAAGAGTACAAGAAAAGGGTGGGAAAAGTGCTTATATGTTATTAGGTACAACAATTGCTGCACCTCACCATAATGAGTGTTTTGATTTCGATGAAGATATTTTAGAAACGGGCGTTTTTCTTTTCGGTAATTTGATTAAGAAATTGAATGGTATTTAGAAAAAAGTATAAGAGGAGGGACTATATGGCAAGTACAGTAGAGAAGAAAAAAGGATTTGCAAAGTTTATTAAAGGCATAGAAGTTGTTGGTAATAAATTACCTCATCCATTTACTTTATTCGTAGGGTTGACTGTAATTGTATTAATTTTATCTTATATTTTAGGAAAAGCAGGTGTATCTGTTAGTTATTTAGCAGCTTCTAAAAACCCAGGAGAAGCACCCGTACAGACCACTATAGCAGTTAATAACCTATTAAGTTATGACGGGATGAGACCATTTTTTGAACAATTTGTTAAAACCTATGCAGGTTTTGCACCTCTTGGGTTAATTATGGTTATGATGATAGGCATTGCTTTAGTAGAGCAAACTGGGCTTATTTCTGCCCTTATGAGAAAGACAATATTAGGCGCACCATCTTATATGGTCGTTGGTGTTTTAGCGATTGTTGGAATTAATGCAAACTTAGCCTCAGATGCAGGTATGATCTTTACTGCTGCAATTGGAGGCGCTTTATTCAAGGCCTTAGGTCGTAATCCAAAGGTTGGGATTGTAGCTGGATTTGCTGCTGCATCAGGCGGATTTACAGCAAACTTCTTGATTGCAGGAACAGATGCATTACTTGCAGGTATTACTGAGTCAGCATCTAAAGGAATGGGAATAGATGCGCCAACCCATCCACTTATTAACTGGTATTTTATGATTGCAGCTACAATCGTTGTTACTTTTGTCACTACTTTTGTTACAGAGAAATTTACGGTTAAGTTTTTAGGTGATGATGGAGGAACCAAAGATGCATCAGAACTTGAAAAACATAAGGTAACCGAATTAGAATTAAAGGGATTAAAATATGCAGGGATCGTAGCAGCCGTATATATTGGGATTATTATTTTATTATCTGTACCATCAGGTTCATTTTTGAGAAATGAAAGTGATAAGATTTTACCAAAATCTACATTGACGCAAGGGATTGTGCCAATTTTATTCTTCTTCTTTGTAGCTGTTGGTGTAACGTATGGTAAAATTATAGGGGTAATTAAATCAGAGAAAGATATTCCAAAGTTAATGCAAAAAGGATTACATGGTTGTTTAAGCTTTTTAGTAGTTGCACTTCCAGCAGCAATGTTTATTTACTTATTTAAACAAAGTAATTTAACAACAATTCTTGCTGTAAATGGTGCAGATTTCTTAAAGGCTATGAATATTGGTGGAATAGGACTTATCATAATGTTTATATTACTATCCACATTTATTAACTTATTCTTAACAAGTGGTTCAGCAAAATGGTTAATATTAGCACCTATTTTTGTGCCAATGTTTTCAATATTAAATTTATCTCCAGCACTTACTCAACTTGCCTATAGAATAGGAGATTCATCTACAAATATTATTTCACCATTATCTTATTATATTCCAGTGGTGATTGGTTTGATGGATCAGTATAAACAAGAGGGTGATGAAGATAATGGTATAGGTACAGTGATTTCATTAATGATGCCGTATTCAATCGCATATTTAATTGCATTTACAGCATTATTATTTGTTTGGTATTTATTAAAACTTCCATTAGGACCAGGAACATCTATGTTTATGTAGACTAAATATTTCTTATTACAAATAAAAAATGGAGCTGTCTCAAAAGGATTAAATAAATCCTTTTGAGACAGCTTTTATTTAAGAATATGACGTAGCGATATTTTTTTTAATAGGTTCCTACATAGTCCCATCCAATTTTTATACCAGGATCTCCAGGTTTCCAGCCAGCTGGAGCACCTAAACCAGTTTTTCTATTAAATTGAAGACCTTGTATAATTCTTAATAGCTCATCTATGTTTCTTCCTACAGGTTGTGGATTTACTAAAAAGCCTTGGATGGTACCTTCTGGATCTATGATAAAAGCAGCTCTATAGGCAAATCCGCCCTTTTCATTTAATATACCATATCTTTTAGAAACAGTTTGTGTTCGATCAGATAAAAGAGGATAATTTATCTTTTTCCCAGAGGGGGAAGTTTGGGTAAATATTTTATGAGAATAAATACTATCTGTACTGATGGCTAAGACTTCTGTATCTAGTTTTTTAAACATAGGGTATCTGTCAGCAACTGCTGCAAGTTCTGTAGGTCATACAAAAGTAAAGTCTGAACCATAAAAGAATAATAAAACCCATTTTCCTTTGTAATCACTTAGGGTAACCTTCTTTGGATTTTTATTTACGATGCCTTCTAATGTAAAATCGGGAGCAGGGTCTCCTAAATCAAAATAGTCGTAAGAACCTGTTGTTTGCATATTTAATGGTTTTATATTTTCCCTAGGGGCTGTATGCTTATGGAATGCATAGGGATATGGATACAAAAATGGACCATTCATGTTAAATCTCCTTTCATTGAATTGATTATTTAAACAAATAAAGTTGGTTATCTATAATGACCTTACATAGACATTTAATACATTATATGTTCCATAGGCTTATTTTGTTATAAAAGAGAGCAAAGGAATTGTTATAAAAATTTCCATTTGGTATAATAGTATATACATAGGGATAAAAACACAGTTTCGGTTGGTAGTCCGAACGCATGGAATATGGTAAATGTCAGTAACCTGCCCCCCCTGGGGTTGTCCATTCTTTATGAGTTTTATGATACAGGGGGAGAAAAAAATGAATAAAGTAACAACAAAGCTTACTGTGTGTTTTGAAAGACCATTTTGGATAGGCGTAGTTGAAAGAATAGACGAAGGCAAGTATCAAACTACAAGAATTGTATTTGGGCCTGAGCCTAAGGATTATGATGTATATGATTTCATAATGAAAAATTATTTTAAGTTAAGATTTAGCAATCCAATACAAAATGGGGATATGAGCCAAAAGAAAATAAATCCCAAAAGACTACACAGAATGATAAAAAGTGAAGTACAAGATGTAGGGATTGGGACAAAGGCACAAAGAGCTTTAAAAAAGCAACAAGAAGTAAATAAAATGGAAAGAAAGAAACTTTCTAAAGAGCGTAAAGAGGAACAGCAAAAAAGAAAGTTTGAACTAAAACAACAAAAGAAAAAAGAGAAAAAAAAAGGGCATTAGGAATGAGGCTGTCTCAAAATGATTAAATAAATCATTTTGAGACAGCCTTTTTTATAAATTTTGAGCAACATGGGAATTTTTTATTGAAGTATTTTTAAAGTTAAATCATCATAAAATAAATGATATATTTAATCACAAAAAAGGAGCTAAGACATAGAAAAATAGAAAATTATAAATAATACCAATGAGGAGATTTAATATGGACAAAATTTATTCTATTTTAGAAAAAGAATATGAGTGCTATATAGACATGCTTACAAGTTTGGTAAATATAGATTGTAAAAGCACAAATATTGAAGGTGTAAATGAAGTGGGAAATATACTAAAAGAAAAATTTCAAGCGTTAGATGGAGAATATGATATTGAAACGATTGAACAAAAAAATTGTGGCAATCATTTATTAATTACGAAAAAGGGGAAAATACCTGGAAAAATATTATTGATAGGGCATATGGATACGGTTTTTCCAAAGGGAACCGTTGAAAAACGTTCTTTTAGAATAGAAGGAGACAGTGCATTTGGACCTGGTGTATCAGATATGAAATGTGGAATTACTTCTATTTATTTTGCGTTAAAAGCTCTTCATAATCTTTATGAGGATAATATGAAAACCATTCAGGTTTTATTTAATTCTGATGAAGAAATCAGCTCTATTAACTCTAGAGAATATATAGAAAAATATGCAGGGGATTCAGAATATGTACTGGTAATGGAAGCTGGACGTATGAATGGAAATGTGGTTACATCAAGAAAAGGAATTTCTAAATATGCTTTAAAAGTATATGGAAAGGCCACACATGCAGGAGGTAATCATCATAATGGGTGCAATGCCATCGTTGAACTTTCTAATAAGGTGGTAGCTTTATCGAAGTTAACCGATTATGAAAAACAAACGACGATAAATGTGGGAATTATCCATGGTGGAAGTGCTTCTAATGTAGTCCCAAACTTTGCTGAGGCTATGATTGATGTAAGAACTTCTTCCATGAATGAAGCAGAAAAAATAGATCAAGAAATAAGAGGAATTTGTAAAAAAAGTAATGTTGTTGGTACATCCATAGTACTTGAAGGAGGAATGAAACGTCCTCCAATGGAGAAAAAAGAAGGAACAGAAAAACTTTACAATATAATTAAAGATATTGGTGAAAACATGGGGGTTTGTATAGGAGAAACTTTTGCAGGGGGAGTTTCAGATGCAAATTTTACTAGTTGTTTAGGCATACCAACCATTGATGGATTAGGGCCAGTAGGTGGAGGTTGTCATAGTGAGCGAGAGTATTTAGATATGACAAGTATTATTCCGAGAACGGGTTTAGTAGTTGAATTATTAAGTAGATTATCTCATATACAATAATGTGTAAGAGAAAAATAAGCATTCTCTATGAGAGAATGCTTATTTTTTAACTATATAAGGTCTTTAATATTTTTAGATTCATGGTTAGGATATTCGAATACTTTACCTTCCCAAGTTCTTATTGTGATATATCCTTTTCCTCGAGAAATCATGTATTGTGGAAGTAAGGGTGTCTTACCATTTCCGTTAGGCGCATTTACGATATAATTAGGAATAGCAAGTCCTGAAGTATATCCTCTTAAATATTCCATGATTTCTAAACCATCATCAATAGATGTATTAAAGTGTGTTGTTCCAGTAACATGCTTCGCATGGAAGATGTAGTATGGACGAACTCTGATTTTTACTAGTTCATGGTTAAGACATCTCATAACGAATTTATCATTATTGATTCCATTTAGTAATACGGCTTGATTACCTAAAGGAACGCCCGCATTTGCAAGTCTTTCACATGCAGCTTTCGCTTCTTCTGTAACTTCTTGTGGATGATTGAAGTGTGTATTTAAAAATATTGGATGATATTTTTTAATGATATTAATTAAATTTTCTGTAATTCTTTGTGGGGCTGTAACAGGTGTTCTAGATCCAAGACGAATGATTTCTACATGCGGAATTTTTCTTAGAGAACTTAAAATCCACTCTATGGTTTCGTCCGTTAAGCATAGAGAATCTCCACCAGTGATTAATACGTCTCGAATTTCTGGACAATTAGCTACATAATCGATGGATTCTTGAAGAACAGCTCGAGATCTATGTTCATCTGTTCCACCAATATTTCTTCTTCTTTGACAATGTCTACAATACATAGCACATTGGTTGGTAACATTGATAATTAATCTGTCTGGATATCTTCTTGTAATAGATCCTGCTGGATTTGTAGTTTCTTCTCCCATTGGATCGGCAACACCTTCAGTGTCAAGAATTTCTACACCTGTTGGGATGGATAATAATCTTACGGCATCATATCTGTCATCTGGATTAATTAAACTTAAATAGTAGGGTGTAAGTGCCCAACGATATTCCTTTCCAACGTTTCTTATAGCTTCTTTTTCTTCATCTGTTAAATTTATAAACTTTTCTAAAGTCTCCACTGTAGAGATTCTATTTTTAATTTGCCAATCGTAAGAATTCCAATCTTCCGCAGTAGCACCAAAGAATTCTAATAAATTAGCTCTTCTTTTTGAAATTTGATCTTCTATATCTATACCTCTAACAATAGATTCTCTAGCTTCAAGGTAATCTGTAATTCGGCTTTTTAATTCAGCAGCTCTTTCTAAAGAAACGTCTCTTTTAGTTGGCATGTTAGATTCCTCCGATGAAAAAATGTATTTTAGAAGTTACTAATAATAATATGGGTAATAAAGTGAATCATTATACGAGTGATTGTGCAATGGAATAAATTTTAAAATATGGCATTTAAATTTAAAATGTAAAAATTAGTAAAAGAGAACTCGTATATAGAGAACGAAAAAAGATATTCTTAATAATAGAAAGAGTTTTGATATGTTTAAAAATTAAATAATAAATTATAGGAGATGCTATTCTTAAATACAAAGATATAGGAGGAATTGTTATGGAATATAATTTTGATAAGGTGATCAATCGGAAAGGAACAAATTCTGTTAAATGGGAATTTATGAATGATATGTTTGGAACAAATGATCTTTTACCATTGTGGGTAGCTGATATGGATTTTGAGTGTCCAAAGCCAGTAATAGAAGCGATTCAAAAAAGAGCAACCCATGGAATTTTTGGATATAGTTCAAATGATTATGAAGAATACTATATTTCAATCATGAATTGGATGAAAAAAAGATATAATTGGGAAATAGAAAAAGATTGGATTGTGCATACACCTGGTGTTGTACCAGCATTAGCTATTTGTGTTCAAACTTTTACAAACCCAGGGGATCAAGTAATTATTCAAAGACCTGTATATTATCCATTTACAAGGGTGATTGTAAACAACGGAAGAATAATTTCTAACAATAGCCTTAAATATGAAAACAATAAATACAGTATAGATTATGAGGATTTAGAAAGAAGAGCAAAAGATTCTACTACAAAGTTGATGATTTTATGTAGTCCACATAATCCAGTAGGTAGAGTATGGACAAAAGATGAACTTACTAAGATTGGTGAAATTTGTTTGAGAAATAATGTTATCTTAGTATCGGATGAAATTCATGGGGATTTAGTTCATAGTGGAAATAAACACATTCCATTTACATCTATATCAAAGGACTTTGAAAAAAATACGATCGTTTGTACTGCTTTAAGTAAAACGTTCAATTTAGCAGGGTTAAATACGTCTAGTATAATCATAGCAAATGAAGAATTAAGAGCTAATTTTAAAAAAACATCAGAAGATAGAAATGCAAGCCCTAAGCCAAATCCATTTGGAATTGTTGCAACTCAAGCAGCTTATAATCATGGAGAAGAGTGGCTAGAACAAGTAATTGAATATATAGAGGATAATATGAGTTATATAGATGAATTTTTAAAAGATAAACTGACTAAAGTAAAAATGATTAAATCAGAAGGGACTTATTTAGCATGGCTTGATTTTTCGGATTTAGGATTAAGTAAAGATGAATTATGGGATATTATTGTAAAAAAGGCAAAGGTAGGTTTAGATGATGGTTCTATTTTTGGAGAAGAAGGCATAGGATTTCAAAGGATTAATGTGGGTTGTCCTAGAAGTATATTAGAAGAATGTATGAATCGTATAGAGAAAGTTTTAAAAGAATGAGAGGAGGCGTTTTTTATAAATAATCAATTACTAATAAGAGAATGTGAACCAAAAGATGAAAAAATGTATATAAGTATGAATTTAGAATTTATGAAATCAGAAAGATTAAAACATCCCTATTGGAATAGACTTAAATTCCCTACAGAAGAAGAAATGAAAATTGTATTTAAACAGGCCATATCATCAGAGGATGAAATTAATATTTTTGTTGCTGAATATAATAGTAAAGTTGTAGGATATGCAAATACATGGTGTGTATATAGTATTTGGACCATGGGAAAATCTTTAATTGTTGATGATTTATATGTCTGTCAAGAATATAGAAATAAAGGATTTGGAAAAGAAATAATGAAGTATTTGATTGATTATGCAAAAGTAAATAGATTTAAACGTGTTCAATTGAATGCTGAGAAAAATAATATCATAGCACAAAATTTATATAAAAAACTTGATTTTGCTGATGAAGATATGGTTTTTTTTATGAAAAAGTTAGATGAATAATTGGTGTGATTTTAATTTTATATTTATTTTTAAATAAAATACATTTCAAAAATGACATTTTCGTTCCGGAAATGTTATTTTTTTGAATAAAAGATGTATAATCATAAGTAATAAGGGGGGATAAGATATTGAATTTTAAAGACATAAAATATATTTTTAAAGAAAAGGGAAGTGTTATTAGTTATACATTGGTATATATGCTTCTATTTAGTAATTTCAATGATAAAAGTTCACTAGAGAAAATATGTATAACTATAGGTTTTATTTCATATATAATGCTACTATATCTGAACATAAAATCATTATATGATAAATAATGCATATAGTAGAATAGGTGTTAAACGTGTGTATAGAGGAGTCTAATTAAAATGGAGGCGTTAGATTATGGAAGTTCTGATTGTTACAGAAAGATTAAATATTTGTTTAGCGGAAGAACAAGATATTCATACCATCATTGAACTCGAGAATCATAAAGAAAATAAAAATTTTGTTTGGCAAGGTACATATGAACAACATGTAGATGAAATTAATAGTGATACTGCCTTACTACTTACCTTCAAAGAAAAAAATGGAAATCAAATGGTAGGCTATGCATTAGCTAAGATTGATTTTAAGTCTGAGGTTTTTGAATTACGTAGAATTGTAATTTCGAAAAAAGGTTGTGGCTATGGAAAGGAATCTATTTTGGGAATCATAAAATATAGTTTTGAGGAATTGAATACAAATAGATTTTGGTTAGATGTATATCCTGATAACGAAATTGGGATTAATTTATATAAGGGTATTGGTATGCATTTTGATGGTATGTTGCGTAAATCCTATAAAAGTGAAAGAGGATATCTGGATCAAATGATTTTTTCCATTCTAAGAGAAGAGTATTTTATAGATAAAAAACAAGTGTATTTTCATGTCTCTAAATGACATTTTCGTTCTGAAAATGCCATTTTTTTTGAGAAAAAATGTATAATCATAGAGAAAGCTGTTGAGGAGGGAAAATAATGAAATATAAAATAGTATCTATGTGCATTTCATTTTTTGCAATGATTGGAGCATTTGGAGCACAAATGTATTGCCAAGGTTGGTATTATAAACCTCAAATACCAAAGGAAATGGAAAATATCTATAAGTGAAGTTAGTACGATAAATTTAAAATGCTAAAGGGATTAAAGGAAGTATAGAAAAGTATAAAAGTTATATATGTATAAAACAAAATGATATGGATTATCAACACTTTGTTAGATAACTTTTAAGGCGATTCGATTTATACTGGTATGGTGTTAAATAACCTAATATATACTGTAACTTCCGCAAAAATCTAAATATTTGACATTTTATTAATTCGGTCTTTATTAGTTTGAAAGGAGCTTCAGTAACTGCGTTTAAATTCGTTTTTACACTAGTAAAAGCTCTTGACACCAATGATATATCTTTGTTTCTGCCAGGATTCATAGTAATAGGTACTTCTAGGAACTTGTAGGACTTTACACAATTCTGATACAGAGTATTTGTGACAGTGTGGTTATCTTTTTCATGGAAAGAACCGGTTGTTTGAGATTGTTTAATTCATTTATCAAGCACAGATGCGGCAAGATCATATTCCTTGACAATATCGTATTTTCTTTTGCCATTAAGGTAAAATTGAACCATTTGATTATTGAATTCATCTGTGAATGTACGGCGTGATCGTTTGGATGATTGATTGGTCATGATAATTATCCTTTTCATTATTGATTGTATATTATATGACCTTGAAAATTCTGTGCAATTTAGTATAGTATATCCAATTTATTAAATTAGTTCTATAAGGAGGTGTAAATTAACTTATATGTAAGAAACCATTATAAATTAACTTCAGGGGGGTATTAGAAATGAAAAAGTTTATATCTGTAATTTTAACATTATCTATGCTATTAACATTTTCTTTATGTCAAGTAAGTTTTGCTAGTGAAAAAATAATTAATAAAGGTACAATTAATGGAGAAACTTTTACTGCAAGAGAAATTGAAAATAATTCACAAGTACGTATAGTAACAGTAGAAAATAATACAAGTATTATAAAAGCAATATATGATAAAAATACTAATAAAATAAAATTATCTAGATTAGCAAAAAGTGAAAGTAAAGCAAGATTTTTAAGCAATCAGTCATTTGATTATATAACTACTATTAATCTTTCTCAAATGAATGAATTGAGCACTAGGAGTGGCTATAGCTATAAATACGTATCAGAGTACTATTCTAAATATAAATATAATATTATAAAGGCCTCAAATTCAGGACGAATTTTTAACCTAGCAATTCCAAATGATAGATTAACTACTCCTATTGTAAGTGATGGTCGAATAATGAGCAGTTGTTATGAATTTGAAGAGGATTTAAAGTCAGCTGATAGTCATACTTCAAGTGCTATACGTGCTGGATGTGGATTTATACCAGGCGTTGGAACATGTGTCTCTGTGGCTAGTATTCTTGAAAGTCTATCTTTTGAAGATTTAAGCAAAGCAGATTATATTTCTGCTGTAATATCAGCTGTTGAATTAGTACCTGGAATTGGTCAACTAGTAAATATGGCAGACTTTGGTTCGCATGCTTCTTTAGCCGGAGCACAATTATTCAATACTCGTCAAGACTTTAGAAATGTAAAAAAACGTATTTAATATAAGGTACATAAAAAATTAAAAAGAGATTTTCTGATGTTTAAAAACAGAAAATCTCTTTTTAAAATGATTATATTTATAAAGTGGTTTTTAAATTTTATAACCTTCTTCTTAAAAGAAAAATTATTATGAAGAGAATGTAGTATTAATTGCAAAAATAAATGTGACTGTTAATGAATTTGGATAAATTTTTTTAGAATGATATAATAATCTTAGACTATAAAGTTTATATACGTGAATTAAATAAAATAAAGTAGCATTATTAATAATGGGGGAGAAATATGAATAATAATGAAGAAAACAAAGGAAAAAAAATAATAGAAAAGTTTCAAAGACGACAAACAATAAGTATAATACTTACCGCTATAATTGTTTTTTTATCTCCTTTTCTTATAATTTCTTTTTATTTTTCCAAATTTTATAAATTGGAAATTTTAAAAAGTATACAAGTAATAATGCTAGTCTTAATTTTAATAATACCCGTTATTACTGTATTTTTAAGAAGATGTCCAAATTGTGGACATTTTTTTGGAAGATACAATATAGCTCCAACATATTGTTCTAAATGTGGCATTAAATTAAAATAAATAACATAAATGGTGTTGTATATAAGTAATTAATATTATATTCTAGTTAATGAAAAAAAAATATATATATTTTCCAGTACATTTTCTCAAGAAGATATACCCTTAGGAAATTAAACTTTTAAGGATTTTGATAATACTTTGTTGATATTTAATGGCTATGTCAGCTGTGAAAAAACTATTTCTATTCGTCTCCTCATTTTAAAAATAAGTTGGCGAAATCATTTTGGATAAGGGTTTTTACTATTATCTCTTTTCATAAATATCAAATTAATTCCTTTTGCATGCTGTAGCATTTGTTTTTGCCCTATCTTGATTGTTACAGATTTCAATAATAGGTTAACATAACTGCTAGAGCGTTTCTATTTGTAATTTTCAACTAGTACAACGGGTTAATGTAAGATATATGCTTTAAAACATAAAGAAATATGATAGATGATTTATTTTACATAAAATAGAGGGTATTTGGAGGATGTAATTTATGCAAAATAAAAATAGTAATAATATTATAAACGAATTTAAAAAAAGACAAATCAAACAATATATAATCACGATATTAGTTGTTCTAGTGCTTATATATATACAATGTGACAAATTCAATTTACTTATAAGAAAGCACATTCAGATTAATGGATTTATCTTGATATTAATTATAGCTATTTGTATATTTTTCAGTTTTTTTAATTGGAGATGTCCAGCATGTAATGTATACTTAGGTAGAAATATTTTCCCTAAATATTGTAATAAGTGTGGTAGTAAACTATGCTAAATAGTAATTTGATCAAGTATAATATTGGCTGTAGGCCAAGATGCATGTAAAAAGCACTAGTTTTTGTAAATAAATAATATTTTATTGAAATAAAAAAATATAGACATTTCCCACATCTTTGTGTAGTATATTTCTGTGACAAAACAAAGGTCGATAAGGAAAATAAAAAAATTCACTAAAATTCATATAGCAATTACTGCAAGATCATCCCTACCCAAACCTCCAAATCAAGGGTTTATTTTACGAAATAGTTGGTACAGTGCTGAAAAAATTGTCAAAGCACCACAAAATAAAGACTTTTATTATTTAGATGCATTAAAAACAAATCGAATTATTTGTCCAAAACAATGCCGTATGAATTATAAAATCAAAGATTTTGTTAAATTGTTAAACAATGAAGATTTTCACCTTGTAACTGTGAACCAAAAATCTTATTATGTTTATAGATATCAAGGCAAAATCAACGGATTTTAAAATATAACCATTTTGTTAAGTTATTCTAAAGAAGCTTTTTGTAATGAAAGTAATCTAAAATCTTTTATAACAACAGATACAAATCTTACGCCAAAAGATATGCATGTTTGATATTGTAATAGGTCTTTTGTTGATAGTAATTTTGTTAGAAAAAGCAAGAAAATCAACTGTAAATATAGAAAACAGAAATAATATTATTATAGTCCATGAAGGCAGAAAGAATGAGGTTTATGAGCATAAATAATGGTTAGAGCAGTTAGGGAAAATTTTAATCCTATAGCTCTATTTTTTGCATAAAAAACACTAATGTCGCAAAGAACGACATTTTTTTTGTTGTTTTTATATTATAATTTTTTTGTATTACAATAGGTTTTTAAATTATTAGGGAAAGAGGTCTCAATATGAAGTTAAGAATTGTTCTTGCAGAAGACAACGAATTGCTGAGAAAATCACTAATGAAAAAACTTTCTATAATGGAAGGAATAGAAGTCGTATATTTTTCAGAAGACGGAGAGGATTTTGTTAAGGCAGTAAGAAAAATAAAACCTGATATAGCTATAACTGATATTGATATGCCAAAGATGAATGGAATTGAAGCTGCAAAAAAAATTCGAGAAGAATTATCAGATACAGAAATAATATTTATTACTTCTTATAGTGAGTACATAAAAGAGGCTGTGGAACTCTATGCTTTTGATTATATAGAAAAGCCCATAAATATTTTGAGATTAGAAGCCACTATAGAAAGATTGAAAAGAAAATATGACAAAGTAGAAAGCATATTTCAGTTCAAAACAGAAGAAGGATTAGAATGTGTTAGTACAAAGGATTTGTATTTGGTTGAGGCATTTCAAAAAAAGACAATTATTTATACCTTAAATAATAAATTTATATCACAACAGTCTTTAAAAGAAGTTGACAAAATGTTGAACAATGAAAAATTCTTTAAGACAAGCAGATCATATATTGTGAACATTGAAAAAATAGCAGAGATTCATTCAATGTCTAGAACTTCATGTGAGCTATCATTTAAAGGGAAAGGATATAAGGCACAACTTACAAAAAAGAATTTTGAAGAATTAAGGAAAAGAATAAAAGAAATATCTAGATAGGGGAGAAATAAGTGGAGCAATACGTACTAGTAAAAATATTTATGTTTTCAACACTGGAGAATATCGTAATTTTGAGTATGGCTCATGGATTCTTAGGTAAAAAGATAAATTGGATAAAATGGATATTCATTTCAATGATTATAGCTATAGTGTTACATTTTATCAGAATAAGTAGTGATAACTATATTTTATACAGTGTAATTTCGACGTGTATATTTATAGTAGGTTTAATTACGATAAAAGCAGTAGGTCTATTCTATGCAATAATCGTTATTTTTTTAAGCGAAGCTATTTATAATATGATTGAGTTTTTAACCATAAAAATGCTTATTATTATTTTTAAAATAAATCCTTTAAATTTTGCTCACGATTTATTTTTAGCTATTTATTGTTTTATCCCTCAGATATTATTAGCTTTTGGTATTTCGTACATGATTAGTTACTATAATTTCTCGATTTTTAATGACAATAGGTGATGGGAATGAAGATGAATTCAATAAAAATATACAGGAGAGCGATTATTTACAATGCTATTCAAATTATTTTGATAACACTTTTGATCAATAATAACTTTATGAAAGAATTGAATTATTTTCAGCCAGCTGATAGGGATGCATTTGAATTGATACTTGGGATGATTATTTTTATAATCAATTTTTGCGTAATATTTGTTATAAAGGGATTATATATAGCATCTAAAGAAGAAGAAGAAAAGAACATAAATCTATTAAGATACCAGCATATAGAAGAACAAAAACAACTGTATATTCGTCAAAAGCATGATATGAAGAATCATTTGATGGTTATATCTGAATTAGCAAAAGAAAAGGAATATAGTAGATTAGATAAATATTTAGTAGCGTATGAAAAGGAAGTGGATCAAAGTTTTATGTTAGTAGATACGGGATGTAAGGAACTGGATATATTATTTTATACTAAAATCAAAAAAGCAAAACAATTGTATATGGATGTAAACTTTAAATGCAGTACGCGTATAAAATGTAGTAATAAAAGAATACTTGATTTGATTTCAATTTCATCTAATATTTTAGATAATGCCTTGGAAGCGTGTGAAATAATAGATGACGATAATAAAAAAGAGATATCTATAGAGATTTATGATGATGTGGTTGATCATATCTTGATTGTTAAAAATACATTTAATAAAATGCAAGAAATAAATAAGGAAAAAATCTTTAAAGAGGGTTTTTCTACAAAAGGGAGTAATGCACGAGGGCAAGGTCTTTATATTGTTAAAAAGAAGGTTTCAAAACTTAATGGGAAATTTCATGTTGATATAATAGATCAATATTTTCAAATAAAAATTGAAATACCTAAATACATGATGGAGTGAGTAAAATGATCAATATAGAAAAGATATCCCGAAAAATTTTAACAATGAATATAGTACAAAATATTGATCTTAATCCTATGGAAAAATCAAAAGCAGAATATGGATTGAGCATATTTCTAGGAATTGTTATTGAGTTTTTAGTAGCATTAATAATTTCTTGTTTTATAAAAACTTCATTTTATTTATGGATTATTATGCTTTCATCTATGTCGCTTAGAATATTTATAGGAGAAGCACATTGTTCTAGCTATGATAGGTGTTTTATATTTACATTACTGTATTTTATACCAGCTTCTATTTTTACAAAATTTATTCATTATAATTATTCGGATTTTCATATTTTGATGTTTTGTATGGGTTTACTTATACTGAATCTATTGATTTTACTTTCAAAAAAAGAACTATATTCCTTAGTTGTAATAGCTGCATATGGAGTATTTGTAATTTTTCTTGATTATGTAGTTATGAAAGATATATTATTGGGCGTATTGTTATCGATAACCGTTGGATTCACATTACAATCTTTTTCAGCAACATTTGTAGGAAAGTACTATGTCATGTTTATGGATGAACTTATGAAAAGAAATAGAATTTAACTATCTGTATATTTACAGGTAGTTTTTTTATTACTCTTTTGGAATAATTCAACATGTTTGGAATACAACTGTATAAAGATGATAAAAGGTACAAACTTTATATTCAAAAATAGTTGAAGAAAATAAAGAAAAGGGGGAATAGGGTATGAGTTCATTCATCAGTTCAGAAAACACGTGGGCATTATGGGCAATATTAACAGGTATTGCTGCTATCAGTATTTATCTAGAACAAACATATTCTTGGGCGTCAAAAATTACAGGATGTGTAATAGGCTTAATAATAGCAATGGTATTATCTAACTTTAAAATTATTCCTGTAGATGCACCTGCATATGACCAAGTATGGGGGTATGTAGTACCTTTAGCAATTCCACTGCTCTTATACAAGGCAGACATAAGGAAAATATGGAAAGAAAGTGGAAGAGTATTGGTTATTTATTTGATTAGTTCTATGGGAACATTGCTTGGAGGGTACATTGCATTTATACTATTAAAAGATCATGTTCCAGAGTTGTATAAAGTAGGTGCCATGATGGCAGGTTCTTATACAGGGGGAGGCGTAAACTTCGCAGCTATGGCAGAATCCTTTGAAGCACCAGGAGAATTAGTATCTGCGGCAGTTGTGTCAGACAATCTTTTGATGGCATTATATTTCTTTGTATTAATTGCAATACCAACAATGAACATTTTCCTTGATAAATATACACATCCCCATATTGATGCTTTAAATGAAAAAGGCGAAGATGAAACAGGAAAGACACAAGCGGCAGCTTTCTGGGGAGCGAAAGAAATCTCATTAAAAGACATTGCTTTTGCTATATCTTCTGCATTTATTATTGTAGCGTGTTCTGCTCAAATAGCAGGAGTTTTTAAAACAATCATTCCAACAGGCAATATATTCTTAGATTTATTAAATGGTTTATTTGGAAATAAATATTTGATCATGACAACCCTTACAATGCTTCTAGCAACGTATAAAGCTGATTTTTTTGGAAATATAAGAGGGTCACAAGAGATTGGAACATTTTTAATATATATTTTCTTCGTGGTAATTGGGGTACCTGCTTCAATCGGTTTGATTATTCAAAAATCACCACTACTATTGGTTTTCTGCTTTATTATTGTACTTGTAAATATGATTGTAAGTTTTGGATTTGGAAAGTTATTCAAGTTTAGCTTAGAAGAGATTATACTAGCATCTAATGCAAACATTGGAGGACCTACTACCGCAGCGGCTATGGCTATTGCAAAAGGATGGGATAAATTAATTGTTCCAATACTACTTGTTGGTACATTAGGCTATGTTATAGGAAACTATTATGGATTATTCTTAGGAAGTATTATGAAAGTGATGTAATAAAAAGGGAAGGACTTCTTCCCTTTTTCCTATTAGAGATTTAAAGGAGGTCGTTTAAATGATATTTGATGCACATGGAGATATATGGACAGATGTAACTGTGAAAAGACAAAAGGGTGAAAGAAATGTTTTCAAAAAACATCATTTGAAAGGATATGAACAAGGACAAATTAAAGGGGGTATTTTTGTTATATGGGTAGATCCGCCTTATGATAAAGATCCTATGAGAAGAACGATAGAGATTATTGAAAATATGTCTGTTGAGATTATAGAAAATCAAGATATTTTCCAAATTATTAGAGGGTATGAGGATATAGAAAAGGCAGTAAAAAATCATAAGCTCGCAATCCTTATAGGGATGGAAGGATTAAGCGCTATAGGGAAAAATGTAGATTTGTTAAATGCTTTTTATATGTTTGGAGCAAGACATGCATCTCTTACATGGAATGAAGAAAATGAATTAGGAACAGGTTCAAAAGGAAATCCAGACAGAGGGATTACAAAATACGGAATAGAAGCAGTTAAAAAACTAGAACAATTAGGGATGATTGTAGATGTATCCCATGCCAATGAAAAAACATTTTGGGGAATACATGATGTAGCAACAAAGCCTTTTATAGCTTCTCATTCAAATTGTAAGGCATTATGTGATGCTCCAAGAAATTTGACAGATGAACAGTTAAAAGCTATAGCAAAAAGAGGCGGGGTTGTGGGGCTCAATGCTTTTTCAGACTTTGTTCATGGGGATAAAGATAAAAGAGATATAGAGCATCTTATGGATCATATGGATCATATGGTAGGAATTATGGGGATTGATCATGTGGGTTTTGGATTTGATTTTAATGATTATTTAGAAGGGAGCCTTCTGAGTGGTTTCGCTGATGAAGATGAAGCACTTACCAAAGGGTTAGAAAATGTTACGAAGGTACCTGATGTGATCTCTATGTTACAAAAAAGAGGTTATTCATATGATGATATTGAGAAAATAAAATATAAAAATTTCTTTAGGGTTATAAAAGAAGTCACTTGTGGTCAATAAGTTAAAACTATATAGGAGGGAGTTATATGAAAAATAATATAGTTTACCCTTATATGCCCAATAGTGTTGAAAGCATAAAGAAAGAAATGATGGAGGAATTAGGCATTCAAAAAGTGGAAGAATTGTATTCGGATATCCCAGATCATTTAAGATTTAAGGGAAAGATGAACTTACCAGAACCTTTATTATCAGAGATTGAGCTAAAGGAACATGTACAAGGATTATTAGAAAAGAATATTTCTTGTAATGATTATCCTAGCTTTTTAGGAGCAGGATGCTATCAACATTATGTACCTGCTATTTGTGATGAGATTAATAGTAGAAGCGAATTTTTAACAGCCTATTGTGGGGATACTTATGCTGATCATGGAAAGTGTCAGGCCATTTTTGAATTTACCAGTTTGATGGGTGAACTTGTAGACATGGATGTTGTTGCTTTGCCTACTTATGATGGAGGGCAGGCAATTTGTACTTCTTTGCGTATGGCAAATCGTATTACAGATAGAAAAGAATTGCTTGTTCCAAGAACGATGAATCCTGAAATTTTTATACAACTGAAAGAATTTGTTGATTTTATGGATATAAAATTTATCGATTATGATCATAAATCAGGTCAAATGAATATTGAGGATTTAAAGAATAAGATTTCATATCAGACAGCTGCTGTTTTTATAGAAAATCCTTCCTATTTAGGATTTATAGAAGAAAAGGGAGCGGAAATTTCTAAAATCGTTCATGAAAATGGAGCTTTATTTGTTGTTTCAGCAGCGCCTGATAGTCTGGGTGTTTTAGAATCGCCTGCAAACTATGGAGCAGATGTTGTTTGTGGAGATATTCAATCTCTTGGAATGCATATGGGCTTTGGAAGTGGTCAATCTGGATATATTGCAAGTAAAAATGACCCTAAGTTCATAATGAATTTTCCAAATCATTTTTATAGCTTATATACAAATGAGCAAGGTGAATTTGGTTTCTCACGTTCACTAAATGAAAGAACAAGTTATGGAAGCAGAGAAAATGCTATTGAGTATCTGGGCACAAATACAGGATTATGGGCAATTACAGCAGGGGTATATTTATCCCTCATGGGACCACTGGGAATGTATGAATTGGGCGAAAATATCATGTATAAGAGTCATTATGCACAAAAGATATTATCTGAACTAAAAGGTGTAAAGATTTTATTTAATGAGAGCACAAACTTTAAAGAATTTATTGTAAACTTTGATGGAACGGGTAAGGGTGTAGTAGAAATAAATAAAGAATTATTAAAAAGGGGTATTTTTGGAGGGAAAGATTTATGCGGAGAATTTAAAGAACTTGGTAATAGTGCTTTATTTTGTGTAACAGAAATCATGAAGAAGTCAGACATAGATCGATTAGCAAAAGAATTATCAGAAATTATTAGTTGATTATATCCAATCCTTAAAATGATATGAGAGGAGTGGTATGTATGGCGAAAGATTTTAAATTGAGAAATTATCATCAAGCAAAATGGGATGAACCAATTATATTTGAATTAAGTTCACCTGGGCAAAGGGGTATTTTACTTCCTAAGATAGATCAGGAAATAAAGGATACAGTAGGTGATATGAAAGATTTATTACCAAAAACAATGAGCAGAAAAAAGAAACCCAATTTACCAGAGATCGCTCAACCTCAAGTTTTAAGACATTATCTAAGGTTATCACAGGAAACACTTGGACAGGAGTTAAATATTGATATAGGTCTTGGAACCTGCACCATGAAGTATAGTCCAAAAATTAATGAAACATTTGTTAAAAACCACAAATTTTCAGAACTTCATCCTTTTCAAGATGAAGAAACCCTTCAAGGTGTTTTAGAAATTATTTATAAATTTGAAGGGTTCTTGAAAGAAATATCAGGAATGGATGCATTTTCATTCCAACCAGGGGGTGGCGGGCAAGGTGTTTATTCAAATGCATCTATTCTGAAAGCATATCATAAAGATCATGGAGAAGGAAAACAAAGAGATGAAATAATAACAACAATGCTATCTCATCCAGTCAATGCAGCTGCACCTCGTACAAAAGGATTTAAAGTAATTACACTGATGCCTACTGAAACAGGATATCCAGATATAGAGTCACTAAAAGCAGTTGTTTCTGAAAGAACGGCTGGGATGTTTATAACCAATCCTGAAGACACGGGTATATTTAATCCAATCATCCATGAGTTTGTAGATATTGTCCATAAGGCAGGAGGGTTATGTATCTATGATCAAGCAGATGCAAATGGCTTATTTGGAATTGCAAGAGCAAAAGAAGCAGGAATCGATATGTGTCACTTTAATTTACATAAAGCTTTTTCATCACCCCATGGTAGCATGGGACCAGGTTGTGGTGCTCAAGGGGTAACTGAAAAATTAGCAAAGTATTTACCCGTACCTGTTATTAAATATGATGGTAAAAAATATTTCCTTGATTATGATCATAAAGATAGTATTGGGAAAGTAAGATCATTTTATGGAGCTATAGCAGTAGTAGTTAGGGCGTATGCATGGATTATGGCTATTGGAGCAGATGGATTAAAAGAGGTATCGGAGTTATCCATCTTAAATAATAATTATTTAATGAAGAAATTTTTACAAGAAGTAAAAGGGATTGGTATGCCATGGGCAAAAGGAAAGAATCGATTAGAGCAAGTACGATATAGTTGGGAAAAACTTAAAGAAGACACAGGTGTAGGAACAGATGATATTGACAGAAGAAGTATGGATTATGGCCTTCAAGGTTACTTCCAAAGTCATCATCCATGGATAATACAAGAACCATTTACCCCAGAATGTAATGAAACATATGCAAAACAAGAATTGGATGAGTACTTTCAGATATTCAAGAAAATATCTGAAGAAGCTTATACAGATTCTGAATTAGTAAAAACAGCACCACATAATGGATCTATTTCTTTCATACAAACTGGAGAAATAACAGATCCTGAAAATTTAGTAGTGACTTGGAGAGTTTATAAGAAAAATTAAGGCTTCTGGATATATCCAAGAAGCCTTTGTTTTATTTACTCATACATTGCATAGCACGCATTTTACAAGCTTCTGCTTCACACATATGAGCCATATATCTATTCATATGCTCCATATAGCATAACTGACTCTTATCCTGCATTTCACCCATCATTGGATAAGGCATAGGCATCATACCCATTCCTGGGTTCATACCCATGTCAGGACCCATTCCCATTCCTGGATTCATACCCATTTGTGGATGCATTGGGCATGGGTAAGGATTTTCCATTTCACCCATCATTGGATAAGGCGTAGGCATCATACCCATTCCCGGGCCCATACCCATGCCAGGATGCATTGGGCATGGATATGGATTTTCCATTTCACCCATCATTGGATAAGGCATAGGCATCATACCCATACCAGGATTCATTCCCATGCCAGGCATTTGCCCATACATTGGATATTCACTATACATATCCTGATCTTGCATACAATTTTTTTCATGTTCCATATAAATTTCCTCCCTTTAGTCAATTTAAAATAATCATTGTAATAACAAAATATGCATATGCATGGGATTGTGATACAAAAAAATAAAAAAAGGGTAAAACTTCAAGTATGTAGAAATAACTAAAGATATGGAGGTGAGTAGGATCAAGTACATAGATGTAGAAAAAAAAGTGTTAAACAATGACTTTGTAGGGAAGGGTATATTAATAAGTGGAAAAAGAGGTAGTGGAAAGACTACTTTAGCGATAGAAAAATATAAGCACTTAATAAATAAAGAAAAAGTAAAGAGTGAGAATATCTTGTGTTTATATATGAATAGATTTCAATCACTGAAATGGAAAGAAGAATTAGTATTTAATAAGGTGGGGGCTGTTAATACCCTTTCCTATTTAGGATTCATAAGAAAAGAGCTGATTAAATATTGGCCAATAGTAACGGAAAACTGTAAAGAAATGAATAAGAATTTATTAAAACCCAAATTTATGAGTACAGATGTATCGAATTATATGATGAAAATGCTTGTTGATTATTATAGAGGTCAAAAAAATTGGTTTTTAGATCTTAATACTTCTTCTATAAATATAGCAAAATCAATTATTTCCAATATGAATTATTCAGCAGTTTCGTCTGTTCCATTTGAGCAAATTGGAAATAGACTGTTTTACTCAATTGAAATTAGTGATTTAACGAAAAAACAAACCTATGATGAAATAGATAAAATAACGAGCTATTATAGATCTAGATTAATACCTAATGGAATAGTAGATTATGGATTAAGTATATCTGTGTATAATGAATATTTATTGTCAGATAAAACATATCAAAATATATTGAAAAAGAGAATTGATTATGTAATGATAGATAATTTTGAAGAAATATCTCCAGTCGTAGGAAATTTATTAAATATAATTATGCCTTCATCTAAAAAAAACTATTTTTTCAAAAATCCAGAAGGTGGATTTTGGAATTTTTATGGAGCAGATAAAAAACATATAGAAAAAAATTTAAACTGGGATATTGAAGAAATATCAATAGAGGAAGAATTTTTATCTAGGAAAGAATTGATCTGTTTTGCAGAAAACTTGGAAAAGATTTTGATCACCAATAAAAAAATAGATAAAAGAATTACAGCACCCATATATATGGATCTTTCAGCTCAGTTTAGAAATGAAATGATTACTAACGTTTGTGAGAAAATAAATACATTAGTAGAACAAGGACAAGCCCCTGAAGATATATGTATAATCTCACCCAATAATGATTTGTTATTGATTCATGAAATTAAAAAACTTTTGAAATCTAAGAAAATAAATCTGTTTTTAACTTCGAAAAAAGATCGACTGATTGAAAATAGTTTTATACATGGACTTATTGTATTGGCAGTCTTATGTAATAAATATGAAAATATAAAATTGACAGTAGATGATTATAGAATATTTTTTTCATTTATTTTAGAAACGAATCCATTGAAAATTTCTGCATTATCAAAATTAGTATATGAAAATAATGAACTTATTGAAATGGACCAAGAAATAGATCATTCAAAATATAAGTATTTAAAAGAGTGGATAGAGAAATATAGACTTGAAAATATAAGTTTAGAAGAATTCTTTAGAATTGCTTACTTAGAAATATTGATTACACTAAAGGGTGCCAATGAGAATATACACTATGTAAAAAAGCTCATAGAAAGTGCAGAAGACTTTATAAATGTGATTAGTGATTTTGATACGATAAAAAATGTGGATGAAAAATTTATAGATTTTATTATGAATGGAGCAGTAGACTTCTCTTCTTTAAATGAAATAAAAGAAACTTTTATAAATGGAAACTATATAACACTAACAAGTCCATACACATTTGTTAATTCTAATATGTCTAGTAAAATTCAAATATGGGTAGATATAAATAGTGATATGTGGGTTATGAGAAATAAGAAAGAAATTACAAATCCGTATGTTTTGAAAAATAATTGGAAGGAGTATCAGGTGTATACAGATGAGATGGAAAGAGAGCATATCAATAATAATGTAGGATCACTTTTAAATGGAATGATAAAAAAATGTAGTAAGGCAATATACATATATGGAAGCGAATATTCCATCAAGGGATATCAGCAGCAAAATATTTTGTGTGATGCAATCATAGATACTTTAAATGAAACAGGTGATAATTATGAAGTATAGAATTGATCAAGAGCCTATTATGGAATATGAAGGGGGTACTATGGCGGTCCCTGCTGTTCCAGGGGCAGGAAAAACCTTTATTGTAGCTAATTTAGTTGCAAAACTCATAGAACAGCAAAAGAATAAGCCAGGAAAGATTTTGATCGTAACTTATATGAATAGTGCTGTTAATAATTTTAAATCTAGAATTGCTAAGATTCTTGAAAAAAAAGGGATTTTAGGTAATAAAGAGTTTGAAGTTATGACCATCCATAGTTTGGCACTAAAAGTATTAAAAGATAGACCAGATATCGTTTTGGTCAATGAAGATTTTATGGTTGTAGATGATATACAACAAAATATACATTTAAATGAGGCTGTTGATGAATGGTTAAGAAAAGGTGGAGAAAATGTATTTAGAAGTTTTTTGAAAAATCCTCATAGCAAAAAAGATTATGATAAATGGAAAATAGAATTTCAAAGGGTTATATCTACTTTGATTAGCAAATTAAAATTAAATGATATTACCCCGTCTAAATTTAATGAATTGATGAAAGGAAATTATGATCATTTAATAAAAGCTCTTGCCATTATATATATGCTTTATGATAAAAAATTAAAGTTAGAGGGATTGATAGATTATGACGATATTTTAAATTTAGCATATAAAATATTGGAAAAAGATAAAAAAGCGAGAGAAAAGTTTCAAAATAAATATACGTATATATTTGAAGATGAATGCCAAGATTCCAATATTGTACAATGTCAAATATTAAAGTTATTGTCTAAAAAAAATAATAATCTAGTAAAAGTAGGAGATATAAACCAAAGTATAACAGGCACTTTTTCCTCCTCAAGTCCAGAGTTTTTTAAGTCCTTTTGTAAAGAAGTCGAGCATAAAAAAGTCATGGATATGGCAAGTAGAAGTTCAAAAGATATTATAGATTTGGCTAATTATCTAGTGGATTTTGTAATAAAAGAACATCCAACACCAGACTGTAGAGAAGCATTAGTAGACCAAAAGGTAAAAGAAGTGCCTAAAGGCTCTTGGGGAGAAAACCCTAAACCTAACAGTTATAATATATCAATAAATAGTGTTTACTCATGGGAGCAAGAGATAGAATATACGATAAAGAGGATAAAGGAATTTAAAGGTGAATATCCAGATAAAACAATAGGCGTATTAGTTCCTTTTAACGGCCATGTGAATGAGATAGCATTAAAACTAAAACAAGAAAATATAGAGTATGATGAGCTAAGTGGCAATTCGGAAAGAAAAGTTAAAGTTGCTAAGACATTAGGATCTATATTCAAATTTTTATCAAAACCACATGATATAACGAGACTTGTAAATCTAATAGATGATTTATTTGAACACAAAGATATGGAGAATAAAAAGATTTTATTAGAATCATTGTTATCCTATAGTACAGAAGATATATTGTATCCTGTAGATGGACTATTAGAAAATAAAATGTTTCTAAAGGCTAGAAAGGATATCGTTCATATAAGAGAAATTTTAGAAAAAAATCAAAATTCTCCAGCTAAATTGGTGTTAGAAATAGGGGATCTATTGGAATTTGAATCAGAAGATAAAGCTATGGCAGAAGCAGTCGCATTTTACATAAGAAATTCATTAAATAACAATCCTAGATTTACGTTTGAAGACATAGCACATGAACTAATAGAAAATAGTCAGGTGTTATTTAGACATATGGCAGATATGATCTATGAATTAAACGGGTATGAACCTACACCAGATAGAGTAACACTATGTACTTATCATAAATCAAAAGGGTTAGAATGGGACTGTGTATTTTTACTTGGATTTACAGGATATAACTTTCCTTCTTTGTTAAGCGATTATATACGTTCAGAAGCTTGGTATTTAAAAACCTACTATAGGAATCCAGCAGCAATAGGGAAATTTTTGATAGATCAATTAATAGGAGAAAAAACAAAAGGAAATCCAGTATTAGATGCAAAAGTAAGTATCATAAATGAAAAAATTAGACTTCTTTATGTAGCCATTACACGTGCAAAAGAATTCCTTGTTTTAATAAGTCATAAGCATAATACGATTCTAGATAAAGATGAAAAAGTATCTTTATACTTCAATAAATTACAGGAATATATAGATCATCAAAGGAGTAAAAAATTATGATAGATATAAGAAAACTTGATTATTTTTATTATAGTCAAAACTCTTTAAATACTTTTGAACAATGTCCATTAAAGTTCAAGTTAAAGTACATGGATAATATTAAGTGGAAAAAAGATGAGGATGAAAAATACTACGAAAATATGAAAATAGGTTTAAATTATCACTTGCTGTGTGAACGATATTTTTCTAATATACCTATTCCTATATCTGAGAATGAAAAAAACCATAAAGAACTAAGTCAATGGATAGACAATTTAAAAGAGATCGTCCCCATGGTAGATGAAAATATATATCTACCGGAATATGAAATAAAGATGATTAAAGATTCTATCAAGATACAAGCCAAATATGACTTAATAATCCTAAAGCCCAATAGAGAAATAGAGATTTGGGATTGGAAGACCGAAGACAGAAAGCTTAAAAAAAGTGAAATGGAAAATAGAATTCAAACCATTGTGTATATGTATATGATAAAGGAAAATGCAAAACAAATTTTTGATATAGAGATAGAATTTGAAAATATAAAAATGATATTTTGGCAACCGCACTATAAAGAAGACAAGATCGTCATTGATTATTCTAAAGATCAGCATTTGAAAAATGAAGGGAAGATAAAAGATAATATAGAGCGAATATGTAATTATAATTTTGAACCATTTTTTGATAAAGAATTATATAAAAAGAGCTGTAAATATTGTGAATTTAATTATTTGTGTAATATAAGTAAATTTTCAGCCCAATAGAATTGGGTGAAATCTCCTCATTTTATATATTTATCTTACCTTATTTTATATGTTATAATAAAATCGATAGACAAAAATCGACGAATAACGAGGTGAATAATACATGAATCGGTTTATAACAAATTTGATTTTTAAAGTGGCATCAAACAAATCTACAAGAAAAAGTATGATTTTTACAATGATTACATGTGTTCTTTTTAGCAATATGATGATTCATTTGTTTAGAATTACCAATATTTTTGCAATCACATTTATAAGCAGTATGATTATAATAATACCTACATATTTAATGGCAAATACGTTACTTATAAAATCCTATGAAGATATTAAAAATATGATTATTGAAATTGCTGAGGGGAATTACAAGTTAAAGATTCCAGTTTTTAGCGATGATGAAGTAGGAAAAACCATAAAAGCAATTAACTTATTAGCTTCAAATTATCAAAGTATGATTGAAAAAATTATTGCTAGTTCTATTAAAACTTCAGATACAACAGAATCATTAAAAGGATCTATGAAAGAACATAATGAAAGAGCTGAAGAAATTTCAAATTCACTAGAAAATGTAGCTACACATAATAAAGAACATCTTAATACGATCAGTGAATCTACAAATAAATTAAGCCATGTAGAAGAAAAATTAATGACCATAGAGAAAATCATGAAAACAGCAAAGGATGCATCCATTGAATCAAAAACCCTTTCTAAGGATGCCGCAATTGTAATCCATGATAATTTTACAAAATTTAAAGAAGTGCAAGAAAACGTAGAGGATGTAAATAGCATTATAAATATGCTAGGGGGAAGAATAAACGAAATTGTTAAAATATCAGATACAATAGAAGATATAGCCAATCGAACAAATATGTTGGCATTAAATGCTGCTATAGAAAGTGCCAGAGCTGGAACTGCGGGACGAGGGTTTGCAGTGGTTTCAGAAGAAATTAGAAAATTATCTTTAGATACTTCAGAATCATTAAAGGAAATAAAACTTCTGGTATCAAAAATATTTGAAGATGTAGAATCAGCAGTCATAAAAACACAAGACAATTTACAAATTAGTAAATTTGCTTTGGATAAGGCCAATCATTCTAAAGAAGGATTCGATAACATGGTAGAAATTCTAAATGATGCAGAATCAAGCGTAAATGAATCTTTTGATGTATTAGTAGAACTTAGAAAAAATGTTACTTATGTGATCAATCGTGTGAATGACATATATAAAAGTACGGAGATTACAGTGGAACAAAGTGATTGTTCTTATGAGATTATGAATAATCTAGTACATAATATCAATGAATTGTCTGCGTCAGTAGAAGTATTAACGGATGATGCAAATATGCTTTATAATTTTACTGCTGGAGATACAATGGATAAAATATTAATAAATCAGGCTAGAAAATTAAATGAATATGGAAATGATTTTGATGAATTAAAAGAAGCAAGCGAGATGTTTTATATAGAAAATTTTCAAGTGATAGACAAAAAAGGGATCATTATAATGGCTACAGAGAAAGAAAGTATGGGATTAAACCTTTTTGAAATATACAAACCATATAAGGATTTTTATGAAGATCAAAAAAATAAAGAATACTTCCTGAGCCCACTTGTAAAGAAGGTAGATGGAGTATGCGCAAGATTTTGTGCAATAAGAAGAAAACACAATGAAGGGTTACTTATTATAGAATATAAGATAGATTTAAATGAAATAAGTGCATAAAGGTATATTTATATAGATAAAAGTTAAAAGTTATTTGACTTATAGAGTTGTTTATGATACGATTGCATAGAAAAATTGAATAGCCTTTAAACTCGTCCAGAGAGGCGGAGAAGGAAAATGTGAACAAGGAAAGCAGTGTGTATATTCTGCTAGTATCTTGTTATACTAATATAGAAATAAAGCCTTCTCTTTGAGAAGGCTTTTTATAATTTAATGCTTTTTTAAGATAGTACAGAGAGACTAAAAAGGAGTGGTGTATATGATGATGGATAGACTTTATGAAAAGGTAGAAGAAAATGGACATGTGTGTGTGGGTTTGGATACAGATCTAAGCTATATACCAAAATGGTTTTTAGACAAACATGAAAATCTAGAAGATGTGTTATTTAACTTTAACAAGAAATTAATCGATGCTACAAAGGACATATCAGCATGTTATAAGTTACAAATTGCATACTATGAAGCTTATGGAATAAAAGGACTTACAGCATATATGAAAACGTTAAAATATATAAAAGAAAATGGACTTATTTCAATAGGGGATATAAAAAGAGGAGATATTTCAAGTACTGCTAAAATGTATGCGAAAGCACATTTTGAAGGAGATTTTGAAAGTGATTTTATTACCCTGAATCCGTATATGGGATTAGATAGTATTACCCCATATATATCTTACTTGGAAAGTGGGAAAAAAGGGGTATTTGCACTCCTTAGAACATCTAATGAAGGGGCTAAGGATATACAGTATATAAAAACAGAAGCAAAGACAAATGTATACGATGAAGTTGGAAAAGGACTCTCTAAATTAGGGAAAGATTTAATAGGAAAAAGAGGATATAGTGCAATTGGAGCAGTAGTAGGTTGTACACATGAAGGACAAGAAATTAGAAAAGATTTTAAAGATTTATTTTTCTTAATTCCTGGATATGGAGCACAAGGTGGAGGCGCTAAAGATGTAGCACCATACTTGCAAAATGGAAATGGTGGAGTGGTAAATTCATCAAGAGGAATTTTACTTGCATATAAAAAAGAAGAAAATGGAGAAAAGATCTTTGATCAACTAGCTAGAAAAGAAGTATTAAGAATGAGCGCAGATATAAAATCAGGGGGGAATTTATAATGAATACAGAAAATATGATTATAGAAGAATTAAAGGACTCAAAAGCATTACTAGAAGGACATTTCTTATTATCATCAGGTAGACATAGTGATAAATACTGCCAATGTGCAAGATTACTTCAATATCCAGATAAGGCTGAAAAAGTGGTTAAAGTAATAAAGGAAAAATTAAAAAATGTAGATTTTGATATAGTCGTAGGACCAGCAATGGGCGGAATTGTAGTAGGGTATGAATTGGCTAGACAGATGAACAAAATAGGAATATTTTCTGAAAGAGTAGATGGAGAGATGGCCCTAAGAAGAGGATTTGAAATTGAAAAAGGGGATAAGGTTATTATTTGTGAGGATGTAGTAACTACTGGAAAATCATCTTTAGAGGTAGCAAACATGCTAAAAGAGTTAGGGGCAGAGGTAGTAGCAATAGCTTGTTTAGTAGATAGAAGAGATGAAAGCGTAGAGTTACCGTATGAAGTATATGAAGCTATAAAGATTGATGTTAAGAGTTATGATAAAGAGAATTGCCCACTTTGTAAGGACGGCATCCCTTATGTAAAACCAGGAAGTAGAAACATAAAATAGTATCCCAAAAGACCAATTTCTATATGAAATTGGTCTTTTTTTCCTTTTGTGTTAGAATGAATATGGAGTACATGTTCAGTAAAAGGAGGACAAAAATGAAGAAAAAAGAAATGGGAATGACTATCGCAATTGCCGTCTTGCTTATTTTAAATATTATAACAGGTTATAAGCTACGGGAAATTCAAAATTCAATATCTAAAGTAAGCTCATCCGTCAATAATATAGATGGAAAAATTAATGGCATTTATGGAACAGTTAGTAATACTATTTCAGAGGTTAGAAAAGAGCAGATGTGGATTGTTGATAAAGACTATGACATTATCAATGTAGAAGATCAATTTAAGGAAGCGAAAATAACTTTTAATTGGACATTTAGAGAACTGGGGAAAAATGAAAAAGTATATGTTTTATATGGAGAAGAAAATAATGGAGAAATAGAAAAATGGAATAAGATAGAATCTACTCATATAGCAGGATTAAATTATAAAACTGAAATAGATTTATCTTACGATAAAAATTATGAATTTCAGGTAGTTGCAGAAAATGCAAATAGTAAAAAAACGGAAAAACTTGAGAAGATAGATTTATATGATCAATTAATGAATAGAATGTATTTTGAAGAAGACTTTCAAAGTATGAATAATTCAGAAGTGGAAGTTTATGCAAGAATTGAAAATTTCTATAGAGATTTAAAAGCACTTAAAATAAAGTCTGCAAAGGTAAATATATATTATGAAGAAAAGTTATTAAAAAGTATTGATATTACAGAGATGGCAGAAAAAGAATCTCCACAGGGTGATATAGATAAATGGGAATATAGGAATACATTTAAATTTGAAGAGTTATTTAAAAATATAAACTTTGAGGAATCAGATAAGGTGAAAATACAAATTATTGCTAAAGATTATACAGGCAGAGAATATAAAAGTAAATTAGAAGATTTTTAAAAGGTTAGCACTTTGCTAACCTTTTAAATTTAAAAAAGGTTGCAAAATAGAAAAGAAGAACATATAATATAAATGAACATATGAATACATATTCATATATAAGGAGTGAGAATATGACCAATAAAAATTCTGATACATGTAATTGCAATATTATTCATGAAGAAACAGTTAAAAAGGTAAGGGCAAATATGCCAGAAGAAGAAATATTATATGATTTAGCAGATTTATTTAAAGTATTTGGGGATAGTACGCGAATCAAAATATTATGTGCTTTACAAGAAGAAGAAATGTGTGTATGTGATATAGCTGCATTACTTTCCATGAATCAATCAGCAATATCCCATCAATTAAGAGTATTAAAACAAGCTAGGATTGTAAAATACAGAAAAGAAGGAAAAGTAGTGTATTACTCATTGGATGATGAACATGTTAAAAATATTTTTGACCAAGGATTTAACCATATAAATCATAGATAATCATATGAAGGAGGGGGACGTCATGAATGAAAGTTCTAAAATTGAACTTATATTAGATGGATTGCATTGCGCAAATTGTGCAAATAAGATTGAAAAAAAAGTGAATACATTAGAAAGTGTAAATGAAGCAACATTTAATTTCGTAACAAAAAAATTAGGCGTAAAGATCAAGAATAACGCAAAAGCAAATGAAATCATTGATGAAGTAAAAATGATTGTAAAAAAATTAGAACCTCATGTTGCTGTAATAGAAGCGAAAAAAAGCATAACACATTCTGAACATAACCATAGCCATAATAATGGTCAGTGTTGTGATCACGATCACGGACATAGTCACGAACATAGTCATGGAGAAGGAAATAATAAAAGAGCGTTAATTAGATTAGGAATAGGCGCAGTGATATTTGCAATTGCTGTTGCTTTAAAATTTCCACATAAAGTTGAATTTGCACTATATGCAATAAGTTATCTTTTAGTGGGTGGAGAAGTACTATTGATAGCTTTTAAAAATATTCTTAGAGGGCAAATATTTGATGAAAACTTTCTAATGACAATCGCAACCATAGGTGCTTTTTCTATTGGAGAATTTCCAGAAGGCGTAGCCGTTATGCTGTTCTATCAAGCCGGAGAATTTATGCAAGGGCTAGCAGTAAATCGTTCAAGAAAATCAATTGCATCACTTATGGATATAAGACCAGACTTTGCTAATCTAAAAATAGGAAATGATATAAAGAAAGTATCCCCTGAAGAAGTTGATATTGGAGATCTAATCATTGTAAAACCAGGAGAAAAGATTCCACTTGATGGAAAAGTAATAGATGGAAAATCAATGATGGATACATCTGCATTGACAGGTGAATCTGTTTTAAGAGATGTAGAGGTAGAAGATGAGGTATTAGGTGGATTTATAAATAAAAATGGTGTACTTACAATTGAGGTAACAAAAACATTTGAGGAGTCAACCATAGCTAAAATATTAGATATGGTTGAAAATGCAAGTAGTAAAAAGGCACCAATTGAAAACTTCATTACAAAATTTGCTAGATACTATACGCCAGCAGTGGTATTTTCAGCACTTGCTGTAGCATTTATTCCACCACTTACAATGGAAGGAGCAACTTTTTCAGCGTGGATCTATAAGGCATTAATATTCTTAGTAATATCTTGTCCGTGTGCATTAGTTGTATCCATCCCATTAGGATTTTTTGGCGGAATTGGTGGAGCTTCTAAAAATGGAATATTAGTAAAGGGTGGAAACTTCTTAGAAGGATTAAATAATGTAGGAACAATCGTATTTGATAAAACAGGAACATTAACAAAAGGTGTATTTAAAGTAAATAAAATATATACAGAAAATTTTATTAGTGAGGAAGAAGTTTTAGAATATGCAGCTTTTGCAGAAAGCTATTCAAATCATCCTATTGCAATTTCTATATTAAAGGAATATAAAAAAGAAGTGAATAAGGATGAATTAGAAGACTATGAGGAACTATCAGGATATGGTGTTCGTGTAAAAGTAAAGGGAAAAGAAGTATTAGCAGGAAATACTAAATTAATGGAACAAGAAAATATTGAATATAGAAAAATAGATGATGTGGGTACAATAATTTATGTAGCTATTGATAAAAAGTTTGCAGGTGCTATCCTTATAGCTGATGAAATCAAAGAAGATGCTAAAGAAGCAATAAAGGGATTAAAAGCCATAGGGATTAAAAAAATTGTTATGCTTACAGGTGATAATATCTCCGCAGCAGGAAAGGTAGCTCGAGAATTAAGCATTGACGAAGTATACTCAGAATTACTGCCAGATCAAAAAGTTGAAAAATTAGAGATGATTAACGATCAAAAAGATAAAAATGAGAAAGTAATATTTGTTGGTGATGGGATTAATGATGCGCCCGTAATTGCAAGAGCTGATATAGGTATAGCCATGGGTGCACTTGGTTCTGATGCTGCCATTGAAGCAGCAGACGTTGTACTTATGACCGATGAACCATCAAAAATTGTAAGTGCCATTAAGATTGCTAAAATGACGAAAAAGATTGTATGGCAAAATATTATATTTGCACTAGGTACAAAAGGGATTGTGTTAGCCCTTGGAGTTATGGGTCATGCTACTATGTGGGAAGCAGTATTTGCAGATGTAGGTGTTGCACTGATTGCAATTTTAAATTCAATGAGAGCAATGAAAGTACAAATAAAATAAAGGAATGGTCTTTGACCATTCCTTTTTAGATTTAAAAAATATAAATAGTTCTACAAAATGTGTTAAAATACTCAATAATGATAATAAAGTTCATCTATATAAGGAAATATAAAATATGAGGAAAATTGGTACCAAAATAACAAGTGCTATTATAATGTGTTCTCTTATTATTTCCATACTAGTGGGGAGTATAAGTATATTTCAGAGTTCTAAATATATAGGAGAAGAATCATTTGGTAAACTAGAATTTATGGCTAAAGACTATGCAAATGAATTTAGTCAAACATTAAAAATAGTAGAAAGTACAACGAATACGTTGGCTTCTGTTATAAAGGCCAATATGGATATGAATAAAATAAAGAATGATCCAGAATATATGAAAAATCACATAGAAACATTTGTAGCACCAAACCTAAAGCATTGCTTAGAAAATACACAAGGAGTACAAGTATTAGGAGGATATTTTTATCTCAATCCTAAACTAACAGGAGAAGCAGCGGATGCTTGGTATGCAGATTTAAAAGCAAATGGAGATTTTAAAAGGCAAGAACAAATAAAATTTGAAGAATATGATCCTAATAATGAAGATTTTGAATGGTTTTACGGACTTACAAAAGAGAAAAATAAAAGATGGGGTGATCCTTATATATGGGATTCTATAGATATGAAGATGGTTCCTTATACAATGGCAATATATGAAGGTGATACTTTTATTGGTGTAGTTGGCATGGATATAGCTTTTGATAATATAGAAAATATGGTAAAAAACATGAAGGTATATGATAATGGATATGCTTTTTTATATAATAGTAAATTTGATTATTTAGTTCATCCTTTTTTTACATCAGATGATAATCTTAAAAATGTAGAAAATGGTAGTATTAAGTTTATGGCCGATAAAATGGATAAAAACAATTCCGGTGTTATAGAGTTTGAATTTGAAGGTGAAGATAAGGTGATCAGCTATGCACATCTGACAAATATCTCATCTTTAGCTGTTGGACCACCTAAAGATGAGATATTTAAACCTATACAAAATTTAAAAATTATAATAACTCAAATAATACTTTTAGGAATTGTGATATTTATAATTATTTCTTTATACATAGGGAGATCAATTTCTAAACCAATTATAAAAGTTACAGAACTAATAAATAAAACAGCAAATTTTGACTTAGGCTATGATACTTCAGCTACTACACAAGAATTATCAGCAGGAACAGAGGAAACAGCAGCTACATCAGAAGAAATAAATGCATCTACACAAGAACTTAATCATGTAGTAAGTATGATTGCTAAAAAAGCCAAAGAAAGTGCAATTGCTTCAGCTAAAAAATCAGAGGATATATATGGTGGAGTAAAAAAAGATTTAGATTCAGCTATTGAAAAAGCAAAAACCGTGGAAAAAATTAATTTACTTGCAGAGAGTATTTTAGATATTACACATAAAACAAATTTACTAGCTTTAAATGCTGCGATAGAAGCTGCAAGGGCAGGAGAAGCAGGCAAAGGCTTTGCAGTAGTTGCCGATGAAATAAGAAGTTTAGCAGAGCAATCTTCTAAAACAATTGTAGATATTCAAAATGTAGTAGAGGTTGTAAATGTATCTGTAGCTAATTTAGTGAGAAGTTCAGAAAAGATCCTTCATTTTATGGATGAAGATGTAATGAAAGATTATGAAATATTTATTGAAGTAACTCAGCAATATAGTAAAGACGCAGAATTCTTTAATAATATTATGATGGATTTTAGTGCTACATCTGAAGAATTAAATATTTCTATTGAAAACATATCAATTGCTATAGATGAAGTTTCTAAAACCACAAATGAAGGAGCTTGTGGAATTGAAAATGTTGCTGTTAAGACATCAAACATTGTTGAAAATCTAAGTGATATTCAACAAAGTACAAGGGATAATTTAGAGAGTGCTAAAATCTTAAAAGATAATATTTCTAAATTCAAGTTATAATTTCTATTTTTCTAATACAATAAAAGTTCAATATGATAATATAAAGAACTTTATTTGATGAGAAAGGTTAAAAATAAGGAAACCCAAAAAACTCTATTTTACAAATAGAGTTTTTTTGATAATCAAATATGTAAATATAAATGAACCGTCCCTAACTTCCCGAATAGGACGATTTATCAAACTTTTATACGTTGATGTATCACGAACTAAAAAGAAGTTTGAATTAGTATTTAGAAATAGATCTGAGGGAAATTGATTGGCCTCAAATTTTTTTGATTAATAGGACTTAATTGCTATTTGAAAATGTTTACAAATATATATAAAAGTTTATCTCATTGTAAGTAATTATACAAATTCATGGCAGTAGGTGGAAACAGAATATCATCACAGGGTAAACGCTGCCCATCTAGAACAAAAAGATATTATTACTTGAAGATAAAGTGAAGTTTTTTTATTTAGAATTGTAAAATATTTCATATTACTGTATTATAAAATCATCTTGTATAAGTGAATATTCTCGAACCCTGGTTCGCAAATACTACCCTAAAGATATATAAAACGAACTTTCAATGGCGATAATCAATCGTTAGCCAAAATAGGAGGTAAAATGAGAAAACTATTAGAAAGATTTAATTTAAATAAGATTAAAGACTATGTTTTTCAAAAAGAAATTGGTGGTGGTAACATGTCAGCTACTGCAATGTACAAAAATAGTGAGGGTGAACATGTTCTTGTTAAATTTTTATTATATCCAAGAAACAAATTTGAATTAGATAGATTTTATCAAGAAGTTTCTTCGATGAAAAAAATATTAAGTATAAACCCTGATGCATGTATACCTAAATTGATTACAGAAGTAGTTCAAATAGAAGATACTCAAATATACTATTTTATGATGGAGTATATTGATGGCATACCTTTGAGTAATATTATTGATAGTAGTTCTGAAATCTTAACAAATATAAACATAGCAAGAATAATGAGAGACTTAACTTCTATAGTATGTGACAGTTTATCTTCAGGAATACTTCATAAAGATATCCACCCTGGCAATATATTGATTTGTAACAATGAAACTAATGATTATAAATCATTAGTTTTGCTTGACTTTGGTGTATCAGAATATTGGTGGAAATCTCACTGCATGGGCTCTGTAGAAGATGCTTTTAGACACATAGGAGCAGTTTCTGCATGGTCTCCTGAATTCATAGAAAATCCAAAAGAAATTAGTGTTAGTCATGATATATGGGGACTTGGTGTTCTATTCTATAGATTAATAACAAAAGGTTGGCCACTTTCATCGGAGTCGTTTGGTGAATACATGAATAAAATTCGTGGGAATATACTTGCAGAACTTGCATTAGATCAAATTGAAGATAAATACTTTTGTTATATTCTTAGGAGATGTTTTGAAAGAAATCCATGGCATAGAATAACCTCAGCTAACTTATATAAAATACTAAATGACTATGTTTCAGGGCGTATAGAAATAATATCAAAAAACGAACAAATTTTTGAAATGTATAAGAATTATGATGGTGATTTATGGGTGTGTACACGATGCATGCAAGTGACACATCCTACTGGTAATATGTGCACCAAATGTGGAAATAGAGATGATGAATATTTACCTTTGGAATACTGCATAAACTTCGGCTAACATAGCATTCTTGATACCCTACTAAAAACACGTCGGGCAACAGAGAATGCTCAAACCGTTATCTAAAATAGCAAAATAGTATAAAGCAGAAAAAATATATGATAGATAGTACATAATAGTTTAATATTATAAAAATACTGGA
>JADPRS010000022.1 GCA_015686845.1 Lutibacter sp. B2
TCCAAAGCTTTAATGTAGTTAGTGCTGAGTGTCCACGATATTTACTATCTCTTACAATTCTTCTAATTAATCTACCATCTGTAGTAGGAATACGATTATGATTATCAATATTTAGTTGCGTAAGTGCACTAATATAAATTTTGAATTTTTTATCATGAGAAATACTTTGTGTCAACTGATCATTTAATCCATGAATACCTTCTATAATGATTGGTTGTTTTTTTGTAATCTCTAGATATTTTCCATTATATTCTCTTTCTCCCTTATAGAAATTAAAAGTAGGAATTTCTACTCTTTCTCCATTTAACAATTTCGTTAGATGGTTATTAAATAATTCTAATTCTACCGCTTCTAGTGCTTCAAAATCATATTCTCCATTTTCATCTATAGGTGTATGCTCCCTGTTTACAAAATAATCATCCAGGGATACGGAAATAGGTTTTAATCCATTTACTTTTAATTGAATAGCTAATCTCTGTGCAAATGTAGTTTTCCCTGAAGAGGATGGTCCTGCAATTAAAATAATTCTCTTATTTTCTTCTGTAATACGATTTGCAATTTCAACAATCTTTTTTTCATGTAATCCTTCTGCAATTCTAATTAATTCTGGATACGTATCTTTTTGTATCTGTTTATTTAAATCGGCAACATAGGGAACCTCCATAATTCCGCCCCATTTTTCGGCCTCTCTAAATATGCTAGCTAGCTTTTTTTGTTCTTTAAACTCTGGTAATTCATTTGGATTTGATTTTTCAGGAAATCTTAGAATTAATCCTGGCTCATAGTATTTTAATTCAAATAATTTAAGATATCCTGTACTCGGAACCATATATCCATAAAAATAATTTTGTAGCCATCCACAACTATAAATGTTTATTTCATTTTCATCTCTGAACTCCATTAATTTAGTTTTTGCACTCATACCTAAGTCAGTAAATATATTTCTTGCCTTTTCTAAAGATACACTATTTTTTAATAAAGGCACATCGTCCTTTACTATTTCATCCATTCTATCTTCAATTTTGGAAACATCCTCTTTGTTAATTTTTCTTTTATCATGAATTTCACAATACAATCCCTTACTTAAAGAATGCTCTACGGTCACTTTAGCCTTTGGGAATATTTCCATAGCTGCCCTGATAAATACAAAAGATAAACTTCTTTGATAAATTCGACTTCCATCTGCAGTAGTTACATCTATAAATTCAATGTTACAAGCATCTTCTACTTCATAAGTTAACTCTCTTAATTCATTATTTACTTTAGCAGCTACAATAGTAGCGTCCTTTTCACCTTTAACTTCTTGAATAATTTGAGCAATTGTCATTCCTTTATTTATTTCTATCTTTTCATTATTATTTATAGAAATTTTAATCTTATTTTTATCTAACATGATCCATCCTCCTTGATGACATATTAACTATGTCTATGTATAAATCAATTTTATTATACCCCATATTAACGTACTATTAACTATTTATTATATTCTTTACACTATATAGTAAAAAAAAATTCCTGTCCCCAGGAATTTTTTTATTTATTATTTTGTTGGTTGAGAAATACTACTTAATGCTTGTCCTGCTTCATTTTCATATATGTTTACAGTAGATAAGTCGCCAATAGACAAAATACCTACCATTTTTCCGTTTTCCATAACAGGTAATCTTCTTATTTGATTTTGAGCCATAATATTTGCAGCTTCATGTGCATCCATATCAGGTGTAGCAGATACTATATTTTTAGACATAACATCTTTTGCACTTGCACTCATATTACCTACAGATACACCTTTTAATACAATATCTCTATCTGTCACTACACCAACTGCCACATTATTACTATCACAAATGGGAATAGATCCTACATTTAATTCTTTCATTTTATTGGCTAGCTGTTCTAGGGATGTATCTGGTGTAGCACTTGCTACTTGGTTCGTCATTAAATCTTTTACTTTCATCCTATTACCTCCTCTTTTAATTTAGCTCGTATTTATCATATGCAATTTTCGCATTAAATAAACAAGTAAATATTATTTAGGAGGTATATCTTATAATATTTAATCCACAGAACCTATTTGGGAAAAAGGATATAATCGAACTAACACTTTTCCTCTAACAACTTCTAATGGAACAAATCCTACTCTCTCATCTCTACTATCTAAGCTATTCTCCCGATTATCTCCCATAGCAAAAATAGTATCTTCTGGAACTTTTACATTTATTTCTCCTGATGTATAATTTCCATTAATATATGGTTCATTCAATATTTTACCATTTACACTTACTTCTCCATCTTTCACTTCAATTTCATCGCCAGCAACAGCAATTACTCTTTTAATCAAATCTTTTTCTTTTCCATCTTCTGTTTTTAAATGAGATTTAAATACAACGATATCGCCTTTTTCTGGTTCATGCATCATATAAGGTATTTTATTTATAATCAAATAATTATATGGGCTCAATGTAGGGTACATTGAATATCCTTTTACCAAAGTGGGCCTTACAAAAGCAGTTATAACCATTGCAATAACTACTGATATAACGATTGTCTTAATCCATTCTAAAATCTCCTTCTTCATATCCTTCACATCTCCTTCTAAAATTTGTCCACTCCTATTCTACCACTTATTTATTCTCTAAACAATTACTGTAACTATCTTTCTCTATCTCATTGGTTAAATATCTATTTATTTTATCATATGAATTTCTTACTATTTTAACATCCATTTTTTTAAATACCAAAATAAAATCATTTATTATATTAAAAGGATCTCCATAAATATTTTCAAGAACTTCTTTATTTACCCCTTTAAAACCATGTCCACAAATACAATCATTTCTAAGTTCAATAATTTTATTCATTTTATCTGAGTTTAGAACCTCTAATACTTTCATATATCTTTTATCATTCTTTAAATATTTATTTATATAACTAGTTATTGCAAAACTCAAGTTTGGGTTATATATTTTATACTTTTTTCTTAATATTTTTAGAATCATTCTTTTAGATACAACCTCTGTCATAAAAGAAAATTTATCTTTTCCTACATGATTTTTAACAAATATATATTTTAAAACTGCTTCTTTCATTCGATATACCCTACTTAAAAAGTCAATATAACGCCTATTTATTAATTGGATCTTTGTATTTTCTAGAAGTTCTGAAAAAATTTCATCTGGTTTTCCAGCAACCAATCCTTCTAAATTTATTTTCATATCTCTTATTTGCCTATCTTTTATTTGATTTTCTATTAAATCATCCACCTCTTGTATAGCCGACTGAAAATCAAAATTCAATCGATATTTACAGCAATATAAGACTTTTAAAGCCCTTATATTTACATCCTCTTCCATCTTCATTATTTCAATGGCTCCTCTATAATCAAAACGTTCAATCAATTTTTCCATCAATTGTATATTAGAGCTTGTGTTCATGTTAAAAGGCCCCCTCAGAGTCATATTTTAAAACAGTTGTTCCTTTATATTTTCAAAATTTGAAGAGAGTCTTGCAGTAAAGTTCTTTCCTTCAAGATACTTTAAATTCCCTATACATTTGTGAAATGTTATTTTATAGGCATGTAAAAACTGATACTTCAACTTAAATTTATCTTTAAAAATTTTATTTACTTTTTCATCTCCATATTTATCATCTCCAACAATAGGGTGAGATCTGCTGGATAAATGCAGTCGTATTTGATGGGTTCTCCCTGTTATTATTTCTACTTCAAGCAAGCTATATTGGTTACTCGTTTTTATAGGCTTATATTTAGTATAAATAAATTTTGCTTTTTCCGTTTCATTTGATACTAATTTGACACAATTTGAATTTGTATCTTTGATTAAATATCCTTTTAGCTCTTCCCCATTCTTGATCTGCCCTTTTACGATTGTTAAATAATATTTTCTTATATACTCTTTTTTTCGTACCATCTCATTTAAATTTTGTAATGTTTCATAATTCTTTGCAATGATTACGATCCCACTTGTATTTCTATCTAAACGATTCACACTTGCAGGAACAAAGGTTTTTTCCTCTTTCGGATTATACTCTCCTTGATCATATAAATACTTGATTACTTGATTGACTAAAGTATTTTCTTGTTCTTTATGATCTTCATGAACTAAAAGCCCTTGAGGCTTATTTACTAAAATCAAATTTTCATCTTCATAGACAATATCAAAATTTCTTTTTACATTATAAATAGTCTTTTCTTCTAAGAACCCTTTTATCGTGTCTTCACTTAAATACAATTGAATTTGATCTTCTTCCTTCAATATATAGTCTTGAGGAGTTCTTTGATTATTTAGTTTAATATTTTTTTTTCTAATCATTTTATATATAAATCCCATAGAAGCCTTTGGCATATATTTTCTAAGAAATTTATCGATTCTTTGATTTGCTTCATTTTTTCCTATAGTTATTTCTCTCATTTTACTTCACCTCTACTATATTATGCCATAGTTATTATAAATTTTCATATACAATAAGTAGTTTATTTTTACAAAAAATTATGTTATCCTTAAAATATGTAATTAACAATAGAAAAGAGGCGTTCAAAATGTTTGAAAGATTAAAAGATATGTTATATGCTATTAGCGACCTTATACTGGCATTTTTCATCGTTATTTTAATGGGTGGAATTATTACTTGGCAGGTAACTGATTCATTGGCATATTCAAAAACAAAAGCAATCAATTATTCTAATGATGCGTCTACGACTATCGCTGATGGATCACAAAATAATACGATTATACCCACAGAAGAAACGCCTAAAGAACCTACTGAAACTACTGAGAAACCTACTGAAGAAGAACCTTCTAATACAAATACGACTGTAGCCAAACCTACGATCATAAAAGTAACAATTCCTAATGGTTCTCCGGGAATAAAGATTGGACGTATTTTGAAAGAGAATGGTTTAATTGAAGATGTAAATTTATTTACTACCAAAACAGAAAGTTTACATATGGGTTCAAAACTTAAGTCTGGAACGTTCTCTATAGAGACAGGCACTTCTATGGAAGATATTATATATATTATTGCAGGCAAGAAAAAATAGAGCTAATTCAATAGCTCTATTTTTTATTCATCCTCATTTAAAAATTTCATTACTTGTTCTAATTTCTTTTTTTGTTTTTCGTCTAAAAACTCTTTCATCTGCTCCATTGCCTGCATTTGCTTTTTATATTTTGAAGTATTTTGCATCATACTTCCCTTTAATTTCTTTAACTCCTTCATAATTTCATCTTCATTTTTGTCTTCATATTTATTAGATAATTCTTTCATCATTTTCTTTTGTTCAGCATTTGGTTGTATATTACCCATTGACTTCATTAATTCCTCCAACTTTTTTTTATCCATATTCCTACCTCCATAATCAAATTTAACTCTCTAAAACGTATGAACAAAAAAACACTTTTATTCTTACTAAATTCTCGTAACACATTTTTTTATATGGAATATGATAAATCAAAGAGTTTTTTTTAGGAGGTTTACCATGAATGATCTAATTCCTGTTACAAATCAAGATTTAAATGATTTCTTACAAGAACTGAGCATAGCTGGAATTTTACCATCTAACAATAAAGTTTTATTTTTGATCGCGCCTGTATTATTTTTTGTTTTCTTAAAAAACAATTCGACCAATACATTCCCTAGGCTCAATGCGTCCGTCCATAATAAAGAAGATGATAATTCTACCACAAAAGAAAATACCCTAGACAAAATGTCTTATTTACTAGAAAATCTAAAAAAAGCCAATCATCTAAATACCTTAAGAAAAAATATAATATCTAAAAATGAGGGCACAGGAAAAATAAATTTAAGTTCTATCAAAGAAATGCTTCGTGTTTTTAATACGAACTCAAATCAAAGTTCAAATTCTCAAATACAACACATTTCCACTATATTATCAGTTTTAGATAAAGTCAAAGATGTAAAAACAGTCTTGGCTGTAAAAAAAGCGCTTCAACCAACGGAGGATGGTGACATATCTTCACAAATCAATAATGTAATTGAAGTAATTGGCCCTATGTTGCCAAAAGAACATGCAGACAAAGTTGAGAATTTCAAGAAAATGTTTAACATGATGAAAATTATGTCCGCCTTTGATGATAGCGATGACGAAGAAAGTGAAGAAATTTTAGATTCAAAGGAAGAAAATCTAGATCACTAAAGGTGAAGCTATTCTTCACCTTTTTACCTGTTCTTTAAAATATTTAATTCTTCTTCTATTAACTCTCTATATTCCCCTAATCTTAAAGATTCATCAAGCGCTAAATCGCCCATAGCCAATCTCTTTAAATAAGTCACTTTTTTACCAACCGCTTCAAACATTCTCTTTACTTGATGAAATTTCCCTTCATGTATGATTAATTCTATTTCTGAGTTACTATCGCTTTTTATAATCTTGAGCTTTCCTGGCAATGTTTTATACCCATCCTCTAATACTACTCCTTCTTCAAATTTAACAATATCATCTTCTGTTACCGTCCCCTCAATATGAGCATAATAGGTTTTAGGAACATGTTTTTTAGGAGCTAATAACTCATGGGCTAACTTTCCGTCATTGGTCAAAAGTAATAATCCTTCGGTATCCTTATCTAATCTACCTACTGGAAATGGATCAAATATTTTATAATTTTCACTCAATAAGTCAACAACTGTTTTTACTCGCTTATCAAAGCTTGCGGAAATAATCCCTTGTGGCTTATTCATCATTATATAAATAATCTCCTTGTACTCTACCCATTCTCCATCTACTTCTATTTTAGCCTCCTTTGGATTTATATGTAATTTCCCTTCTTTAACAACATCTCCATCCACTTTTATTCGTCCTTGTTTTAAAATTTGTTTAATCTCTCTTCTTGTTCCGTATCCCATATTACTAAGTATTTTATCTACTCTTTGTGTATTCGCCATAATTTCCTCCCACTATAATAATCTCCACGATGCTGGATAATAATTTTTTAATGATGTTCCCATTTGTTTCGCCCATCCTAATGGAAAATGGTCAACACATACTAAAGTCCATCCTTTTTCTCCAGAAATATTCACCGTTTCTCCCTTTAAATATTTAATTGCTTCTACATCTGTACTCTTAAAATTTATCACTCTTTTTGCATCTTTATATGTAAGACCCATTGCCAGTGCTTGGCTTGGTTCAAATCTATTCTTTTTATACGTACCTAATAACCATCCAGTTCTTACAACTTTTAATCCTTTTAGAGATGGTACTTCTTTTGGTACAAGATATAAATTTTCCTTATAAACCCTAAAACGTCCTTCTAGAGATATATTTAAATTTTCATCTGCAAATTTATAGAAATCATCTAGTGGTATATGTTCTGGCTCCTCATCAAGTACGATTTTATTCTCTCTTGTATGGTCTTTTTCCATAAGTGCAAAAAAGTGCCCTTCTCCATGAATCTTATGTGGCCATAATCTTACACAAGCTTCTACCCTTTGATCATTATTTGCCCACGCTGCTTTTCCATGTGCAAAGCCATTATTTTTAGGCACATCTATCGTATTAAATTCATTATTTTTCTCTAAAAATTCATGAATCATTTGCTCATTCTCTTCTGGCGCAAATGTACATGTAGAATATACTATTTTCCCATTTGACCCTATTGTCTCTCCAATACAATCCATAATTTGTCTTTGAATAGCTGCAAAAGTATCCGTCCAATCTTCTTTCCAATTTTTTATCATAGATGGATCTTTCCTAAACATACCTTCTCCTGAACAAGGTGCATCTACTAAAACACGATCAAAATAATTCGAAAAAAACTTAGTTAGATTTTCTATCGTCTCATTTGTCACTATTGCATTTCGAATTCCAAATAATTCAATATTTTTTAGTATTGCCTTTACTCGATTCATATTGATATCATTGGTTACAAGGACTCCTTGATTCTTTAGTTTGGTGCAAATTTGAATTGATTTTCCACCAGGTGCTGCACATAAATCAAGTACTTTATTTCCATACTCAACATCAAGTATTTCAACAGGTGCCATTGCACTAGGTTCTTGTATATAATAAAGGCCTGCATGATAATAAGGATGTTTTGCAGGTCTTTCGCCTTCTTCATAGTAAAACCCATTTTCACACCATGGAACTCTAATCAATTTAAAAGGTGAAATTTCCAAAAAATCTTCTACGGAAATTTTCAATGTATTGATTCTCAAGCCTTGTAATTTATCACACTCATAAGATTTATAAAATGCTTCAAACTCATCTTTTAATAATTCTTTCATTCTATCTAAATACGCTTGTGGTAATTTCATAGGATCCCTCTTTCTTCTTTGTATATTTAGCTTTTCAAACCATGAACAAAAGTATACCCACCTTAAAAGGTGGGTTATCATAATTATCTCTTTTTTAATTTAATTCTTTTACTTACCATTGCATATGATAAAAACAGCATTGCACCAAGCATAAATGACAAGCTTGTCACATACTTAGTAGAGTATAGGGCCATTAGTGCAACAAGTCCACCACAAAGCGTGATAGGAATACCCATATATACGCCTTCAAATTCCATTACATTATATCTTGCTAATCGGACTGTTCCACAAAGAGCAAAAATCAATGTAATGGCAATTCCTACAATTCCTGTTTCCATTAAATTAAGATTCCACATTAAAATAGCTGGTGCTATCCCAAAAGAGATCAAATCACATAATGAATCTAACTCTTTTCCAAAATCACTTACTACATCAAACTTTCTTGCAAGTTTTCCATCCATTCTATCCATCATTCCCGCGATAATAATCAACATAGCAGAACTACTATATTCCTCATAAAATATTGCGATAATCGCTAAAACGCCCAATGATAAATTTAAAAGCGTGAATAAATTCGGTATCTGACTCTTATATTTCACAATTAACCACCCCATATATTATTAATATTAAAACTTGTTATCCTATCTTATAAAGTAAAACTTTCATTTGCAGTATCATTAAATTACACCTTCTCTCTATATATATTATTTTACAGTAAAACTTTTATTCTATAAAGCTTTTTTTATGGTATTTTATAATTTATTATTATATAATTACAGATGAATAAAGTTAATTGTAATATTTTTCATTTTAAATATATATAATAACTTTATTTTATCCTATTTTAACATACTATTAAGGAGGTTTTATCATGGCACTTGTTACATCAACTGAAATGTTTAAAAAAGCACATGCTGGTGGATATGCTATTGGAGCATTCAACGTTAATAATATGGAAATAATCCAAGGAATCGTAGAGGCTGCAAAAGAAGAACAGTCCCCTTTAATTCTTCAAGTATCTGCTGGTGCTCGAAAATATGCAAATCCAATCTATCTTAAAAAACTAGTAGAGGCTGCAGTAGAAGATAGTAACTTAGATATTGTTCTTCATTTAGATCATGGTGAAGATTTTGAAATCTGTAAAAAATGTATAGATGATGGATTTACTTCTGTTATGATTGATGGTTCAAGATATCCTTTTGAAGAAAATATTGAATTAACTAAAAAAGTAGTAGAGTACGCACATGCAAGAGGCGTAGTTGTAGAAGCAGAATTAGGAAAACTAGCTGGAATTGAAGATGACGTAAATGTAAATGCAAAAGATGCAACCTTTACTGACCCTGATGAAGCAGTTGAATTTGTGAAAAGAACAGGTGTAGATTCACTTGCTATCGCCATTGGTACTAGCCATGGGGCATATAAGTTTAAGGGTGATCCTAGACTAGATTTTGAAAGACTTGAAAAAATCACAAAACTTTTACCTAATACCCCCCTTGTATTACACGGAGCATCTACAGTTTTATCTGAATTTGTAGACCTTTGTAACAAGTATGGTGGAGATATTCCAGGTGCAAAAGGTGTTCCTGAGAATATGATTAGCCAAGCAGTAAAACTAGGTGTATGTAAAGTAAATATTGATACAGATTTAAGATTAGCAATGACTGCTGCTGTAAGAAAATCCATTATAGAAAATCCAACTGAATTTGATCCCAGAAAATATTTAGGACCTGCTAGAGAAGCGATCAAAGACATGGTTAAACATAAAATTCGTAATGTAGTGGGTTCTAGCAATACATTATAAAAATTACATAATTTAATTCGTAAATGTAAATGATTCCTTTTGAGGAGGTATTTTTATGAAAAAAGCAGCCCTTGGAATTGTTGCACATAATGATAAAATTCTTTTAGTTCATAGAAAATGGCATCCTATTCTATGGGCTCCTGCTGGTGGATATTTGGACCCAGGAGAAACCGAAAAAGAAACTGTTTATAGAGAAATATGGGAAGAAACGGGCGTTAAATGTGAGGTTTTAGATAAAATTCATACGTTTACATATAAGGATGAATATAGCCATTCTCTTATAATTGTATATGCCTGTAAGTATCTATCTGGAAATCTTACATGTAGCTTTGAAAGTCAAGATGTTCAATGGTTTGATATTGATAAACTACCACAACCCCTATCTCCTGATCCTTCTATATTTAAAAAAGCATTAGAATATATTAATAAAAACTGGTAAGCTTTTGCTTACCAGTTTTTATCCTGTTTTTATCCTATAATGTATCTGGATCTGAATATTCTTCGTCAAATAATTCTACCGTTACTTTTTTCATCTTTTGATCTTTTGAGGGTCTATCTTGAAAATTTGTTTTAACTGATGCAATACAATCTACCTCTTCAATGCCTTCTATGACTTTTCCAAAACCAGCATATTGTCCATCTAAATGTGGAGAATTTTCATGCATGATAAAAAATTGTGAACCTGCTGAGTCAGGATGTGATGATCTAGCCATAGATATAACTCCGCGTGCGTGCTTTAAATCATTTTTAAAACCATTTATTGAAAATTCACCTTTTATACCATATCCAGGTCCACCTGTACCACTTCCTTGTGGACATCCTCCTTGAAGCATAAATCCAGAAATAACTCTATGAAATATTAATCCATCATAGTATCCTTTTTTCACAAGGGCAATAAAATTATTTACAGTATTTGGTGCAACTTCAGGATATAATTCTATCTTTATTTCTTTTCCATTTTCCATTTCAATTGTAACAACAGGGTTTTTCATAAAATCCCATCCTCTCATTTTATATGTAGAATATGCTCCAATGAGAAACATACTTCCCAAAAAAATAACCGTAATTTTTGTAGAAATTTCTTCAAAAAATTCTAAAGGAAACATCTGAATCAACAAATCTTTATCAGGATCTAACATCCACAAATCATTGTCAAATAGTATTTTATGGAAATAAGTAAAATATCTGTAAAAATCATATTGAATACATATGAAAATCAGAACAATAGTACCTATTCCTATTATACTTCCATGTAATAATCCTTTATAAAAATTTTTCTTGGATTTTTTCACCAATACCATTATAGCAAATATACACCCAATAAATGAAATTTTTTTTATAATATATCCTTTTTTAAATAATTTTTTTACATCTACCAAATGTTGTTTTTCTCGTTGTCCAAAAATTTCTTGCTCTTTGGTATTTATTTCTACAGATATATTTAAATTCTCTCGTTTATTTTTCAGATACTCCATTAAATAGTTGGTGATTTTCCCTAAATCTTTCATTTTCATTTTTGTAGTACTCATAACATCATATTTCACAAAAGATTTCATATAAAAATTTTCATTAAAAGCATATGCCTCCATAACAGATAAAAATATACATATAGGTAAACATATCATGATTATTATGTAACATATTCTATAACAACTTTTAGATATATACATTTTCTTTCGCCACTTTTCTTTTATATCAGTTTTTCTATAACTATATTTACTATTTTATCATACTATATTATATAAAATAGAAAGGAGCAATTTATATGGGTAAATATGCAAAAGATATTTCTGCCCTACTTGCAACGGATGTTTTTAGCAAAGTTGTAAATTCAAGTAGTCTTAAAATCGTCGAACTCAATGCAGTTATTGCTCTTCTAATAAAAGCATGTATTCCATTTGATACTCAATTTTCACCAGGTACGAGAAGAGAAGCATCTGCTGTCCAGTTAACCATTTATATATCTCCAAACTCTACGTTAAATTTCACCATCGATTTAACATCTGGTCAAAGTATTTTTAGTAATCCATAGATTCAAATAAAACCTCGCTTCTTTATTTTGCATCTTAATTTTAATAAATATTCCATAAACAACCCGATTTTTTTCAATATAAAAATAAAGGTTTTCTCAAAATTCTATAGAATATATATATTATAGAAAATTCTTACTTTAATCGGAGGTAATACAATGAACAAAGAAGCTTTTGAAACATTCTTATCATCACTAAATAAATCAGAAAACATGGATACATTAATCAAAGCAGGTGAACAATTAGAAGATACTTACAAAACAGATTTAGATCAGGCTACACTTACAGAAGAAAAAGCACAAGAATTTCGTACAAAACTATATTTTGATGACTCATTAACTCCTTGGGATAAAAAATGGTATCCGCAAACACTAAAGCTATATTATGAATTTATACATAATACAACTTTACCACCTCTAAAATTTAAAACAAAAGGCCAAAATAATGGATAAAAAGTGTTGGATGATTAAATCATCCGACACTTTTTTTGTAACTATTATTAATCAAATGCATATACATATATTAGGTGAAATACCTAATCACTAAATTAAAGGAGGCAATTAAATGGGGGATTTATATACACTAGGTCAATCTCAACAAGGAGACCTAGAACAAGTTGGTGAAGAAATACGATTAGACATACAACTCTCAGATGACCCTTTTCTAAATACTGGCTCTATTTCAGGAACGATTACTGACCCTGAAGGCAATCCAGTTGAAGGCGTTTTAGTAAAAATTTTAAATAGTATCCATGATCCACTATATCATGCATTAACTGATGAAAATGGTTACTATGCTATAAATGCAATAGCACCAGGCTCTGAATACCATCTTGCCATAACTAAAGATGGATATCTTCTTACTGAAATTACAGTATTTTCTATAGTTGCTGGTCAAACATTGGATATAGACGGCACAATAACACCCGACCCTGATGCAGCACTATCTACTATTGCAGGCCACTTATACGATAGTGATGATAATCCACTTGAAGGAGTACTATGTACTTTATTAAAAATTGTAGCTGGAGAAGAAGTTCCTGTTGCTATAACTGCAACGAATGAATACGGTCAATTTGCTTTTATAAATGTAGAACTAGGAAGTTATATAGGAAGAGCAACAAAACAAGGATATATCCCTGCTATGATAGAAATCCAAGTAACTACTCCTGGATCAATTATTGATCTTACTGGAATTATGGAAGTATCTCCAACTACATCACAAGGAACTATCAATGGTACTATTATTGATGATGAAGGTTCTGGTATAGTAGGTGCAGTAGTTATCCTATACGAAGTTTCAGGAAATCCTGAAAATCCAACACTTACTCCAGTAAGATATACGAGAACAATCGCTGGCGGAGCATACCTATTCGGAGATGTTCCTCAAGGTAATTATATAGTAAAAGCAAATAAAGAATCTTAAAAGGTGAGGTGATACTATGGCAGAAAATAAAGATCTTTATAAATTAGGTCAATCTGAAGAAGGTTCGATAGTAGATATAGGTCAAGAGATTCGAATTGACTTAGAACTAGAAGATAATCTTATAAGTGCTTCAGGTACAGTCTTTGGTAAAGCATTAGATGTAAATAGTAATCCAGTAGCAGGTGTAACCATAAAATTAACAGATGGAGATTTCAATCCAAAATACCATGCTGTTACTGATTCTTCTGGTCAATACACAATAGATGAAGTGGACGCTAATAACCAATATCTAATACTTGCAGTTAAAAATGGTTATGATTTAAAACAAGGTGTTCCATTTATGATGCAAGCACAACAACAGGTAGAAAGAGACTTTGTAATGACTATTTCTCCACAAGAAAACAACAGCTTAGTAGCGGGTGATATATTTGACATCGAGGGTGGCAAACTTGAAGGAGTTACTGTAAGATTATATGACAATTATGATGGTGAACCTATATTAATAAAAACAACACATACTAACCAGTTTGGTCAATATGCTTTCTTCGACATTCCTCAAGGCATGTATCTTATTACTAGTTCACTACTTGGCTATCATACAAGTGAAACAACCTTTATTATAGAAGCTTTAGATAAAGTTAGAAATATTAACTTGACTATGAATGTTGACCCAATTAGTAGAAAAGGTACAATAAATGGTATTATCGCGGATAAAAATAATATTCCCGTTTCAGGTGCATTTGTTATATTATTTGAAGTTACAACAGACGAACAAGAAAAAGAAAAATTAACGCCAATAAGAAAGACTTTAACTAACGATCACGGTTTGTATTTATTTGAGCAAGTTTCAGAAGGTAATTACAAAATCAAAGCGAATAAGTTAGACCCTGATGCATAATAATATGAATGGCATATAAATTTTTATATGCCCTTTATAATACATGTGAGGTTTTTTATATGGATAAATATATATTAGGACAATCACACATTGGAGGCATTACTAAAGATGCTCCTGAAGTTGTTCTCAGTTTACAACTTGAAAAAAATACTTATTACGATAATTCTCTTATATATGGACATATCACTGATTTATGTGAAAACCCTATCGAAAATGCTACTGTAAGCTTTTTAAACAAAGACAATGAAAAAATAGGTTCTGTATACAGTTCTGAAGAAGGTTTATATACTTATTTTGGAGTTAAATATAATAATAAAGTGAAAATAATAGTAAAAAAACCAGGTTATAAAAGTACTATCAGTGATTTATTAAAAATATGTCTAAAAAAATTCAAATACAATGTTTCTTTAAAGGAGCTACCAATATCAACTAAGACTTTAATTTCTGGTCATTTAGTCGATGAAGATAATATTCCTTTAGAAGGTCTCTTTGTATACTTATTAAAAATTTGTTGTTCTGATAACAAATGGCTCTATAAAACTACAATTTCAAATCAATATGGTCAATTTATTTTTCAAAATATTCCGAAAGGAAAATATCTAATACTTATAAATAACCCAATTTTTGATACTTATAATAAACATATTGAAATTATTAAAACGGATAAAATTTTTGCTATAGATATAACACTTATCAAAAAAGAAATATCCACTAAAATTACTGGACAAATTACAGATGATACTGGAAAATCAATTCCTAATGCTATAGTAGTTTTATATAGAGTTGAGGAAGACAAAAAACTTATTCCAGTCAAATATACCCTATGTGATGAAGAAGGAAGATATAGCTTTACAAATATCCCGTATAACAATTATATAGTAAAAGCTCAATAACATTATTAAGGAGAATGAACATGTCTAATAAAGGAATATCTATTATTACATGTACTAATAAGCCAGATTATATAAATAACATATTTGAAAATTATAAAAATCAAGATTATGAAGAAAAAGAATTAATTATCATATTAAACAGCGATAACTTAGATATAAGTTTCTGGAGACAAAAAGGAATGGATTATGAGAATGTAAAGATTTTTAGACAACTAGAAAAAATAACTTTAGGCGAATGTTTAAATTTCGGAGTAAAAAAATCAAATTTCGATATTATCGCTAAATTCGATGATGATGATTATTACGCTCCAGAATACTTATCAGAATCAATCAAAGGTTTCGACTATGCTGATGTTATCGGAAAATTATCAACATATGTATATTTTGAAAAGAGCAGCACCCTATCAATTAGGAATCGTAATGCTAATAATCAATATGTAGATAAAGTAAATGGCCCTACAATTATGTTTAATAAAAAAATATTTGATAAAGTCAAATTCCCAAATACATCTATCGCAGAGGATTTTAAATTTTGTAATGCTTGTACTAAGAGAAAAATCAAAATATATTCAACAGATATATCTAATTATGTTTATATAAGGCACAAATTCAAAGAAAAACACACATGGCGTATCGAGGATAATTTCCTCATTATGAAGTATCTAGTAATTGGTAATATTGATGATTATAAATCTTATGTCATCAATAAAAATACTTTTCTATAAATTTAGGGGTTAGCAGATGCTTTTAAACTACTATCTGCTAACCTTTAATTCACTCTTTATCTCTTCCCAAACATTTAAATAAAATTGTTCACCATCAGGGATATTTCCTAATCTCCAAATAGATAGCCCCTCAAAACCATTCTCTTTTAAAATATCTATTTTTGCTTTAATACTTCTGCTATCTTCATACCATATTGTATTATAAGTACCATGATCTAAATAATATAAATATGGATTTTTAAAGTTTTCATCATAAAAAGAAAACATATTTAATTTTTTATTTTCTATCTCTATACGTTTTTTTAAACTTTCATATGCAGGGGTATATGCCTTTTTATTTATTAATACTCCATCCTTTACTTGCCACTGCCCTATAGCAAAGTTTATTTGAAATAAAAATTTAGACAGATCTCCATCCATCTGTTGTTTGATCTTTACTATGTCTTTATTAATAGATTCTATAGGTGTCAATGGATTTACTACAACAAATTCATGATCTACCTTTTCTAATACCTTTGAATCATAATCATGAAGCATTAAAATAATACTATCAGAAACTTGTCCAATTTCTTTAAAATCATAAGAATCAAGCGGAGAAGTGGCAACAACTAATGTCTTTTCATTCTTGTCTAATTCTACTTTTAACCCTTTTAAAAAATCTATAAATATCTCTTTGTGATCAATGGGTAATAATTCAAAATCAATCACTACACCATCAAATTTTTTATCCTCCAATGCTGATATAATTTGATTGATGATTTTTTCTTTCTGATCAAATATTTCATCATAATCCTTATCCGCATATATATTTAATTGCGTAGTAATATTCATATTTTTAAAATAATATAATGGTTCTTCATACCCCTCAGGCAAATAAAATCCACTTTTTTTATCTTTCATATCAATATATATTTCATCTAATTCGTCATCGTAAGACATTTTTGACCAAGCAAAAGTCATAGAATCAAATATACTTAGATCATTATTTTCTCTTAATTTCTGAAATTGAGCATATGATTTTATTCCATAATATCCATTTATCTTATACTTATGATCTTCTTGTGCATAAACTGTACTATTCATAATGAATATGCCAAAAATTATTAATGTTGTAATACAACGTTTCATTTTCTCACTCCTAATTTGTATATAAAAAACACCGGAATTTATCCGGCATTTTTATATTTACTACTATTTTTTTAGAAAATCATCTTTTTTAACAACTTCCGATAGTGAAGTAACAAGTCCTGCGAGATTTTGTATTTCAGAAGGAATGATAATCTTAGTAGCCTTACCATCTGCTACCTTAGCAAATGTCTCTAAACTCTTAATAGCTATAACTTGACTACTTGGATTCGCTTCTTTAATCATTATTAATCCTTCCGCTGTAGCCTTTTGTATTTTAACTATGGCTTCAGCCTCACCTTCTGCTTCTCTAATAGCGGTTTCCTTTTTACCCTCTGCTCTAAGAATTGCTGCTTGTTTTTCTGCTTCCGCATCAAGTATAGCAGCTGCTTTTCTCCCTTCAGCAACTAAAACAGAAGATGTTTTCTCCCCTTCTGCACGAAGAATTGATTCTCTTCTTTCTCTCTCAGCCTTCATCTGTTTTTCCATAGCATTTTGAATTTCTTGTGGTGGCAGAATGTTTTTAAGTTCAACACGATTCACCTTAATACCCCATGGATCCGTAGCTTCATCTAATATACTTCTCATTTTCGTATTGATTATATCTCTTGAAGTAAGCGTTTCATCTAATTCTAATTCTCCAATCAAATTACGTAGTGTTGTAGCTGTCAAGTTTTCGATTGCAGACATAGGATTATCTACTCCGTATGTATAAAGTTTAGGATCTGTTATTTGAAAATATACGACCGTATCAATTTGCATAGTAACATTATCTTTTGTTATAACTGGTTGTGGTGGAAAATCAATTACGATCTCTTTTAATAAAACTTTCTTTGACACTCTATCTATTAGTGGTATTTTAAAATGTAATCCTACACCCCATGTAGCTTGATATGCACCTAATCTTTCTATTACATAGGCTCTTGCTTGTGGTACAATTCTTATATTAGAAGTAATAAGAAGTATTCCTATAATTACAATGACTATTAGTATTATAGGTCCAATTGCAGTTTCCATCATTTTAACCTCCTCATAATATTATTGACTCCATTTCTTGACTATAATTTTTACGCCTTCAATCCTTATAACCTTAACACTTTCATTTTCTTCAATTTCTTCATGATCTTCAGATTTTGCTGACCATATTTGCCCTAAAAGCTTAACTTGACCTGTATTGAATTTTTCTATCTTCTTTATTACAATTCCTATTTCTCCGATAAGCGCATCTACATTGGTTCTCGTTATCCCAATCTTTAAATATTTCTTTGTAATAGGTTTTGTGAAATATAATAGTGCAATGGATGTTATTAAAAATATAAATACTTGCACTAATACAGATAACTCTAACCACGCTGCTATTAATGCCATCAAAGAACCGATTGCAAACCATATGGTTGTAAGACCTAATGTAAATATTTCTACTGCTACAAATATTATTATCAAACTAATCCATACTATCGTATACGACATTTCGAAAGGTAAAATTATTTTTCCCTCCTTTCTAAGTTACACCTGCGCAATCCAATATTTTACAGTTAGATTATACCATATATTTTTATGAATACATAGCATTATTAACGTTTAATCTCTACAACTATTTTTCTGTATTTTTAAATTCTGTTTTTATTTCATTTAAAAGTTTATTATCTTTAATAAGATCTATAGCTGTTAATACTAATGCACCTATAGTTTGCTTCATTCTAGCATATGCTAAAGGTGTTTTTGTAGCTTCTGCAAGTTCTCTCGTATGACCTACAAGTTCTTTATCACTTATACTAAAATATGGATGAATTGTGGGACATACTTGACTTACATTTCCAGCATCTAATGAACCATAACTTTCCTTAGGCTCATAAATTTTTTCTACACCCATATCTTTAAGTCTTCTTGTATATATTTCTGACAAATGTTTATTTGTAACTAAATTATCATATGTCGCTTCATAATTAGTAATTTCTAATTCTGTACCAGCGGCTAAGGATGCCCCTCTTGCACAATTCTTAACTTTTTCAATTAGTTCTTTTAAATAGGTCTTTGTTGTTGCTCTTACATAAAATTGAGCTATGGCTAAATCTGGAACAATATTGGCAGCTTTACCGCCCTCTTTAATAATGCCATGCACTCTAGCGTCGGATTTAATATGCTCTCTTAACGCATTTATATTATTAAATGTATTTATTACTGCATCCAATGCATTAATCCCTTTTTCTGGATCTGCTGCTGCATGGGCAGTTCTACCTCTAAATATAAATTGAATTGCTTGCATCGCTAGAGAACTTCCACTTTTGTAATGCTTACCTGCTGGATGAGCCATCATGGATATATCAATATCGTCAAATCCACCATTGTCAACTATATGTACTTTTGCTCCATTTGTTTCTTCTGCAGGCGTTCCAAACACTACTACTTTTCCACCAATTTCTTTAATTACCTTGCTAAGTGTAATACCTGCACCTGTACTCGTAGCACCTAAAATATTATGGCCACAGCCATGTCCTATTCCAGGCAGTGCATCATATTCCGCTAGATACGCTATTGTAGCGCCCTCTTTCGTACTGTCAAAAGTTGCTCTAAATGCGGTTTTTATGCCCATATATTCTTCTTCCACTTCAAATCCATATTTTTTTAATAAGTCAACATGTGCCTTACAAGCTTTTACTTCCTCATTTCCTAACTCAGGATTTTCTAAAATGTATTCACTTAATTGTATACACTCTTCACTTATATTTTCTATACACTCTGATACTTTTTTTATCATTCCTTATTCCTCCTATAATAGATCGCATTTATCTTATGTCCCACATTATACCATAATCAACAATTAGCTACAATTATTAAAAAACTCGAGCTAAAAGCTCGAGTTTTTATCCTATGGATCTTTTTCTTTTTTCAACAATGAGGCTCTTCCATGCATGAAGTCCTAAAGACACGCCTATAACCCCATATGCAACAAATGTTCTAAAATATTCACCAATCTGAGCATTTCCAAATAAATTTTTACCTGCTTGAGGAGAAACTATAAAGAGTGTATGAAATAGTGCTACCCCCAAAATACCTTGCCCTATAGTAGCTCTAGATACAGAAGCTCCACCTATTAATAATGCTGCAACGGCAAACATCCCTGCTTGTTCATGAGAGCCATAAGTATTTAATATCCCTAAGTTTTGTAAAAATATCAGCTGTCCCCATCCTGCTAATACAGTAGAGACTATAATGGATATAATTCTCACTTTATCTACATTTATTCCTGCTACTTGTGCAATATGTCTATTTTGTCCAACAGTTCGAAAATCTTGTCCTAATTTTGTTTTTACTATTAATACATTAAATATACATAATACTACAATTACTATATATGTAGATATAGGTACTTGAATTGTAGCAAATATTGAACCTGATACATTCAAATAAATCCCTAATGCTATTAGTAAACCTGATATTCCTACATATGTATATGGTTTATTTCCAATCTTTTTCTTATATACCTGATCCTTAGACAACTTATAAATTAACCATATAGATAACAACAACCCTAAAATTCCAATAATAAATAAAAGTACTGGCAAAGGTTTTTTTACTATATTATCTACTGCATATCTTACACTATGATTTAAATCTACAACATTTTTTATTCCTATCCCTCCACTAATCATTAAAACAGGATCTTTCATAGGGATCAATGTTCCTACTAAAAACAAAAATAACAATTGATATAATCCATTCGCAAAAAAGCCTAGCATCATAGAAGTAATCATTTCTTGGCCTTTAGTCTTATTTAAAATAAGACCAGTGATCCATCCAAATAAAATTGATATTGGTGTACATATAATCACTGAAATAAAAAATCCCGGTACCCCTGTGAATAAGGTATACCCCTGTAGGGCCATATGGGTTACAAATACAAGTGCAATTTGACCTGCCATTGCGCCTACAACAATACCAAAATTAAGTCCCATTCCTGCAAGTACTGGAATAATTAAAGATAATACTAAAAATGAATTCCTTGCAATTCTCAGTAAAAGTTGATGTGTAATGAAAAATATAGGAAGTTTAGAAGCCACAACCCCTAATAAACATAAGACTACAAATATAATTGTAACTATATTATCAAATATTATTTTTCCAATTTTATCCTTCATATTATTTTCCACCTCCTGCTTTAGTTAATGCATAAAGAATAATTCCATATTGTACAACGACTCTCATAACCTCTGATAGGTTTCCTTTTGGAACAATGACATTTGCAACAGGTAAAGCTACTACTAGTAACCCTTGGAATAAAAATGTCCCAAGTATTACATGAAAGATGGTTGCATTCGTTGAAGAAGCGCCCCCAATTAATATGGCTGCAACTGCCGCAAATGCCATCATAAGAGGTGCTGTATATAATTGAAAAAAACCATAACTTTGTGCATACACTAAAATTCCTATTGCGCCAAGTACTGTTGATAAAATGGTAGAAACCATTCTATTTTGATCTACATTCATTCCCGAAGCAATAGCAAATTTGGAATTTTGTCCAACTGCCTTCATAGCAATTCCTGCTTTACTATTTAGAAACAACCATACAACAAAGCACATCGCAAAGAAAAATACAAATAACATAGTAGGAATAGTAATTTTTCCAATATGAATAGCAAATGGAGCATTTAGTATTTTATCAAACCTCTTTGCAAGGGATATAGTAGTTCTTAATCCTCTACCAATTGGCCACTTAATCTCCATACTAGTAAACGGTAATATTAACCATGCTATACACATTAATGATACTACTGAAAATCCCACATAAGTTCCTACCATCATCTCTGAACCTTTTACCTTATTAAGTAATACTCCATATAAATAGCCAGCAACAGTTGCTAATGGTATTGAAATCAAAGCAGCTACTATGAAAGCATTTGCTCCATAACAATCTAGCTCTATACTTATTAAGCCTCCTATTAGACCACATACAATTCCAACAGGAATTCCAAAGTTAGGTCCTATTCCTGATAAAATAGCTGGAACCATTGCTAGTACTAATATTCCATTCATGCCAACACGAACTAAATGACCATTTAGTAAATCATTCACTGGCAATTTACAAAAAAAGGCTGCTACATATAAAAGTCCTAAAAAAGCAACGATTATAAGTCTTGGTATACCTATAGGCTTAATTAGAGCTTGAACTTTCCCTTTCATTTAATTTGCCTCCTTTCGAGTAGCTTTTTTATAATCGCCTGACATCATAAGACCAAAATCCACATCACTATCACCTGGTCTTAATATGCCCTCAAGTTTTCCTTCAGTTATAATTGCAATCCGATCACATATAGAACGTAATTCTCCTAATTCACTAGACGTTATAATAATCGTCATTCCAAATTCAGCATTTAGTTTTTTAAGTACATCTAATACTAATTTTTTAGCGCCTATATCTATTCCACGAGTTGGTTCTGACACTAATAGAACATTTGGCTCTAATGTAATGGCCCTTGCTAGACAAACCTTTTGTTGGTTTCCTCCACTTAATCTTCTAGTAAGCTGATGTGGTCCTGTGCACCTTATATCAAATTTTTCAATCATTTCATTAGCATGTTTTCTTATTCCTTTTGAATCTTTATGCGTAAAAAATCCAAACTTATAAATAAACTTATCATTTACTTGCATTGCAGTCATAGCAATATTTAAATCAATTGATTCATCAAGAAGTAAACCGACTCCCCTTCTATCTTCAGATACAAAAGCTAGTTTATTTTTTAATGCATCTATTGGCGATTCCAGCTTTAATAATTTGTTTTCTATGTATACTTCCCCTATTGCAGGATACAGCCCCATTATTCCATTGGCTATACCGATCTTTCCTTGCCCTGCTAGTCCACCAAATCCAAAAATCTCACCTTTGTATATCTCTAGATCTATCCCTTTTACTTCTTCACCTGGCATTCCTACTCTAAGGTTTTTTGTTTTTAAAACTATTTCTTGATTACTACTTATTTCTTTAGATTCTTCTTTTTGAGTTAATCCTTCTATTTTTCTTCCTACCATTAGCTCTGCAAGCTGCATTACATTGGTTTCTTCTTTTTTAAGGGTGGCAGCCATTTCTCCATCTCTTAAAATAGTGATATTATTTGATACTTTCATAACTTCATCTAATCTATGGGTTATAAAAATAATAGAAATCCCTGAATCTGTAATTTTTTTCATGGCATCTAATAAATTATCTGCTTCACTTTCAGTTAAAACTGCTGTAGGCTCATCAAAAACTAATACTCTTACATTTAATTTATCTATTTCCCTAGCAATTTCTATAAACTGCATATATCCAACTGGAAGTCCTGCAACCCTTGCCCATTCATCAATATTCATATCGAGTTTATCAAGTGCTACTCTAGCGTCCTTTTCCATATCCTTTGTGTCTAATGTTTTCAAACTTTCTCCAAGTACTTTACTAAAAATATTACTTTTTAATGTTTCTCTATTCAATTTAATATTTTCAGTAATATTAAATCCAGGAATCAACATAAATTCTTGATGAACCATTCCAATACCTAATTCCATTGCCTTTTGAGGAGAATTTATATTAACTTTTTCTCCATTTATACAAACTTCACCCTCAAATCCTCCTGTTGAATGAATCACTGGCATACCAAACAATATATTCATAAGAGTTGATTTTCCTGCACCATTTTCACCAAGTAGTGCATATATTTCTCCTTTTTCAACTTTTAAATTGATTCCTTTCAAAACCTTATTCCCAAAATAATCTTTCTTTATATTTTTCATTTCAAGTATGTATTTACTTTCCATAGTAGCCTCCCCTTTAGGTCTGTCTTATGTACTTAAAAATATTAATATGATAAAGGTTGTCGTAAAACGACAACCTTTTTTAAAGTTTTAGAATGTGATGTAGTCTGATAAAACCATAAAGAAGTTCTCATGTTTCACGCTAGTTTCATCATTCTCGTATGTAGTAAGTTGCATTTTAACTTTTGCATAATCTTCAAATAATTTTTGAAGATATTCTTTATCTGCTTTTCCATTTGTTTTGCCTTCTATATAAGCCTTAGCATATTCAACACCAGATTCTACAAACATCATATTTACAGGTACTGGCCAAGTTGAGAATCTTCCTGTTCCACCTTTTTCAGCAATTTTCTTTTTATTTTGTTCAATCACATACGCAACATCGCCTCTTTTATCATCTGGAATTTCAATACCTAAAGCTCCAGGAAATCCATGATATGGAGATGGACAACATTGTTGTGGATAGAGAGCTCCACCATCTAAAACAGTTTTAATAAGTGGTTCTTGCATTGAACAGTTAGTAGCGAAAAATGCTGTTTCTTTTCCAAATTCAGTGATTTTTCTAGGTACATCTTCTAAAATGAATTGTTGTGCTCCTGGAACTCCAGCATCTCCAGTTGGGTCTGGTGCTGTTGCGTCAACAAATTTTATACTTAATTCTTTACAACGCTTTTCAAATAAATCTCTTCTCTTAGCAAGTAATGCATAAGACATATGTCTTGGGAAAGAATAATGTACAAAAGTTTTTGCACCCATTTTATTTGCTTGATCAATAACTGCTGTTCCCATTCCAAGTTCATCTGCTTGGAATACTACATCTGCTTTAGATGCAATAACATCAGGATCTTCTCCTGGAACGCCAGCTATAAATAGTAAATCTGGTCTTAATTCTCTTAGTTGATCAATAGCAGCAGATGTTCCTGGTACTGCTTGAACCATAACAATAGCCTTAACATCAGGATCAGAAGCAATCCCTAATATATTAGAAATAGTCGTTTCTTGCTCTTTCATAAAGTTATCTGGATACGTTTGAGTAACAATCATATCCCCATATTTTTCTTTTATTTTTTGACCTGCACGAAACTCTTCCTCACCTTGAGAAACAGTTCCTGTTATTACACCTATTTTATATTTAGGCGCCTCTTTTGTTTCTTCTTTAGTTTCTTCTTTAGTTTCAGTACTAGATTGTTCAGTATTATTTGATCCACAAGCAGCTAAACTTACCATCATAACTAAAATCAACAACATTGATAAAAGTTTCTTCAAAATTAATTCCCCCTTAATTATTATTTCTTACTCTACAAATTTAAATGTTTCATTTATGTGGTATGTCACCTCCTTTAAATTTTTAGTAATGTCTAACTAATTATTCTATAGTAAAGCGGTAAATCCTTCTAAATATTCTAAATATTTTTCCTTATTAGAATATTGTATATGTTATACTATTGAATGAATATAAAAACTAGTACAACAAATATGTACTTTATTTAAATCTCTTTAATACACTATAAAAGTGATTTAAATATTTCTAACAAGGAGGTGTTTTTTATTTCTACATCAAATAACAAGAGATTGCTTATTGCATCTATTATTTTTATTTTTTTAGCTATATTCATATCTTTTTCACATGTATATGCACTGGAAGATACGACTCACTATTTACCCGAAAATAGTTTTTTAGATGAAATGAATATTAGCAAAATGAACATTTTAGAAGTAGCAGAAACATTAAATGAAAGGAAAGATGAAATATTAAACAGAAGTATTACTCTACGATACAATCAGAATAGTGTAGAAAAAACTTTTAACTATTCATCAAAGGAATTGGGCCTAGAAATTGATCAAGAAAAAACCATATCTAGTATTAATAAGGAAATACAAAGTATTGATACGAACGAAGAAGAAAAACATATAGAAATATCCTATATTTTATATTATGAAAAATTTTTAGAAGCAATAAAACCATTAGATGAAATTAAATTATCACTACCTAAAAACGCAAGCTATCAATACTTAGATGGTGAGCTTTCAATTCTTCCTTCAAAAAAAGGCTATACATTAGACAAAGAATTATTAATAGAACATTTAATGAGTGCATGTATAAAGAATGGACTTGTACTTGATATTCCTATTAAAGAAATTGCTCCTAAAATAACAGAAACAGACTTAGAGACACAAGGTGCCACAGAAAAAATAGCTGAATTTAGCACAAAATTTTCATCAAAAAATATTGCTAGATGTACAAATATTAAAGTTGCTACTGCTATGATTGATGGAACCATATTAGGGCCTGGAGAAATATTTTCTTACAATGCTGTTGTAGGAAAAAGAACAGCAGCTAAAGGATTTAAAGTAGCAGGTGTATATGCAAACGGAAGCGTTTCCAAAGGCTTAGGCGGTGGAATTTGTCAAACTTCTTCAACTTTATATAATGCAGTTTTATATGCTGATTTAGAAGTAATAGAAAGGCGTAATCACAGTTTAACTGTTTCGTATGTTCCTCTTAGTAGAGATGCTACCATTTCATGGGGGGCTCAAGATTTTAAATTCAAAAATAATACAGACCATTATATTTATATACACGGTCATACGACAGAAAATACAGTTACATTTGAATTGTTAGGTACAAAAAATAATAAAAGAGTCGAACTTATATCTCAAAAAATTTCTGGTCAGACGCCAGAAATTCAGACAATACTTGATTCTAATTTAACGCCGGGTAAACAAAAAATTGTAACCAACGGACATACAGGTTACACATCTAAATTAATAAAGAAAATATATGAAGATGAAAAATTAATAGATTCTTATGTAGTTTCAACGGATCATTACAAAACGACTCCTACGATCATAAGAGTTGGTATAAAAAAAGATACTACTAGAGGGAATTAAAAATAGGGTAGCCTATGCTACCCTATCTATTATATCGCTAATACTAATTCTCTTAAAATTTTACAAGCAACGGCATTTGAAACACCACTATGATCATACTGTGGAGAAAGCTCTACAATATCTGCTCCTACAATATTTAATTCTTTTATACTCTGTATAACGTCCATCATATCATGAAAAGATATTCCTCCAGGCTCAATCGTACCTGTTCCCGAAAAAATAGATGGATCTAAAATATCTAAATCAATGGTTACATATACAGGCTTATCTCCTATTTCTTTTACTGCCTCTTTGAGTCCTGTACAAGAAAACTTTGTTAAGCTAGTATGTTTTTTTGCCCATTCAAATTCTTCTTTTTCTCCTGACCTTATTCCAAATTGATAAATCTTTCCGTCACCAACAAAATCCCAAATTCTCTTTATAACGGTGGCGTGAGATAGCTTTTCTCCCATATAATCATCTCGAAGATCTGTATGGGCATCAAAATGCAAAATATGCAAGTCATTATATTTTTTATATACAGCCTCTACAGCAGGTAATGTAACAAGATGTTCTCCACCAATCATGAATGGCACTTTACCATCTTCTACTATCTCTGTTGTAAATTCATTAATAATATTTAATACTCTTTTCGTATTTCCAAAAGGAAATTCTAAATCTCCAGCATCAAATACTTCTATATCCTCTAAGTCTTTGTCTAAATAGGGACTATATGTTTCAAGTCCATAAGATTCATTCCTCATTACACTTGGAGCAAATCTAGTTCCAGGACGAAATGATGTAGTTCCATCAAAGGGACTACCAAAAACAACTATTTTTGAATCTTTATATTCATTGTCAAACCCTAGGAAAGTTGATACATTTTTAGATCGTTCCAGTTTCAATCATCTCCTTCACGTAATTTGGTAGTGCAAATGCACCTACATGAATATCCGTATTATAGTACTTTGTTTTCAATCCTAAATCATTCCATTTTTTTGCATCTAAATCTTTAATTGGGTCTAGTGTCTTTGATGCAAAACCAAACAACCAATGTCCTGATGGATACGTTGGTATATGACTTTGATATACCTTAGCAATAGGGAAAATATCCTTGATCTTTCTGCTTGCTCTTACCATTTCTTTTGCATTTTTATCATAATAAGGACTTTCATTTTGATTTACCAATATTCCATCTTGTGTAAGTGCCTTATAGCAGTTTGTATAAAACTCTGTCGTAAATAATCCTTCTCCAGGTCCTATAGGATCTGTTGAATCTACAATAATTAAATCATATTCATTTTCTTTGTCTTCTACAAACTTAATACCATCTTCAAAATATAAATTTACTCTTTCATTATCTAATTCACATGCAGTGATAGGAAAAAACTCCCTAGATGCATCAACAACAACTTTATCTATTTCAACCATATCTATTTTTTCTATTGTTTTATATCTCGTAAGTTCTCTTACCGTTCCACCATCCCCAGCACCTATAACTAAAACTTTTTTAATAGTAGGATTTGTAGCCATAGCTACATGGGTAATCATATCATGGTATATAAATTCGTCTTTTTCTGTTATCATAATAAGTCCATCTATTGTAAGAAGCTTTCCAAATTCATATGTGTCTAGAACATCTATCTGTTGAAATGGGCTTTTCTTAGAATAAAGATGTTCTTTTATCTTAATAGAAAACCTAACGTTTTCTGTATGTTCTTCTGTGTACCATAATTCCATATTCTTACCTCCTAATTTTGTTATTTTGTATCTGGCTTAAACTTTATTTCACCATATTCTTCATTTGAAAAATGTTTAATTTTATCTACAAGACCTCTAGCGATCTCTGTTGTTTCTGTCTTCTCTGCTTTTAGCGTTTCTTTTAGATAGTCAAAGGCGATCCATGGATCTACACTATCTCCACAAGTAAATAAATCAACAGACGCATACCCATATTCAGGCCATGTATGAATAGTTAAATGAGATTCTTGAATGATTACCGCTCCACTCACTCCCCATGGATTAAACATGTGAAAAGCACTTTGTACAATCGTTGCTTTTGCTTTTACTGCAGCTTCATTCATATATTTTTCTATTAAATCATGATGATTTAATACCTCTTTGTCGCAATTGTAAAATTCCACCAAGATGTGTCTTCCTAATTGTTCTATTTTCATTATATATTACCCCTTTCTTAACTTTAAAATGTTGGAGGAGAAGATACCCATAATATAACCGCTTCTTTCTTAAAGCTGTTTTTCAGATAATGTTCTTTATCTGATTTAAAATAAAAACTTTCTCCTTCATTTACTCTATATTTAGATTTCCCTAAACACACATATATACTACCTGATAATAAATATCCAAATTCTTCCCCTTCATGAGGTTTTTCACTATTACTTGTACCACCAGGTTCCAAAGTGATTTTTATAGGCTCCATACTATTTTTTTGAGCATTTGATATTAACCATTCAATGGTATGTCCTAACTTTTCATTTTCACTTGTAACAATATCATCTTTTGTATAAACAAACTTTGTCTTTTCTGATTCATTAAAAAATTCTTGTATATTTGTACCTAATACCTCAAGAATATCAACTAACGTGGCTATAGAAGGTGATGTTAAGTCCCTTTCAATTTGAGAAATAAATCCTTTTGTAAGGTCCGCCCTCGTAGCTAATTCTTCTTGGGTCAGCCCATTTAAATTTCTAAGACTTTTCAACTTACTCCCAATATCCATTTTCATACTCCAATCTATCGGTATTATTCATACTTAATTTTCCCGATAGTATATTTAATATTAGTAAACTTAAAGTTTACTAATATTAAATATACCATCTTTTTAAAAAATGTCAATATATTTTTAGATATTTTTAGATTTCCATTATATTACATGGTAAATTCATAATAAAAAGGATAACATCAATTTGTAGAATTTGACATTATCCCTTTATATTTATCTTATTCCTAACACTTTAACATTCTCTACATATGGATCCTCTGTATCGGTCAACATGCTGTGCTGATTCTTTAAAAAGTTAACATAATTAATAATTTCCTTACTTATTCTTTCTCCTGGAGTTACAATTGGAATCCCTGGTGGATATGCCATTATAGATTCTCCACTTATTTCTCCTTCCGCTTCTTCTAATTTTACAAGCTTTTTTCTAGCATAAAAAGCATCTCTTGGAGAAACAATAATTTGTGGATTTTCTAAAGCTATTTTTGCATAGTTTATTTTACTGCCTTTATACTTCAAGCTCATATCTTTTAAAGCTTCTATCAATGCGCGAATAGAATCCTCACTATCTCCTACACTAACGATAGCAAGTATATTTAATACATCACCAAGTTCAACTTGAATATTATATTCGTCTCTTAATATATCATACGCCTCAAAACCCGTAATTCCTAGCTCAGTTACATTAATTCCCAATTTCGTTTCATCAAAATCAAAAACGCCAGGCTGACCAATTAATTCTTTTCCAAAAGCATAAAATCCATTAATTTTATTGATTTCTTCTCTAGCATGTCTTGTAATCTTCAGGACTCTAGACAATACCTCTTCCCCTTGTGTTGCTAACATTTTCCTTGCTATATCTAAACTTGACATCAAAAGATATGAGGCACTGGTAGTTTGTGTCAAATTTAGTATGGTTTTAACAGTATTTTTATCAATAAATCCTTCATTTAGTAATAATGCTGAACTTTGAGTTAGGGAACCTCCTGTCTTATGAAGACTTACTGCGGCCATATCTGCTCCTAATTCCATGGCTTCACTAGGAAGTTCCTTATGAAAGCTAAAGTGTGCGCCGTGTGCCTCATCTACCAAGACAGCCATTCCATGCTTATGTGCTAACTTTACGATTTCTTTAATATTTGAAGTAGCTCCATAATAGGTTGGATTAATTAAAAAAACAGCCTTAGCATCCGAATTCTTTGCGATAGCCATCTCCACACTTTCTAAAGATATACCCATAGCTATTCCTAGTTGATCACATGTTTCAGGTTGTATATAAATTGGTATAGCACCACTTAATATAAGTCCATTTATAGCTGATTTATGTGCATTTCTAGGCATTATAATTTTATCTCCTGGCTTACATACACTCATAATCATAGACTGAACTCCTGATGAAGTTCCATTCACTAGAAAAAAAGCATGATCTGAACAATAAGCCCCTGCCATCAATTCTTCTGCTTCTTTGATCACACTAATAGGATTACTAATATTATCTAGAGGTTTCATAGAATTTACATCTATTTCCAAAACCTTATTTCCAACAAATTCTGCAAATTCTGGTATTCCTTTACCATGCTTATGTCCTGGAACATCAAATGGAATAACCTGTTTTCCATGATATTCTTTCAAAGCATCAAATAAGGGGGTCTTATTCTGATTTTGCAACATATCCCACCGCCTTTTTTGTAATTATAAGATTGTACAGCTTGAAATATATTATATCTAACACGCACTAATTGTCAATACCATAGTTAATTACTAGAGAATGGGAATAATATACATCTTTTTAGTTTATGTATTTTTTATCATTCTATTCAAATCACAAATTGCAAAACTTTATAAATTTCTTTTTTCATATATTCAATTTGTTCATCTTCTAGCTTTCTTTCTTGCTTTGATCTATTCATTTTAAAATGCTTTTTTATTCTAACAGGCGCTTCACTAAAAACATAAATTTCATCTCCTAAAAGTAATGCTTCTTCTATATCATGGGTCACAAAAATAACACTTCGAGAATCCTCCGTCCATAATTTCACAAATGCATTCATTAGTAACCTTTTTATTTTTAAGTCTAACCCCTTGAAAGGTTCATCCATAATCAAAATATCAGAAGGATAAGCAAACGCTCTTGCAATAGAAACACGCTGCATCATTCCACCACTAAGCTTTGAAGGATAATACTCCTCAAACCCTTTTAAACCAACCATATCAATATATTTACATATAATTTTATTTATTTCTTTTTTTGAATAATGATCCTTTAAAACAAACTCTATATTTTCCCATACAGTCTTCCAATCTAATAGTCTTGGTTCTTGAAAAAGATAAGAAATTAATTTACTGTCAAACCCTGAAAAAAATCCAGTATCTGATTTTATAACACCACTTATAATATTTAAAAAAGTGGTTTTTCCACATCCCGAAGGTCCTAAAATACAAGTTATTTTACGCTCAGTTATCTCAATATTAAAATCTTTAAATACTTCAAGATGATCATATTTCTTATCCAAATTCTCAATAATAAATGTCATCTAACTATCTCCACCTAACAATTTTTTTCTCTATAATTCTTATTGTCTTTTCAAAAATAAAACTTAAGAATATAGCAACCACCGTCCACGCAAAAACATCTCCTATTTCTATATAGCTCTTTGCCATTTGAAGACTTTTTCCTATAGCATATTTAGGTTGACTCAAAACTTCAGCCGCAATAACAGCCTTCCATCCAATACCCATTGCAGTAGAAAAACCTGCAACTAAAAATGACATAATGGCAGGAATATATATTTCAATTATAATACGGTACTTTTTCACCCTATATATTTTAGCCATCTGAATGATTTTTACATCCACGCTTTTAATTCCTTCCATAACATTCAAACAGATTATAGGAAATGCCACTAAGAAACTCACAAAAATGGGAACAATGTCTGTTTTAAACCATATTAACGCAATTAAAATAATAGACATTACAGGTGTAGCTTTTATTACCACTAATAATGGCTGAATCATTTTTTCTAAAAAGCAGTTTATTCCTGCTAACATTCCAACAATTAATCCTAATATACAAGAGAGTAAAAAACCGATCCAACCCCTGATTACCGTAGCCATAACAGTTTTAAAAAAAGCTTTAGATTTTAAAATTAATATCAAACTTTTAAAAGTTTCTTCAGGAGAAGGAACAATAATCTCCGAATCAATGATCTCGGAGATTATTTTCCATATAGTTATTAAAATCAGTATTGATAATATGGTTGGAAATTTACTTTTTATGATAGTAAAAATCTTCATCTGGAAGTTTTCCTCCAATATCTTTTGGTGAAAAATCATAAATAACTTTAAAGTAATCTTCTACAGATTTTTTAGCATTTTTTGCATCTTTAAATGATATATTGCATCTTGGAATAGCCATTTCTGCCATTTTTGCTTTCATGCCTATTCCATATTTTTCAACTAATACACCTGCTTCTTCTTTATTTTCATTTACCCAATCAATAGACTTTTTATATTCCTCTAAAAAACGTTCCACAGCGTCTGGCTGTTTCTGTGCAAATTCTTTTCTTACAACAAGACACCCTTGAGGAAATGCATTCTCTACGCCTAAAGTATTTTTCCATTCATCTTGAATATTCATAGCAATACTTGCTTCTTTATTTTTCATTTTTACCATTGTTACAAACGGCTCTGGAAGAAGTGCTATCTTTACTTTTCCTGCAACCATTGATTGTGCAAGTTCTATATGTCCTAATGTATAATCTAATGTAACATCCGTTTCAGGATTCAATCCATGTTTTTCTAATAAATATCTAAAAACAATATCCGGTGTTGAGCCTTTAGCTATAGCATTTATATGTTTTCCCTTTAAATCATTCCAGTCCTTAATATCTTCATCTTGTGTCATTATATACAAAACACCCCAAGTATTTACAGCTACTAACTCATATCCTACTTTTTTATTATAAAGTTTTGCGGCAACATTAGTAGGTAATGCTGCAAAATCAACCTCTTTAGATAAAAGTTTTGAAACTAAAATATCGGGTGATTGCGCTACCTCATACTCAGATTCTAAATTTTCACCTAAAAGAGGTTTTTCTTCAAACATTTTAATCATACCTATAGATGTAGGTCCCTTTAATCCTGCAATATTTACAATTTCTTTTTTATATGAATCTTCTTGCTTCGAGCAACCTCCAATACTAAAAAGCAGTATAATCACTATTAATACAGATAAAATTTTTTTCATTATAAGTTCTCCTTTTCATTTTCCCTCTTACACGTCAACAGTATAACATATTTCCCCTAATCTGTTTAGTAATATACAAATCCTTCAATTCAACTTCATCTTCCTAACTCCTAGTTTATATCTATTATTTTTGATATAATGATAAAATGTACTATTATACTTTTTAGAAAGAAGGGCTTAGATGAAACTTTCATTTTCAGATAAACAATTTTATAAGCAACTAATGAATATAGCAGTCCCTATTGCAATACAAAATTTCATATCATCCACATTAAATATGGTAGATACAATGATGATTGGAACCTTAGGCGCAACAGAAATAGCAGCAGTTGGATTTGCTAATCAATATTTTTTCTTATTTATGTTAATATCTTTTGGAACTTATAGTGGTGCTTCTATTTTCGCATCACAATTTTGGGGCAAAAAAGATGTTACAAATGTAAGAAGAGTTCTTGGCCTAAGCTTAATCATTGGATTAAGTATTGGTTTATTATTTACCTTAGCTGGATTACTAATCCCAGAAACTATGATTAGCCTGCTCTCTAATGATCTAGAAATTATAAACATGGGAAGTCAATATTTAAAAATCGTATGTTTAGGCTATATAGCAAGTACTATTAGTTTTGCCTATGGCTTCTCTAGTAGAAGTATAGGCAATGCAAAACTTCCCACGCTCGTTAGTGCTATCGCTTTATGTATTAATACAGTTTTAAATTATTGTTTAATATTTGGTCATTTTGGTTTTCCTTCAATGGGCGTAAAAGGAGCTGCCCTAGCTACAATTATAGCAAGACTTGTGGAAATGCTTCTTCTTTTAACTTTAATTTATAAAAATCAAGGCCCTTTAGCAGGAACACTTCATGAACTTTTTGATTTGTCTAGGTCATTTGTGATAAAAATTTTAAATGTAACAACCCCAGTGATCTTAAATGAAACTTTTTGGGCTCTAGGTATGACCATGTATCTTAAAGCATACGGAAAGTTAGGAACAGAAGCTGTAGCTGCTGTTCAAATTTCAAATACCATACAAAATATATTTTTGGTTATAACCATGGGACTTGGTAATGCTTGTGCCATAATGGTAGGAAATAAAATAGGTGCAAATCAAGAAAAAGAAGGTATACTTTATGCTAAAAGATTCGCTAAATTAAGCATATTTACAGGAATAGTCATGGGTACTTTACTCATTTTAACATCTCCTTTTATATTGAGTTTTTTTAACCCAAGCTTATATACAAATTGTAGAAATATAATGATTGTCATGGCCCTTCTTATGCCTGTAAAAATGTTTACCTCTGTTTTAATCGTTGGTATCTTTAGAAGTGGAGGAGACACTAAATTTTCATTAATTCTTGAAATTGGAACGGTATGGCTAATAGGTGTACCGTTAGCATTCTTATCAACAACCTATTTAAATTTACCTATACACTTGGCCTTTGCACTTGTTAATTTAGAAGAAATAATAAAGACAATGATTGGTTTACCTAGATTTCTTTCTAACAAATGGCTTAGAAATGTTATTGAAGACCTCTAGAAAATCATTTTTTCATCCTTTGCTGAAACTTTTCTTGAAACTCAGCAATCTTTCTCCTGCCTTCTTCTCTTTCTATTTTCTTTTCTTCCTCTATTTTCTTCGTTTCTTCAATGCCCTGCATGATGGTATTCCAAGTTTGTTCCATTGTTTCAATGGAAATACTTGGGCTATTTACTATGCTTGCAATCTGTACACTTTGTTGTCTAATATTTTCTGCATTTTGTTTAAGTAATTCATTGGTTACTTCATCTAACTTAGCCATAGAATCCGCCACTAATTTCTGCTTTTTTAATGCAATTTGATTCACCAATGCATTTTTAAATATAGGAATCGTTATAACAAAAGCAGATTGGATCTTTCCAATTAACTTATAATTAGATTTTTGAATCAATCTAATTTGAGGTGCTGTTTGTAATGCTACCATCTTTGCCATCTCTAGGTCATAAATTCTTTGTTCTAGGACATTGTACGCATTTTTAATAGTTTCAAGGTTCATTATGGCTTCTTGATCATTATTTTTTGCTCTATTTTCTAATTGTGGAATTTCATTCTGCTTAAATCTTTCTAGTGCCATCTTTCCCGCAATAATATATTTTTCTAATTCTTTATAATAATCAATATTTTTGTCAAACATTTCATCTAATGATTCATTTGATTTACTAATATCATTTTTATATTGACTAATCTCAACATAGATATGATCTATCTCTCCACCTAGCGTCTGATATTTCTCCAACATCTTATCAATTGTATTTTTTCCCTTTGAAAATAGTTTTGCAAAAAATCCTTGCTTTGATTCTTCAAAATCTTTTTTGTTAAATGTACTCATAATATGGGTTAGTCGCTTTAGCATTTTTGAAGAATCCTCTATATTATTGGATTTTATAGAATGAAGAATTTTATCTGCAAACTTTGAAATCTCTGTTGCCGGCTCATTTCCAAATCCTAATATCTCTTGTACATTTTTAATATCAATCTTTCGAGATAAATCTATTACTTGTGGCGATTTTTCTAAAACCACTTGAATTTCTTTCGTTTTTTCTTTTAAATCCATTTTCATTCTCCTCTCTTATTTGAAAAATAACCCCCATAAACCTTGTTTTTTAATAAAAGGTTCTTTATATTTAAGTTCAAACTGCATATCACTAAGAATATGTTTACTACAAAAACCAGCTTCTAAATAGGGTTCAATATCATTGTATCCTGTAGGATTAAAAATAAATATATCTAACCCTAATGCATTTAAAAATACGAGAAAAGCTACTTCCTCAAAAGACATTGATTGTCCTTTACTATAAATGATTACTTTAGGTACTTGATTTGGATAATCAAACACTTGTAATAATTGAAGAAATTTATCCTCTATGTTTGTAAATATTAATAATAATTTCATTCTCATCGTATTATCAATTTTTTCTTTTTTTAATGAAGATTTGCCGAAACAAAAGTCAGCTATCTTATTTGCTATAGAACTTTGAAGTCCATTTCTAAGATGATCATACTTCCAAAATTCTGATTGCATTAATTTTTCTGGTTCAATTCTAAGGGTATGATCCAACAAATTACTATATGCACTTTGAATACCATATATAAAAGGAACTACAGTTTTAGAATTTACTTCAGATAAATGATTGATTATAGGAAAATCTCTTATCAGTATAGTATGATCTTGCTTTACTAATACATTTAATTCATCCCAATATTTGCTTAAATCTTTATGTGTTCCAGCTATCTTTGCAAAAAAAGTTGGAATAAAAATGTTGAATCTATCGATCTTAAAACTTGGTCTTAATTTACTAGGTTCTTTTGACAATATATATATTTCATCATAAGTAGTATTTAATATAGTGCTCCTTACTGTATACTCTAAAAATTGCCACGGCTTATAAATTCCTGACTCCTTCGTATACAAAACGCCTTCTATTTCTTTGCTCGCTTGAAATGCTACTGTATAATCTTTTTTGCTCATCTTATGTTTAGGAAATGGTTTCAGGGCACTTTTAATTGAATACTCTAGCTTTTGAGAATATTTATTTTCACCATCTATTTTAGAAAAACATTCATCAGATAATGAATTCACGTATAATATATCTGCCCCTATTCTAGAAAGTACCATTAAAAAATAAGCTTCCTCTGTATAAAGATCTCCATAATACAATACTTTTGGATTTACTTCCTTATAATTAAATTTTCTAAATAAATCATATACGTAGATTCTTATATAACAAATTATTTTAAATAACATATCTTTTAAATCCTTAAGTTCCTTTAAGTCATTCCTATATAACCAATGATTTATTATAGACTCTAACCCATTCACTGCTAGTTTGTATAAATTTTCATCAGAATATTTCTGTAAAACATCATACATTTCTAATATAGAAACTATAAAATCCCCTTTTTTTCTATTATGAAAAATGATCTTATCCCAAGCTTCCTCAAAATTTTTTTGAACATATTTACTGTATTCAAAATGAAATCCTTCTGTTATTTTTAAATATTGATTGTCAAATTTATTTAGTTTTTTATCTAAATCAAACAATCTATTATAATGTTCTTCTATTTGCTCATCTGTTCCAATTATTCTATAAAAATATATTGGGATTTTTATAGAATATCCATCACTATAAAAATTTTTCCTGTTTTTTATAGGTTCAAATATATCTTTAAAAATCTGATTTGAAACAGAATTTATAGTTTCAACAGGGAATTTTTTCATACTAGCCACCTCCCTTTTTATACTATTTTACCATATTATATTTCAATATTCTAATTTCTACATTGAATTTATAAAAAATTTAAAAATCATTTTCAAGAAATGACAGATTTTTCGATTTTGTTGTAGTATTCTAATATTGGGAATTAAAAACAAAAGAAAAGGGGGGTAATTATGAAAAAAATGATCCGCTTTGTAAAAAGAAATTCTTTAGGAACGTTAAGTTTATTTGCATTATTTGTAGGAACTGGTGCTGTTAGTAGTGCTTGTTGGTTTACTACTCATCAACCAAAATGTCCTGAAGAATTACTAAAATAATTAATGAAGGGATTTTTAATCCCTTCATTAATTTAAGGAGAGTTTTTAATGGACATCTATACTATTATGAATGAAATATGTTTTCCTTTAATCGAAGGTTTTATTATTTTGCTATTGTTTTCATGTTTAATAAATAAAAAAGAAATTTTTGTACAACATAAACTCAAATCTTATATCTTCATAATTTTATACACAATTTTTAGCTATTGGGCTACACATTATATTCCATTTGGATATCATTCTTTAATAATTTCAGTATTTATAATTATTAGCCTTTCGTTTATAACAGCTTCATCTATATTAAATTCATTTATAGTTATACTGGTAATTGGAATTTTTATGATGATTACTGAATTTCCAATTGTAATATTTTTTTCAATATTTAAAAAAATTAGTTATTCTCAAATGATTAATGTTGAAAATATTAGATTTACAATTTCTATAATAACAAAAGTTCTACAAATAATAATCACTTTATTTATTTATAAATCCAAAAAATCATTTTTAAAAAATATATCGACTAATTCACATAATATTATAACTTCCTATATACTATTAGGAATATTTTTAATGGGCATCTTTATTTTTAGTATTAACTATGTAGTATCTACTAATGTAGATGTTATTTCATATGAAGTTTTATTATTTTCTATTTTTACAATTTTTATTTTCCTAGGCATTTTAGTATTCAAAGAAAAAGAAAATTTACTTAAAATAGACCATAAATATAAACTTCAAAAAGAATATATAAAAAATATAGAAGCCATTAATAATGTGATCCGTAGAGAAAAACATGATTTTTCAAATCATATCAATACGATTCATGCTATGTGTATATTAAATAAGACAAATACAATAGAAAGAATAAAATTATATCTTGATAAATTATCAACAAATCTAAAGACATCTTACCACTACTATAACTCTGGTAATGATTATATAGATGGCTTACTTGCAGTAAAAAGTAATATAGCATTTAATAAATGTATACATTTAGATATTGATTTTGAAATTTTATTAAATACTTTATCTATAGACTCCTATGATCTTATAGGTATTGTAAGCAACATCATCGATAATTCATTTGACGCCCTCATTGAGGATTTAACTAATACAAATAAAATCATATCATTTTCAACATTTGTTGAAGACAATCAATTATGTATATCTGTCTCCAATAATGGTCCAATGATTTCTAAAGAAAACATTGAAACAATATTTGAAAATGGTTTTTCTACCAAAAAAAACAACAAAGAAGACCATGGTTTAGGTTTATATATCGTAAAACAACTAATAACCAAAAATAATGGTGAAATCACTGTTTCAAGTAACAAGCATGAAACAGAGTTTTTAATCAAATTTAATATGGAGAAGAATAAAAATGGAGAATTTAGCCCAAAACATTACCAACTTAATAGTTAAAAATAATTCTAATCTTACTGATTTACAAATACTAAAAATAAAATTTGGATTAGAATGTATACTAGGAGAATCAAGCAAATTTATAGCATATTTAATAATCTTTTCAATTTTTTCATTAACAAAATTTTTTATAATTGCATCTTTTTTCTTCTGTTCACTACGAGTGGTCGCAGGAGGCTATCATGAAGATACTTATTGGAGATGTTTCTTTACTTCTTTTTTTATTTTTTTAATATGCATAACGATAGGCGTTAAAATTGATTTGCCTATCCCTATAAGAATTATACTATTTATACTTTCTATACTTCTTGTATGGTTCTATGCTCCTGTAGATCATCCAAATAAACCTATACTTAGTGATATACGAAGAAAGAAGCTTAAATATGTATCATTTTTAGTAATTATTTTCCTTGGAATCATTAGCTTTTTCTTGCCATCCGAACAAGCTATTACTGCAATAGTATCTTTATTTATACAAGCGTTATTACTTCCAATTGGAATTCTTTCACAAAGGAGAATTGAGAATGCAAATTTTAAAGGGTGAAATTTTAGAACGTGAAAATGTAATTAAATCTGCTACTATGCACTATAAGGGTATACTTGAATTCTTTATTGCATTAGTAAGTATAAGTAATGACTTGAACATCGATATACCCATATGGACACTTAGAGAAGAAAAATTACTAGAAAATTATAATGAAGTCCTAATCCCACTAAAAAAAAACTTTCTTTTAAAAATATGTACACAATAGTATAATCACTAAACCCCCTATTATATTTCCTTTAAATCAAAAGGATTATCATAGGGGGTTTCTTATAATTTACCTAATGCGTATTTTCCATTGTAGAATCATCAAAAGTCAGCATATTTTTATACGTAAAATTTGCCGCCTCTATTACATTAAACGCTAATGCCGCTCCTGATCCTTCTCCTAATTTCATATCTAGACTAAGTAATGGTGAAAGATTTAATTTATCTAATATGCTCTTTGAAGCTGGCTCTGCTGATAAATGAGAAGCGATCATATACTCTTTCGTTAAACTATTTAAATTATATGCTATAAGTGCAGCCGCATAACTTATAAAACCATCTAATACGATGGGCAACTTATAAATAGCACCTCCAATGATAACTCCAGCCATAGCTCCTATTTCAAATCCACCTACCTTTGCTAAAACATCAATAGCATCGTCTTTATTCGGATTATTTAATTCTATTGCTTCTTCAATAACCTTCGTTTTTCTAATAATTCCTTCACTATCAAGACCACAGCCCATTCCTGTTATATCTTTCGGTTCAAAATCACAAAGCACACTCATTATTGCTGTAGATGGTGTGGTATTACAAATGCCCATCTCTCCAATTCCTATAAGGTTGTACCCCATATCCTTCGCTTTCTTAACCTGCTCAATACCAACTTCTAAAGATTTAGTAGCCTCTTCTCTAGTCATGGCAGGCCCTTTTTTCATGTTTGATGTACCCATTCTTATTTTTCTATTTATAACTCCTTTAAGTTCTTCTTTACAATTAATGCCTACATCTATTGGCCACACATCTGCTCCTACAAATTTTGCTATAGAAGTCACTCCGTTTCCACCCTTTGCAAAATTCGAAAATTGTAATTTAGTTATTTCCTGTTTACAAGGAGAAACCCCTTCTTCATAAACACCATGATCCGCTCCAAATGCCAAAATCAGCTTTTTGGAAATGTCAAAATATTGATCTTCATATATTCCCGCCATCTGAATACAAATATCTTCAAGCTTTCCTAAACTTTCTAAAGGCTTAATCAGTATATCTAATCTTTCTTTTGCCAACTTCATTGTACGCTTATTTAATGGTTGAATTGCTTTTAATTTTTCTTCAAAAAAATTCATATAAATACCTCTTCCCCTTCCTTACTTCAAAAATCGAGTATATTATATATACTCTTATCTCATTATAAAATATCTGCAAGAAAATTTCCATAATTTTATTAATCATTATCCAACATAGTCCCCTTTAATACTCAGGGGAAACTAATTGACAAATTTTTTGATACTTGGTAAGATTTAGACAACAATTTATTTTTTTCTTATATTCTATTATAAAAGGACGGGGATCTAATTGAAAACTTTAAAAAGCAACCTTATCATTGCAATGGTGCTAATTGTACTTATTCCCTTTTTAGCTTCAAACTTACTTAATGATTACTTTATCTCACTTAATTATGAACATCAAATGAAGAACACACATGAAACCTTTGCTAAATTTTTATCTGAAAAGGTAGGTTCTTTTATTGATAAATCCTATGCCATAACGGATCAATTGGTTCACAGTGATGATATCAAAAACTTCATACCAGAAAAACAGACAAACCTGGTGAAGGATACGCTCAAACGAAATCCTTATTTTGAATTATTTTATATTCAAAAACCAGATGGAGCACAAACAGCAAGATCGAGTGGTACCTTAGGAAATAGATCCAATAGATGGTGGTTTAAGGATGTCATTAAGAATAAAAACTCATTTGTGAGCAACTCTTATATGTCCTTATCCAATAGCCCTGTCACTTCTATTTTTATGCCAATATATGACAATGATTCTAAATTTTCAGGCATTATGGGGGTAGATATTCAATTAAATGCACTTCAATCCATCATTGAAACTTTCACCTTAGGAGAAGGAAGTTATGCCTATATCATTGATAGTGAAGGGATCGTTGTTGCTCATCCAGATAAAACGCAAGTTACTGAGCTTTATAATTATAAAACCTTTAAGAAAACAGTTTTTGTTAAAGATTCCAATGGAAATATAGTATCAGATGCAAATGGAAATAAAAAAACTGAAATTCAAGATATAGAAATGCCTGCTAAATTACAAGAAATAACAAGTAAAGTGTTAAATGGCGAATCTGGATTTATAGAATATAAAAATCTAGATGGAGAAACCTTAGTGAGTGCATATTCACCAATTATTCTACCCGGTGAGTCTAAAAACTGGGCTGCTATAACCGTTGAAAAAAAAGCAAATGCTATAAGCTTTGTAACGAAAGTTAAAAATATGAACCTCATAATATCTGCATTTTTAATATTATTGACTATATTGATAGGATACTTCTTATCTAATAAAATCACAAAACCTATTACAAATCTGACAATACTTATGGAACATGCCTCAAACGGAGATTTATCAATATATAGTGATTATAAGTCTGAAAATGAATTAGGTCAGCTTAGTGACAATTTCAATAAAATGATTAACAATACTAAAAAACTTATTGAAAAAATAATGATGGTATCAACTGTAATAACAACTTCTTCTGATTCCCTAACTTCCACACTTGAAGAAACAGAAGCATCTGTAAACGAAATATCTCAAACAATCTATGAAGTAGCTAGTGCCACTAGTACGCTAGCACAAGATGCAGAAAATGGTGTATCAACTTCATTAGAACTTTCAAATGAAATAGATTTAATGACACAACATATTTATGAAAGTAAAAATTCTTCAGATAAAATTCATAATGCCAATAAAAAAAGCATTGAATCCATTGAAATTTTAGCCGACCGAGCTAATAAAACGAATATTGCTTATGATGAAATAACCCATGTTATAGAACGTTTAAATGAAAAAGCAATTACAATCGTAAATATTGTAGAAACCATCACAAATATTTCTAAACAAACAAACCTATTATCTTTAAATGCTGCAATTGAAGCCGCAAGAGCTGGTGAATCTGGAAGAGGTTTTGCAGTCGTAGCAGACGAAATTAGAAAACTTGCAATAGATACATCTGACTCTAGTAATAATGTTAAAGAAATAATATCAAGCATTAAAGATGATATGCAATTAGCTCAAACTACGATCTTACATAACAAAGAAGTTTTAAATGATCAAAATATTGCACTTGATCATTCTATGAATAGCTTTGAAAACATTAATCATGAAATAACATCTATCGTTACAAAAATTGATATTATATCAAATAGCTTAGACTCCATACTTGTGCATAGAGATCAATTAAGCCATGTTATTGAAAATGTATCAGCAGTATCTGAAGAAACAGCTGCATCAACTCAAGAAGTATCTGCTACAACCGAGCAACAAAGTGCTTCTATTGTAGAAATAAACGCCATGGCTGAGGACTTAAATCAAACAGTTCAAAGCTTGGAATCTACAATCAATTATTTTAAATTAGAGAAATAAATTATATGTATAAAGCAAAGGATATATTTCATACCTTTGCTTTATATTTTTTGGTATAATAAAGTTATAATAAATTAAACTTAAAGAAGGTACTCTAATGATTAATTTCAAAAAATTTTTTCATACTTTAGTAGGCACTGTATACATTCCAGAAGAAATTCTAGCATCTAACGAGAAAATTTTGGTACATATATCAGATACGCCAGTGAATTTTTTTAGTGCCCTTAATACGCTCCTAAAAAAGATTACACCTGCTTATATAATTCATACTGGAGATATGGTAGACAATATTAAATTGGAAATGTATCCATACAGAGTTGATGAATATAGTAAACACGTTCACACATTAATAAAAATTTTAGAAAACTCATCTGCAAGGAAAATTTACTTAGCCTTAGGAAACCATGATTCTAAAACCATTGTAGAATCTTATATAAATAAAAGCATTTTAGTTGAAGGAATACAACATATTCAGATTGAAGGAATTCCTATAAATATTAGCCATTATTCTAGTGAAATTGTAAAATCTCCTGCTAAGTACAACTTTTTCGGACATGACTTAAGTTTAAAAAGCAAAATTAGTCATGAACAAATCTATTTAAATGGATTATTAGGAATCCATATTATACTTTTAGATAGTAATAAAATATTTACTCTACCTTACCCCTATGGTACAGATGACAGCAGAATGTGTAAATCAAAAATAGGTTTCTAAAAACGGAGGTATTTTTTTATGTTATCTATTGTGCGAAGCGGTCCTAAACTACTCATTATTGCAACGAACCATATTACTCAATTGAATGATTTTCTTAAAACGAATTTAGAAACTATAGAATATGACATTAATACAGCTTTTGAAAATTCTCATGAAAATTCTGTTATTATACTATTGGCAAAAGAAATGAAATCAATCATTAAACTTAATGATATACACCATATATTATTAAGTGAATGCGATATTGATACGGTATTAAGTAGCATTATTAATAAAAAACAATCTGATTTCATATCTTCTTTAAGAATTGCACCTAGAATCATTATAATGAAAAGCCTTGGTGATATGGATCAAGTAATAAATGCTGTATCCACAGATTATAATGCAGAAGTTGGAACTATAGAACATATATTAGAAAATCATAATGAAGGTACTGTCATTTCATTTACCCAAAAATCTTTAACTAAACCTATAGGCCTTTCTTCTTTAAACAAAAAATCTCTTTTTATCAAAAAGAATTTTAAAATTCTAATGAAAGAACTTAAAAAACATGATTTAAAATATCTTAATATTGGATTAGGCAATAAAGATTGGTATGAATTAACCATTAAAATTTATGACAGCTACGGTCAATATGCTCTTCATTACGAGAGACTCGTTCATGTCATAGAACATTTAGAATTAGGACTAATCCTTGGAGAATCTTGGGGAACAGATGCTGCAACCATATTCTATACAGTAGGAATATATAGAATCCGATTGGTAACTTTCTATGAACCAGAATTTATTAAACAAATTCTTCTAGGTCTTGAGTATTTAGATGATGGTATGCGTATCGTTGATTTAGATCTTTATCATAAAAGAAAAAAGTTCTATTGGAGTGATTTGCGAACAAAAGAAATAAAAAACAAACAATTGTTAAGCCATAAATTTAGACAAAAAGTCTTATCTGATCTTAAAGAGGATGCACGTGATAAACTTTTTGAGCTAGAATCTATCATTATATCTAAAAATAAATAATTTGCATATAATTAAAATGTCGATTTTTGGTACAAACATGTGTTATAATAAATCAAAACATACGTTTGTGCTAAAAGGATGATGTACAATGACTGGAAAAACTCATATGCTATTTGGTTCAGTTGCAAGTCTTTATTTGCTTCCCAAACTAGGGTACGAACCAGATATTTCAACAACTGTGGCTGCCCTATTAGGATCTCTAATTCCTGATATGGATCATCCACGAGCAAAAATCAATCAAAAAATCCTTCCTATTAAAAATAAACAAGGTAAAATTTTGTTTTATTCTGGAATCAGTTTATTTTTGCTCTTTCGATATGGTTTAAATAATCAATCAGCCATTTCAACTGCAATTTTATTAATAATCATCGCATTTTCAAAACACAGAAGCTTTACACATAGTCTTTTAGGAATATTCGCAATCTCATTTACTAGCTTATTCGCACTTGAGCATATAACATCCTATGAAACCATTTGTTCCCTTATAATCGGATTAATATCCCATTTAATTGGTGACTTTTTAACAATTAGTGGTATACCCCTTTTTTATCCTTTTTTTAAAAAAAGATATAATTTTGTTTTTATTATGTCTTCTAGTAAATTGGCAGAACCCATTATTTGTGTTTTTCTTATTTTTTCAATTTTCTATTTAACATAATAAAACACCTTTCTCTAAACAGGGAAAGGTGTTTTATTATGTTTTTTCTATTTTTTTCTATTTACCATTGCATTTAATGTAACTCCTACGATTGCAGCAAAACTTAATCCTGAAATTTTTACTACAGTAAATGGTACTGGAATTCCAAGCGATATTCCAAAATGATTTTCTATAGATCCTGAACCTAATCCTAAAATTAAGATTGAACCCATAATCAATACATTCTTAAAATCAAATTCAACTTTACTACTCTTAATGGTTTTTACACCTATTAATGCAATCATACTAAATAACATCAAACTAATTCCACCCATAACTGGTACTGGAATACTTCTTAAAAATCCGCCTACCTTTGCTACAAACCCAAGTATTATTGCAAACACTGCTGCTATACGTAGAATTGAAGGATCATAATTTTTAGTAATAGCAAGTACCCCTGTATTTTCTCCATAAGTGGTATTTGCAGGTCCTCCAATCATACCAGCAAAGCATGTAGCTAATCCATCCCCTAATAAAGTTCTATTTAAACCTGGGTCTTCTATGAAATTTTCACCTACGACTTGACCATTTGTAGTAATATCTCCTATATGTTCCATAAATACAGCCAACACTACAGGTGCAATAATTCCTATTGCGCCTAAATCAAATTTCGGTAATGAAAAATTTGGCATAGCAATCAATGGTACGTTTGCTATTGATGATGTGTCTACAATGCCTATTTTGAAAGAAAGTATATATCCTGCTATAACGGCTATCAATATAGAACATTGTTTAGGAAGTCCTCTTCCTTTTAAAGTAATCAATAATGCAATTGATAAAGTAATGAACGCTACTATAAAATTATTTGATGCCATTCCATATGCTACTGGTACTAAATTTAGTCCTATTACTATAATCATAGGGCCTACTACAACCGATGGAAGAAAACGCTCTATTCTTTCAACACCAACTTTTTTAATTAACCGAGAAGCGATCATATAAATTAAACCAGCTATTATAATTCCACCTTGTGCATAGGTTAAATCTCCACCATACATTTCTTTCACAGTTATAATTACAGGTATAAAAGCAAATGATGATCCTAAAAATACTGGAACCTTACCCTTCGTAACTAAATGAAATAATAATGTTCCTGCTCCTGCTGCTATTAGGGAAACCGAAGGATCTAATCCCGTAAGAATCGGTACCAACACAGTAGCTCCAAACATAGCAATTAAATGCTGAATTGCTAAAATTGCCTTCTTTGCTCCACTTAGCCACGATGCTTCACTTTTAATCTCTCTTGATTTTTGTAATACATTTTCTGACATAAAAAAACCTCCTCTTTGTTTTACCTTAAAGGAGAATAAAAAATACCTTCTCCCTTCTCAGCCTCACTGGACTGAATTAAAAGGTTTATATACTATTTTTCATACAAAAAAACCTCTTACCCTTGGCAAGAAGTTATATAATCACCCTATATAGGGTAATCTAATTACTATATAACAATCTTACCAGCCTCACAGGACTGCATTAAAGATTTCTTAGATTGAATTTATTCTATCACCTTTTCTTTACTAAATCAATATAATTTTTTATATTTCCTCTTTTTAGTCTAAAATGTTATACTATAAGTCTAAAGTCAAAATTATTAATAAAAGGAGACTACATATGGATACTGTAAATCAAATAGTTAAAGAAGTAAAATTCGATGAAGAAAAACGCATTCTAGTTTCTCTACAAAATCAATTTGAAGTTTATCTTCAAGACCAAAAAATTCTCTCTATGTTAAAGGAAAGTGCTCAATCAATATTACAGAAAGATTTTGTTCAATTGGAAATCGTAAAAAATATTTGTCGCATTACTGTAGCTACAGGTAGTGAAGAAAAAAATTTAGAACTTGTTAAAACTGAACTTGTAAAAGGGTTGCAAATGGCAATGGCATTCCTATCACACATGCACAATCAAAAATAAAAGCTTAGCAAAATTAATTTTGCTAAGCTTTTATTATAAAACATACCCAAATAAAGTAACATCCTCTGCCATCATATGCTATAATTATAATTAGGTATGTCCATTTTTTTTAAAATTTTTTTCTGCATTTAGGAGGTATTTACTTTGTCGGAAAATAGCGAAAGAGAACCAAGGCGTTCTAATAAAAAACCAAAAAAGAAAAAAGTTAGCTTTGTAAGACTATTTATTTTAATCACCTTGATAGGAACCTTTATAGTGGGTGGTGCAGCATTCGGAATAATTTTTGCGATTGTAAAATCTGCAGATCCTGTCGACTTTAGCCAAATGGGAACTTTACTTAATGAAAATTCCTTTATCTTAGACCAAGATGGAAATTTAATCGAAAAAATAAGAAGCGATAGTCTCAGAACCATAGTAAAATATGATGATATTCCAGAAAATGTAAGAGATGCTTTTATTGCAATAGAAGATCAAGATTTTATGAGTCATAGAGGAATAAACCCCAAAAGGATTATTAAAGCATTATTCGAAGATATAAAAGCAGGTTCTGCTGTTCAAGGTGCAAGTACTATAACACAGCAGCTAGTAAAAAATCTTTATCTTTCAAATGAAAAAACCGCAGAAAGAAAAATTAAAGAAGCATACTATGCAATACAAATGGATCAAGAGCTAACAAAAGAACAAATTCTTGAAGCATACCTAAATACCGCATATTTAGGTGCAGGTGCAAAAGGAGTACAAGGAGCCGCTTATGCTTATTTTTCAAAAGATATAAAGGATTTAGATTTAGCTGAATCTGCTTTAATTGCAGGTATTACTAAAAATCCTTCTAAGTATTCTCCCCTTAAAACACTAAAAAAAGAAGATGTAGATCTAACGATACATTTTATTCTTGATGATGATGATGAAATTTATACAATCGTATATGATGAACGCTATAAAGAAAGACAACAACTCGTTTTACAAATCATGAAAAATGAAAATAAAATTACACAAGAAGAATATGAACAAGCTCTTAAAGAAGATATTAAAACACATCTTAAACCTGGTTTAAATACAGACTCTGGAATTTCATCATTCTTTGCGGATAAGGTTAAACAAGATGTTATAGAATCACTTATGAAAGAACTAGACAAAACAGAAGAAGAAGCTATAGACATGCTTTATAATCAAGGCCTTAGAATTTATAGTACGATTGATGTTAATATGCAAAAAATAGTTGAAGAAGCTTATAGAAATAATAAAAATTTCCCGTCGCTTGTTACTAGAAAAAATAATTCAGGCGATATCATAAGTACAAGTAACTCTATTTTGCTTTATAAGTATGAGAATCTAATAAACAAATCCGATTCTTTAATTATTCCAAAATCAAATTATTCATATGATCCATATGGAAATTTAGTTCTTCATAATAAAAAACGTTTAAAGTTTTCTCCAATATATGAAAATGAAACTTTAAAGGACATACGTATACAACTTAAAGATGCTTATACTCAAAATGAGAAAAAAGAATATTTAATATTAAAAGGTGGAAATCTTAGTATTCCCGCTCAGTACAAAAATTATGACAATAATAAAAATGTGATCATAAGTAAAGAATTTTTATCCACAAATCCAAACTTTTTAACAACAGATTCTAATGGAAATATGTTAATTTCAAAGGGTCATTATTCTATCAGTAGTAAAAGTGCAATTCAGCCTCAATCTGCTATGGTAATAATGGATCCTCATACTGGAGAAATAAAAGCACTTGTTGGTGGTAGAAATGTCACAGGGAAAAAATTATATAACAGAGCTACCAACCCACGACAACCTGGATCTGCGATCAAACCTATTGGTGTATATGCCCCTGCAATTGATAATGGTTGGACTGCTGCAACTGTAGTTGATGATGTACCACATTATAACGCAAGTGGGCACTTATGGCCTAAAAACTGGTATAGCAATCCATCTTATTGGGGATTATCTACCATTCGTCAAGGGTTAAAATCGTCCATGAATGTAATGGCCGTAAAAGTATGTGAACAAATAGGCATTAACACATCTATTGATTACCTTAAAAAAATGGGTATCACTACAATTGTAGAAAGTGGACGCACAACTGATAAAAATACAGCAGCAGTAGCTCTTGGTGGTATGACAAAAGGTATTAGCCCATTAGAATTAACAGCGGCTTATGCTTCGTTGGCAAACGAAGGCGTCTACATTAAACCAAAATCATTTACAAAAATTACGGATAGTGAAGGAACCGTCATTTTAGAAAATAAAAGTAATAAAAATATAGTTGTAAGTCCTCAAGTGGCATTTATTATGACCGATATGCTAAAAAGTGTTGTTACGGATGGGACTGCAACCAAAGCTAAATTAGATGTATCTAATTCATCTATTCCTGTGGCTGGAAAGACCGGTACCACATCTAATAATTATGATGCTTGGTTTGTTGGATATACGCCTTATTATGTAGGCGCTGTATGGGTAGGAAATGATATACAGATTAAATTAAGCCAAGGGAGTAGTGTAAGTGCAAAACTTTGGAAAACCGTAATGGCAGATGTACATAAAAATCTTCCTCCAAAGAAATTTGTTAAACCATCAGGTATTATTAGCGTTTCAGTAGATACTGTATCAGGAAAACTTCCTACAACTTTTAGTTCACGTGATCCTCGGGGAAGTACAGTAAGATCTGAATATTTCATAAAGGGTACTGCACCAACAAAATATGATGATGTTCATGTTGAAGTAGAAGTTGACACAACAACCAATAAATTAGCAACGCCTTTCTGCCCTGCTACATTAGTAGAAAAGAGAGTATTTACAAAAAGACCAATCCCGTACTCTCCATCTAAAAACGGCGGGATTGTTCCAAAAGATTATATATATGAAGCACCTAGTACGTTCTGTGATCTTCATACTTCATTTAATGACAATATTACATTCCCACCAGAAAATGACGAAATAACTGATTCGAATAATCAAGAGAACGAACAGTCACAACCTGAAGAGAATATGGAAGAAGATGTCATTGATAATAACTAAAATAAAAGAAGGTTTTTCATAATGAAAAACCTTCTTTTATTTTTAATTTTTTGTCTTTGGATTAAATATAACTGCCATCAAATACCCAAACACCACAGCAGCTGCAACGCCACCTGCACCTGACTCTACGCCACCGGTAAATGCACCTAATATTCCGCCTTCCTTTGCACCCTTAATAGCTCCTTTTGCTAATGCATATCCAAATCCAGGCAATGGTACAGTAGCGCCTGCTCCTCCATATTTAACAATAGGCTCATATACTCCAATCGCAGTTAATACCACCCCTAACGTTACAAAGAGAACAAGTACATGTGCTGAAGTAAGCTTTGTTCCATCAATTAATAATTGTCCAATAATACATATTACTCCTCCAACTACAAATGCTCTAATATACTCCATATAATCACTCCTTTTTACACGTCATTTACAATCCTTACAGCATGGGCTATTCCAGGAATTGACTGACCTTGTTGACTACTAGTTGTAGATAATAACGCACCTGTAGATACTAATAATACCTTATTTAAATTTCTCTTTTTCATTTCCTTATATATGTATCCACAAAACACTGTAGCTGAACATCCACATCCACTTCCTCCTGCATGGGTATCTTGTTTTTCATTATCAAATATTAAAAGTCCACAATCATTATATACTTTCGACATATCATACCCAACATCTCCAATCATATCCTGTGCAATCTCTTTACCCACACTTGCAAGATCACCTGTTACAATTAAATCATAGTCCTCTGGCTTAAATCCTGTATCTTTAAAATGTGTCACAATTGTGTCTACGGCTGCTGGAGCCATAGCTGCACCCATATTATTTACATCTTTTATTCCTAAATCTATCACTTTACCAGTAGTAATATGTGTGATTTTAGGTCCTTTTCCTTTTGAGGCTAGAATAGCCGCTCCTGAACCTGTAACTGTCCATTGTGCACTTAATGATCTTTGATTTCCTAATTCTAGTGGAAAACGATATTGTCTTTCTGCTGAACTATAATGACTTGAAGTAACTGCAACCAAATAATCTGCATATTCACCATCTATAAGCATTGATCCTAAACTAAGAGACTCCGCCATATTTGAACAGGCTCCATAGATCCCCAAAAACGGTATTCCTAAATCTCGTGCTGCAAATGAAGTAGACATAAGTTGATTTAACAAATCTCCAGCTAACATATATTCCATATCTGAAATTTTCTTATCTCCTTTTTCTATAGCAGCTTTTACAGTTTCTCTTAACATTTTACTTTCTGCTAACTCCCAACTATTTTCCCCATATAAATCATCTGTCAATATCCTATCAAAATAACTTCTTAAAGGACCTTCTCCCTCTTTAGGCCCAACAATTGTTGCTGTTGAAATAATCGTTGGAGGATTTTTAAACTGTACGGTCTGTTTACCCAACTTTTTAATAGCCAAAATACTCCGCCTCCTTATTTATTAATAAGTAAATATATTAATCCTACCAGTACAGAACTTCCAAAGCCATATACAAGTACGGGCCCTGCAAGAATAAACATTTTAGCGCCTATACCAAATATATATCCTTCTCGTTTAAATTCCATAGCTGGTGCTACAATAGAATTTGCAAATCCAGTTATAGGCACAATTGACCCTGCGCCAGCTCTTTTCCCCAATTTATCATAAACGCCTATGCCCGTGAAAAAAGCGCCTAAAAATATCAAAATGATTGTTCTAGCTGTAGAAACATCTTTTTCACTCATATTCATATTTTCAAAGACATTGGTAATAAATTGGCCCAATACACAAATCAATCCCCCAACACAAAAAGCCCATATGACATTTTTCAAATAAGTTGGCTTCGGCGTCTTTTGCTTTACATAAGCATCATAGTCTCGTTCTTTCCTTAATTTTTCTCTTTTACTCAATAGAATTCACCTCTAATTTTTTCTCTATTTATTCATAAATATCCAATATATTAAAGACCCAACAACTTTACCACATATAAGCACTGTAAAAACGTATTTTGCATATCCTTCTAAACGAAACCGTTGTACGATAACAGGGAGTACATTGGTCACTTCTGTTAAAGCCGAAGCCAATAGCCCCACATACAAACCCATCAGTATTCCTACAATGACTACAACAAATCTTCCCACATTACTTTGTACAGATAATATATCAAACATGGCCACTAATGTAGCACTACACGCAATTACTACCTCATAAAACTTACTATACAATGCAGTATTTGTAATTTGCGCAAGTCTTGGAACTATATCCAAAATCGTCAGAAAAGCAATTAATGCCGTTCCAACAATAATCCCTTCTGAAAAGCCTACAAAAGCAGCACCTAGCTTAAAGATCATGGCCCTTCACATCCCTTATTACTTTTTGTTATTATGTTTCTTTATAAATCCATCCATTTTTTTTCTATAAGAACTCATTTCTACTTCCATTGGACTCGGCTCATTCCTGAATTTACGAGGGATGATATGATTAAAAAACATAGCCATTCCAAGTCCTATACCAAGAGAATAGGGGATTTGTAAAATCAAAGGTCTTTTTTCATCGATTCCAGTAATCATTTTATAAATTTTAACATGTACCTCGTTCATATTTACGTCTGCGTGAAAATTCATTAGTGCCAATCCTGCGCCAACAAACAACACCAATGAAACAATAAATAATCTAAAAAAAAGCCAAATTTTATTATCATTTTCTCCCTTTTTTATAATGTTAATCAATATTTCAGTATTCCCTATGGGAAAAACCCTTGCAGTAGGGTATAATTTTGTGATTTTTTCAATAATCATAAATATAGTAACAACCATATGTAATGATTCATTCTCATTACTCTCTACAACTTCTATCTCTTCTATACTTTTTTTAAGATCATTTTGTACGAGGATCGTCGCCAAATCTTTTACATACATCTTTTGCCCACAGTTTGCTTCAAATCCATCTTTTAATTGTATATAAACAGATTTTTCTTCATTAAGATTTTTATACATTTTCATATTCCTCTTCTGCAGTATAGTATAATACTAATGTAGCTCTCGTATATTTGTTTACCTTGGGTTTATTACTTAAAATGATCCACGACGTTGCAGTAATCATAATTAATATAATTGTAACAATCAAAAAGTATTTTTTACACATTCATTTCTCCACCTTTTCAAAACTCTTTATCTTTATTATTTACAATTTCCCTCATGAAAATTCCTATAAATATTTTTGCACATAAAAAAAAGACACGTTCTCTACCATGTCTTTTCTAACAGTTCTCTCATTTGTTTCAATATTTTCTTTTCTATTCGTGAAACTTGAACTTGCGAAATACCTAACATTTCTGCAATTTCTGATTGTGTTTTATCCTTAAAATACCTCATGATAATAACCGTTCTTTCTCTTGATTTCAATTTTGAAATAATTTGAAGCAATGCAATTCTATTTATAATCTCTCCTTCATCTTCTGTTTTTGTTTCGCTGATTTTATCAATTAAATGTACAGGAGACCCTTCATCTTTATGGATTACATCATGTAAATATTCTAGATGAACACTTGCATCTAATGCCATAATAATTTCTTCCTTTGAAATATTGAGTTCTGTAGATATTTCTTGTAAAGTAGGCTCCTTACCTGTTTTTTTCATCAAGGCTTCCTTCATCATTTTAACCTTAGCAGCCGTTTGCTTCATAGAACGACTTACTTTAATCATTCCATCATCTCTTAAAAATCTTTTAATTTCTCCAATAATCATAGGTACTGCATAGGTAGAAAATTTAACATTATAATCAAAATTAAATTTTTCTATTGCCTTTATAAGTCCTATACATCCTAATTGATATAAATCTTCTTTATCATATCCCCTATTGTTAAACCTCTTTAATACACTTCTTACCAATCCCAAATTATGACTAACTAAAATACTTTTAGCATCTTCATCTCCTTCTTGTGATTTTTTAATAAGTACTAAGCTTTCTTCATGATCTAATAAGTTGTTCTGATTTTTAGAAAATGCAGTGATACTCATATTATCTACCCCTTATTTTTGACAACTTTCAAATCTTTTTACCATCATCACCCTAGTACCTACATCTTTTTGAGATTCAATATCTACCTTATCCATAAATGTTTCCATTACAGTAAATCCCATACCTGATCTCTCAAGTTCAGGTCTTGAAGTATATAACGGTTCTTTTGCAAGTTCTATATCATCTATACCTTTTCCCTTGTCCTCTACAATAATTTCTATTTCATCTTCAGTAATAGTACATTCTATTATGATATTTGCCACTCTATCTTCATAACCATGTATAATCGCATTCGTAACAGCTTCAGATACTGCAGTTTTTACATCTGCTAATTCTTCAATTGTAGGATCTAGTTGTGCAGCGAAAGATGCTACTACAACCCTAGCAAAAGATTCATTTTGTGATTTGCTTAAAAATTCTAGCCTCATATGATTTTTACCTACCAATTTATTCACTCCTTTTATAATCTTTCTAAAGCTTCTTTTTTATTCTCAAATTTCTTTACAATATTAAAAAGACCAGACATTTTAAATATCTTTTCAACTCTACTACTTAAATTAATTACGCCAGTTTCTCCTCCTAATCTCTGTACCTTTTTATATCTGCCCATTACAACGCCTATTCCAGAACTATCCATGAAATGAACGCCTTCTAAATCAAATATTATATTCTTAGTATTATTTTCATCAATTTCTCTATCAATTTCCTCTCTGACTGTTTTTGCTGTATGATGATCTAACTCTCCATCTAATTTCACTATCAAATCATTATTAATAATTTCAAACTTTGTAAGCAATACAATTCCCCCCGTATTCTTTTGTTTTATTTAATATTCGCGAATAACGGTGTAACTCCTTTGATGAAAATTGACTAGTTTTGTAATGTACTTAAAATTATTACAAAAAAAAAATAAATGGTCACATATATGACCACTTATCCTTACTCTTCTTCTACAGAAATTTCTATTACCTCAACGGTTTCTACTGCTTTTTCAATTAACTGATCTACATCTAGCCTCTGTTCTGATATTAAAATTCTATCTACCTTAGGCTTGGTTACTGGACGCTTTGGTAGGAATACTGTACAACAATCTTCATATGGAAGAATGGATGTTTCATACGTATCAATTTTTCTAGCAATATCCATTATATCGATCTTATCAAATGCAATAAGAGGTCTAAATACAGGAATATCTACCGATGCATTTGTAACAGTAAGACCCTGAATTGTTTGACTTGCAACCTGTCCAATATTCTCTCCTGTGATCAATGCATTGCATGACTCTTTAACTGCAAGCTTTTCTGCTATTTTCATCATAAATCTTCTAGATAAAATTGTCATCTCCTCTTCAGGGCACTTCTCATTAATTTCCTTCTGAATTGGAAGTAAATTGACGCAATGTAATTTGATCTTTCCACAATAAGTAGATAGTTTTCTTGCTAGATCAATTACTTTTTCTTTTGCTCTTTCACTAGTAAAAGGATAGCTATGATAATGAATCGCTTCTATTTCTACACCTCTTTTTGCCATCATCCATCCAGCTACAGGACTGTCAATACCACCTGATAATAAGAGCATTGCTTTTCCATTCGTACCAAGAGGTAATCCTCCATATCCCTTAATTTTTTCTGAATAAATATATACTTGATCTCTTATATCTACATGAATAACTACATCTGGATTATGTACATCCACTTTTACATTTTCCATATTATTTAATATGTATCCGCCCACCAATCTAGCTATTTCTGGTGATTTTAGGGGATATCTTTTATCTGATCTTCTACTTTCCACCTTGAAAGTTATATCTTTATCCCCACCTATTTTTTCTTTCGTATACTTTAAAGCTTCATTACAAATATCCTCAATATCTCCTACTTTAAATGCATAGGTAGGACTAACAGATACAATACCAAATACTTTTTTAACTCTCTCTATTACTTCTTTTTCATCATATCCATCTATATCTAAGAAAAAAACAGCATTAGACTTTCTTACCTTAAATGTTCCTAAATCTCTCAGATTAGCTTCAATATGCTTAGCAAGTTTCTTCTCAAAATAAGGTCTATTTAAACCCTTCAAAATGATTTCACCATATCTTATAATTAATACTTTATTCATTTTTTCACCTCTTCATAATCTTTCTTAAGTCTAGAACATATTTTTCAATTTTATCAACTGCATAATCAATTTCTTTGATTTCATTATTATATGAAAAACTAAATCTTATAGCGCCTTCTATTTCATCAGGCTTCATCTTCATAGCCTTTAATACATGACTCCCCGAATTCTTTTTCGATGAACATGCTGACCCTGTTGAAACATAAATACCTTCTTGTTCAAGAGAATGTAATAAAACCTCTCCTCTTACACCTAAAAAGCTAATATTTACAATATGTGGTGCACTTCCTTCACCTTCAAATCCATTTACTTTAATATGCTCTATTTCTTTTATTTTTTCCATAAATGAATTTTTTAATGTCCACATTTTATTTATTTTTTCATCTAATTCTATATTAAGTGCATTTGCAGCAACTCCAAATCCCAAAATACCTGGTACATTTTCGGTCCCCGATCTCATACCTGCCTCTTGATTTCCACCATAAGCAATAGGGTTGATCTTACAAGACTTATTTACATATAATGCTCCAACTCCTTTTGGACCATGTATTTTATGGCTGCTTATGGAAATTAAATCTATACCCATTTTAGCTGGTGAAAATTTTATTTTCCCAAAGGATTGTATCGCATCTACATGGAAAATTGGCTTTTTAGTACAGTCCTTTAATAATTCTCCTATTTCTTCTATAGGCTGTATCGTTCCTACTTCATTATTTATATGCATAATACTGATCAAAATAGTTGTATCATTTAAATGCTCTTTTAATTCATCCAAATCTATTTTACCAAATTGATCAACATCTAAATAAATAACATCATATCCTTGCTTTTCCAAATGATTATATACATTTAACACAGATGGATGTTCTATCTTAGTAGTAATAATTCGATTTCCTTGTCTTTTTCTCGCTTCTACTGCCCCTAAAATTGCTAAATTGTTAGACTCTGTACCACCTGATGTAAAAAATATTTCTTCTGACTTTACTGCCAAAGCCCTTGATAATTGTTTTCTAGCAGTTTTTATCAGTTTTTCTACTTCTACACCCTTCCTATGTAATGAAGATGGGTTTGCAAACGCATCTGTTAATGCCTTTAACATTATTTCTACAACTTCTTTATTAGGTTTTGTTGTTGCACTATTGTCTAAATATATTTCCATTCTAAACATCCCCAATGCATTGAATTTGCCAAATTCGACTTTTATCAATATCTTTCCATATTTTATATGAATCTAGACACTTTGTAAAGGAATTATCAAAATATTATTTTGATATATATAGTATATTACAAATTAATACATATATTAACACTAAATACGTTTTTATAAGAAATTTCATATAAATTTTGCAAAAACACTTGTCAACGCTGTCGCTTTTTGTTATAATTTGTTTAGTGGTTATCCCCCTGATAACCTCAATAATATAATCTCTATTCCCAATACCCCTTTTGAACGTAAATCAACAAAAAAACCTAGTCATCGGGACTAGGTTTTTTTGTTGATCTTATGAGAGAATTTCATCAGTCACTTCTTCATACTAACCAAAAATATCTTGTCCAAGAATGATATAATCTTTAATCTATTGTATTATATTTCTATTTTATCACTTTATGACCACATATAGAACAATACTTTTCTTCATGATCAACCATTTCTCCACAATAATGGCAATAGTTTAATCCCTTTGCTTTATATACATAAGATTTCATGCGATTTAATTCTTTTTCAAGCCTTTGAATCTCTCTACACTTTTCTTTGATTTGATTGAGTGGCATATTATTTTCTGTACTTATGAAATATTCATAGATCATCTCTCCCATAGCTAACTTGATTTCTTTAATTTCCTTCTCTATATTTCTCATATCAAATTTCAATTCAGTAATCTCAATAATTTCATCCGTCTTTTGAGATAACGTTCTAGTGCCTTCAGATATGCGATCTGCTAATTTATCAACAAATTTCATCTTAATCCCTCCTCTACTATTACTATATTCCCTATCATAAATTTTGAGATTATATATTTGAGTTTTTATACCTCTATATTTATGATAATATTATTATTAAGACTAGCTATATTACAGATATGGAGGTTCCACAGTGGAAATTATAAAATATACAATCAAAGAAAATTTAACATTACCACAAAATTTTTTAACATTATACGCTAATACTAATTTTGCTTTATTTGACATAGAAACGACTGGACTTAGTAGAGAGCACAGTCATATTATCCTAATTGGAGTTTTATATGTAGAAAATAATTCTATCATCATCGAACAATTCTTTTGCAACAATAGAAGTGAAGAAAAAGAAATGCTCATTTCTTTCATAGAAAAAATAAAACAATTCCCATTATTAATAAACTATAATGGAAACACTTTTGATATCCCTTTTTTAAATAAACGATTTAAAATCAACAACATTAATCATCAAATGGGTACACATAACAGTATTGACTTATTAAAAATTGTACGTAAAAACCAAAAAAAATTAGGAATGAAAAATTGCAAATTAAAAACGTTAGAAGAATTTCTAGGTATTTATAGAAATGATACTATTAGCGGAAAAGACAGTGTAGACTTATACAATGTATTTGAAGAAAGTCAAAATAAAAATATAAAAGACATGATTTTACTCCATAATCATGATGATCTGTATTATTTGGCAAAAGCATTAAAAATTCTTGATGAAATACCTTATGATCAACTTATTTCTGTTTTTCCACAAATTTTTAACACATCTGATGAAACAATAGGCTATATTATAAACCAATCAATAAAACGTAATGTATTGTCTCTAGAAGGCTCTTATACAAGCACATGTCTACTAGATTACATGGATTATCAAAATGCATTTGACCTAGCATATAATAAGGCAACAAATACTTTTTGTATTAAAATCCCATTATACAAAGGCTATCTTCCCTCTGGTGAAAAATGTCTTTACATTTCAATAGATGATTTTGATTTCCCTAAAGAAAATGAATTTATTAAAAATACACTAGAAAACATTCTAATAGTTAAAGAGAATAATAACCTATCTACTTTAAATATTCATAAGTTTTCATCTCTATTTATTCCTTATATTTTTAATACACTAGATAAAAAAAGAGACAGTTAATACTTAACTGTCTCCTACAAAGATAAAAAAAATACGCTATGTACATAGCGTATTTTACTTGGTGCCCAGAGGCGGAATCGAACCACCGACACGGGGATTTTCAGTCCCCTGCT
>JADPRS010000023.1 GCA_015686845.1 Lutibacter sp. B2
GGTAGGCATATGTCCTGTGACGGTATACCGTCACAGGACATATGCCTACCTTTTTATTCGACAAAACTATACGCCTTCTAGCAAATAGAAGGCGATAATATTTCTTTTGGTGGATTGATGACGATTTCCATATTTAAAGGACTTTTAGTGGTATCTACTTTTATATTATCTACGAGATAGTTTATAATCATTCTTTTATTATTAACACTTAATTTATCAAAGCTTAGGAAGAAGCTATCTAAAGAATTTTTAAAACCTTCTTTTGTTATGAAAAATTTATCAAGTTGATTTTCTTTAAATTGAAGTGTGGTAGTATAGGCATCAACTTCTTTTTCAGTACGAGTGATCAACTGCATCAGTTCTAGCTTTATTGCGTAGGGGATGTTATTATTTATGGTATTTTCAATTTCTAATAATTGAGCCTCTAACGCATTTATTTGCTCTTGATAATTGGATAATTCTTGTTCAATAGTTTCTTTCCTTTGAGATATTTCAATAGAATATTGATCCCATAAATGATCTGTATTTTCAACACAGATCATATTTGTTAATTTACTGATAAAAATACTTTCAACTAGATTTTTTTCAAGTATGAGTTCAGAGATATTGTTTTCATTGGTACTAGGGCATCTGTAAACACTTTTCTTATTTTTACCGTAATTTTTACAGGTCATAAGTTGGCCACATTTATTGCAAATTAGTTTACCTCGTAAAAGAAAAGGAGTAGAGAAATATTTAGGATCAAGGGTATCGTTTTTTGCTTTATACTTTTCATGCCTTAATGCAAGGGTTCTGTTCCACAAGGAATCATTAATAATTGTAGCTTCTTCAATTTTAGGGGATTGTATAGGAGTTGTAACTGCATCAGGATGTCTTCGTCCACCGCGTCTTCCCCAAACAATATGACCTGTATAAATTTGATTATTTAGTATGGATTCAATGCTACTTTTGGTCCAGTTTTTAAAAGGATATTTTTCACGCATGATTTGAGAAAGTTTTCTATAGCCAAATCCGTAATTTGTATAGTATTCAAAGACTTCCTTTATGATTTCTTTTTCATAAGGAATACATCGAAGGGCAGAATTTGTTTTTTTCTTTTTACCATCTATGAGCTTGACTGGTTCAGCTCTGTATCCAAATGGAATTTTTCCACCAGGCCAAAGTTTTTCTTGTACACAATACTCATTACCAAGCCTTGTTCGTGAAGATATGAGATTGGTTTCGAGTTCACCTATGCTTGCTAAGATAATATCTATTAATTTTTCAATACCATTTTTTTCGGTATCATTAGCAGATGTATTTATATTTTCTCCTGGTTTGCTATAGAGGATGGAGACTTTGTATTTACTTAGCATGTATTTTATAGAAAAATATTCTTCTACATTTCGGCTTAGGCGATCTCTTGTGTACACGATAAGGGTGTTGATTTTTCTCTGTTGTGCAAGGGTTAATATTTTGTTTAAAATAGGTCTATTTGCAATATTTATATCTTCATCATAATCTAATTCAGTATTTGAATTGTATTTATTTGTATATATTTTAGATGCAGGTTTTGCCTCTTCAAATATGTAGGCATCTTCTAATATCATATTGTTTGCATTCGCAAATTCCTTGGCATATTTTCTTTGGAATTCAAGGGACACGCCTTCTTCATTTTGTTTTTTAGTAGATACTCTAAGATAAGCTGCCGCTATTTTTTTCTGAACCGTAGTCGATTGTTTGGATTTCACATTTTTTAGTTGTTCCACAGATATACACCTTCTCAATAAGTCTTTGTAAAGCCTTTTGTGCTTTGTCTACATTGTCTACATTTTTTAAGTATTGGATAATTTCATTTCTATATCCCAAAAGTTTGATTGTGTTGATCTCATCAAAAATATTTTCGAGTACCAATATTTTATCTTCGTAAGAGGATATTTTTTCAGTTAATTCTTCCTCTTTTTTGATTAGATTGTTCAATTTATTGCTTATATCAGCATTCGTGTTGTTTTTTACAAAATAGAGTAAGAGCTTATTTTTTTGATTTTGTTTATCCTTTAATTGTTTATTCAAATTTGTGTTTTCCTTTTTTAAATCTTCAATTTTACTATCTATAAGTGTTTTTGCAGTATTTTCATCTAAAATATCATCTAGAATTTTATTTAGCAACATATCTATCAAAATATCTTTTCTAACACGGAAACATTTGTTTTTACCGCATTGATAATATGGACCTGATAGGGTTACGTTATGTTTGCATATATTGCATGTAAGAAGATTTTTAAATAAGTAGTTGCTAATACGTTTTTTATAGCACCTTTTACTGTTAAGATATTTTAAAGCAGCTTGAATCCAAAGGTCTTTATTCAAAAATGTTTTTACATCGGTTAAATACTTGATTTTGTTATGATCAATAAGGTATTTACTCTCGTTATTTTTGTAAAATAGAAAGGAGCCATCATTAAGCCGTTGAATACTGGCGTATGTTGGATTTGTAAGCATATATTCAATTTTATTTCTATTGAGTGTTCTATTACAATCATTTATTTCGTGAGCATAGTTAGTAAGTTGTTCTATTGAACAGTTTATTGATACATATTCAGCAAAAATTTTTTTTGCGATTATAGATTCGTTTTTATGGGGAACAAGGTTGTATTTTTCTGAATACACATATGGAGCTGTATTTTTTGTGAAACCAAAAGGAATATTCCCATTGGTTGAATATATACCTTTTTCTCTTTGAACTGCTTTGCCTGTAGTTGTTCTGTTTTTTACTACTTCTGCCTCAAATTCGCTGATTCCCATAAGGACGTTTTCTATAAAATCAGTATAGGAATCAGGCTTTTCTGGAGAATATTCTCCTGGAGCGGAATAAATTATTTTTACGCCGTGTTTTCTAAACTTTTGCTTTATTTGTAGATGTTCATTAAATCGTCTTGAGAGTCTATCACGCTTTAAAACGATTAGTGTTTTAAATTTTCCTTTTTCCATATCACTTAGAAGGGCGCAAAAGCCTTTTCTTTTATTGTACGGGAACTTGGAGGCGGATTCACTATCAGAATAGACATTATAAAGAACTAAACCTTTATCATATAGGGTTTCTTTTCCTTTAGCTATTTGAGAGGAAATAGAGTGATTGTCAGTTGTAATTGATTTTCTTGCATAGATGGCTGCATAATCTTGTGGTTGAATAATGTCATTTTGTTCATCATCTTTAGATTTTTCTTTTTTTGAACTTGCATTAATGCTTTTCATGGGCATCATCCTTTTCTACTAATTGATGATCTATAAGATAATCTAATATGAGATTGACGAAATCTTTTCTTGCTTGTTCATTATCATTGTATTTTATAGATACGATATCTACTTTTGTACTCTTCATAGGCTTCCTCCTTACAATATTATTCAGATGCTTGTATGATCATTAATAGAATTTTAAAATTTTATTTAGATTAGAGAGATGGTTGATTGTATTTTTATTAAATAGTTTTTGAAGTAGCTTAAAATTCAACAAATTACATTCTAAAATGAACAACATTCTCTTATTAGTTACAGAAAGTGTTGTAGAATCTAAAACGAGATTTTAAAAAGATCCTGTGATTTTAAAAGCATTTTAAAATCACAGTGATTGTACAAATTTACTGCAAATATATATTTTGATTCATGATAGTATCTATTAAACATCACATATATTTTAATTAATGAAGTTTACAGGTATCTACTTTGGTACATGTGGTGTAATGGGCACAGTTCTCTTTGCAGTAGATATCTTTATTATTAGGAAAATGAGTTTCTTTGGATACTTGCTCATAAAGATCAGAAACGATTTCAATAGATTCTTCCACAATACTATTAGTAATCTTTTGGCTAATTTTTTTGTTATGAGAAAGATGATAGAAACTAACCATATCAGGATATCTTCCAAGGATATGCCTTGATAAAAGTAGATAAATAGCATTTTGTAAAGTATCTATAGGGGAAATGTTTTTTCCAGTCTTATAGTCTAGCAGTTCAATTTGATTATTACTATTCACAAAAAGCTTATCGATTTTGCCACATAAAGTAAATTGATCGTTTATTGGATATTTAATCATTTTTTCAATAAGATAGTTTTGTTTACTAGTGTCTAGTGGGTTATTAAAATAGTTAGTAAGCATATCTATACCCCTAAGATCAAAGACTCTTTCTTCTTCAATGGAATCATATCCATCCCGCACCCAGTTTTTCTTGTATAAGGTAGTGAGATGATCTAAAGTTCGATGCTTTATATCAGTAATTTTATTAAACTGGGCTAGTGTAGCGTGAATACTAGTACCGAAAGAAAGATATTTGTTTGACGGAGATTTATCAGTATAAACTTTGTCTATATAGTTGTACTTGAACTTTTGCTTGCAGTCTAGAAATGCTCTCATGCTAGTATTGCTTAGATTTATTGTTTGCTTTTGCATTTGTCTGCCTCCTTGATAGTAGGATGTGTAGGATTTTAAATATTATTCAAGTATTTGAGAATAGTACTTCAAGTATTTGAGATAAATGCAATAAAAAATGTCCCTACTTAGTAGAGACATGAGATTTTTCAGTATTTATTTGCTTAATAAAATGAAGTTCGTTGATTAAATGGTTGGTTATAGATTGAATTTTTTCAGTGTTATATTTATAGTCTGATATGCTGGATAAAAAGCTTATAACAAGCATGTTGGTTTGATTATTGATGAAATCAATGTGTTGTTCTTCATTCTCAGAAATTTGATTAATAATTTGCTTATCAATATATAAATTGTTTATGTCTATTGATATATCTGTTAATAAATCTTGTAAAGATATATTTAAAACTTTTGTAATTTTACCTAATAGTTCTAATTTAAAAACATCATAGTTTCCGTTTTCGATATTACTGAGTTGGCCTGTTGATATATTTATTAGATTCGCAAATTCAAGTGTAGTTAAATTTTTAGATTTTCTGTAATTTTTAATTTGTATACCAAATTTTTTATAGCTAGTAGACATCGTGCATCCCCCCTTGATAAGGAGTATTGACAAAATTAACCAATGTTAGTATGTTTTTTATCAATAAAAGGATTTTTTAAATTACGGTTTGATGCAAGGACATTACACAGGAGTTATTAGGAGATAATTTTATTAAGGGCCTACTTATTAAATATTAGATAGATAATAAAAAAATGTAAAAATCAATTAAAGGTATTTAGAAGGTTTTGTTAAATTATATTATGAGGATTTTGATAGGGGATATATTTTGTGAAAAGTGAGAGATTCTGTATTTTATTAGTGTGAAATGAAAAATTGTTGAATTGTGAGGTAATGATAATATATAACGTAACTAATATTTATAATGGACAATCAGTAATAGAAGTAGTATCTATTACGTGTATAAACTTATAGTTTGAAGACAAGCTAATATTCCCGAAACTAGCATATTAATCCCACTATATGGGAAAAAAGTAAAATAATTTCGAGGAATAAAATGTTAACGGTAATTTAAAAAAGATATGGAAATCTAGACTGTTAGTGAAAAAATAAGGAGGTTTCAATTATTATGCTTAAAATATTCGACAAAGAACCTGTGAACTGGCAAGATCTTCAAATTAAAGTAGGGAAAATATTTTCTGATATGAATTATCTTGTAGAAGTTGAGAAAAATATTCAAACAGTAAGAGAAGATATAAATGTAGATGTTTATGCAGAGTCAAGTTCTTCTTTTGCTAAAGAGATTGTAATTGCTGAATGTAAAAACTGGAATACATCAGTTCCAAAAACTATTGTTCATTCGTTTAGGACTGTTATTTCAGACATCGGAGCAAATACGGGCTATATTATTTCTAAAAGTGGATTTCAAAATGGAGCTTATACTGCTGCGAAAAATTCAAATATTTATTTGATGAACTATGATGAATTACAAAGTAATTTTCGTGAACGATGGCTTGAAGCAATGGTATTTAAAATGCACACAATAGGTTATCCTTTGAAAAAGTATGCAGACGGGATGGAAAATTTTGTGATTGAAGAGTCGGAACTATTGAGCAGTGAAAAATACAATCAGTTTAAAAAGCTGTCACAAAAGTATGACAGAATCTCAATGTGTTCTATAATAACTATGTATAAAAACCCACTCACAGGAAAATTAGAACTAAACTATATTGATGATATTATTGAACGAAATGTGAAAAACTATTTTCCGAAAAATATAAAAGTTAATTGTCTTAGCGACTACTTCGATTACTTAATAACTACCTTTAGCAAAGGAGTTGATGAATTTGATAATTTATTTGGGAAAAAGCTTAGAAAACGGTAAAACTACCGCTAACAAGGGGTTGACAAAAGCGGCATGCAGTAATTCGTTAGACAGTATTTATATGTTCTAGGTGTAGTCTCCGAATAATCACTAGTATTAAAAAGCCCCGCCTTCGGCAATCCCCTAAACGTTAGATCAAATAATCAACTGCCCATTATCATAGCATGTGAAGTTTAAAACCCTTTTAAATTACATCAGAAGGGTTGTTTTTGTATCCTCTTAAAAATACTAATAGTAGAAAATTTATACAAAAACAACTAGAGGACCAAAAACAGCAATCAGTTAAAGCGACAGCTTTTTTATTACATTAATATACAATAAGTATGAAATTATTTCATGTTATGGTAAAATATATAGAAAACTAGAAAAGTAATCCTAAATATAGGAGGGGTAATTATGTCTTTGAAGCCACGATTTCTGAAATTGGAACAACAATATAATATATATAGTGACTATGATGAGATTGAAATGAAAGAAAAAAGTAGAAATGTAAACTTTTATTTAAAAGGAACTAATAAAATAGTAGGTGCTGAATATCCTATAAAAACAGATGAAAACAAAAATAAGGTTTTAAAAAGTGGATATATAAGAATAAGAAGCCTTTTAGAAAACCTCCTTATAACACAAGAGAAACATGATGAATTGATGGATAAAGCTAGCCATTCTTCTGATAAGAGTGGACAAAAAAACTCAAAAGGGTGTATAAGTACATACGATTTATTAGAAGAAGAATTTAGAGAATTAATTGAATTAAACATAAAACTATTGAAAATAAAATTATCTAAATAGAGATGATGTTTATAATGGGAAATTCAATTTTACTGTTACTTAGGCTAAAAGCGCATCTTTTGCGATTTTCTCTTGCTATCTATAGAAAATGAAGTGATGCATGATAGAGCAGATTACCATCGTTAAGAAATGATTTGAACTATTACTGGGAGATAGGGGTCTTTTCAAGCCTTATGGTGGCATTAGCGGAAGTATTGAGTGTATATGTAGTTGACAATTTAAAGAACCAAATGATAATCGGAAAAGGATGATATATATGAATCAAGAATTAGAAGGAATAGATTTCAAGAAAGGAATAATAATACTACTTGTATTTTTAGGGATTTTAATAGTTCCAATTTTATTAATATCTGGACTAAGTTTTATAGTAAAATGGTCGACCACTTCGATTGATACTAAAGAGTTAATAATTAATCTCGATAGCCCTATAAAACTTGGTGAATACTTGTATTATTATATTTCAGTTGTTGGTATAGAAATAACAGGAGTATTATCATATGCTCTTTTGGAGACAAGTAAAAAAAGTAATCAACTTTCCCAAGATATTAATAAGAAAGAAGAAAAAAAGGATGAAGAAAAGATTCGGGAGAGTGCTTTAATAGTATATTATGATTTATTATTAGGGCTTAAAGATTTAAAAAGTTTATACATTAGCAGAATTATACATAAGTCATTACCAGAACCTAAGAAAATGCTCATAAGAGAAAATTTCATCAAAAATATAGCTATTTTAAACAAAACACTTTCAGATAAAGAAATTGAAAAAATATGTGAGATTTATCGATCTTTCTTAACAATAAAAGAACTGTTATTCTATGTACGTGAAGACGGGAATAACTCCACTAAAAGTAGTGAACGAACGCTAAATGAGCAAAACTTAGATGATGAAGTGACAAAGTTAGCAAAAGAAGTTTTTAAAGGAATATTGATAGATTATATTCAATTTGAATTGACAGATGATGTCACTTTGTTATTAAATCTAGACCATTTCGAAATTTTAAATAAAATAAAATTAATGACCTATAAAAAAGTGAGTAGGGAAGGCAATGTTATAAAGGGAGATGGAGAAATTATATTCGAAGGGAAGTTAGATGAAGATGGATACTTACATGATAAGAAAGGAAAATTATATTCCCAAGTAGCAAAGGAAGCTAGATTTATAGGTGCGTTTGAAAATGGAAAATTTATTTTAGGAAGTGAAATAGCATATAGAAATACAGAAAAGTTGTTTGAATTTCAATACGAAAAAGGAAAAATTGTTAGCGGCAAGTTATACAAAAAACAAAACAATCATATTGATAGGATTACTGATGAACGTATAGTAAAAGATGAAATTATTGAAAGTAATATAGTGAATAATAATGTTTATTTTAATGTTGAAAAATTTGATGAAGATGAAGAAGAAAAGCCTTTGGATGGATATATTGAAAAATATTATGGAGCATATTGTAGGAAATGTACAGGCGAAGTATACACGTTCTTAGAAGGAATGTGGTTGTGGTGTAATGTTACAAGAGTAGAACTAGGAGAATTTAAAAATGGAGAAATGAATGGAAAGGGTTTTGTTTTACAAAAAGAGTATGAAGAAGAGTACAAATTAATTTTAGAAGAGCTTTGTATTGGACAGTTTGATACTGGAAGTTTAGAAAATGGTAAAAAAATAATAAAAAGAAATAAAAATTGTAGTCAACTTATTATAGATATAAAACAAGGTGAGGAAATAAAAACAAAATGGAACAATTGGAGTGGCGAACAGTATGAAATAGAAGCGGTTTTTAAAAATAAGGAAAGTATAGGTAAAGGAAAGTGTTTTAGAGGAGAAACTATATTTTACAAAGGAGAAATGAAGGAAGGTGGAGTTAAAACAGGTTATGGAATAGAGTATTATCCCTGCGGTCAGAAGAAATATGAAGGAAAATTTGTAACGGGGCAATTTCACGGAAATGGGAAGCTATATACAGAAAATAATGAGTTACTATTTGATGGAGAGTTTAAGGAAGGTCAGACATACACAGGATTCAAACATCCATATAAGACTGTACATTCACAAATGGAAGCAACCGTATATCACCAGATTGTAATAGATAGGAATCTATTAGGATTAAAAACTCCAAAAGAAAATTTTACATATGAAGGGTATATACTAGAAGGTAAACTAGATGAAGCTGGAAAGGTATGTATTGATGGTGATTGTTATGATGTAAAATATGAAAAAGGTAACCTTCTTAATTTGGAAGAAATTAAAGCATTGTTTATAAAAGAAAAGAAGTTAAGAGATAAAGATTATTAAATACTAATAATAGCAGGCAACGAGAAGAACGCTCATTGCCAAGGTACTAGGTTCGCCTCGGATTTTGTCATAGAACCAGCTTCTAATTATCCATAGTAAATGGATCTAGCAAGTTGGGAGATATTAAATATATTATATAAACAAGTATTGTAACAGTATCTGAAAAAAGATGCTGTTTTTTATTTCCCATATTTACAAAATTATACAAGAAAACAAACAATAACCCTATATATATGGTAAAATATACCTAGTTAAAATTTTAGAGTCATTTGAAATATTAGATTGATTATAGATTGTGTCTATAATAGGAAGCTGAAAAATCGATTAGGTAGTGATATTAATTTCAGAAAAAGTACAAAGAAAATATGTTGGCGAAATTATTATTGATACAATTAGCATAACCGAAGGGGGGGAGAGAGTATTGAAAGAGCGTTTAAAAAAATTATCTCAATTATTAGATGAGATTAGATATAATGAACTTGAAGAGGAAAATTATCTAGAATGTGGTTTTTCCGAAGATGAAACTAAGACTTTTATGGAGATATATTATACTGTCTCAGAAGTTTGGAATACTAGGAAAGGGGAGTATGTTCATTTTGTAAATGAAGTTTTAGAGCATTGCTCTGATATTAGAATAACATTTTACATGATGTGCTATTTGTCTTATTTCATATCTGGAAAAAAAAGATATAGATTAGCAAAAGATTTAATTGGTATTGTAATTACTGAGCATACAGTTTTGTTCGATTTTAATGATGATAAATTAGTTGAAAGGACTTGTCTTAATAATGTAGTGAAATTAAGTTCGCAAATGAAGATTAATATGGTTGAAATTGCTGAGGTTCTTTTTAAATATATTGATGCGACAAATAATATACACTCGTTTACAGGAACAATTGAACATCTACTACATAAGATAAGTGACGCTGATTTGAATAAGCATTACACTGATTTATATGAAAAAATAGTTGCATCCTTGTTATCTAAAGAAGCAACATCTTCTCTAAAGTATTTGCTTGGAGATTTAGAGAGGGAAAAAAATAAATTCTTTAGCCAACGAACTATACTTGAGCCACTAGCATATTTAATGTTTGACTTAGGTCAGGCTGGTAATGGTATGAGAGAAATAATGTTTTTAAATGATTCTCGAGAAGCCTTTATTGAACTAGATAACAAAGAGATGGAAACTAAAGCTCTTGCAGCACTTGAAAATGCAGTATCTAATAATACAATTGATTGGCACGTATCGGAAGTTTCTCATGGTGAAGATGAGCTAAAAGAGCTTCAGCGTATCGTTGATTTACAACGCAAGTATCTAGAAGAAAGTAAGCTAGAAGAGATAATTGGTGCAATGGATAAAATCGTTTCTTATAAGGATACTGATTTTTTAGGTAATAGAAAGAGAAGAGTCGTATATAGAGCATGTCCTAATTACAAGATGATTTTAGATTCAGCTAAATACTCAATTACTGAGCAGATATTTACGAGTATTTCTCTTGGTGAAAATAGAGTTGTTTCTAACCGAGACTATAAAGCAAGAAACAAAGGGATTTATTATGAGAACAGTTTTAGATTTAATGTATTGCCAGTATTAAGTTTCTTGGAAGAATATAACGTATTATTTCTATCGGAAGTAAGAAAACTTATAAATGAAAGTGATTGGATTTCTGATGGAACCAGAAGATATTACTTCAGAATTGAAAAATACTATTCAAAGGATAATTCATTTGAGTTTATGCATTTTTGCGTAATACTCATTGAGAAGTTACTAAGAGACTTACATAAAAAGATTCTTGGGACACAAATCACTTCTATGAGGAGTGATAAGGAAGCACAGCTTAACACAAATCTTCAAGAGATAATGAGAAAGCCAGAAATACAAGAATTCTTTAGAGAAAATGTATACAGATATCTGGAATACGCTTTAATTGATGACACTGGTCTAAATCTCAGGAATAATGCACTTCACGGTCTTCTAGATTTAGAGGTGTTTCATCATAATTATTCTAGAATATTAATGCATATCATTCTTGTAATTATTACTCATAGCAATACAAAATTTATGGAAAGAGAAAAGCAGGGGAGGTAAAGTGAACTTTAAGATATATAAAATCGGCAAGATAAGTGAGAAATATATTCCTTCTTTAGACAGCTCTAATGTTTTGAAAATTAGTATTTTCAAAGGATAAGATAAATTCTATGTTTTTATCAAACATACTTTTAAAAGTTTTGAGTTAGAAATGATATGCTAAATCTTACTACAAGTAATCATTGATTAACCAACTTCCCATTATCCATAAAACCATATATGGGTAATTAAAGAATTAGGTAAAGAATAATGCTAGAGAAAAGCAATGTAGATAAGTAAGATTAGGAGGAAATGAACGTGAAAAAAACTACTGAACCAGGATATTTAAATAAAAACAATCAAATGAATTTAGGACGAACAGATGAGCCTGGAACAGATCATATGCAATGGTTTTATTCAATGGAATGTAAAAACTGTAATTATAAGTATAAGTCAAATGGATCAGATATTTGGCAACGAAAATGCCCTAATTGTCAAGGCGGAAGACCCTAATTTCAAAAATTATATTACCTTTACTTACGTATTAAAATACCATAAAGTCGATTCATCCATGTTTGTATATTCCGCAAAGAGACACGATAATAGGTGTCTCTTTAGTTCAGTTAAACATCATTGCAAGGGGGGGAGAGTTTACAGCTGCCTGTAGTTGAGATTCATCAATGTGAGTATAAATTTCTGTGGTAGCTACACTTTCATGTCCTAAGATTTGTTGAAGAGAACGTAAATCAACCCTTCCATATTTATACATCAATGTAGCTGATGTATGTCGAAGTTTATGAGCTGATATAGTGGAAGTATCTAATCCAGCAAGCTTCACATATTTTTTAACAACGTTTTGCAATGCTCTTGTAGTAATTCGATTTTTATTTCTAGAGATAAATAGTGCCTTAGTAGTAACATTAATGTTATTTCTTATCTGCATCCAAGTGTTAATTGAATTTTTAGCAGCAGGAGTGAGGAAAATTTTACGTTCTTTATTACCTTTTCCTATCACAGATAAAACATCTGTATTAATCTGATCTATATTAAGGCTAGCAAGTTCAGATAATCTTAAGGCACAATTCAAAAATATCGTAATAATACAATGATCCCTAGGGGATGATTTACATGCTAGTAGTAAACGAACAGATTCTTCTAAAGTAAGATATTTTGGATTTCGTTTGGGGAGCTTGGGTGTTTCAAGTTCTTCAGCAATGTTATTATCTATTAAATGGACTTTTGTTTTTAGATACTTCCAAAACTGTCGTATAGACACAATTTTTCTAGCTCGAGTTCCTGCGGACGAGTGCAGGGTAATTTGGCAATGAGATATGAATGAATACATATCATTAAGAGTAATGGATTTGATAAAATTAATATCTGCAAATGTAAAATTTTTATTTGCAATTGATTGATTTCTTGTTTCCATTACATATTTGAAGAATGTTAATATATCGGTCCGATATTCTAAAGTTGTGTTTTCACTACGACCTTTAATAACTGTAAGATAACCTAGGTATTGTTCTAATAGTGTACAAGTTTTATTTGACTGCATTGTAACAACTCCTTTTTTAGTAGAGTGTTGACAATATATGCAGATTTATGTAAGTAGGCTGATAATCTGAATCTGGTTATATGAAATGAATATCTATAATGTGAGGTATAAGAGATGAGTATAATTGATAAATTGGCTTCTTTTTTAGAAGAAGAAAAAATACTTCCTGTTTCAGCAGAAACATGGTCTACATTCAAGTTAAATCACTGTAGTCCTGAAAATGAACAGAAGAAAAAAGAACAATATAGTTTTATAAGAGGTCAAGTCGAGAAAAGAGCAGGAATCTATGTTTATATGAAAAACGGAAAATGTCTGTATATTGGAAAAGCTAAATTATTATATAACAGAATAAAGAGTCATTATATAGAATCTTTTTCACCTGTATCTGGAGATACAAAGGACATGCGGTGGCATAGATTTTTCTCACAACATCAAGGCGAAGTAGAAATATATTGGAAAAAATTTCAGAGTGAAGAAGAAAGGCAACTTGTTGAGATACTTTTAACAAAACTATTACAACCAATTTTTCTTAAATATAAGTAGAAGTAATTCTATACTGAATGTTTATAATGGGAGGTTGAAAGCTGTAATTAAAGTAGAAAAATATGAGTAAAATTTAACAATAGTTTAGAAGAAAAATCCTCAAACTCTTTAGGTGGGGATTATATCGTACGAGTTGAATCGCTGGTAATTTAAATTATTGTTTTAATAGCATAGCTATCTTTAAACGTAAGAAGAACCCTCTATAGAGCATATTGCTCATATATCGTAAGAGCTTAATATGAAGGTGGATATAAACTTTTTTAGAGATGTGGGATAACTTTCTAAAAAAATTCTCTAAATGGAGATTTAAATAAATGCTTGAAAAGTTATTATAGAATACTGCATGATTCAGTAGATAGGCATTATACGTGAGTGCTGAGACAGTGGACAAACTTGTAGCTAAAAGGGAAAACAAGTCAGGCTAAAATGCTTAATTATATTGAGGGATAGTTAAAGTTTGATAGTAAATGAATTTAGAGGAATTGGAGGAGGAAAATAATAAGATGTTTTTAAAAAGTATATTTTATCGTCGACATAAAGAGGAGGCTAAAGAAGAAATTAGAGAAAAGAATAAAGATGTATTACAAGAAATAATGCTGATTATAACTCAGATTAAAAATGAGTATTCTTTGGAAGATTACGTGAATGTCCAATTTAGTGATGAATATCCAATTAACAAAGGAATCACGAAATTTGAGAACAATATTTGTTATATCGAAATAGGTGTAGAAGGATGCAGGGGAAAAAAGAAACTTTTGGAAGATGAATGGATAACATTGCAAAATACGATTGTTCATGAGCTAACACATGCTAAGAATTATGTAAAGATGACACAGGATACGCGGGATAAGTTAAAGGATAACCTTCATTCACTAACATATTTTGCAAGGCAGTTAGTAGATGAGTATAGTGCATATAAAGCTGCGGATGATAGATATAAGCAGGTTGTTATAAATTCTTCGGAGAACAGTTTGCAAAGGGCGTTAAAACCATTTTGGTTTAATAAACAATTTATACAAGATACTGGTCTTAACGCTGAAAGAAGATACGATTATTTCTATGATGACTGTACTGCTATAATTATACATAGTATTAGAAATAAAAAATTTCCATCGATTCCTGAAACTTATAGCGGATATAATGCTACTTGCAAAAAAATAATGGAAATTGTTCAAGAATATAATTCCAAGATGCCCTTAGATTATGATCAATACGAAGAAGCAGGAAAGAAATTGTGGAATGCGCTATTACTAATGGTGCCAGTTAGTTTTATAAGTAATTTTAAAATGAATGTAGGAATTAAATTTTAACATAGATGGCAGATAAAGCGACCATCTTCTCGTATGGTCGCTTTTTAACGTCTAAACTTGGTGATTTATCTATTACCATATATTTCATACGAAGTCATAGAAAGGGGAATAAAAAGGTATGGTTCGCCTTCACCAATGAAATTCTAATCGTTTATGTCGAGGTTTTTTCTTGTTTTGAATTTGTTATAGGATTATTGATGGCGAACTGTATAATAAAATAAAGTGATACTTTGAGCACAATATAACTCCTTATTATTCATATTTGGTACAAGCCTTTAATGTTTATACCCAATAGGCTAATAATCTGAAGCATGTTAATTACCCTAAAATGTAAAATTAAGTTTCTATTTATTGGTTTTAAATCTGATCACATTGTAAAAGCAGGAACATAGTTACTAGTTTTACTTGCTAAGAGCTTGAAAAAGTAAATGATATTTTTGAATTAGTTCAACATGAATTAAATATTGAAAACATAAGTTGTAATATTAGAGAAGTAAAAGATAAAATTGAAATAATTATAGTAGGAGCATAAGCAAAATATCTAGTTTATACATTTTAATTAAGTATTGGAGGTAAATGATGTCAAAAATCAATGTAATAGGCATAGGTGATTTTGGAGGAATATTGTTAAATAGTATAGTTAAGTTAAATTATAGAGATTGTAGTTACATTGCAATTAATACTGGGGAATACTCAAAACATTATTCATCTAATGAAAAAATAACAATTAAAGAAGATGATTTTGGGAATTTGGATATGAATGACTTAATGGTACTAAGAGATAAATTGATTAATTGTAAACTAGTTGTAATTTTAACAGCATTGGATACTGCTATTGATGCAAAAATAGTGTATCAAACATTAAAAATAGCAGATAAGATGAATAAAGATAAAAGAATAATTGTTACATATCCTTTTAGTTTTGAAGATAAAAGAACAGAAATTATAAAGAAATATGAGACAAAAATTTTTGATTTAGTGGATAGTCCTATATATACTATTAACTTTGAGGGCGTAGACAAAGATGAATATATGAGAGAAGAGCATTATAGTGTAAGGAATCAATTCAGTGATATTTATCAAACATTTTTGCGGGAAAATGAAATATTCATAAATTTCGAACAAATAGTCAATTGTGAGTTAAAAAGAAAAATAACTACAAAATTATTATCTAAATATACTTATTATGAAAGATTTGTTCCGCTAGCTTACATGGAAAATTTTATTAATTTTATTTATTATTATTTATTAGATGATGAACAAGCATATTGTGATTGTTATATGCTTGCTAGTCAACTTTCAGAAATGACTTTTTATAATGAGAATGAACTTGATAAAAGTATAATTCAGATTTTATATGAGCTAGCTGATACTTTTAAAAATTTGAAAAATTAAGAAGTGGTTTAGTATAAAAGGAGAGATAACAATGATTGATAATATTAAAGACTTGGATGAGTTGTTTGAGTATTGGAAAAATATTTGGAAAGAACGTAAGGACACTAATAAGTATGATATTAGTAAATATGTAAGAGATGGCATAGTAAATAGAGATGCGTGGGAAGAAGAAAACCGTAAAATCCTAATAATATTAAAGGAACCTAATGATGAACAAGGGGAAAAAACTTTATATAATGACTATGATTTATGCAATACATTACATAAAGATAATAAAATAAAAAAAGAATATGCTACATGGAGAAATATATTTTTATGGGCCTATGGATTATTAAATACAACAAGAGAAAAAACAATTGAATTTGAAGAAGCAAAAAAAAGATTAGATGATGGAAATTTTGATAATATTGCAATTTTAAATTTGAAAAAGTCTTATGGAACGGCAACATCCAATATGAAAGATATTGAAGAATTTGTACAAAAGGATAAGGAACTGATACTAAAAGAAATAGAGTTGATAAACCCAGATATAATTATTACAGCTAATATAATGTATTTGGTTGAAATGATTTTACCAAAAGAACAATTAAATAAAACACCAAAATTATATGATTTTGAACATAAAGATTGGATAAATGAATGGAAAAATGAAAATAAGTCAGTATGTATAATAAAACATTATCACCCACAAGCTACAAGCTGTAAAGAAATAGAAGGGTTAAGTGACGAAATAAAATATAGAATTTGTTGTGAATGTTTTAGACAGTACTTACAAGTAATTTAATATTAAAGAAACCGTAATGATTGATAAAGCAATTTAGTGGTGTGAATTTTTTTGAAATTATTTTTGCATCAAGTAAGATATTTTTAACTTCCTATTATCCATATACTTAGTATTTTCCTGACGGAAGGGTAGAGAATATGCGAGTATTAGTTTGAACTATCTTGTACCTAATACATATTGTATATGATAGATGTCAATAAGATGTTTCCAGTAGAAGGGGATTATAGGCATTTTGAGGGGCATTTTCATGCTTATTTAAAATCCTCATATAGGGATGAAGAAAAGATGATTATCATAAAAAAAGGAAAGCACCTTTTAGGGACTTGGAAGAGTATCTATTTTGGACCTAGAAGTAGAAACGTATTTATTAAGATCATAGCAGACTGAACCTAATGAAAAAGCATATTGACTTTAAATGTCAATATGCTTTTTTACCTTATCATAGCTTTTTCTATCTATAGTATAGATTTGTTTCTCCCAGCTGTTAATAGCACTAGCGCTGATACCTAAAATTTTACCAGCTTGTCTCAAACTCAAATGATGATTTTTTCTCCATTTTTTGATGATACTTGGATAGTCTGATAAAATGAATTTGAGATATTCATCATCACACAGGTAGTCCTTATCAATAATTTTTATCAATTTCAACAAAGCTTCTCTTGATGGTTGTGTTATTCCTAATTCATAATTGTTAATAGCACTTCTAGTCAGTCCAATCTTTTTAGCAAATTCTTCTTGTGTGAATCCTAACATTAACCTTTGTTTTTGGATTTTTTCTCCTAATGTCAGAGCTTTCTGATCCTTGTATAATTCTTTATAGAAGTTAAAGTTAAAGCTCTTGCTTAACATTAATGTTGCAATTTGGTGGGGGGGCCTGAAGCTATAGTTACAGGTAGTTTAGCAGGGCATAATAGTGTAAGATTATCAAAAGGAATTCCACTTTTAGAAATACCAGTTAACTTAGCTATTGGAGATTTAATTGCACATGAGAACGAGCAAAGTAAAACAGAGGATGGATTAAGAACGAGATATACATTTGCAGGATCACATTATTTTAAGAGAATGAAGGAGTTAGGATTATATACTACAGATAAAGAGGTATTAAAGAAAAAAATTGAAAGAATGAATTTACTAAATATATTTGATGAAAAATTAGTGTGAAATATAAATAGAGTATATAAATAATTGTGTGCTAGAATCATCATAATGAAACGTTATGTTTGAAAAGATGATATTACGATTGATTCATGAAAATGTTACGATCGTAATATCTTTTTCTATTTTTGAATGTATATAGATTGCATTAAATTTTTTACATTATATAAGTGAATACCTTAATCTACAAACACTGTTTATTTGAAACTAAGATATATTCCATTCTGAATATTATTTATGGAAAGATGAAGATTAATTAGTATAGATGGATCTAATTGCTTGAAGAAATTTATGATATAATTATATAAAGGGTAAAGAGAAAATCAAGTTGATATAAATGTATAAGCGTTTATGCAAAAGAGGTGAGTAATAGTGGGAAATAATAAATTAATTAGAACCTTAGATGCAATAAGTTATGAAACAAAATTAGGTAAGAATTTAAAAAATACGCTTAGAAAAGTGGAGAAAGAATTTTTGATGGAAGAACTTAAAAATTATAGGTTGTTTTTAAAGAAGAGAAGAAGATTATTAGATGATTACACATATAGAATTAAATCTATAAATCTTAAATATGACAGATATTATCCAAGTAAAGAAATAGGTACATGCTTCAATGATATATTAGGAATTAGAGTTATCGTTGAAAGCTATAAAATAGATTTAAATGATTATAATATAAAACATGTAGATATGACAAATGGTAAAAAAAATGATGATGGATATAGAGGTTACCATATTTACTATAAAAAAGTAATTATCACTATCCAGTAGAAATTCAATTCTTTACAGAAAGAGATTATACATTTAATATTTGGCTTCATAAATATGTATATAAATATGAGGATAATAAAATAGGTATAAAATTAAAGGAATTATATGATAAAGATATTATAAAAAATGAAGAAGATTTTAAGGAGGCATTAGAGAAATGTATTATATATTAGTTAAAAACTTCAATTCAGTAGGATCGGTAGTGTATGGATCAAATGATTCTAAAGAAGTAGATATGATAGATGATTTATTAAATTACAAATTAGAAGGCAAGGATAAGCAAGTTGTATTATTATCTAATTTAGGTATGTGGAAAGAATACGAACCGTTTAATATAGTAAATAGTGTTGGAGAATTTATTGACAAAGCTATTTTGAATTAATTTTTTAAAAAGTCCCAATAGATGAGAAAAATAGGCTAAGGAAAAAACTTACCCTATTTTTTTATGGAATGAAATATGACTCCAAAATGGGTTAACGGCACGATATTTGCCAGAAATGGTATAAGAGATAGCCCAAAATTTGGATTTAAGGGTAGTCGTTTAGTTTACTAAAAATTACATAAACAAATTGAAAAGTTTACACGTAAAAATGTTAAAATTCACACTTGTGATCAATGTGACAACCACTACTAAAATGAATAAAGCAGAATTAGTTAAAAGCATGGCAGAAAAAACATTAAAAGAAATCGTGAATAAATAAAAATAATGATCGTTGTCTAATCATAAGAAAAGAGCCTTAGAAACGATTCTAATGGCTCTCTTTTTAGTATCTTGATACTTAAATTTTATATGACGGCTTTTTCAGTGGCAACCATTACAGGGTGTGGAAAACATACCTTGAAATATCCTAACGGAACAATTAAATATGAAGGAGGTTGGAAAGACAATCAAGAAAATGGTAAAGGTACATATTACTTTGAAGAGGGTACAGTTGCTTATGAAGGAGAATGGAAGGGTAAATATTTTGATGGTAATGGCAAGTTATATTCTCGTGATGGAAAACTAGCGTATGAAGGTCAATATTGATGCGAAGGCTATCAGTGAACACACACAGCAACCCAAAAATGTAAGGATATATATGGCAGGCATGGGATGACAAGGTCCATCATTTGGACTTGCTCTGGATGAGCAAAAAGAAAATGATCAAATAGATCATTCAAAAGAAATAACATTCTTTATGGAGAAAGAGTTAGTTGAAAACTTTGGAGAAATTACAATAGAATTTATGGGACAAGGATTTGTGTACAAGAAGGATACTGGACGGTATTAGGTAAAGAGAAGAAAGATGATTCGACAAAGGCTAACAAAGAGGATATACTGAAAAAGCTGAAAAAGGGGCAGGAGGTTAAAATAGTTGACATTATTATTAAAGAATCTGAGACCACACCTCTTAAAAGAGCTAATTTTGATTCTGTTATATTGGCCATGGAGAACGCTGGGAAGCTTATTGATGATGAGGAGCTGAGGGAGCAGATAAAGGGAAGTGGAATAGGGGATGGTGTCGCAAGAGTAGCGATATTAAATAAGCTTCAAAATATAGATAGGGAATAAATATAATTTTACCCCAAACAAAGGAATTTTTAAAATATAAAGACAATGGGATGGTTATTCTAATAAATGATGCATCATTAAATGAACAAATAAGAGGGATATCTAAAACAAATAAAAAAGATGTACTTATATGATAGTGTAAAATTAAGGGAATAGAATGATACGCTACGGTTTTAGATAAAATCCGCAAAGTAAAGCAGGAGGGAATAAAGCATGTCTTCAAGACTAAAAGAACTATTTAATTACCATAAAAAAGAAGAATTTCCAGTTGAATTGGCCGAATGGATTGGCCAAGTTTTTTACGATATTTTGCCAGAACACGGATATGAAGTCCGTGAGGAACAAATATTTACTGCTTTTCAACTTGCAGATGCAGTTTGCAATAAAAAAGTTCACTTAGCTGAAGCTGGACTCGGTACAGGAAAGACATTCGCCTACTTACTCACAGCAATCGCCTATGCTCGCTTCAGCGGGAAACCTGTAGTGATTGCATGTGCCTCCACAGCACTCCAAGAACAGTTGGCAGGGCTTAATGGAGATATTCAGACCCTTTCTCATATACTTGGACTAGAGATAGATGCACGAATGGCCAAGGACCCACGTCAGTATATCTGCGATGCGCGAGTAAATGAATTTAGTAGTCTATTTGCCGAAAAATCAAATACAATGTCTGATGAGATTAATCAATGGTTAAGGAAAACTAATCGCGGGGAACGTTCAGAAATGCCACTTGTATCGGATAGTGTGTGGAAGCAGATTGGGTGGGATGAGTCTATGTCCTGTGATCTGTGTTCTAGCCGTGGGTTTTGTAAACTTGTTAAGGCCAGGGAACATTATCGACATACCAGGGACTTAATTATTGCTGATCATGAAATCTTTTTTGATGACCTATGGACACGAGATGAACGAATTGCTGATGGTAAATTGCCTATCCTCCCTAGTTATTCGGCAGTCATTTTTGATGAGGGGCATAAAGTTATACTTCCAGCAGCCATGCGGGCAGGGCGACAAATTATTAAGGAGGATATAGATAACATTATCAGCGCCCTAGAAGAAATCCAGGGAGCTAGGGAATCCTTAATTTCAATTGGACTTGCTTTGGAAGAAGCTTGTTCTGATTTTTTTATAAAACTTAGTCATTGTGTGATTGCAGATAAGCGTTCAGATCGATTAGCACTTCGCGTAGAGGGTACACTACTTAAAGCAGCGGATACTTTTCATAAGGCTTTAGATCGTCTGCTCCTTGAGATACAAATCGAACAAGAACTATACCTAGAATCTCTACCTATAAGTTTGCTACAAACATACGAAACTCAAATAGAAAGGGCAATGATGGCATTAGACAGATTCGGTACAAATAAAAGTAGGGATGTTATCACTTGGGTAGATCAACTGGATGGTAGCTTTTGGGTAGTTCCACGGAATTTAAGTAAAATGCTAGATATACATTTGTTTCAGAAGAGATTACCTGTGGTGTTTACCTCTGCAACCTTAAGCAATGAAGGTGATTTTAGTTACTTTACACGTACTCTTGGGTTAAAAAAACCATCCTGCTCTACTGTTGGAAGTGCCTTTGATATTGAAAAACAAGTTGTTGTCTATTTGCCTGAGTGTTGGTCAAATAATTATGAAGATGTTAGGTTTTCCCTTGGCATTAAAAAATTAGTATCTTTATTAAAGCTAAATGGGGGGCGAGCGCTAGTACTTACCAACTCCCTAGATGAAGTTCGGAAAATTAGAAGGGGGTTGGAGGACTATCAGCTACCCTTTGAGGTTTTATGGGAGGATAGAGGAGAGCGGGGATACCTTGTTCGGAAATTTCGAGAGGAAGTGTCATCTGTACTGATTGGTTCTAGTTTTTGGGAGGGAATTGATGTGCCTGGCGAGGCATTATCCCTTCTTATAGTTTGGCAGCTTCCTTTTCCGTCTCTAGATCCTTTAATTGAAGTACAACGTAAAGAGGCAAAGGAAGAAGGATTTGACCCAATGATGACAGTAGACTATCCTGAAATGGGGCTCATATTAAAACAAGGATGTGGTAGGTTAATTAGGACAAAGGATGACCGAGGGACAATAGTTATCATGGAGTCCGTAATAGGAGCCCCCTGGGAAAAAGTTGTTATGGGTGCGCTACCCCCTGGAGCCAGAATAAGAAAAATAGAAGACCTACTGTGATATGCCTAAAACTCAACCTTAATGTGATTAGTTACCTAAATATATAAGAGAGGGATAGGGAAATTGGAATTAAATATATTGTGAATGTTTCGGTTGAGGTGAATTTTATATTGAACGGATTTTTGATTTAAGGATATTTTATCTGAGGTGGAGAGGGTATAATAAATTGGCAGAAGTAGACACAAAAATCATAGAATACCTATGATTTTTGTTTGATGTAAAAGAAAAAGATAGGATACAAAAATATAGAAGAAGAAAAGGAGATACAGTCTTACTAGAAGAAGGTAAATACTTGGATTTTTGTAATAAGGTATACAGGAATTATTCAAAATGGTAGTATTGGAAATAAAGCTAAAATATGCTACATTGTTAGTGAAGAGGAGAAAACAGCTACAAGCATTAGAATAGTATATATTAAACTTATCATAGATCAAATGATTATTGGCACAAAAGAAAAAAAATGATTTACAAACCTTGATTTAGGAGGATGATGGATATTTATTCAATGCACTAAGAAATTATTAGATCAAATAAATATCGCTGTTTGTCAAGAGAATTGTCGTGTAAACTTTTGCCATTCATAGTCATGTCATGTTTTGTTTTTTTATCTGATCTATTTTAGATTTATACTGTACTTTTTAATACTCTTGTTATTTCATTGGTTGGATTTAATGGGATAGTGTTACGTAAATCCTAATTACATATGTTAGAGGTGAAAAAGCATATTGACCTTAAACTTCAATATGCTTTTTCAGCTTATCATAATTTTTCCTATCTATCGTATAGACTTGCCTCTCCAAACTGTTGATAGCACTAGAACTAACCTCTAAAATCTTGGCAGCTTGTCTCAAACTTAAATGATGATTTCCTCTCCATTTTTTGATGATATTTGGATAATCTGATAAAATAAATTCGAGATATGCATCATCACACAAGTAGTCCTTATCAATAATTTTTATCAATTTCAACAAAGCTTCTCTTGATGGTTGCGTGATTCTTAATTCATAATTGTTAATAGCATTTCTAGTCAGTCCAATCTTTTTAGCAAATGCCTCTAGTGATAATCCTAATAGAAGCCTTTCTTTCTGAAAATTTCCCCCTATTGTCAAAGCTTTTTGATCCTTATATAATTCTTTATAGAAGTTAAAGTTGAAGTTTTTCCTTAACATTGCAATTTGGTGGGAGGGCATGAAGCTATCGTTACAGGTAGTTTAGCAGGACATAATAGTGTAAGATTATCAAAAGGAATCCCACTTTTGGAAATACCAGTTAACTTAGCTATTGGAGATTTAATTGCACATGAGAACGAGCAAAGTAAAACAGAGGATGGATTAAGAACGAGATATACATTTGCAGGATCACATTATTTTAAGAGAATGAAGGAGTTAGGATTATATACTACAGATAAAGAGGTATTAAAGAAAAAAATTGAAAGAATGAATTTATTAAATATATTTGATGAAAAATTAGAGTGAAATAGAGTATATAAATAATTGTGCGCTAGAATCATCATAATGAAGTGTTATGCTTTAAATAATGATATTACGATTGATTCATGAAAATGTTACAATCGTAATATCTTTTTCTATTTTTGAATGTATGTTGAGATCGTTGCATAATTCAAAAAAAATAGTTTTATAGAAAGAAGGATGTTAGCGAAGATAAAATATAATAATGAAACGATTGAATATATATAGGATAACAGATATTTGCTTACTTGTGATAAAGATTTGGGTTTTATATAGATTGAAATTAAAATATTACATTGCTTTTTTTCAAATAAACAATATTTGTAGATTAAAGTATTCACTTATGTAATGTAAAAGATTTAATGCAATCTATATAGGTATTTATCAGAAATCAATTTTACAGTCTGTAGCTCTTTTTTATATCCTAGAGGTAACTTGTCCCCCAAGCCAATGACCAGACTTAGCAAGTTCTAGCTATCCTGTAAGCGATGGTTTTACGTTCGAACTGGGATAAATATGTAAAAAAATGAATATTAACCATATAATGGACTGAATTATTTAGCTTTCCATATTGACCTGGCTAAGAAAAGATGGAGGAATATAATATATGTGCAGCAAAAGCTTTGGCAAAATACTATTTAAGAATCTGTCAGCTAAAAATATGGATAGACTAATAGAAAAACTTGAAAGAGATAATAAGCGGGAAGTAATTTAAGATAAATACATAATTTCAATGTGGAGTTTGTAATCCACAGAGGTTGTTGTGAAACCGCTCTGAGTAGGGTGGTTTTAAATTGCATGTAAATAACTTGAAGGTAAAAAACTTTCTTGTGAAATACTACTAGATTTAGTATCCTAATTCCACGTCTAGCAAACAAAAAACAGCATCAATTTCTGTGTTTTTGCTTGTACATTGGGTAAAAATATACTAGTGAATACAATGAAAAGGAGCTTTTATCATGATTAATAAAATTGATTTTAAAGCTAAAAATTTAACATCAAACGCTGGTCTTTTTTTCTGTTCAAGCATACAAAAAAATGAAGGTATTTTTGATATGATTGAAAAAAATCTAGTTTTTGACAATGCTCATACAAATAAAATCAAGATGAACCATATAAAAACGATGATCTGCGGTCACTTTATAGGAATAGATAAATTGGAGCGACTAAAATTATTGCAAAATGATTAACTGATTAATGAATTTGATATTTCTGTAAAAGAACCTGAAACAGTATCTAGATTCTTATGTAAATTTAGTTTCAAAACGACACAAATATTTCGAAATATAAATTTTAAAGTGTTCAAAAAACTGATTTTGAAAAGGAAATTGAAATTAATTATCATTGATATAGATAGCAGTTTCATCAATGTTGAAGGTCACCTATCGTTAAAATCGTGTTGGGCTATTGAAGCAGTTTTTCAGCTTATGATGCTTTCATATAACCTATTTTTAATCTTTAAATTTGATGCTTTAAGCGTAGCAGATACAGACAATAAATAAAAACATTTCGCTTAAAATATGTTTTTATTGTAGCAAAAATGATCAAGGCAGCTCACTATGTGATTATAAAAATGTCGTTTAGCTATCCATACAAAGAGGGATATACGAAATGAATAAAATAGAATCTACTGAACTATCTATAATTTTAAGTATTTGCGGTAATTAATCCTTTAAATAATTAGAGGGTTTAAATACTATGCATGATTTTAATTTATAAATATATACTTGTCTTTAAATTCAGAAAATTATAGAAATTAGGTGGCGTATATGGTAAAATATAACAGTGGAATACTGAATTCTTCATAAAATTAATTTGTTTTTAGAAGAAAAATGATTGACGTAGAATTTAGGTAATTGTTTTATGAGAGGAGGTAGCGATTTAGTATATTTTTTTAAAAATTAGACATGCCTGCTGTATATTCATTACGACCTAGAGTAGGGTACTAAGAACAAGAATTAGTTGTTGCTTAAAGGAAATAACTAAGTTTTTAATAGCATACATTATGAATTGTAGTTTATTTTGATTGATTAAATATATATTATAGGAGGTAATTATATGATAAAAAAAATAACACAAGTACTTGTTTCGTTAGTGAAAAAATATTTACCTAATCCTTTTATTCTATCAGTTATGCTTTCATTTGTTGTTTTCATACTTGGAATTGTTATGGCGAAAAAGAGCCCTATTGAAATGACGACATACTGGGGAACTGGATTTTTTGCATTACTTAAATTTACAATGCAAATGATTCTTGTTTTATTTACGGGACATGCTTTGGCAAATTCTCCAATTGTTATGAAAGTGCTTAAAAAATTAACAAGTATTCCTAAAACCAGAACCCAAGCGGTAATGTTTACTTGTGCAGTTGCTTATATTTGCAGTTATCTAAACTGGGGATTTGGACTTATTGCAGGAGCTTTAATTGCAAAAGAAATGGCTATTAGGCACCATGGAAAAGGAATACATTTTCCTTTATTGATAGCAGCAGCTTATAGTGGAAATATTGCTAGAGGACCATCCACAGCTATTCCATTAGCTATTGCAACAAAAGGACATTTCCTAGAGGATACCATAGGAATTATTCCTGTTTCCGAAACCTTATATAGTTCTTGGAATATTATTATTACACTTGCACTATTAGTAGCAATACCATTATTATATAAAGCTATGATGCCGTCAAAAGAAGAATCAATGGAAATTAGCTTAGATTTATTAAAAGGAAATGGTGAGCTCTCAGCTACAAAAGAGATTAAATGTAAAGAATATATGACACCAGCAGAAAAGATAGAGAACAGTAGCATAGTATCTTTACTAACAGGTTTATTGGGGTTAGTATATCTTGGGATTTTTTTTGCAACCAATGGATTTAAGTTGAATTTAAATATTGTTATTATGATTTTTATGGTATTAGGAATTATAGCTCATCGTACTCCTATTAAATACGTTGATGCTGTAAATGAAGCAATCAAAACGTGTGGAGGTATAGCACTGCAGTTCCCATTTTATGCAGGAATTATGGGTATGATGAAAGATTCAGGTTTAGCTGTAATTATGTCACAATTCTTTATTTCAATATCTACACAGCAAACTTTCCCATTATTCACTTTTTTAAGTGCAGGATTTGTAAATATTTTTATCCCTTCAGGCGGAGGACAATGGGCTATACAAGGACCAATTATGATACCTGCTGCAAAAGCATTAGGTGCTGATCCAGCTAAAGTAGCTATGGCATTGGCATGGGGTGATTCATGGACCAATCAAATCCAGCCATTCTGGGCATTACCAATATTAGCTATTGCTGGATTGGATGTAAAGGATATTATGGGATACTGTGCAATGGTACTGCTCCTAGCAGGAGTCATAATTGGAGGAAGTTTCGTTATTTTATAGGTAAATAGGGCATTTGAAGTATTTGGAATACATCTCTTGTTGTTGAGAAACTTAAACTCTTTCAACACAATAGATGTTCAATATAGGGAAAAAAATATGAAATCCCTGCAACTTATCTTATAAAAACTAAAAGCATTCTTATCTTCTTTAATGAAATTTTCCATAGTTCTTCGGTTACAGTAAAATTTAATGCCCTCTTTAGAAAGAAGAACTGGAAAATACGGAGAGTATTATGGCTGTACAAATTATCCAATATGTAAAAATATACCAAAGATAGAAAAAACATTTTAAAAAAGAAATTGAGTTATCAAAATCTCTACTATCTAATACATTTTTTCGAGTGAGTGCAATACAATGACAATTCTGTTGTATTAAAACAAAAACATAAAAAGACAACTCTTTTACTGATCTTAGTAGAGTTGTCTTTTTTACGCTATATTTAATTGTGATTTATTCATGCTTATAGATTTTAAGCAAATACTTCTTTTTTCAAGCAAGCTGCAAGGATTGAAATTGATATGTTTTTATATCTACTTTGCACTTAATGGCAGTTTTGTGGGAATTATCCTTATTAGAAAAAATTAATATAGGTAAAAAGGGTTATTTTAAAACATGTAGAATATATTAAATATTAAGAATATTGAAAAAGGAGGCATGTATATGTTCAAAGAAAGAACACCAAGGAAACCTTATCTTTGGGAGGCATTAGTGCCTATAATTGGAATGATGCTCATTATTATCTTTGCTATTTTAAAACTTGGATTAGAACCACACATTCCAATTGTTATTGCTACAACATTGGCTGCTTTTATGGCTGCAAAAGTAGGGTATGCTTGGACAGACATCAGAGATGGTATATTAGAGAGTATCTTTAGAGCACTAGAAGCACTAATTATTGTTATGATTGTTGGAATGCTTATCGGTACATGGGTACTTAGTGGTTCAGTTCCTGCAATGATTTACTATGGATTAAGTTTGATTTCTCCTAAACTATTTCTTGTAACCGGTGCTATTCTTTGTGCTATCGTATCAGTGGCAACAGGTAGTAGTTGGACTAGTAGCGGTACAGTTGGTATTGCTTTAATGGGTATAGCAGCAGGATTAGGAGTTAACCCTGCTTTGGCTGCAGGGATGGTTATAAGTGGTGCTTATTTTGGAGATAAATTATCGCCATTATCTGATAGTACAAATATTGCAGCAGCTACAGCAGAAACTTCACTTTATGATCATGTTGGATCAATGGTTTATACAACATTACCAAGCTTTCTCATTGCACTAATCATCTATGGTGTCATTGGTTTTAGATTTGGGGGAGGAAATTTTGATGTATCAAGAGTTACATTAATACAAGATACAATTACCCAAAACTTTAGTATAACTCCTTGGTTATTAATCCCGCCTATCTTTGTAATATTTGTAGCAGTTAAGAAAATACCTGCAATTCCTTCTCTTTTGGCGGCAGCAACTCTTGGTGGGATATGGGCAATGATTTTTCAAGGATCTTCTTTAGGAGAGGTACTAAATGCATTTCATTATGGATATTCATCAGAAACAGGAGTTGCAGTCGTAGATAAACTTCTAAGTCGTGGTGGAGTAGATTCAATGATGTGGACTATTTCACTGATTATATTTGCATTAGCATTTGGTGGAATACTTGAAAAGGCAAAATTTACAGAAGTTATATTATCAAAGATTGTAAAAAGAGTTAAAACTGTAGGAGGGTTAGTTGCTACAACAATAATTACAGGAATTATTTGCGATTTTATTCTTACTGACCAGTATCTAGCAATATTAGTTCCAGGAAGGATGTATGCACAAGCCTTTGATGACATGGGATTAGAAAGACGTTATCTTTCAAGAACATTAGAAGATGGTGCTACCCTATGGTCTCCACTTTGTCCTTGGAACGGATGTGGTGCATACCAATCAGCTACACTTGGGGTTAATTCCTTTGCTTTTTTACCATATGCATTTATGAATTTAGTGAACCCAATCCTTGCAATAACAATGGCTTATTTAGGTATTGCTGTATTTAAGAAAAAAGAAAAAGAAGAATCTCAGTCTGAATAAAAATTAAGAAAGGGTGTATAAATTGGAAAAATTCGAAACTTACTCAAATAAAAAACTGACCCTTTCCTATAAAATTATTTTAATATTCCTAGGAAGTGTACTTTTATTATATGGATTCTATTTTAAAGAATATAAGAAAATATTTATTAGCATATTACTAATTTACTTATCTTTTTTCGAAAAGAAAGTCTTTATAACTAAGGAAGGAATTATTTCTCAAAGAAAGGGATTAGGATTTAAAAGTAGAGATCTCATTCCATTTACGCATATTACAAATATTAGGATTCAGGAAGTGAATGAAAAAACAGGATTGCATTTTATGGAGAATCATATGGCAAGAAGAATAATAATAGATACAAAGTATGTAAATGATATTGTTGAGTTATCAAAAAATAGTAATAAGAAAATATACATAGACCATATAAAATAATAAGTTAAATAATTGATAAATCAGTTCATCTAAAATAAATAAAGGGGCTATCTCACAATAAAAAGTGATACAGTCCCTTTTAATATTGCATTTATTGTATGTTATTTCAACAAATCAATTATAGCTTGTGTAAATGATGCAGTTCCCAAATATAAAACATCTTCGTTAATATCAAATTTTGGATGATGATGAGGATAAATATATTTTTCATCACCAGTACCTAAAAAGAAAAATACAGAAGGAACTCTCATGCAATACTCCGAAAAATCTTCAGCAGGCATTACTGGGCCAAAAGGAATAACGTTTTCTTCTCCAATAATATTTTGGATTGATTTTTTCACTTTTAACGCCAAATCATGATCATTGATTGTAGGCAGTGATGAATTCATTAACTCATAATTCCAAGTAATATTATGGGTTAATTCTTTACTTTTGAGATAGTTTTTTATTTGATATTCAATATGTTCTTTTACTTCTATAGAAAATGTCCTAAAGGTTCCTTTTAGTTCAAATTTTTCAGCGATTGTATTTTCTTTCATACCCCCTGAAATTTTTCCAAAAGAAAGCACATAATTTTCATTTGATGGAATGGTTCTAGTCAAAAGGCTTTGTATGCCTGTTATAAAATCTGATGCTGCGGCAATGCAATCAATCCCTTCATGTGGCATTGCACCATGGGCGCTTTTTCCTTTAATTTCAATTGAAAAATTATCTGATGAAGCCATAAAAGCTCCTGGTTTTATGCCTACACATCCGTTCTTAAGTGGTTGCCATATATGGGCGCCTAAAACCATATCAACTTTAGGATTTTCAAGTACACCTTCTTCTATCATTTTTTTAGCTCCGCTAACATATTCCTCAGCAGGTTGAAATATTAGTTTTATCTTTCAATTAAAAGAATTCTTCATTTGATTCAATAATTTAGCTGCACCTAAAACCATTGCCATATGTGCATCATGACCACAGCTATGCATCTTCCCATCATGTTTTGAAGTAAATATCAATTCGGTTTCTTCCTTTTTTACAGGTAGCCCATCCATATCTGCTCTCAATCCAATAACAGAACCTTCACCACCGTCACCTTCTATTAAAGCAACGATGCCTCCACAAGGAGTTTTTTTACTTTCTATGCTCATTTCCTTGAGAAATCTTTGAATTAATTCACCTGTTTGATAAAGTTCAAAACCTATTTCTGGAATTTTGTGAAATTCACGTCTGAAATTTATGATCTCATTTTTTATTGACTCAGATTCTTTCAATATTTTATTCATAATGTATCTCTCCTTTAATCAAGTAAGTATGAGTATCTTTTATGACCAGTTTGTTAACACAGCAATGGTTATAAAAATCCAACCAACAAGTACTTCCTTAGCTACAAGAGGTGTAATAAACCTTACCCACTTTTCAAAAGGAACTTTTGCCATGGCAAGCATTGCTAAAAGCCCTCCGAGTGTTGGAACTACAAGGTTCATTATTCCATCACCAATTTGAAAAGCCAATATTGCAGTTTGTCTTGTCATGCCAACCAAATCGCTTAAAGGGATCATTATAGGCATAGTAGTCATTGCCTGACCGCTTCCTGATGGTATGAAAAAATTGATAATACCATGAGTAATACTCATCAATATTGCTGATGCCAATACAGGTAGATGCTGAAGTGGTGTTGCTAATGTATATATAATTGTATCTCCAATGTTTCCTTGCATCAATACGATCTGGATTCCTCTTGCAAGACCTATTACTAAAGCGCCTAGAGTAAGTTCCGCTGCTCCTTCTATCATTATTTTTACAATTTTTGTAGAATCATATTTTGCAATAATCCTTGCAATAATTCCTGTTATAACGAACAAAGCCGACATTTCAGTCAAATACCAATGGAATTTGACCACACCAAAGACAATGACTATGACTAGAACAACAAATAAAGTTAGAATCTTTTTGTGTATGCTAGTTAACTTATATGAATTTATATCTTGAGTAAATTCAAATCCTTCAGTACTAATCCCCTTGACTAGACTTTTTTGAGGATTTTCTTTGACTTTTTTTGCATATTGTGAAATATGATGAGCCAAAACGGCAACAGAAACTATGCAAAATGCCGTTCTTAATCCCATTCCTGAAAACAAAGGTAATTCTGCAATAAAATCTGATGTTCCAACTGTATATGGATTTATAGGAGATGTTGCAAATCCAACAGAAACACTACCAAGTATTAAAGCAACACCAACCATCAAATCATAACCTAGTGCTAAAGCAATCATTACGCCTATTGGAACAAAAGGAATATTATTTTCATAGCCAACAACTGCACCTAAAAGACCAAATACAAAAGTCATTATATAGATCATGGTAGTCCCTGATTTTTCTTTTCTATGGAATTTACGTACTAAAATGCCTATTCCATTTTCAATTGCACCAGTTGAAGTTAATACTTTAAACATTGCTCCAGCAATAAAAACCAAAAATAGTATATCGGCAGAGCTTTTCATTCCACCAGGTATTGATTTGAACATTTCAAATATTCCTATATTATTAAATTGTATTGATTAAAAAAAAAATTTAGAACGGTTGCATAGTTAGTACTCAAAACAAAAAAATATCGTACTAAACCTTGCAAAAAATATCCATCTATAAATAAAAAAGGGGACCACTTTACTTTAATCAATCCTTTTTCGATAGTGAAGAAATATTTGCAAATTAAAGAAGAGGATGATAGTCATCCTCTTCTTTTGCTATTATATTTAAAATTGCTATGAATACTTCATCAAGGGTTTTATCAATTTCTTAAATTCTCACTACTTTGTAAGTAGGAAATAATATAAAAATAAATAGCATAAATATAAAAATAAATGCATAACAATACAAAAACGAAGAAAGACCTTTTCTATTAGGAGGATGATGAACATGGTAAAGATGAATGGTAAAAAGACATTGGCTGTAATACTTATGCTATGTATGGTATTTGCATTTTCAGGATGTGCAAAAGAAAAAAGTGGTGCGGATAACACTCCCCTAACGAAGCTTGAGAAAATTAAAAAAGCAGGGAAAATTGTATTAGGTACATCTGCAGACTATCCACCCTATGAATTCCATAAAGAAATCGATGGAAACGATACGATTGTAGGATTTGAGATTGAAATGGCAAAAGCAATAGCAAAAGAGCTTGGGGTTGAACTTGAGATTAAGGATATAAAATTTGATGGATTATTACCTGCTTTATTTGCAGAGAAAATAGATTTTATTATTGCAGGAATGACACCAACACAAGAAAGAGCAAAAAGTGTTGATTTTTCTAAGGAATATTTTGTAGATGAACATAAGGTCTTGATAAAAAGTGAAGATGCAGAAAAGATTAAAACAGCAGATGACTTGAAAAATCTAAAAATAGGTGCACAAAAAGCATCCATACAGGAAGGTATTGCACAAGGTATTGAAGGCGCACAATTAAAACTAATCAGTAAAATAACTGATTTAGTATTAGAGGTATCTAATGATAAAATTGATGCCCTTATTTTAGGAAAAGCAACCGCAGAAGCTTATGCAGATAGAAATGAAGATCTTTTTGTACCAGAAATCTCTTTAGGTGGAGGAAATGGTTCTGCAATAGCAATAAAGAAAGGGAATGAAAATTTTGTTAAAGAACTAAATAATATCATAGAAAAACTAAAGAATGAAGGAAAGATTGATAAATTTGTTACATATGCAACGGAATTAGCAAATGAAGAATAGAAAGTAAGAGGAAAATAAAGCAAAAGGCTATAAACCTTATAGCCTTTTGTTTGAAATTGTTAATCGTTCATTTTAAATTCAATAAATTTATAAGATATATAGTATCTATAAGAAATATGGATATTAATCCATGTGAATTGAAGAAAAGTCATAAGTATGAATAGGTGAATTTTTTTAAATAGGAGGGAGAAATATTATGAGTAATTATAAAGACTTAAAATGGACTATCATAGGAGCTGGAAATGGAGGACAATCTGTTGCCGGACATTTAGGATTGATGGGGTTTGATGTGAGTATATATGATATTTGTCGAGAGCCAATAGAAGCAATAAAAAAACAAGGAGGCATATTTTTAGAAGGGGTCATTAAAGGTTTTGGAAGTGTATATGCAACCAATGATTTAGAAGAAGCCATTTTAGATGCAGATATTATTATGGTAATTACTCCAGCATTAGCTCATGCACATATTGCAAAGGATTGTACCCCCTATTTAAAAGATAGTCAGATGATTGTACTTCATCCAGGAGCAACTTTTGGCGCGTTGGCATTTTATAAAGTTTTGAAGGATGAAAATTGTAAAGCGCATATTACAATTGTTGAAACCAGTACACTAATCTATGCATGTCGTCTCAATAAACCTGGTACAGCATGTATATTAGGGATTAAAGATAGACTGCAAATAGCTGCTTTGCCAGCAATTAAAACTGAAGAAGTAGTAGGAATTTTAAAAGGTGCATATCCACAGATAGAAGGACTTGAAAATGTAATGATGACTAGTTTGGATAATACAAATCCGATGATTCATCCTCCAGCCACATTATTTAGTACTTCTTTAGTGGAATCCAATAAAGAGTGGTTATTTTATTGGGATGGGATTACAAATTCTGTAGGAAATTTCATAGAAGAAATGGATCATGAAAGATTGAATATAGCTAAAAAGCTAGGATATAAGATGGATGCTATAGAAGATCAGTATCGTGTTGAATATCATGCAGAGGGAGAAAATTTAAGTGAAATTTTCAGAAAAACAGATGCCTATTCAGGAGTGTATGGTCAAAAAACTCTTAAAACACGCTATATCCTTGAGGATATACCCATGGGTTTAGTTCCTTTTGTGTCTTTGGGTAAAAAACTAGGGGTAAAGGTAGAGCGAATGGAAACCATCGTAAAATTATCTGAATTTATGTTGCAGCAGGACCTTACAAGCTATGGCAGATCTTTTGAGAATATGGGTCTTGATAAGATGACGATGGATGAAATTATGGAGTTGGTTATAAATGGATAATTAATGGTGAAAAATCAAGTGGTTAGGGGTGGCAGAATGAAAGTACTAATATCTTATATTACGCATAACTATTTTTTTCAAAACAACAATTAATTTTCTGTATAAATTTAGCATAAACTATCCTATGATTTTTATATAAGAATTATAGGAGGATGTAATATAAGGGTAAATTATTTCCAATAAGTGATTCAAAAAATAATAGTTTTGATAAGTATTACACAATAGATAACTTATTACAGCCTATAGAGAAATGGATTCAGTTGTTAGAAAATAAGGAAAAGCAGGAGTTAAGGACTCAATCCCCCTAAAACGGACACGTAAAAAAAGATGTAATTAAACCAGAGCTAGCACTTTATATTCCATAGGTGTTAGCTCATTTAATTGTTCTTGTCCTATATGGGTGCAGAAAAGACGATTATCATAAAAAAAGGAAAGCCCTTTTTAGGGATTTGGAAGAGTGTCTATTTTGGACCTGGAAGTAGAAAAGTATTTATTAAGATCATGGCAGATTAAATCTAATGAAACAGCATATTGACTTTAAACTTCAATATGCTGTTTCACTTTATCATAGCTTTTTCTATCTATCGTATAGATTTGTTTCTCCCAGCTGTTAATAGCACTAGAGCTGACACTTGAAATTTTAGCAGCTTGTCTCAAACTTAAATGATGATTTTCTCTCCATTTTTTGATGATACTTGGATAATCTGATAAAATGAATTTGAGATATACATCATCGTATAAGTAGTCCTCATCAATAATTTTTAACAATTTCAACAAAGCTTTCCTTGATAGTTGTGCTAGTCCTAATTCATAATTATTGAGAGCATTTCTAGTCAGTCCAATCTTTTTAGCAAACTCTTCTTGTGATAAACCTAACAATAACCTTTGTTTTTGGATTTTTTCTCCTACTGTCAAAGCTTTCTGATCCGTGTATAATTACTTATAGAAGTTAAAGTTCTTGCTTAACATTAACATTGCAATTTGGTGGGGGGCCTGAAGCGATCGTTACAGGTAGCATAGCAGGGCATAATAGTGTAAGATTATCAAAAGGAATCCTACCTTTAGAAATACCAGTTAATTTAGCTATTGGAGATTTGATTGCACATGAACACGAGAAAAGAAAAACAGAGGATGGATTAAGAACGAGATATACATTTGAAGGATCACATTATTTTAAGAGAATGAAGGAGTTAGGATTATATACTACAGATAAAGAGGTATTAAAGAAAAAAATTGAAAGAATGAATTTACTAAATATATTTGATGAAAAATTAGAGTGAAATATAAATAGAGTATATAAATAATTGTGTGCTAGAAGCATGATAATGAAGTGTTATGCTTGAAAAGATGATATTACGATTGATTCATGAAAATGTTGGGAGTGTAATATCTTTTTATGTTTTTAAATGTATATTGAGATCGTGGTATAATTCAAAAAAGTTGGTTCTGATGCAAAAAAAATATTACATGTTAGAGCAATTCCTTTTTCAATTTTATTTTATGCCACTAAACCAAATAACTTATTGATAAATTCAATTTCAGCAAGGGCACATCGATTCATACCCTCGATCTGCCCTTTTTTTATCATATGAAAAGCTTCAATTCCTTTTAACGTTTTTCTTGCTGTATTAAAGGATTTAAATACTAATCCTAGCTTAATAATTTTTTTAATAAACCGATGGTCTTGCTCTACAATATTGTTGAGATACTTAATTTGCCTAAAATCTGTGTTTATATTTAAGTTTACATTATTCTTTAATTCCTTAATAGCCTTAGGATAAGTAGTATTTTTATCAGTAGTAACTACTCTAGGTTTTTTATTATGTGTAGATCTCAAAGCTTTTATAAAAAATCGTTTAGCAGCTTTTGTATCTCTTTTTGCACTAAGCATAAAATCTACTGTAGCACCATTAGAATCAACTGCTCTATATAAATACACCCATCTCATTATTGTTGTATGATTGATATGTAGTCCTCTTTCTTGCATCATTTCTTCCAAATGTCTATAGCTCAAAGGATATTTTAGATACCACCGAACACATAATAAAATTATTTCTGATTAATAATGTTTCCATTTGAAAGAATTTACTGTCACGATATCAACGCCTGATCTTGTTTTTCTTACTATAATATCACATCATATTTTTTTGCACCAGAACCCTAATTAGTCAATACTACTCTTAAGGTTTCAAAGTTTTCATCACAAAGATGGATATCTATATCTTTATTATTGAATACACTGCTGGATAGGTCAGTTGCGAACAATTTCATTGAATCTATTGTACTTTGATCTTGCTCAAGTCCTTTTTTTATTATCATACGAAATTCGTAAGTAGTTCCACTTTTATTTAATTGTATACTTCTAAGATTACCATCATTTTCAAAGAAATTTTGTTTTACTAAATAGTCTCCAAGTGCTTGTGCTTCTTCTACTGTGACATTGTCAGTATAATAGAGTTCGTTGTTTTCTCCAAAATTAAGTTTCGTTCCATAATCATCAGGCACCACTACTGTTAATGTTTTTAAGGTGTCATCGCAAAGATGGACATTTAAACTTGCACCATTGAATACCTTCTCTGATATTTCATGTGCGACTAATTTCATTGCATCTATCATGTCTTGATCTTGCTCAAATCCTTCATTTACTACCATACGATATTCGTAAATATCTGCAGTCTTATTTAATTGTATACTGCTTTCATTGCCATCATTTGTAAAGAACCCTTCTTTTACTAAATAGTCTCCAAGTGCTTGTGCTTCTTCTACCGTTACATTCTCAGTGTAATAAAGTTCGTTATTTTCTCCAAAAGTAAGTTTCGTTCCGTAATCTTCACCACTGCAACCAGATAATATTACTGAAAAAATCATAGCACACAAAAGTAAACTCATCTTTATAAAATGTTTTCTCTTTCCTAAACGTATATTCAAAAAATCATACATATTTTGGCCCCCTAATTATTTGTTGTTAAAAAATGTAATTGAGTTTACGGTTTATCGTATCTACTCTAGGATTACTTCAATCTTTAATTTATTTCTATTGCGCTATACCAAAGATCTGTGGCAGTTTTAAACAATTTGTCTGAAATAGCGCTTTGTTTATCTGCTTCTGCTGTATTGCCGTTATTCAAAGCATCTATCATATTCCTTATTGCTTTGAAATAATCTGAATAGGATGCAACAGCTGAAGTAATTTTTACATGGGATTCTAAATAGATATCTGGTACAGCAGGCGTAACTTCTGTTAATTGGTCTGCTATTTGTATGCTTGTTTCTTCAACATCTATATATGCAGCACACCACTCAGGGGTAAATTCATAATTTGCTAACAGTTCGCTTGAAGCATCGATTAACTCTTCATACGCTTTAATAAATTCAGAACATTTTTTACTGTAATCAGCCTCTGACATTTTTCCTTGATTTGTAGTAATTAATACAGTTTTTGTAGCATTATCCCAATTAACTACCGAACCTGATGCTTCGCCTATAAAACGAACTGGCACAAAGGTTCTTGCGCTTATAAGCTGTGGTGGAACATCAAGTGTTATTTTATTTCCGTTTTTGCTTGCAATTTTATTGCCGATTCCTAAAGCAATATCTACTCCGTTTATACTTGAGGTAACTGTTTTGGTTTGATCATTCCATCCGATAGTTGCACCTAACGCTTCAAATATTGCACGCATTGGAACTAAGGTTCTACCATCAACGATTTGTGGTGGTGCATCAAATGCAACGGGTGTGCCATCAATTGTTACTTTGATATTATCAACTGCTGAAGCTGAAATTGCCATTGAAAAGATCAGTGTTAACACTAAAATCATACTACTAAATTTTTTCATAAATAAAACGCCCCTTTTGTAAGTTGAATTTTAAATTCCAGATTGTATTCATTTTTAAGATTAGTTAGATTGGCTGTATTATAGTTTTCCACCTCCAAATTTAAATTTTGAGTAATATTTCTCCTACCTAAAGGCATTTTCTAGATTGTCCAGTGATCATGAACGATTCCTACTAAGTACCATTGATTTTCATATTTTTCAAACACAAGATATATAGATTCCCAGTCTAATCCCCCAACATTTTTATCAAATCCTTTAAAATGATACGCTACAAAAGATGCTTTAGGGGAAATTTTTTCAATGGATGATGTAGAATTGCCTTGCCCAATCATTGTATTTATTCCAATTTGATCAGCATTTATAAAATCCTTGTCATACATCCAACGTTCGTAGTATGCTTTTTTTGTTAATTCCATTGGATCCCCTGAACCATCTTCATAACCCCATGTGTAGAGATTTTCATCTTCGAAAAAATTTATTATCATTTCTTTGGTTAAGACTTGAACCGTTTCATCTTGTATAAAAGCATCAGGTGATAAAAGTAATCCTTTTGTAGGATGAACGAAATCTGCTATTTTTGACATATCTTTGTCTTTTAATGCATGCATTACTTGCGTAGATATATTCCAAATTTCTTCGTTTGAGCTGTAACTTTCCTTTACCTCTTCTTTGATTGTTCCATTATCTCCTTGGCCACAAGCTGTGAAAAATATCAATGAACAAATACATAAAAGAATAAATTTTTTCATAATAAACATCCTCTCTTTTCTATTAATGAGGGATAAAGGGACAGGTGCGCTGTCTATAAATTTCAGCCATCGACTACGTATGAAAGCTCTATATATAATCGTTTCTTACTTCATATTTTGCATCGTTGCTTTTTCATCGACTAACTCTATATAAGCACGCTTTGAAAAACCAATCATTCCTGCAATCATTGATGCTGGGAACATACGGATAGCACTATTTAACTTAGTTACGCTATCGTTGTAAATCAGTCTACTTGTACGCACCATATTTTCATATTGATTAACAGCACCCATTGTTTTGATGTAGTTCCCATCCTCTTTTAAATCAGGATATCTTTCTGCTATTGCCATGATTTTTCCCATAGCCTCTGCAATGATATTTTCCTGTTCTCTTACATCATCAGGGGAAGAGTATTTTGTAATAGAGCATCTAGCTTTTATGGTTTCTGTGATAGTTCGGCATTCATGCGCAGCATACCCTTTTGTTAAATCCAAAAGAGAAGTTACCGCATCCCATCGTGAGAATAGCTGAAGACCAATTTGTGACATAGCATTATGAATATTTTCATCTAATGCTACAAAGGAACGCTGCACTGAAATTGTCCAAAAAACGAGTACCCAAATAACGACGCCACCTACAATGATATAAGGCATAAATTTCCCTCCAACTTTGAAATTTTTTTGGATAAATATACTTCTCAAATAATATTTTATCGCATTTTTCAAAAAAAAAATGTTACTTGCATAAAACAGCCTTTTTACGTCATGAAATGACTAGTTTAAAATATTACTGTATGGTATACTTCTCATATAAATCCTACTATTAGGAGTGTGCTACTATTGAATATAGCTATTTGCGATGATAACATAGCAGATCTTTCAAATATAGTTTCCATTATAAGCGACTATAAAAATTTTCATAAAGATAAACATAAGATTAACTATACAACATTTCAAAGTCCTTTGGATTTAATTGCAGCGATGGAAAGCGGACAGCAATATGATTTGATGCTATTAGATATTCTAATGCCTTTTATGACGGGTATGGAGACAGCGAAGGAAATAAGACAGTTTAACAAAGATGTTAAAATTATCTTTTTCACATCTTCTACCGAATTTGCAGTTGAGTCTTATTCAGTAGGTGCTTATTATTACGCCCTAAAACCTATTTGGAAGGAGAAGCTGTTTATCCTGTTAGATAAGGTGATTTCTGAAATGGAAACTCAAATAAATATAAGTTTTTTGATAAAGAGCAAAACAGGACTGACTAGAATTTATATAAATAAATTAGAGTTTGCAGAGGTCATTGGTAGGACCATACTTTATCATTTAACAGATGGCACAGTTATAAAAGCTACTGGGTCTATGACTGAACTTGCAAAGGAGCTCCTCTCCGAGCTTGGCTTTATAAAACCTCATCGTTCTTATATCATTAATATGGAACATATAGATACCCTATGCCAAAGGGAAATTAAAATGCAGTCCCTTACCTTAGTGCCAATGGCAAAGTCTAATTATGGTACTGTAAAATTAGCTTACATAAACTTTGTATTTAAGGAGAATAGAATCCGTGAAAATATATGAACTAATCTACGCATTTTTAATAATACTCTTTGATTTCACCGTGATGTATATGCTCCTTGATATCCATCTGAAAAATATCAAAAAGTTAAATTTTATATTCTCGTTGATTGTCTTTGGACTATCACTTATTTCTAGTATGTATGTGGCATCTAAATATGGTCGCGGCACATTTACCGCCTATTTCCCACTGCTTGTTCAAGCACCTATTTACATAGTGTATTCCTTTGTTTCAAAATACAAAGGGACAAAGCTATTCTTTGTTTTTATTTCAACTTTCATTTTTTCCACACCTGTTATCTGGTCACCCTTTATTGTAGGTGCATTTGTAAATTATTCTATACGCATGATGACGATAGCATCTTTAGTTACTTATTTTGTCATGTTAATAATGGTGCATAAATATATTGCACCATTATTTCACTACGCCCTCAAAAATCTTCAAAAGAATTGGGTATCACTATCTCTTTTGCCCATGTTCTATACTATATTATCCTATTTAACCAATCAGTATAACCACACCATTCAGAAATGGCAAGAAACATCCTATTTTCGCATACTAATCCTCGCCATCATCTATTCTTCCTATATGCTGATTCTTATACTTTTCAAACAGACACGAGAACAATTTATTTGGAAAAACGAACAATCTATTTTAACCCTACAGATGGCTGCCACGAAGGAACATATCTCCCAACTTAAAACTTCCCAAAACATGGCATCCATCTACAGACATGATTTAAGACACCATTTACAGTATATTAACACATGTATTTTACAATCTAAATTTGAAGAATCAAGTAATTATATTGTGAGTATTTGCAGCGAAATCGAAGAATCAAGTGTTGTACTATATTGTGAGAATGATAACGTAAATATAATACTATCTTCCTACATAACTAAGGCAAAAGATGCAGGAATTGATATGACTATAAACGCAGTTATTCCTACCTGTATTCATGTTGCTACCACAGATTTATGTGTTGTTTTGGCAAACGGAATTGAGAATGCTATATATGCCTGCGAAAAAACAAATGACAAAGAAAAGAAAAAAATCAAGCTCTCCTGCCACGTCAAAAACAATAAAATACTTATTCAAATTATCAACTTTTACGATGAAGCTATTGAATTTCAAGATGACATTCCTATTTCTAATGAAGATGGACACGGGATAGGGATCATCAGTATTATTAACATCACTAAAAAATACAAAGGAATTTATTCCTTTGTAGCAAAGGATAACATATTTACGCTGCGTATTATTATTTAAACTTCCTCCTGGGGGTATGAAGAACATAGATGTCACCAGAAGCAATAGGAACTTTTTAGATATGAAAGTTCCGTATTCTATTTTGGAAATTGAACTTAGGCATGTTTAAAACATTAAATTGAGTATTTTAGGTCGATATGGTAAACTAATCTCAAAAAAAGTTCCTACACTTGATATGGTTCTGGTGCAAAAAAATATTAAATGTTAGAGTAATTCCTTTTTCAATTGTACTTTATGCCACCAAACCAAATAACTTATTGATAAATTCAATTTCAAAAAGGGCACATCGATTTATATTATCGACCTGCCCTTTTTTTATCATATGGAAAACTTCAATTCCCTTTAATGTTTTTCTTGCTGTATTGAAAGATTTAAATCCCAATCCTGGGTTAATAATTTTTTAAATAAATCGATGATCTTGTTCTACAATATTATTAAGATATTTGATTTGCCTAAATTCTGTCTTTAGGATAAGCAGCATTTTTATCAGTAGTAATTACTCTAGGTCTTTTATTATGATTAGATCTCAAAGCTTTTATAAAAAATCGTTTAGCAGCTTTTGTATCTCTTTTTGCACTAAGCATAAAATCTACTGTAGCACCATTAGAATCAACTGCTCTATATAAATACACCCATCTCATTATTGTTGTATGATTGATATGTAGTCCTCTTTCTTGCATCATTTCTTCCAAATGTCTATAGCTCAAAGGATATTTTAGATACCATCGAACACATAATAAAATTATTTCTGATTGATAATGTTTCCATTTGAAAGAATTTGCTGCTATGATACCAACTCCTGATCTTGTTTTTCTTACTATGATATCACATCATATTTTTTTTGCACCAGAACCCATAAAATTGTAAATTTCAATTAAAAGTCATATTTTAATTAATTCCTTAATAATATAAAAAAGACAAACACTTATATAGTCTCTCGGAATAAATAAACGTATTCAAATTATTGATTTTAAAATGTTGGATAGATTAACTAAAAATTATTTAATTAAGATCTAAATCATCTTTGAGATGAGAAAACCAAGCATCTATGTGCTGACACATCATGACTGCATAAAGCCTAATATTCCACATTTTGGTTGAACAATGTCTCACATCTTATAAGCTATAATCGATTTTTTTGCGCTTATTAGAACGTTCAACAGAAGTACATCTATTATAAATGAGTTTCCATGCTTTAGACGTTCTAGGTGTTTTAGTGAACAGCATTAGATTATCTTTGCTAAAAGTATGAAAAGTACGACCAAATTTAGCATCTGAACATGGAGTTGTACAACCCAACTGTTTTCTACGAGTAGGAGAACAACTCAATTTTTGAGGGTTGGTAGATCTAATAAAACCATGGTCCGATTGGAATACCTTTAGGCGATATTTGTATGTCGCAGTGTGTATTATAATTGTTCTTTGTTCGAGGATTAAGATCAATAAATGGCTCAACATTGCTCTGAACAAGAAGTTCATAGATAGCCTCAGCATCAAGAAGGATTTTATCGATTGCACTCAAGGTATATCGCTGTGAAAATTCATTTAAAGTAGCAAGAAGACTAATCGAATCGTGTCTAGATGCTGGATTAAACCTTGGGTACAACGGTAAATTATATGGACGGTCACTGGTAGACAGCATATAGAGATGATATCCATTGAAATATTTTTCTCTAGAGCTGTCCCAGCCTGAGTTTCAATCGGGTTGGGAAAACTTACGAGGTTATTTAAATCTCCAAGCAAACCTAAATTTTCAGATACTTCAAGAAATTGAGATTGAAAAAATTCAAATAATCGGTTAGTTGGAATTACTTTTTTCTTTGAACCTAATTTGAAATAACGTTGAACTAATTGTCTTACTAAGGCAGATTTTGTAAGAAGTTGTTTCTCTCCTTTTTTAGGTTTTTTCTTACATTTTTTCTTGTGTTTGCGGTTAGCTTTAGAGTTGGAATTTTGGTAATTTCAGATACGATTAAAAAAATCATAGAATGTACCTATACCAGGAATATCACCTGGTTCAAAACCACAAAGAATAGCATATAAAGGAACACGGTAAAGCTGATCAACCCATTTGGTAATACCTATAGTTGGTGTTAGTCATTAAAAACAAAAGATAAGCACGCATCATAGAAGAAGGATCATGTGGTGTAGGCCTTTTACTTGAATAAGAGTCAGATAGCCATGTTGTAACATGAGAAAGATCAGTAATCCATAACTTGTGAATTATAGGCCAATCATTACGTACAAGAGTAAGAATAGGGCATGAGTAAGGGTGATTCAATCTTTTAAATACAAAATTATGATAAAGTTCATGGGGAATTAAAACTGGTTTTATGTATAACACCTCAATCGTAGTTAGTAAAGGAATTGTTCCTTTCACTTCAATTATCGGGGGAATGCGTGAAAGGTAAGTGCATTTGATGAAAATTCAATAAAAATTTCCAGTTTTGTTTCAAAGGAAAAAAATACCTCTTATAAAAAACAGGAGGTATTCAATAACAGTGTTTATACAAAGCCTTGAAAAAACACGCTTGGTAAATACCGAGAGGCTATTATTATACGAGGAGGAATGTAAATGATTACAAGTGGATTTACTTATTTTTCAGTTATTGTATTTTTCGCAAGTCTAGTAATTGTTGCAGAAAAAAAGAGTAAGAGCAAATTTTTTAAGTATGTACCAGCTGTTGTAGTAATTTATTTTATGGTAATGTTACTTGCAACTTTCAAACTTTGGGAAAAGACAGATGACGTTACTATGTATTATAAAATGATCAAAGGAAATTTATTGCCTGCAATGATTTTTTTAATGTTATTAAGGTGTGATCTTAGAAAAATTGTAAAATTAGGACCAAAAATGATATTAGGTTTTTTTGCTGCATCTATTAGTATAGGTATTGGATTTATTGTTACATATGCAATATTTAAAGGAATGTATACTGCTGATACATGGAAAGCCTTTGCAGCTTTAGCAGGTAGTTGGATGGGTGGAACAGGAAATATGGCTGCAATTCAAGGCGCTTTAAATGTACCTGATTCTAGTATGGGATATACATTATTAATAGACTCTATTGATTATTCTATTTGGGTAATGATTTTGTTAGGTTTAGTTCCTTTTGCCCATGTATTTAATAAATGGACGAAGGCTGACATGAGTATTATAAACGAAGTTGGAGAAGAACTTGCGGCACAACAAGAAACACTAAGAAAAAACACTGAATTTTCCGACATGATGCTCTTAATTGGATCAAGTTTATTTGTTTCAGCATGTGCCCAGGCTTTAGCAGAAGTTCTACCAAAAACTAGTTTTATCACAGCAACAACATGGACTGTAATGATTGCAACTGTTGCAGGCGTCTTGTGTGCGATGACTTCACTTGGGAAACTTCCAGGATCTTCCCAAATTTCAAATGTGATGTTGTATACAATTGTAGGATTAATTGCTTCTCGTGCAAATTTTGCAGAATTAGGAGAAGCACCATTATATATCCTATCTGGATTTGTTATCTTAGCCGTTCATGCAATCATCTTAATTATAATAGCTAAAATATTTAAATTAGATCTGTTTACATGCGGAATCGCAAGTCTTGCAAATATAGGAGGTGTTGCATCAGCACCCATACTTGCAGCTTCTTATAGTGAAGCATTAATACCAATAGGCGTTTTAATGGCAATGCTGGGATATATTATAGGAACAGGCGGAGGATTATTCATAGGAAAAATACTTTCAATTATGTAAAATAATATATTTGATAAAATCCAGTAAAAGTGTAGTAGGATAGATTTTTGCTGGATTTCATTGAATTTTATAGGGGGATTAAACATGAAAATTGTAGACATAAAACTTGGCCGTATAGCAGTACCACTAAAAAAACCATTTAAAACAGCATTAAGAACCGTTTATGATGTAAAGGACGTGATTGTTAATATTATTACAGATACAGGAAATGTAGGTTATGGTGAAGCACCGCCAACAGGCGTCATTACAGGAGATACTGCGGGTTCTATTATAGGAGCAATAGAAGATCATATTAAAAACAATTTAATTGGGATGGATATAGAAAACTTTGAAGAAATGATGCAAAGATTAAATAAATCAGTTATTAAAAATAATAGTGCAAAAGCAGCTATAGACATGGCACTTTACGATTTGTATGGACAACTCTATAAATCACCTGTATACAAGCTATTAGGTGGATATAGAAAAGAAATCACCACAGATTTAACCATTAGCGTAAACGATCCAGAAGAAATGGCAAAGGATAGTATAGAAGCTGTAAAATTAGGATATAAAACATTAAAGATAAAAGTTGGTAAAGATGCGGCTATGGACATTAAAAGAATGAGCGCTATTCGACATGTAATTGGGTATGATGTAGCACTTCGAATTGATGCAAATCAAGGATGGACCCCAAAGGAAGCCGTAGTAACTTTAAGAAAAATGGAAGATTCGGGAATAAATATTGAATTTGTGGAACAACCTGTAGTAGCCTATGATTTGGATGGTCTAAAATTTGTAACAGACAATGTATCAATGCCTGTTTTAGCAGATGAAAGTATGTGCTCACCTATGGATGCTATGAAAATTATACAAATGAGAGCAGCTGATTTAATAAATATTAAGCTTATGAAAACAGGGGGCATACATAATGCACTTAAGATTTGCGCTATTGCTGAGACCTATGGAATGGAGTGTATGATTGGATGCATGCTAGAAGCAAAAATCAGTGTCACAGCAGCAGTACATCTTGCAGCCGCAAAGAGTATAATAACTAAAATAGATTTAGATGGCCCTGTATTGTGCAAAGAAGATCCAATAGATGGAGGGGCTATTTTTGAAGATTATAAGATTACATTAACAGATGATCATGGATTTGGATTTAAGGGCATTAATGGAGTTGTTTGGAAGAATTAGAAGGGAGTAAATTGTATGAATGCTGTTTTACAAAATATTGAGCCAAAAGAAGTTTTTAAGTATTTTGAAGAAATATCAGAAATTCCTAGAGGATCAGAGAATGAGGAAGCAATTAGTAACTATCTAGTTCAATTCGCAAAAAATCGGAGTTTAGAAGTGTATCAAGATGAGGCTTTAAATGTAATTATTAAAAAAGAGGCTACAAAAGGATACGAAAAATCTCCTACTGTAATAGTACAAGGTCATATGGATATGGTTTGTGAAAAGAATAAGGACACAGAGCATGATTTCTATAAAGATCCTATCAATCTTAAAGTAGACGGGGACATGATCAGCGCACAAGGAACTACGTTAGGCGCTGACAATGGAATTGCTGTAGCATTTTGTCTTGCTATTTTAGACGCTGATGACATAGCACATCCGCCCATTGAAGTACTTATAACGACAGAAGAAGAAATAGGATTAAAAGGAGCAACCAAGCTAGATGCATCGAATCTTAAGGGGAAAATTTTTATAAATATTGATGCAGAAGAAGAAGGTGTGTTACTAGTTAGTTGTTCAGGTGGTGTTCGTAGCAAGGTAAGTATTCCTATTATTTGGGAAGAAATCAATGAAAATCTTAGTTCCTATAGTATTAAGATTCGAGGGCTTAAGGGTGGACACTCTGGAATGGATATAGACAAGGAACGGGGAAATTCAAATAAGCTTATGGGACGTGTACTTAATGATTTATATAATCAGTATTCAATTTGTATATCTGATATAAATGGGGGTTCAAAACTAAATGCTATTCCGAGAGAAGCGGATGCCATTGTTTATATTCATAGTAAACAGGTTGATAAGGTTAAATCAGAAATAGGGAAATGGGATAAAATTTTCAAAAATGAATGTAGATCATCTGATTCAAATGTATCTGTTGAAATAGAAAAAATTGATAGGAAAATGGAAAGCGTATTTTCTAATGAAACATTTAAAAAAGTACTTTCTTTATTTTTTCTAATACCATATGGTGTTCAAAGTATGAGTATGGACATTAAGGGACTTGTAGAAAGTTCTACAAATTTAGGTGTAGTGACTACTACTGAAGATGAAGTTACGTTCAATAGTGCTACAAGAAGTTCAGTAGGAAGTTTGAAAGATTATATCGTCCAGCAAATTAGGAAAGGGGCAGAACGAGTAGAAACAGACATTGAGATATCGTCATCTTATCCAGAATGGCAATATAAAAAAGATTCGTATATAAGAGAGTTGTTTATAACTGTCTATGAAAGATTATATGGAAGAAAACCAAAAATTTCGGCAATACATGCAGGATTAGAATGTGGTTTGTTTAGTGAAAAATTAGGAGATATTGATATGATCTCTTTTGGACCAAATATGTATGATGTACATACTCCAGATGAACATTTAAGTATATCTTCTACAAAAAGAACATGGGAATATTTGATTTCTGTGTTAAAAGAAATTAAATAATGAACCACTAACTGATTAGTCATTAGGAAGGGCTAATTAAAAGACAAGTAGCTATTATAATGCTACTTGTCTTTCTTTTTTTCGTTCTTTTTGCGTTTAGAGTATCATTCTTCTAATTGTTTATTTGTTAATTTATAAAGAACAAGACGAGTTTTAAATCAAGTTTAGTATAAATCTATGTGTCCTTGCTGAAATTGAATTTATTAATAAGTTATTTGGTTTAGGGGCATAAAGTAAAATTGAAAAAGGGACTATTCTAGCATTTAATATTTTTTGCACCAGAACCTTAAATGTTTATTTTGACAATTGCAGTTATAATAAATGAATTGGAAATTAGGTTGTTCCTAATTTCCATTAATCAAAACGAATTACACGGTTTAACTTAAGGAAAGTTTTAATGAAAAGACGGGTGATTATATATTTCTAGAGACTTCATAAGCATCCCAAATAGCATTCATTATATTTTGTACTTGTCTAGCATCTCCTAATAAATACATTTCTTTACTGTTATCTCTCAATTTATAATATAATTGTTTTTCGGAATTATAGCCAATTGCTAAAATTATAGAATCAGCAGGAACTATTTCTTCTTTATTTTCTGATTTTATTACAGCACCTTTATCATTTACGCCAGTTATTGACGAGCTAGTTTTGATTTTGACATTATGGAATTTTAGAAGATCTCTTAACATTTCACTGTTTGCATGACATAATGCTGGTCCTGTAGATAATATGTTGTCAAGTGTTTCAACGATTGTGACTTTTTTACCTTGTTGTGCAAGCCAAAGGGCTGTTTCACAGCCAACCAATCCACCACCAATAATAACAGTTGAATTACCAGGTGAATGGTTACCTAAAAGTATATCTTGCGCAGTATATACTTTGTGCGTGTTGTCATGTAAATTTAACATTTTAGGACTTGAACCCGTTGCAATGATTATTACATCTGGATTTGTTTTTTCAACGAAATCTTTCGTAACTTTAATGTTAAAATGAATATCTACATTGTATTCTTTTAATTCATTTTCATACCATTTTATAAGCAGTTTGTCATTTTCTTTAAAATCAGGAATTCCACCTGGGATAATGTTTCCACCTAAGCTATCGTTTTTTTCATAAAGAGAAATTTTATGTCCTCTAATAGCACAAACCCTTGCAGCTTCGCATCCAGCTACTCCACCACCTATAATCATTATATTTTTTATTTCTTTGGCTGGTTCTATTGAATATTCTTTTTCTCTTCCTGTAGACGGGTTTACAGCACAAGAAAGAGCACCACCTTGTGCTAATCTGCCTATACATCCATCCTGACAGGATAAGCATGGACGAATTTTTTCCAACTTTCCTTCTTTGATTTTTTTAGGGATAAATGCATCAGCTAAAAGAGGTCTACCTAAACCAATCATATCTGTTTTTTCTTCAGCTATAGCTGAACTTGCAAGTTTTGGCGTATCCATTCTACCAGCAGTGATTACAGGTACTTTTAAAATCTTTTTTAATTGTTCATTCAATGAAAGATACATTCCTTTTTTAAAATACATAGGTGGATGACTCCAATACCACGAATCATATGAACCAGAATCTGCATTAAAGGCATCATAACCAGCTTCTTCTAGTATCTTAGCAACTTCAAGACCTTCTTCTAAATCACGACCTTTTTCTTCAAATTCCTCTCCAGGTAATCCACCTTCATTTAAGTCTTTTATAAAACTTTTAACACTGTAACGAAGTGAGACAGGGAAATCTTTACCACAGGCTTCTTTTATACCGTTAACAATTTCTATAGGGAATCTTAATCTATTGATTAAACTCCCACCGTATTTGTCTGTTCTCTTATTAAATATTGTCATAGTAAATTGATCAAGAAGGTATCCTTCATGAACTGCATGAATTTCAACGCCATCAAAGCCAGCTTGTTTGGCTATGACAGCTGATTCAGTAAATTTTTTTATGTAAGTTTCAATTTCTTCTATTGTAAGTGACCTACATGTTAGACCAGGAACCCATTTATGAGGAACTGGTGATGGTGCTATGGGCGTAACATCTCCAACTATAGAAGGTATACTAACTCGTCCAAAACCAGCTGTTAATTGAAGGAATATTTTTGAATCATAAGCATGAACTCTTTCGGTAAGTATTTTAGCTGTTTTAACAAAGTTTACAGGGTTGATTGTTGTACATGGCATAGAAGGCATAACACATTTTTCGATATCGTTTTCCACATAAGTAATACCAGTAATAATTAAACCAGTTCCACCTTTTGCCCTTTCAACATAATAATTGATTCCTTTTTCATTAAAAGTTCCATCTTCTGAACACAATCCTCCTGGTCCCATCGGTGCCATAACAAATCTATTTTTAATTTCCAGTTTTCCGATTTTTATTGGTTCAAATAGATTTGCATATTGAGTTTTCATTAAAAATCCCCCTTTTTTTAAAGATTAAGAGTAATAATAGAATACATTAGTATGATATGCTTGAGTTTGTCTGCTAATTACAAAAACTTTCTACTATGAAGGAAAGGATCTTATAGAGGTGAAACAACATATTGACTTTAAATTTTAATATGCTGTTTCACATTATTATAACTTTTTCTATCGAGCGTATAGATTTGTTTCTCCCAACTGTTGATAGCACTAGAGCTAACACCTAAAATTTTAGCAGATTGTCTCAAAATTAAATGATGATTTTCTCTCCTAATGTCAAAGATTTCTGATCCTTGTATAATTCTTTATAGAAGTTAAAGTTAAAGCTCTTGCTTAACATTAATGTTGCAATTTGGTGGGGGGGCCTGAAGCTATAGTTACAGGTAGTTTAGCAGGGCATAATAGTGTAAGATTATCAAAAGGAATTCCACTTTTAGAAATACCAGTTAACTTAGCTATTGGAGATTTAATTGCACATGAGAACGAGCAAAGTAAAACAGAGGATGGATTAAGAACGAGATATACATTTGCAGGATCACATTATTTTAAGAGAATGAAGGAGTTAGGATTATATACTACAGATAAAGAGGTATTAAAGAAAAAAATTGAAAGAATGAATTTACTAAATATATTTGATGAAAAATTAGTGTGAAATATAAATAGAGTATATAAATAATTGTGTGCTAGAATCATCATAATGAAACGTTATGTTTGAAAAGATGATATTACGATTGATTCATGAAAATGTTACGATCGTAATATCTTTTTCTATTTTTGAATGTATATAGATTGCATTAAATTTTTTACATTATATAAGTGAATACCTTAATCTACAAACACTGTTTATTTGAAACTAAGATATATTCCATTCTGAATATTATTTATGGAAAGATGAAGATTAATTAGTATAGATGGATCTAATTGCTTGAAGAAATTTATGATATAATTATATAAAGGGTAAAGAGAAAATCAAGTTGATATAAATGTATAAGCGTTTATGCAAAAGAGGTGAGTAATAGTGGGAAATAATAAATTAATTAGAACCTTAGATGCAATAAGTTATGAAACAAAATTAGGTAAGAATTTAAAAAATACGCTTAGAAAAGTGGAGAAAGAATTTTTGATGGAAGAACTTAAAAATTATAGGTTGTTTTTAAAGAAGAGAAGAAGATTATTAGATGATTACACATATAGAATTAAATCTATAAATCTTAAATATGACAGATATTATCCAAGTAAAGAAATAGGTACATGCTTCAATGATATATTAGGAATTAGAGTTATCGTTGAAAGCTATAAAATAGATTTAAATGATTATAATATAAAACATGTAGATATGACAAATGGTAAAAAAAATGATGATGGATATAGAGGTTACCATATTTACTATAAAAAAGTAATTATCACTATCCAGTAGAAATTCAATTCTTTACAGAAAGAGATTATACATTTAATATTTGGCTTCATAAATATGTATATAAATATGAGGATAATAAAATAGGTATAAAATTAAAGGAATTATATGATAAAGATATTATAAAAAATGAAGAAGATTTTAAGGAGGCATTAGAGAAATGTATTATATATTAGTTAAAAACTTCAATTCAGTAGGATCGGTAGTGTATGGATCAAATGATTCTAAAGAAGTAGATATGATAGATGATTTATTAAATTACAAATTAGAAGGCAAGGATAAGCAAGTTGTATTATTATCTAATTTAGGTATGTGGAAAGAATACGAACCGTTTAATATAGTAAATAGTGTTGGAGAATTTATTGACAAAGCTATTTTGAATTAATTTTTTAAAAAGTCCCAATAGATGAGAAAAATAGGCTAAGGAAAAAACTTACCCTATTTTTTTATGGAATGAAATATGACTCCAAAATGGGTTAACGGCACGATATTTGCCAGAAATGGTATAAGAGATAGCCCAAAATTTGGATTTAAGGGTAGTCGTTTAGTTTACTAAAAATTACATAAACAAATTGAAAAGTTTACACGTAAAAATGTTAAAATTCACACTTGTGATCAATGTGACAACCACTACTAAAATGAATAAAGCAGAATTAGTTAAAAGCATGGCAGAAAAAACATTAAAAGAAATCGTGAATAAATAAAAATAATGATCGTTGTCTAATCATAAGAAAAGAGCCTTAGAAACGATTCTAATGGCTCTCTTTTTAGTATCTTGATACTTAAATTTTATATGACGGCTTTTTCAGTGGCAACCATTACAGGGTGTGGAAAACATACCTTGAAATATCCTAACGGAACAATTAAATATGAAGGAGGTTGGAAAGACAATCAAGAAAATGGTAAAGGTACATATTACTTTGAAGAGGGTACAGTTGCTTATGAAGGAGAATGGAAGGGTAAATATTTTGATGGTAATGGCAAGTTATATTCTCGTGATGGAAAACTAGCGTATGAAGGTCAATATTGATGCGAAGGCTATCAGTGAACACACACAGCAACCCAAAAATGTAAGGATATATATGGCAGGCATGGGATGACAAGGTCCATCATTTGGACTTGCTCTGGATGAGCAAAAAGAAAATGATCAAATAGATCATTCAAAAGAAATAACATTCTTTATGGAGAAAGAGTTAGTTGAAAACTTTGGAGAAATTACAATAGAATTTATGGGACAAGGATTTGTGTACAAGAAGGATACTGGACGGTATTAGGTAAAGAGAAGAAAGATGATTCGACAAAGGCTAACAAAGAGGATATACTGAAAAAGCTGAAAAAGGGGCAGGAGGTTAAAATAGTTGACATTATTATTAAAGAATCTGAGACCACACCTCTTAAAAGAGCTAATTTTGATTCTGTTATATTGGCCATGGAGAACGCTGGGAAGCTTATTGATGATGAGGAGCTGAGGGAGCAGATAAAGGGAAGTGGAATAGGGGATGGTGTCGCAAGAGTAGCGATATTAAATAAGCTTCAAAATATAGATAGGGAATAAATATAATTTTACCCCAAACAAAGGAATTTTTAAAATATAAAGACAATGGGATGGTTATTCTAATAAATGATGCATCATTAAATGAACAAATAAGAGGGATATCTAAAACAAATAAAAAAGATGTACTTATATGATAGTGTAAAATTAAGGGAATAGAATGATACGCTACGGTTTTAGATAAAATCCGCAAAGTAAAGCAGGAGGGAATAAAGCATGTCTTCAAGACTAAAAGAACTATTTAATTACCATAAAAAAGAAGAATTTCCAGTTGAATTGGCCGAATGGATTGGCCAAGTTTTTTACGATATTTTGCCAGAACACGGATATGAAGTCCGTGAGGAACAAATATTTACTGCTTTTCAACTTGCAGATGCAGTTTGCAATAAAAAAGTTCACTTAGCTGAAGCTGGACTCGGTACAGGAAAGACATTCGCCTACTTACTCACAGCAATCGCCTATGCTCGCTTCAGCGGGAAACCTGTAGTGATTGCATGTGCCTCCACAGCACTCCAAGAACAGTTGGCAGGGCTTAATGGAGATATTCAGACCCTTTCTCATATACTTGGACTAGAGATAGATGCACGAATGGCCAAGGACCCACGTCAGTATATCTGCGATGCGCGAGTAAATGAATTTAGTAGTCTATTTGCCGAAAAATCAAATACAATGTCTGATGAGATTAATCAATGGTTAAGGAAAACTAATCGCGGGGAACGTTCAGAAATGCCACTTGTATCGGATAGTGTGTGGAAGCAGATTGGGTGGGATGAGTCTATGTCCTGTGATCTGTGTTCTAGCCGTGGGTTTTGTAAACTTGTTAAGGCCAGGGAACATTATCGACATACCAGGGACTTAATTATTGCTGATCATGAAATCTTTTTTGATGACCTATGGACACGAGATGAACGAATTGCTGATGGTAAATTGCCTATCCTCCCTAGTTATTCGGCAGTCATTTTTGATGAGGGGCATAAAGTTATACTTCCAGCAGCCATGCGGGCAGGGCGACAAATTATTAAGGAGGATATAGATAACATTATCAGCGCCCTAGAAGAAATCCAGGGAGCTAGGGAATCCTTAATTTCAATTGGACTTGCTTTGGAAGAAGCTTGTTCTGATTTTTTTATAAAACTTAGTCATTGTGTGATTGCAGATAAGCGTTCAGATCGATTAGCACTTCGCGTAGAGGGTACACTACTTAAAGCAGCGGATACTTTTCATAAGGCTTTAGATCGTCTGCTCCTTGAGATACAAATCGAACAAGAACTATACCTAGAATCTCTACCTATAAGTTTGCTACAAACATACGAAACTCAAATAGAAAGGGCAATGATGGCATTAGACAGATTCGGTACAAATAAAAGTAGGGATGTTATCACTTGGGTAGATCAACTGGATGGTAGCTTTTGGGTAGTTCCACGGAATTTAAGTAAAATGCTAGATATACATTTGTTTCAGAAGAGATTACCTGTGGTGTTTACCTCTGCAACCTTAAGCAATGAAGGTGATTTTAGTTACTTTACACGTACTCTTGGGTTAAAAAAACCATCCTGCTCTACTGTTGGAAGTGCCTTTGATATTGAAAAACAAGTTGTTGTCTATTTGCCTGAGTGTTGGTCAAATAATTATGAAGATGTTAGGTTTTCCCTTGGCATTAAAAAATTAGTATCTTTATTAAAGCTAAATGGGGGGCGAGCGCTAGTACTTACCAACTCCCTAGATGAAGTTCGGAAAATTAGAAGGGGGTTGGAGGACTATCAGCTACCCTTTGAGGTTTTATGGGAGGATAGAGGAGAGCGGGGATACCTTGTTCGGAAATTTCGAGAGGAAGTGTCATCTGTACTGATTGGTTCTAGTTTTTGGGAGGGAATTGATGTGCCTGGCGAGGCATTATCCCTTCTTATAGTTTGGCAGCTTCCTTTTCCGTCTCTAGATCCTTTAATTGAAGTACAACGTAAAGAGGCAAAGGAAGAAGGATTTGACCCAATGATGACAGTAGACTATCCTGAAATGGGGCTCATATTAAAACAAGGATGTGGTAGGTTAATTAGGACAAAGGATGACCGAGGGACAATAGTTATCATGGAGTCCGTAATAGGAGCCCCCTGGGAAAAAGTTGTTATGGGTGCGCTACCCCCTGGAGCCAGAATAAGAAAAATAGAAGACCTACTGTGATATGCCTAAAACTCAACCTTAATGTGATTAGTTACCTAAATATATAAGAGAGGGATAGGGAAATTGGAATTAAATATATTGTGAATGTTTCGGTTGAGGTGAATTTTATATTGAACGGATTTTTGATTTAAGGATATTTTATCTGAGGTGGAGAGGGTATAATAAATTGGCAGAAGTAGACACAAAAATCATAGAATACCTATGATTTTTGTTTGATGTAAAAGAAAAAGATAGGATACAAAAATATAGAAGAAGAAAAGGAGATACAGTCTTACTAGAAGAAGGTAAATACTTGGATTTTTGTAATAAGGTATACAGGAATTATTCAAAATGGTAGTATTGGAAATAAAGCTAAAATATGCTACATTGTTAGTGAAGAGGAGAAAACAGCTACAAGCATTAGAATAGTATATATTAAACTTATCATAGATCAAATGATTATTGGCACAAAAGAAAAAAAATGATTTACAAACCTTGATTTAGGAGGATGATGGATATTTATTCAATGCACTAAGAAATTATTAGATCAAATAAATATCGCTGTTTGTCAAGAGAATTGTCGTGTAAACTTTTGCCATTCATAGTCATGTCATGTTTTGTTTTTTTATCTGATCTATTTTAGATTTATACTGTACTTTTTAATACTCTTGTTATTTCATTGGTTGGATTTAATGGGATAGTGTTACGTAAATCCTAATTACATATGTTAGAGGTGAAAAAGCATATTGACCTTAAACTTCAATATGCTTTTTCAGCTTATCATAATTTTTCCTATCTATCGTATAGACTTGCCTCTCCAAACTGTTGATAGCACTAGAACTAACCTCTAAAATCTTGGCAGCTTGTCTCAAACTTAAATGATGATTTCCTCTCCATTTTTTGATGATATTTGGATAATCTGATAAAATAAATTCGAGATATGCATCATCACACAAGTAGTCCTTATCAATAATTTTTATCAATTTCAACAAAGCTTCTCTTGATGGTTGCGTGATTCTTAATTCATAATTGTTAATAGCATTTCTAGTCAGTCCAATCTTTTTAGCAAATGCCTCTAGTGATAATCCTAATAGAAGCCTTTCTTTCTGAAAATTTCCCCCTATTGTCAAAGCTTTTTGATCCTTATATAATTCTTTATAGAAGTTAAAGTTGAAGTTTTTCCTTAACATTGCAATTTGGTGGGAGGGCATGAAGCTATCGTTACAGGTAGTTTAGCAGGACATAATAGTGTAAGATTATCAAAAGGAATCCCACTTTTGGAAATACCAGTTAACTTAGCTATTGGAGATTTAATTGCACATGAGAACGAGCAAAGTAAAACAGAGGATGGATTAAGAACGAGATATACATTTGCAGGATCACATTATTTTAAGAGAATGAAGGAGTTAGGATTATATACTACAGATAAA
>JADPRS010000024.1 GCA_015686845.1 Lutibacter sp. B2
TGCGCTTTCGCGCTGGCTTAATTCTTACACTGTTTAATTTTCAAAGTTCAAAATTGCCGCCCCTTTTTGACGACTTGATTATCTTAACATTTCTTGCCGCATCTGTCAAATGTTTTTTTATTTCTTCTTTAAAACACTTGTTCTTTGTGACGACATGTTCTATATTATCACATACATCACAAACTGTCCATCACTTTTTTCTTTTTCTTTCAACTCACTTCTGTTTTCGAAGCGGTAAATAACACTATATACTATAACAATACAAAAGTCAACAATATTTTTCTTTGATTATAAGATTCAGCAGAAGAAAATCAGTTACTCCTACTGAATCAAGTTTTACTTTTTCCTTTAGCTATATTCAAGTTTTACTTTGCTACCAGCCACACCATGTTCTGCTTGCGTTACGATCAGTTTTACAGGTACTCTGTTTTTCAACTCTTCAACATGGCTTATGATCCCTACAGATAATTGATCTGTATGAAGCTTTTCTAAAGATGTTATTACCACCTCTAATAAAGTAGCATCTAATGTTCCAAAACCTTCATCTAAGAAGAAGAATTCTAATTGAGCACTTCCTCTTAATTGAATTTGAGAAGATAATGACAATGCCAATGCTAATGAAGCCAAGAAGGTTTCTCCACCTGATAAAGAAGCAGTCTCTCTTACGACCCCTCCATTTCGATCATCTCTTATGGTAAAGTTTCCTTCATCATCTATTTCTAGTGCATATCTATTTCCTGTAATAGATAGTAGCCTCTTAGAAGCTTCTCTTGCTATATATTTAAGTTGATTCATAGCAGCAAATTCTACAAACTTATTTCCTTGAATGAGTTTGTCCATATCATTTAGAATACTTAATTTGTGTTCGACTGCTTTATTCCTTTTATTGATTTCCTTCAATTCTTCTAACTCTTTTTCGATTCTTTTTAATGTATCTTTTAATACAGCAATTTCTTCACTTTTTTCTTTTAATACTATTTCATACTTGGCTTTATCTTCTTTTATCTTATTCCATTGTTCTTCATTAATCGTTTCATCGTTTAATAGTTTTTTTATTCTTTCAATGTTTTCCAAAGTACTTCTTAATTTATGATCAAATCCATCTATTTCTTTATTAATATTTTCTATTTCTTCTTTTGTCATACATTCTTTTAATACCTGTTCTTTATTTGCAAAAGAATATTCCGCTAATAACTTTTCTACTTTTTTATTTTGTTCATTAAGTATTTTAGTAAGGTTTTCTTTGTTTTGTTTTTTACTTATAACCCCTTTTGAAGTTTCTAATTTTGTCTTTCTTTTATCTTCTAATTTTTCATTTAATATTCTAACCACTTCATTTATTTCTTTTATTTCTTTTCTTATATCATTTATATATTCTGATGCATCTTTTCCTTCCGTTACTTTTTTTATTTCTTCCTTTTTAGCATCCATATGTTCTCGTTTCTCTTGCCCTACATCAACTATACTTTTTATGTCTGCTGATAATCCAGCTATATTTGTATTTACTTCTTCTTTTTCTTTGATCTTTTCATCTATTTCTTTTCTTAGTTCCTTTTGCTGCCCTTGTAATTTATCCATTTCTTTTTCAACACTTTTTATTCTTTGCATTTCTTCATGGAAATTTTCTATTTCAAATTCTTTTTTCAATGATAAATATGTAGTAGATACATTTTCAAATTCTTGGTTTATTATAGACAGTTCTTTTTTCAGTTCCCCAATAGCTTCTTTTTCGTTATTTACCATTCCTTCTAATTTAACTTCTTGCTTATCTATCTCATTCTTGTCATCCTTTAATTTATTTAATTGTATATCTACCTTTTCTTTATCTGATTTCCAATTAGCCATCTTATTTTTTAGCACTTCAAACTCTTCTTTATTCTTCTCAAAAGTCTTATTTAATTGTTCTAATTCTTTTCCTTCTAATTCTTTATCTAACGCCTGCATTTTATCCTTTACTCTATTTCCTTCATTCGTATCATTACTAAATTCATTTTCTAATTTTCTCAAATTATGATCTATCTTTATTATTTCTAACTCTACCATTTTTTCAAGTTCTTTCTTTTCTTCTAAAATTGAATCATCAACAAATACCGCTACCTTTTCATGATGTACTGAACCACATACTGGACAAAGGTCTCCTTCTTTTAGATTCGCTGCCAATATAGATGCCTTGTTTTCTATCTCGATCTTATTGATTTCCGATTCTAATAATTTTTTGCGACGTTCTTTTTCTTCTATTTCTTTCTTTGCCTCTTTCATCTTTGTTTCAATGTCAATCTTCTTTTTGATGATATCATCATATCTCTTCTTGGTTAATTCTCTTTCCTTAGAATTATTTCTGGTTTCCTCTACTTCTTTTAAGGTTTTATTTAAATCAGCTTGTTTTTTAAGCAATATTTCATTATCACCAGGATCATTATTAGCTACTATTTTTTGTTCTTTTATAAGGAGTTCTAGTTCCTTCTTCTTTTCAAGTTGTAGGGCTACTATTTTCATATGTTCTTTTTTATTTTCAGCAAAGCTTATATTTTTCTTATTCAACTTATTATTCATATCCTGCTTTTTCTTTTTCTGCTCATTATAATCCGATTCTACCTTTTCAGCCTTTTCTATCTTTTCTCTATATCCAATGTCTACTTTTATACCCTTTACTCTCTCTTCATTTTCATCAAGCTTTTTACTAATAAGTGCTGCTATATTTATATTCTTTTTTAATTTATTTTCAAATGCTTCCTTTTTAGTATTTAAATCATTATAACTATTTAACAATTTATTTCTTTCTTCTTCTAACTTCTTGATCTCTCTTTCTATATTAATAGCAGTGCTTAATTCACTTTCTTTCGTAATAAGCTTTGGTATTTCATGATCTTTTTTTTCCTGTGCTTTTTTAAATTTTTCTTCTATATTAATTATCTCTTCTTCTATATCTTTTAATATTTTCTGTGAAGCAATCAATTCTCGATCATTGTTCTTCATTTCATTCTCTATATTGATTATTTCATCTATATATGGCTTTATTGTAAGTGCACTTATTCCTCTCTTACTCTTTTCTTTCTTATTATTTATATCCTCTTCCATATTCTTTAACTGCTTTAAGTATAAATTATAATCTTTTAACTCATTCTGATATTTCCATATATCTTTATATTTTTCATACCCTTTTTCTGCGTTTTCTTTCTTAATCTTAACATCTTCTTTATATTTGTTTAACTCATGAAGCTCTTGTTGTTTTTCTGTATAGCTTTCCTCTGATATATTTTCAAATCGTTTCAATTCACCTTTTAACTCACTCTGTTTTTTCAATTCACTATTTCTAGCTCTTTTAATCTTTTCGCCTAAGTTTCTTCCGTATTTCTCAAGAGCAAATATTCTTTCAAGCATGTCTCTTCGGTCTTTCCCTTTAAGTTTTAAAAATTCACTGAACTTTCCCTGTGGTAAAACTACCGAACGAGTAAAATCGTCTAATGAAAGTCCTATAATTTGTTCAATGTTAACCTTAACATCCGTAGGCTTTTCTGCCATAATTTTTAATTCTTCATCAGATCCTTTTTCCATTAGCCTTGCATATTTAGTTTTTATGCTCCCATGTTTATCTCTTCTCAAATTCCGCTCAGCGATATAACATTTTCTATGTGTACCCGTACCTATTTCAAATTCATAACTAATAAAAAGAGTGTCACAATTTATATTTATAAAATCTTTGTTTTTTCTTACAATCTCACCATATAATACGATGGTTATCGCATCTAATATGGTAGATTTACCACTCCCTGTTGCACCAAATATTCCGAATAATCCTTTACTTGTAAGGGTTTTAAAATCTATTGTTTGTTCTTCAATAAAACTATTTAATCCTTTTATTTTTAAACTTATGGGTTTCACTAATTTTCACCCCCTTCATCATTTACTATATGTAAGAATAACTCCATTAACTCTTTTGTAGGATTAACTTCTCTTTGTTTATAATAAAAATCCTTGAATAACTCGTCTATCTTTTTTTCACTTATATCATAAGATTCTTGCTCTTCATCATTTTCGCTTTGTATTACAGGTTTAATTTCTAATATATCCTTTTTTAATGACTTCATAGTCTTTATATCTTCTTGGTTTATATATTTATCTGTTTTAATTTCAAGATAAACCCATATCTCTCTTTCACTATTTTCTCTACATCTTTCAATGGCTTCATCAACATGATTACACTTCCAGACTTCTATTGGCTTATAATTATTAAATAATATTTTATCAACTTTTGCTTCTTCTCCTGCTTCTATATCTACTATGTAACAGCATTTGCTGTATCCTATCTCACTCTTGCTATATTGAAGGGGTGATCCTGAATATACAATTTTTGTACTATTATTCTTAATCTCTTGTGGTCTATGTAAATGCCCAAGTGCAATATATTGAGCCTTTAACGGTAAATCCGAAGCCCACACTGCTAAACTTCCTCCTAGCTGAATACTTCTTTCCGATGCGGATTCCTCTCCTCCTATTACAAACAGATGGGATACTGCTAAGTTAATTGTATCTTCTCTGTATTTTAAAGAAAGTTCTTTAAAAAGCTCTCCTAATTTCCCACTATAAGTTTTTTGCCTGTCTTCATCCTCAATGCTCTCATAAATAACTTCGTTCAATCTCTTTTCACTTGGATATGGCATGGTTATAATGACGGCTCTTTCTTTATTTATTTCAACTTCCAAATACCCTTCTCCCGCATCTACAATTTTATGTTTACCACATTGCCCTACGGTTGCACAACTCTTAGGTAAATCTAGAAGTATAATTCCTTGTTCATAAGCAAGTGGGCTAGCTGCAACCAATCTTTCAGGATTGTCATGATTTCCTGAAATAATAAGAATGATCCTCTTCCCTTCATTAGCTATCTCTTTTAATGCTCTATAAAACATTTTCTCAGCCCTAGCTGGAGGATTGCTGTTATCATAAATGTCTCCAGCAATGATTACCATGTCTATATTATTTTCTTCTACTATATGTACAAAATCATTAATGAACTTCTCTTGTTCATCCATTCTACTTGCATTTTCAAGATTTTTACCTAAGTGCCAATCTGAAGTATGTAAAATTCTCATAACTTCCTCCTTTTTAAATACATAGTACTCCAATAACCATTATATATGAAAAAGAGAATGACAAATCATTCTCTAGGAAATTATTTCATTCACCCTTATTATACAATCTCTATTTTCTAAAATTCTCTTAAAAACGTCCTGTCTTGAATATTGAAAATATTAACCATAAAGCCATAAGTACAGCAATAATTAATCCATATTTTAAAACAGACAAATTAAACATATATAGTTCTGTTGCTGAATTAGCAGCAATTCCAAATCCTATTATAAGGCCAGCAATAATCAAACTTAATGCTAATAGGGCTATACTAAAAGAAATTTTATTGGATATTTTATCAAAATGTTTTAATATTTTATCAATATTTTTTATTTCAAAAGAAAAAGTAAATTCTTCATCTTCCATCTTTTTTAGGAAATTATTCATTACACTTGGAAAATCTTTTATTAATTCACTATAATCTAATGCCCCTTCTATTATATCCTTTGTAATCTTTTCCGCTGAAAATATCTTAAACATTAGTTTCTTAGCGATGGGTTTTGCAATTTCTATTATACTTAACTCAGGTGCAAGTCTTTCAATTATACCTTCTGTTGTAGCTAAGGTTTTTACAAGCATTGTAAACTCGCTAGGAATTTTTATACTATACTTGAATGCTAAGTTGAATATTTCACTAAAAATTTCTCCCAATTTTATATCTTTTAATGATAAATCAATGTGATGATCTATGAGTTTATCTATTTCCTTTTCGAGTTTTTTTATATCAGATCTCTTCGTCATTGCGTCCAAGCTTATAATTGCTTTTACAATCAATTTACTATTTCTAAAGGCAATGCCCAGCAATATTTTTAAAAACTGAACTTTACGTTGTTCTTTTAATTTCCCTATCATGCCAAAGTCTAAAAATACAATTCTATTATTGGGTAAAATCATAACATTCCCTGGATGTGGATCTGCATGAAAGAAACCATCTTCTAATATCTGTTCTAATATAGATTTGGCAATTTTTCTAGCGATGAGTTCAAAGTCTATCTTTTCCTTTTTCAAAGTTTCCATATCATTCAAACTAATGCCATCTATATATTCCATGGTTAATATACCCCTAGTTGAATAGGACCAATATATAGATGGGATTACAATTTGTTTATCTGTTAAAAAATTTTTTTTAAATATTTCTGCATTTTCACCTTCAACTTTAAAATCTAATTCATTTTTTAATGTATACTCAAATTCTTTAATCATCTTCGTAAAGTCATACAATTTTCCATACTTTGTATGATGATCTATAAACCAAGCTAAATCTTTTAATATCCTTATATCTTGCTCAATCTTTCTTTCTATTCCTGGTCTTTGTACCTTTACAACTACCGATTGTTCTTCTTTTAATTTTGCTAAATGCACCTGTCCTATAGATGCAGCCGCTAAAGGCTTTTCATCAAAAGATATAAAAATATTTTCTAATTTTTCGCCTAATTCATTTTCAATTCTTGATTTAACCTCTTCAAAAGAAAATGGTGGAACTGCATCATGTAATTTTTCTAATTCACAAATAATGTCTTGCGGTAACAGATCTGGCCTAGTGCTTATTATTTGACCTAATTTTATAAATGTGGGTCCAAGTTCTTCTAATGCTGATCGAAACCTTTCACCCCTAGAATATTTTATTTCTGTGTTTCCTTCTTTATCGATCTCTCTTTTCTTCATATCTAAATACTTCAAAATCCCTAGCTGATCTATTAAAGTCCCAAAACCTTTTTTCACAAATACCATGATTATCTCTTTATATCGTTTTATATGTTTATATCTACTTATGGTTACCAAACATATCACAACCTTATTAGAAAATATCGTATGTTAATAAGTATAACTCTTTACATGAAAATATAAACAATTTTTCCTAATTATTAAAGCCATCTACTTTTTTAAAAGTAGATGGCTTTGTATTATTTAATCAAATCACTTAAGTATAGTGTGTTTTGTTGATTTAATGTAGGCATATTAATTTCAATTTCTTTGTTAATATTGTATATATTCGTGTTAAAGTTTAAGTTTAATTTAAATACTTGTTTCTTCTTAACTGAAATAGTATCCTTTGAAAAAGCTTTTTCCAAACTTGCTAAGTCAATATTTAAATCAATTGTACTGTTCTCGTTAACAATATATCCATCTTTATTTATAGCATATTCTACAACGATACCCTTATCTCCTAAAATCTTCACATCTTCAAAAGTATCCATAAATTGATTGAATTGTTCTTTCATTTGTGGAAGATTATTTTGTAATTCATTCAATTGTTCATTCATTTCTTCTTTGGCAACTTCTTTTTCTACATCTGCAGTTTCTGCCATAGCTAACACTGTATTCATATAATCTTGTATAAATTTCGTTGCCTCTTTATTTTCTAAAAGATTATTAACTGAATATCTCATAAGTCTTTTGAATGCTCTATCATCAAGTTTCAGTTCATAAACAGATACAGACTCCCCATTAATATCTTTCATTCCTTTATCGTCTACTATTTTAAATCCAGGATTAAAATCTAAAGCATAATCCTTTAAAAACGCTGTTAATTTAGGTTGTAACTCTTTGCTAGAACTCATTAACTTATTAAAATCAATTTGTTGTCCTTTATCCATATTCATGATTTCCTGAATATTATATACTATATATTCTTTGTTTTGATACTCAGGAGGTGCTGACATCATTGCCATTTTGGGAAGTTTTATGATTTCTACTAGTTTTGGGATTTTACCTGATATATCAGAATCAATCCATATTTTAGTATTCATTGCCATCCCACCAACAGAAATGTCTGCATCTACTTCTGCTTTAGCAATTGTTTTATCTTCATTTTGTAACATTTTTTGATGTAAGCTGATTTTTGAATCCTTTAACATTTGTTTTGCTACTTGCACTTGTGTTTGTTCTTGTTCTGATAATCCTGAAACATCAAAATTAAATGTAATATCTGTATCGCTTTCCATCGAAGTAATTTCTTGTGTTTTTTGAAATGCATTATACAATTTCATTTCTTTGTTAGCACATCCTGTAAAAGACATTACCATTGCTAATATTAGTGTTATTATCATTGTCTTTTTCATACTATTCCTCCTAATTTATATGTTTTTCTACACAATAGTATAATATATTCAAGAAATTGTAAATAAGAAATATGTATTATTTTCCTATTTTTCTAAAATCATAATTTTACTAGTAGCTGTTGCTACAAGTTTTTTTTCTTTATTATAAGATTCGCCTACTAAATAAACGATCCTTTTCCCTTTTGCTTTTATATAGGTAGTAACTCGAAGCTCATCATCTTCAAATATAGGTCTATGATAATTCACATCTAAATCGATTGATGCTATTTCATACTTTTTTACAGTCAAATACACGAGTATCCCAAATACATTATCAAAGGCAGCTGATATGAACCCACCTTGCATTGACTTTCTTTGATTCAAATAAATATCTAAAACAGGATAATCAAAAGTCAAACTTTTCTCTTCTATATATTCAACAAATTTTGGTTTCATAAATTTAACACAATTTACGGAAGCATCGCCTAGTTTTCCATTTAAAATTTCCTCTACAATAATTGTTTCTACATCATTATACTTTGTCATTTCATCCATCTCCTTAATATTATTCTAACTTTTTAATAATAACATTTTTTCTACTTCACACATATTGATTTGTTTGATTCATATTCTTAAAAGAGTTCCTTACCCCTTTACTTATGCCCCCTTTTGATGGTAATATTTTTTTAGTGATAAATTAATTACCAACTATAGTAAGGAGTTGAAAAACATGCCAAAGATAGGTCTCCGTACTCTAAAAACAGGTTTTTCAGTATTTTTATGTGTTGCTTTATTTCATTTATTAAATAGGCCTTATCCTTTTTATGCCTGTATCGCTGCCGTTATTTGTATGAAAGATTCCATTTCTACTTCCTTTATCATGGGAAAAAGTAGGATGATGGGTACTCTTATAGGGGGAATCACAGGACTTATATTCTCACTTTTTACGCATGATAATTCATTTTTTTGCGGAATTGGCATTATTTTAGTGATCTATTTGTGTAACTTATTTAATCAGAAAAGTTCTGTTGCCATAGCCTGTATCGTATTTACAGCTATCATGACGAATCTTAAAGGCATTCCTTCTACTGTTTATGCTATCAATAGAATCTTGGATACTTTCATAGGTATTATTATTTCTATTCTTATAAATAAGTTTGTTAACTTCAAATGTAAATCTATGGACATAGAAGATCCAAAAGAACCAATCTAATTCAACTACATTGATGAATTAGATTGGTTCTTAAATTTTTTCATATAATTTTTCTACTCTTTTAAAAGCAGTGGGTATTGTTATATTTTTACGTGATTCTTCTAAAATCCATTCCATTGTGTTTCCTATTTTTTCACTTTCCTGTAACTCATTTTCAAAGCTACATTCATATACTTTCATCTTCCAATGAATATGGGTAAATATATGCTCTTCTGTTCCTAAAAAAGAAAGTGGTTTTATTAAAATGCCATATTTCTTCTTACAATTAGATACAAATTCTTCTTTATTATTCCCTTCTACATTTGGATATTCCCATAATCCCGCTAATAATCCTTTATCCGGTCTTTTCTTCATTAATATAGCTTCATCCTGTTTTATAATTGCAACGTATCTTTTTTCTACTTTTTTCTTTGGTTTTTTGGCTTTTACAGGTAATGTGTCTTGTTTTTCTTCTTCCAAAGCCCTACAACTTTTACAAATAGGACAATCTATACATTTAGGGGATGTAGGCGTACAAATGGTTGCCCCTAATTCCATCAAAGCTTGATTAAAGTCTCTTGCTTCTTTTTTAGGAATTACAGAATAAACAATCTCTTCAATCTCTTTTTTTGTGTTTTGATTTCCTATATCCTCTTCAATACAATAAACTCTAGAAATTACTCGAAGTACATTTCCGTCTACCGCAGGATACCTTTCGTTATAGGCAATACTCATAATTGCTCCTGCTGTATAGGGTCCAATACCAGGAAGGGCTATCACATCTTTATAGTTTGTAGGAAATCGACCTCCATATTCGGATGTAATGATCCAAGCTGTCTTATGAATGTTTTTTGCTCTTGAATAATAACCAAGGCCTTCCCACAGCTTTAATACTTCATCTATATTTCCATTTGATAATTCTTCAATGGTAGGAAATGCCTTCATAAAACGGTTAAAATATGAAATCACAGTTTCTACTCTTGTTTGCTGAAGCATGATTTCAGAAATCCATATGGCATAAGGATCTTTTCGTTCTCTCCAAGGAAGTATTCTATGATTTTTCTTATACCATTTTAGTAAGTTTTGATTCCACTGTAATTTATTTCTTTGATCTATCATTTATATAGATTACCTCCTTTCAATTTCTATTACTAAAAGTATAATATCTAATCCCACTAGATACAAGAATTTTCAAGGAGTTACACCATTCCATTTTATACCATACTACATAAAAAAAGTAGGACAATAAATTTATTGTCCTACTTTGGTCCTTAACTTTCTAATATTTCTTTCCACTTTGTTAATTCCACTTTATCATCACTAACATCTTTTACGATAACAGAATTTCCAAATTTCTTTAATCTCTCCCTAACTTTTCTTGCCATGTTCATTACGTCTCTATTTTTTGAAGTAGAAGTCCCTCTAATTTGTTCATATAGAGCTGGATTATTAATTATAACTGTTATATCTTCTTCTTTAAATTTTTCTAATCTATTTAGAAGTTCAAGTAAAGCCACATGCTCTACCACCAATGGTTTTTCATATTCCTTGAAAAATGTTTCTTTCAATAAAAGTTCTTGATCTTTTAAAACATGAAGTCTAATTTCAACATCCTCACCTTCATAATGTGTTGAAATTCCTAATAAATAAGCTGTAATCATAGTTTTCCTCCTCTAATTATTCATTTCCGTATATATACTTTTCAAGTATATATATAATATATCCAATATGCAATAAAATTTAGCATGTTCCTCTTAATATTCGTTGAATATAGATGGATATTTACCATCATACACTATTTTTTTATAGTTTTCAGGATCAGTATCCCCTTCTGTATTAAAAAACAGTACAACAGATTCTTCATTTAACCCCAAACTGTTCTTTAATTCTTTTAGTTCAGTTTTTTCCATTAATATAGAAAGCAACCCTATTCCAACTGAACCAGATTCACCTGATATGATCTTCTTATCATTTCCTATAGGGTTTGCAAGAATTCTAGTTCCCCTTGCAGATACATAATCTGGACATGATACATAAGTATTTGCAAAGTCCCGCAATATCTCCCAAGTAACTGGATTTGGTTCTCCGCATGCAAGACCTGCCATAATTGTATCTAACTCTCCTGTAACAAAATGAGGTTTTCCATCTCCAGATAATGCTGATTTATAAATACATGCTGCCTTCTCAGGTTCAACAATAATTGTAATAGGATATTTTCCTTTAAATTTATTTACATAGTATCCTAAAACAGCGCCCGCCATTGAACCTACTCCAGCTTGTAAAAAAACATGGGTTGGTTTCTGGATTCCATCTGATTTTAATTGTTCTAATGCTTCATCTGCCATGGTGGTATATCCTTGCGTAATCCAATTAGGTATTTTTTCATATCCTTCCCATGCAGTATCTTGAACTAAATACCAGCCATTTTCTTCCCCTTTTTTTGAGGCCAATCTTACTGCATCATCATAGTTTAAATCTGTAACTTCAACTTGTGCACCCGCTTCTCTAATTGCTTCAACTCTTCTCTGTGCTGCACCTTTGGGTAAATATACGACAGATTTACACCCTAATTGAGTGGCTGCCCATGCTACTCCTCTGCCATGATTACCATCTGTAGCAGTAACAAAGACCATACCTTCTATTTTCTTTTGAACATCTTCTGATTTTAAATAATCAAAATTAACATGATTAAGGTCAATTCCTAGCTTTTCACATATAACCTTGGCTATTGCAAAAGTACCACCTAGACTTTTAAATGCATTCAGTCCAAATCTATAGGATTCATCCTTTACAGAAACTTTAGAAACCCCTAATTCCTTAGCAAGACCATCTAAGCATACCAAAGGAGTAACCCTATATCCTTCAATTGATAAGTGAAATTTCCTTACATTTTCTACAATGTTTTCATTTAACATTTCAGGGAATTTTCGTTCTTTTATAGTATTTGATATAGCTTTTATTCCAAATGTTTCATTATCCTTATTCATATGTATATCCCTCCAAAATTGTAAATCATTAACCTATTCATTATAACAATTTTCATGAAAATATAAACAATTTATATAAATTTTTAATATTAATGTATTAGGAGGTGATACAATGCCAAATTTTAGAATATTCGGTAATAGTACTTCTCAGATCATTACTTCTTCAGAAATTGCATCCGAAAACGGAAATGTCTATATTGTGAGTTCTGGAATTCACCAACTTGATAAAAGTAGTAATTCTGTGTTTATTATGTATCTTACAAATAATTCAAGTGACAAAACTTTTAGCTTAGGCAATATCTGTGGCAGTTGTGCTATTTTAAGTAGCTTTAGATTATATAATAGTACTTTTAGTTTAACAGATCCTGTAAATTCCTATATTCATAATGGAAATAGTGCATTTGGGGTTGAGGGTACCATAGAATCAAAATATAAAATTCAAAGTACCGATCCTGCTGCCACTGAAAGTTCTAATCTATTAGGAGGTTTCGTTCAAAATAGTGGCGTAACCATATATCCTTGCAATGGATCTATACAAATAGGTCCTGGTTCTTCAGTCTCTGTAATTGCTAAAAATATTGCCGCTTCGGGGACAGGTGTAGTAGGTATTAATATTAGCTTCATAATATCTTAAAAATAACAATAAGCTAAAAATGCTGAATCTCTTTAGTATTTTTTAGCTTATTGTTATTTATTCTTAAATAAATTTTAATTATATTGTCTATAATATTTAATTATTTGTGAACTGTCCCTTTTCTACCTTAGTAATAATCTGATATAATAAAATGGAAACATATATTAAATAAGGGAGGATATTAAAATGAAGAGAATAACAGGTATTACTTTGAGCATATTGATGGTTTTTACATTATGTTTTGGCGTTTTTGATGTAAATTCATATGCTCAGGACGAAAAAGAGATCATATTATTTCACACAAATGATACACATGCAAGAGTAGAAGCAGATAAATATGCAGGTATGGGATTTGCCAAAATTGCAACTTATATAAAAGAGCAAAAAAGCAAAAATCCTAATGTTTTAGTACTAGATGCTGGAGATACTTTCCACGGTCAAACCATTGCTACTTTAGTTAAAGGCGAAAGTATAGCAAAAGTTATGAATCAAGTTGGATATGATGCTATGACTACAGGAAACCATGATTTTAATTATGGACAAGAAAGACTTGTTGAACTTGATCAAATGACAAACTTTCCAATTTTAGCTGCAAACGTAACAAAAGAAGATGGTACTGACTTTTTAAAACCATACATAATTAAAGAAGTAGATGGGGTAAAGGTTGGTATTTTCGGACTTGCAACTCCTGAAACAGCTTATAAGACACATCCTAAAAATGTAGAGGGATTAAAATTTAATGATCCAGTAGCAGCTGCTCAAAAGATGGTTACTGAATTAAAAGGAAAAGCGGATGTTATCATTGCTTTAGCTCATTTGGGGTTAGACGAAAGTAGTACAGATACAAGTGAAAAAGTAGCAAAAGAAGTAACAGGAATAGATATTATCATCGATGGACACAGTCACACTACTTTAAAAGAAGGAAAACTAGTAGGAAATACATTGATAGCAAGTACTGGAGAATATGATAAAAATCTTGGAAAAATAACACTAAAACTTACTGATTATAAACTAACTTCTAAAGAAGCTTCTTTAATTTCTAAAGAAGAAGCTGAAAATGCTACTGAAGATGCAGATATATTAAAAATAGTAAATGATATAAAAACGGATCAACAGAAAGTATTAAGTCAGGTCGTAGGAAAATCTAAAGTAGTACTAGATGGTGAAAGAGAACATGTAAGAGCTGGAGAAACCAATCTAGGAAACTTAATTACAGATTCTATGTTAGATATGACAAATGCACAAATTGCCATCTCCAATGGTGGAGGAATCAGAGCTTCAATAAATGAAGGTGAAATTACAAAAGAAGAAATAATAACTGTTCTTCCTTTTGGAAACTATATTGTAACGAAAAACTTAACGGGTGAGCAAATCCTAAAAGCATTAGAGCATGGTACAGATACATATCCAGAAGCAAAGGGAGCATTCCCTCATGTGGCAGGACTTACTTATAAAATAGATGAAAATAAACCTGTCGGTAACAGAATCGTTGATGTAGTGGCAAATGGAGAACCTCTTGATTTACAAAAAATCTATCTAGTTGCTACGAATGATTTTATGGCTGCAGGTGGAGACAACTATACAATGTTTAAAGATGCGAAAATCGTAAATGAATATCCTGCTTTAGATGAAGGTCTTGTCGCTTATATTCAAAAACTTGGAGAAGTAGCTCCAACCAAAGAAGATAGAGTTTCTTCATTCCAAAAGGCTACAGAAATCAAAAAAGAAGTAACAACTTCTAATTATGTAGTTAAATCTAACGATGTACTTTGGAAAATTGCTAAAAAATATAATACAACTTGGGAAAAACTAACTAAAATGAATAACTTAAAAAATGCTAATCTTATAGTTACTGGACAAAAGCTAGTAGTTCCAGCTATATAATTAACGGTTCATAATAAACTTAAAGTCCTTGTGCATACATTCGTATGTTCAAGGACTTATTTATTTGTTTTTAAATTTTTAGTATTTTATTAAATCTAACGTATCTATGTTTTCCTGTATCATTTTAACAAATTCATCAGCAATAATAGGATCAAATTGGCTGCCACTACATTTTTTTAATTCATTTATTGCTTCCTCATAGCTTTTTCTTGTTTGATAAGGTCTATTTGATGTCATGGCATCAAAACTATCTGCAATTGTAATAATTCTTGCAAGGTACGGAATATTTTCTCCCTTTAACCCTTTAGGATATCCCTTTCCATCATATCTTTCATGGTGATGTAAAATTAATGGGATCATCTTTTTAAGAGAATCCACTGTTCTAATAATCCCAATACCTTTTTCAGGATGTTTTTTTCAAAATTTTCCATTCCTTGTCATTTAAAGGCATTTTTTTGTTAAGAATTTCTTGTCCTATTTCTATCTTTCCAATATCATGCAAGTAAGCACCATATCTCAAGTTCTTCTTATCTTCTTCAGTTAAATTTAATCTATTTGCTATCATTTTACAATAAATAACCACTCTTTCCGTATGTCCATATGTATATCGATCCTTTGCATTAATTATACTAATAAGGGTTTTTATAGAGCTAATCATATCTATATGTTCTTCTTGTATATCATTTTTCAGTTCATCAAGAACGCAAAAATAAGTTTCTACTCTATTTTTATTGAAAAATTTAGCCCTATAAAGAGCATCATCCGCACTTTTTATTAAGTCGATTTTATTTTTTCCTCTTTTAGGAGCACAAGATACACCAACAGATATGGTAAGCTTTTTATTGGGTAAATTTTCTTCTCCTTTAAATTCTTCATTTTCAATAGTACTTCTTATATTTTCAGCTATTATAATAGCTTCTTCTTCTGTAGTCTTGGGTAAAATCACAGCAAATTCTTCTCCACCATATCTAGCTACTATATCTTTATCCCTAGCACCATTTTTTAATACTTTACCAATTTTCTCTAAAACTCTATCTCCTGCTTGATGACCATACAAATCATTATAGGATTTAAAATAATCTATATCCATGAATAATAAAGATATCGATGTATTCTCATATTTACATTCCTCAAATTTTGTTGTTAATGCTTCTTGAAAAAATCTATGGTTATAAATTCCTGTTAGTTCATCTATATTAACTAAATTTAAAAGTTCTTTTCTATATTGTTCCTCTAGATTTACATAACAGCCTAATAACCATGCTGTAAGTATGAATATACCTACTAAGCTTATATCCGTTTCAAAAAATATATTTACTATACCTTTAGGTACAGAAATAAAATCAATATATAATATAAAAAAAGAGCATATACTTGAAACCCATATTCCTGAAATCATTCCATGTTGTATTGTAGTAGTAATAATTATAAATAAAAAAATAAACTTATACCCACTCGTATATCCACCAGATGAAATAATCAGTGTCATAAAAACAAATATAAGAAATATTGTTTCTATCACATAATATAAATTTATTTTATTCATAACTTTTCTTTTACTAGAAAATATCCATGCCTTGTATATTAATACCAGTATTCCAGTTCCTATAATTGAAGAATATATAGAAATTTGGCTATATTTCATAAAATTCTCTGTACTCCAAACATTATATTCACTAAGAACTATAAATCCACAGAATAGCAGTGAAATCAATTTTACAATAGCAATCATTTCATATATATTCTTTTTAAATTTATTTTCACTTTTATACATAATTTCACATCCATAAATATACTAAAGTATGAAAAAGGTCTAATAGACCTTTTTCATTACTTATTACTCAATAATTTTGGCTCTTTTGGTTGATATGCTCCCCACATACATGCTGAAGCAGATATCGTTTGAGCAACAAAAGTAAGTACTGTAAAACCAAATACAGCCATCATTGTTATCATCTTATTTTTCATTATTTTCACCTCCCCCTAAACTCACTAATATTCTTAATGATTCATCTAATTTATGTATAATCATATGTCCTAAAAAGGTCAAAGTAATAGACTGCCAAAGGACGCCTAATTGTATTGAAGCTATACTATTTAATAAAGTTATATTTTTAGTTTTAAAATAAGCTATTGCTACTATTATAATAGTAATTAAATAAACACTAAGTAAAATAATAGATTGTTTCTTAAAACGTCTTTTTCTTTCTTCTTTCTTAATTGGTTTATTAAGCGTATCTACGGGTGCATATTTGTAGATTATATAATAGGCTAGTACAAAAATTAAAATACAAGATATAAATATCATATTTTCATAAGTATTTATCTTGCCTATTATAAGAGCCGGTCCTACAGATACAATTACGCCAATAACAGCACATCTATTAGGAGATGTTGCATGGGCTCCTCCTGAATACTTTCTTAAGATTGCAGATGTAAAAGATATAATAGATGCTTCTAATAGAACATCAAATAGTAGTCCAAATAGTAAAACCAAAATAATGGATAGCAAAGTTTCTATGAGGTTAAATGCGCCATAGGCTAGGACTTCTTCATGATCTTTATCTAGCTTTAATGTTGAAGCTATTTCACCTGCAATTCTATTTGATAATTTTTCAATTAAATACATGTTAGCCTACCTTCTTATTTCTATATTTTTTTATGTAGAATATAATCATCATTATTGAAAACATTAATACTAATGAAGGAATACTATATGCTACGCTTTTTATAGGATGCTTAAATAAATCATAAAATGAAATATTTAATATATTTGTATAAAAAAGTGCAAAAATCCAATCACAAGTAAAAAGTACTATAAAAGATATAATACTTGCTTGAATAGAGCTTATAATATTTATTTGATTTACTTTCGAGGTCAGAAAAATACATGTCATAAGAATTATCATAGTATGTACTCCGAAATGAATGGGTAATAGTCTTATTATATATGAACTAATCCCTAATAAAATTCCTGAAAATAATATTCTTTTTTTATCTATTTTTTCATTTGAAATTATATAATTAAAAAGAATCAAAAGTATGCTTTCTGGAATAACTCTTATAAAGAATAATATTAATGGTATTTTTAGCATTGTATATTATATCCCCTCCTATAACCTAATCGATACTACTTTAATAATTTCTATCGAAGAAACAATCATTATACCTCATTTCCATATTTTATAACATTTCATTCGAAAAGTTTGTCGAATATTGTAAAACAAATAAAAATAAAGCCCAGTTTTTAATCTGGACTTTATTTTTATTTATTTATTGTATCAATTACTGCTAAGGCTATATTGGATGAATGATCTCCTATTCTTTCAAGATTACTGATAATATCTAGGAATATTATTCCTGATGATAATACACATTGTTGTTTATTTAATCTTTCTATATGGGTTGCTCTAAGCGCTTTTTCCATATAATCAATTTCGCCTTCTGTTTCAAGAACTTTTTTAGCAGCTCTTAAATCGTCTTCTTTTAATGCTATTATAGATTTATTATAAGCTTTCATAACTTTATCGTACATGCCTTGTAACTCTTCTGTGGCTAGTTTACTAAATTCTAATTTATTATCTATTCTATACATTGCCTGCTCTGCTAAATTGTCCGCATGATCTCCTACTCGCTCAATATCATTAATTGTATTAAATAATCCGTCAACCACTTCACGATGTCTACCTGCCAATGTAGTGTTAGATAGTTTTATTAGATATTCACTAATTTCACGTTGCATACTATTAATAACTTTTTCTATCTTAAAAGTTTCCTTCGCTGCGCTCTCGCTCTTTTCAAAGAAAGCCTCCATTGACTTTTGATAACTTTCCAAAGCTACATTTGCCATATTTATTACTTCTTTTTTAACTTGAACAATGGCAATCGTAGGCGTTTCTAACATCCTGTCATCCAGATACTGAATACCTCTTTGCTTTATTTTTTCAGATTCCTCTATTGGTATTATTTTATTTGCCAGTTTAACTAGTGGCGTAATAAAAGGTAATAACATCAATGTATTAACTATATTAAATAATGTATGGGCATTTGCCAGCTGTCTTGCAGGATCACCTTTAGAAACTGATACTACAAAATTAATCGTTAAGTTCTTAAAGAAGAGTATAAATATGATTGTTCCTGTTACATTAAAAATAAAATGAATCAATGCTGCTCTTTTTGCTGTTTTATTTGCACCAATACTTGATAACATGGCCGTTACACAAGTACCAATATTTGTACCAAAAAGAATTGGCAACGAAGCTTCTATTGGAAGTAATCCTTCACTGGCTAGTGCTATTAAAATACCTGTAGTAGCACTACTACTTTGTACTATAGCAGTAATAAAAAATCCAGCGAATATGGCTTTTAGCGAATCTATAAATGTTGGGTCTCCAAAACTACGTAACATAGTGGTAAAGCCTTCATACTCACGTAATGGTCTTACTGCATTCTTCATAAAATCCATACCTATGAATAATATACCAAAGCCTATAAATACTTCTGCAATATTTTTCACTCTTTTATTACTTGTAAACATCCAAACACCCACGCTTAGTCCTACTACAATGGGTACGATCTCATTTAATTCTAGCGATGCAACTTGCGCCGTTATGGTTGTACCTATGTTCGCGCCCATAATAACACCTGTAGCTTGTACTAAATTCATAATCCCTGCATTTACAAAACCTACAACCATTACAGTAGTAGCACTACTACTTTGTATAATCATTGTTACTAAAGCACCTAAACCTACTGCTACAAATCGATTACTTGTAAGTACCTCGATTATTTTCTTCATTTTATCTCCAGCAGATTTTTCAAGTCCATCTCCCATTATGGTCATACCATAAAGAAATAATCCTAATCCACCAAGTAACTCAAACAAAATCTTCATTTTTCAACCTCCTGAAATTATCTTTATAAGACCATCTCTACTAGTATACATTATTTTGTCATTGTCTTTGTTAAATCTATGTTAAATTTGGCACAATATAAGGATTTTCGACACACCTACATAAGATTTTCTTCCTACAGTATTTTCTCTATAGTTTATGTTTATTATGACTTTTGTATAATTGGAGGATAAACTTTATCTGAATTAAATCTCAATTTATAATGGATGATACTACATATAGGAATTAAATATAGATAAAAACAATAAGGTATAAATCCTGCACCACTCACCATTAAAGTCGTAGCTGGCACTAATCCTGCTATATTCCAAGGTATCAATGGTGCAATTACAACTGCCGTATTTTCTATATCCATCGCTAATTCATGAGGATCTATATTTTTATTTGCATATGCTTTTTTCGTGAGCTGACTTGTAAGAATAATTGAGATAGATTGATTACAACCAAATGCACTCGTAGCTATACTAACAATAATCGTAGCAAAGAATAATCCAACTCGTGATTTTACATTCATCAAAAGGTTTTCTATATTTTTAAGTATTCCTGTTCCTTCAAATATTCCTCCAAGTGATGATGATACAAACACTATTAAGATTGCCTTTCCCATAGATATAAGACCACCACCTCTTATGATCTTTTCTAATGGCCCATGATTCTCTAACTTAAATCCAAGTAACATATATTTTAATATCTGTTCTAAATTATACCCTTGAATAACAATACTTATAACAGAAGCAATGATTATACTTACAAGCATAGATATTTTTACATCTATTTTAAACATTGCAAATATCAATATGATGGCTGCTGGTATCAATACTATAAAATTTATAGTAAATATCTTTATAATCTCAGCATCCATACTATTGCCTAAAAAGTTTAGTGGATATTTAAAAGATATAATGGTATATAAAATAACAGAAATTATAAAAGGAATCGCTGCACTTTTAAACATGTTCTTTATATTTTTATAAAGATCTGAGTCTGTTAAAGTTGCTACCAAATTTGCACTAGAGGACATAGGAGAACATCGGTCTCCAAAATAGGCGCCTGCTATAATTGCACCTGCTGCAACATGAATATTTACATTTCCACTTTTGGCCATAACCATAAATGCAACACCAACAGTACTAGCTGTACCAAAGGATGTCCCTAGTAAAAATGATACTACACAAGCACTTAAAAATGAATATAAAATAAAAAGCTTAGGATTAAGAATTTTTATCCCATAATATACAATTCCAGGAACGGTTCCAGATGACATCCATATAGCTGTAATGGCTCCTATTAAGAAAAATATTTTCAAAACTACAAAGGACTTTTTGCCTCCTTTATATGCCATAGTCATAATCTCTTTAAAATCAAATCCTTTTCTTTGTGCAATCACTGCAAAAATAAAAAAAATAAATATTAAAGGGTATCCTATAAAGATTTGTTTATATACACTAAGTATTAGTATACAAAATGAAACACTCATCGCTATTATAATGTCCATAACATCCTCCTAAATTAATTTAAAATTTTCAAAAAATATGTCGATATAATTATACTTGTTATTTCAATATAAAATCAAGTACCATATTCTTTTAAAATAAAAAAAGAGAGTTGGATTTTTTCCTCCCCTCACACATGCTACGATCACTTATGCTCATTCAAAGCTTTTTTTATGTTATATACAATGCCAAGTAAAAATCCCAAAATAAAACATGCATTCCATCCAAGTAGATGTGCAACCATATAGCACATGATTGAACTAATGGTTAAATAAGCAATTAACCTATTTTTATTCATAGAAATTCCTCCTTATTTTTAATTCGTTCTCCTTAATTTAATTGTATACAATTTTCTATATTTTTTCAATTGTCAGTTATATTTTTTCAAAAAAATAGAACAAAGTATATTTTGCTCTATTTTTACGCTTATATTATTTTACTCCTGCTGCAATCTTCACATTTGCTTGATGCTTTTCATCGATCTCTCCATCATTATGTCTTGTACTATTTGCAAAATGAATATCAAAATGCCCATCCATTCCATTATTTTTTACCCAATCAAAATTATATCCTGCCCCATAATCACCACTTCTCCATGAAGTATATTCTCCTCCAGGGCCATAATCATTTCCAGCATGAGGCATTCCGGATACACTTGCAGCTAATTTCCTTCCATTATAATAAATAATTACAGGTCTTCTATCCCAGGTAAGATTTCCTCCCCAAACTTCTTTCATTATATTTGTATCGTTTTTAGTTAATGCCTCTACATCTGCATGGTTTGAACCTGTCGTTCTTTTGGCCATGAAAGTTTTCCCTGTATAAAAATCTTCCACTTTAAATTCAGCTCCAACAGGCACTACATATTGTGCTTCAGTCCACCAATCTAAATACTCTCCATATCTATGTGAGGGCGTATACTTTATAGGAACATGATGAACAGGTATTTTTAATGTATCCCCTATATTTAACATTGTTGTTTCATTCATATTATTTGCTTTTAATAGTTCTTGATAAGAGATCCCAAATTTTATTGAAATTTTCCAAAAATCATCTCCACTTTGTACTTTATAAGTATTATAAGTTATATATGGATCTGTACTATTTGTATTATTTGTACTTGAAGAATTTTGTGGTATCATTATTTCTTGTCCTACATATAACATAGTCTTTTCATCTGCATTGTTTACTTTCATTAATTCTCCTATAGATACATTCTTTTTTTGACTTATAATCCAAAATGTATCTCCTGAATCTACTATATATACTTCTGTTTTCTTTTCATCACTAGGAATACTAATTTGATCCCCTACATTAAGTACTGTTTTCTCAGTAGCATTATTTGCTGACATTAATGCATAAATATCAACATTATACTTTTGACTTATAATCCAATAAGTATCTCTTGGCCCTACGGTATGTATATTAGAAGTATTTTCATTTGTCGGAATAACGATTTCCTTTCCCACATAAAGAATCGTATTCTCATTTGCATTATTTGCTTCCATTAATTTTTCTATAGATACATTCTGTTTTTGACTTATAATCCAAAATGTGTCTCCTGATGCTACTGTATATGCTGCATTGTTTCCATAACTAATCCCAACACTTCCTACCAATACGCTTACGCCTAATAGTCCTGAAATAATCATCTTTTTAAAATTCATTTTGAGATCTTCCTTTCTATTATTATTCTTCTATTCTAATTATATAATACTTTTCGACATTTTTCGCCAAGGATATATGTGTAATTACTGGATATAAATCAATAAAAGGGTAATTGACTATGACAAAAAACTACCCCTATGCTACAATGGATTTTAGAATATTATTTAAAAGGAGTTGTAACAATGGATATTATATTTTCTCTACTAACTTTCTTTTCATTAACATTACTGACTATAGGAATCGTAAATCCATCTACCGTTATCAAATGGAAAAAAAAGAGAACTAGAAAAGATGTCTTTCAATTTTATGGATGTGCCTTTATTGGATTTTATATTATTTCCACCTATCTTGTACCATTTAATCAGCCAGAGGTATTGACATCAAAAATTCAAAACATCTCATCCATTTCACAATCTATATCTATCAAATCAAAATTAGCTGCTCCTTTTAATAACATAAAAGACAAATATCTAAGTGATCATCAATCTGAAAATGTATTTTCTCATACTGTAGAAAATACCCCTTCTCCAAAAGGTATCGTCAAAGTACATTACATAGATGTTGGACAAGGGGATTGTATTTTAGTTGAAAATAATCAACACTACATGTTAATAGATGCAGGAAATAATGATGATTCAAAGCTTGTATTAGATTATCTTAAAAAACAAGGGATTAAGAAGTTAGACGTTGTAGTAGGAACACATCCACATGAAGACCATATTGGAAGCTTAGATGCCGTTATTAATAATTTTGATATAGGCAAAGTGTATATGCCCAAAATAATTAATACTACGAAAACTTATAGAGATGTAATTACTGCCATCAAAAGCAAAGAGTTAAGAATCACTCCTCCTAAAGTAGGTGAAAGATTTAGAATAGGAGATGCGACAGCTTCAATTCTTGCCCCTAATAGTGAAAAGTATAAAGACTTAAATAATTATTCTATTGTAATTAAATTAACTTATGGGAGTACTTCTTATTTATTTACTGGAGATGCAGAAGGTTTATCAGAAAAAGAAATGCTTGGCAGAGGTTCCGATCTATCAGCAGACGTATTAAAAGTAGGACATCATGGTAGTCATTCTTCCTCCATCATTGAATTTCTAAATAGAGTGAATCCTAAATATGCTGTGATTTCTTGTGAAAAGAACAATGACTATAAGCATCCTCATAAAGAAACAATGGATAAATTAGAAAAAAGGAATATTCCTGTTTATAGAACAGATGAGAGCGGTACGATCATTTGTACATCTGATGGACAGACAATTAATTTTAACACTTCTCCTGGAAGTTATACTTATCCAAGATAAAAGGACAGCTTTTCAAGCTGCCCTTTTCCTATTAATCTTCTCTTAAAATATTTAAATCCTTGCCTTCCATGATTTTATTCATATTTCTCATAGAGCACATTTTTCCACACATGGTACAAGTATCTTCATTCTCCGGTGTGGATTCTTTTCTATATCTTCTCGCTTTTTCAGGGTCAATTGCTAAACTAAACATCTTCTCCCAATCTAATACTTGTCTAGCTTTACTCATTTCATTATCCCAGTCTTTTGCACCTTTTATATTTTGGGCTATATCAGCAGCATGAGCTGCGATCTTAGTAGCAATAATTCCCTCCTTCATATCATCAAGATTTGGAAGTCTTAAATGTTCTGCCGGCGTTACATAGCATAAAAAGTCTGCTCCAGAGCTAGCAGCTATTGCTCCTCCAATGGCACTCGTAATATGGTCATATCCAGGTGCTATATCTGTAACGATAGGTCCTAGCACATAAAATGGTGCTCCATGACATAATTTTTTCTCTAGTAGCATATTTGCCTGTATTTCATTGATTGCCATATGTCCTGGTCCTTCTATGATCACTTGAACATTTTTCTCCCAAGCCCTTTTCGTTAGCTCTCCTAAAATCATCAATTCCTTAATTTGACTAGCATCTGTAGAATCCTTTATACTTCCTGGTCTACATGCATCTCCTAAGCTTAACGTTACATCATATTTAGCACAAATATCTAATAATTCATCATAATATTCATAAAAAGGATTTTCCTTTTTATTAAGCTCCATCCAGGCATACATGAGTGATCCACCTCTAGAAACAATATTGGTTAATCTTGAATTTCGCTTAAATACCTCTACTGTTTCTTTATTCAAACCTGCATGAATCGTTACAAAATCCACACCATCTTTAGCATGTTTTTTTACTACCTTTAAAAATTCTTCTGCTGTAATATCCTTTAATTCTTTATCATAAAAACCTAAAGCATCATATACTGGTACTGTACCGACCATAGCTGGCGACATTTTTACTAGTTTTTTTCTAAATTCTTCTGTTTTTCCATATGAACTTAAATCCATAATAGCTTCAGCCTTCATATCCAATGCAATCTTTACTTTTTCTAACTCTTTATCTACATTACAACAATCTTTAGATATTCCTAAGTTTACATTAATTTTTGTTCTTAATCCTTCTCCTACCCCTTCTGGATCTAATAATTTATGATTTCTATTAGCTGGAATCACAACTTTCCCTTGTGATACAAGCTCCCTTAATTCATCAATATTAATATTTTCTTTTTTTGAAACAATTTCCATTTCTCTAGTTGTAATCCCTTTTTTCGCCGCATCCATTTGTGTAGTATAATTCATGATTTTCAATATCCCCTTTTAAAATTAAATATTTTTTAATTTTTTATGTAATACCCCCACCACAACCAATGAAATGATCAGCTCTGGAAGTAAATATCCACCATTATATAGAATAGAATAGATCCACGGATTTGTACCTTTGGGTGCATATGATGCCCAGACAATTACACCTGAAAGAACATGACATACAAATCTTCCAAATATACCAATACACACGCCCATAAATATTTCTTTATCCTCTCTTCTAAACAAACCTGCCAATCCTAAAAATCCAAAAGCTACTACATAATCTAATAAAATAGAGGCTATGTGAAAAGAATATTTAGGTCCTAGTATAAATTGTAATATTCCATATACAACGCCAGTTAATAATCCTGGTCCTACACCCCATCTTATTGCATAATAAAGAATTGGTACCATGCTCCCTGCTGTAATAGAACCGCCATTAATCCCCTCAAAGATTTTTACATAACTTAAAATTTGTGCTAGTGCAATCATTACACCTGCTTCGACTAACATTTTCGTAGTCATTTTTCTCATTTTAATTCCTCCTTCAAACATAGAATTCCCCTGATTTCTGTTGCTTGAAATGTAGAAAGGATTTTTTGTGCATAAAAAATACTGCATCGTATAAATGCAGTATTAAATCCAATACATTTCCTACGCTGGCATTATCCAGATCAGGTTTATGGGTCGGAGCATCAATGTAAACTCCCTCTCAGCCAGACTCATCCAGCTCCCCTTACTATAAATTTTTTTATATCTTTATTATAACGCTTCTTTTATTACTTTTGCAACTTCATTTTTTGAAGGCACTCTTCCAGAAATCTTTACAACACCATCTACTACCAATCCTGGTGTTTTCATCACCCCAAAAGATAAAATATCTTTAAACTCTGTTACTTTTTCAATTTCTACTGAAATTCCTAGCTCTTTTGTAACTTCTTCAACATACCCATAAAGTGTAATACAGTTTTTACACCCTCCACCTAAAATTTTAACATTCATCATTAAAACCTCCCTCTATAAAATAATATTGAATAAATATCCAACAAATATAATGGATACCCCTGTGATTGCAATAAATATCCCAATTAGTTTGGGCTTCATCACTTGCTTAAGTAAAATCATCTCTGGAAGTGATAATGCGACTACAGACATCATAAAAGATAATGCAGTTCCAACACCAACCCCTTTATTAATCAAAGCCTCTACGATAGGAATGGTTCCTACTGCATTGGCATACAATGGAATCCCTAATACTACTCCTATAAATACTGCAAATGGATTATTAGGTCCAGCATATTTTGCTAAAAATGCTGCTGGTGCATATCCATGTATAGCTGCGCCTATACCTATCCCCAATAGTACATAGATCCATACCCTTTTTACGATATCTTTTACTGCATCTACTGAAAAACGAACTCGTTTTTCAAAATCCATTTCTTCTATTGCAGCTTCACCCATATGCATTTGATATACATATTCTTCTACTAAATGGGTTAAATTTAGCTTTTCAATGATCATTCCTGCTACAATTCCAATAAGCATTCCTGCTACGGTATACACAATTGCAATCTTTAATCCAAAGCTAATAAATAAAAACCCTATTGCAACTTCATTTACGATAGGTGATGTTACTAAAAATGTAAAAGTTACTCCAAGTGGAATACCCGATTCCACGAAGCCTATAAAAATAGGCACTGTTGAACATGATCAGAACGGTGATAATACCCCTAAAACAGATGCAGCAAAATAGGCACCCACACCTCCAAACTTTGAAAGCATATTTTTTACCTTTTCAGGTGGAAAATAACTTCTGACATAAGAAATAGTAAAAATCATAAAACTAAGTAATAAAATAATTTTCAATGTATCGTAGATAAAAAAATCTACACTATCTCCTAATCTAGAAGATAAATCAAGCTTTAATATATTTTCTACAACAAAGTCTGCAAACCTCTTCAACATATAATCACTCCCCTCTCAATCCTTCATGTGCTTCTTTAAATTGTTTTGATAAAATAGTTTTCACTAAATCCAAAATATGAAATACTTCTGGAAATCTTACACTATACATAACTTTCAGACCATTTTTTTTGCTGGTTAATATTCCTTTGTCTTTTAAAATTTTTAGATGTTGTGATACATTTGATTGTTCTAATTCTAACTCTTCATATATATGGCACACACACAATTCATTTTGATCCTTTAACTGCTCTAAAATTTGAATACGTGTAGGATGTGCTAATGCCTTTAACATAGAAGTCGATAATTCAAGATATAAAGAATTCATATTTTCACTCCTTAACTATATTATAATATCCTAATATAGTTAATTATATTCCATTTTGATTATTTTTGCAACCTTTAGAAGATATCAAAAAAGAGCTTTGGAAAATCCAAAGCCCTTTTGCCTATTTTACTCTATTTTCATTTATAATTTTTATACTCTCATCTGCTTGTTCTTGTGTAATCGTACCTTCTTCTACACCTTTTTTCAATATTCCACCCACTGGAGATCTTTTCATTTTAAACGTATCTCCAGTTTTCATTTTTTCTACGTGCTTATCTGCTTGTTCTTGTGTCATTTTTCCATTTTCTACTGCTTCTTTTATTTTTTCTTCCATCTTTGCTTTTCTCTCTGCTCGTTTTGCTTCTCTCTCTTCTGGTGTTGCATTTTTCATGTCTTCTTTATTTTCTTTATTGGGTCTTGTTCCTTTATGAAAATCTTTTTTATCATTGTTCTTCTTTTCTGCAAACTTATCTGCTTGCTCTTGTGTCATCTTTCCACTTTCTACTGCTTCTTTTATTTTTTCTTCCATTTTTGCTTTTCTATCTGCTTGTTTTGCTTCTCTCTCTTCTGGTGTTACATTTTTCATGTCTTCTTTATTTCCTTTATGAAAAGTGTATTTATCATTGTTTCTCTTTTCTAATAGCTTATCCATTTGATCTTGGCTAATGATTCCTTTTTGTACCACTTGGTCAAATATTTCCTTCATCTTTTCTTGTCTTTGTTCTTGTGTAAAACCTGCTTTATCAAATTTTGTTTTGTCCATAGTATGTACTTGGTCTGCAAAAGCCATCCCTGCCATAGATAACGTCATTGCGCCTACTAATATACCTGACATTAATTTTTTCATTTTTATTTCCCCTCTCAATTTTTATTATTTTATTCAAGTTCATTATACAATTTATTTGTGATAAATTTGTGTATACTATATGAATGTTCTATGTGAATTAACTCCTTATCTTCTCTACTTTGTGTGAATTTTGTGATGGATTTGTGTTCAAAAATCAAAATTTTGTATAACCCTAATTTATTTTATTGAAACTATGTTATTATAATCTTAAGAAAAACAAAGGAGGTTTGTTTATGTCAAACGTAAACATTCTTATAGCCGATGATGAAGATAAAATGCGTCAAGTGATTAAAATATATCTTGAGCGAGAAGGATATAAAATAGAAGAAGCAATCAATGGAAAAGATGCCTTAGCAAAATTTGAAATGACTCAATTTTCTCTTCTTTTATTAGATGTTATGATGCCTGAGATAGATGGATGGACCGTATGTAGGAAAATTCGTGAAGAATCTGCTGTTCCCATTATCATGCTATCCGCAAGAGGAGAAGAGTATGATAAACTTTTTGGCTTTGAATTAGGGGTAGATGATTATATTACAAAACCCTTTAGCCCTAAAGAAGTGGTAGCACGGGTAAAGGCACTTTTGAAAAGAAGTAATATTCATCATAAGTCAAATGAAAATAATATGAAAATCAACAATCTTGAAATCAGACCCCTTGCGAAACAAGCATTCTTAGATCATGATGAAATTTTCTTAACCCCTAAAGAATTTGATCTTTTGTATTTTCTTGCACAAAATCCACAACAAGTTTTTTCAAGAGAACAATTATTAAATAAGGTTTGGGGATATGATTTTATTGGTGATGCAAGAACAATAGATACCCATGTAAAACAAATTAGGGAAAAGCTAGGTACTTATAAAAATTATATTCACACAGTTTGGGGAACCGGTTATAAACTTAAGATAGGAGAGTAAAATGAAAAGTATATTAAGTAAGCTATGGCTAGGGATTAGTTCTTTAGTAGTCATCATTCTTTTAATGATCTGGTTATTTCAAGTGATTTTATTAGAAAATTTTTATACACAAGAAAGAAAAAATATTCTATTAGAGGAAGGAAATAAAATAGCCTCCATTATAGTATCATCTGATGATCCTACAACCATCTCCCAAGAAATCATTAATGAAATAGATGCCTTTCGATCCACTTTTTCCTTTAATATTAACATTACAATTATAGATATAAATAATAATCACTTATTTCCTGATAAAAGTAATATCCCTTCAAGAGACATGGTTGATTTATCTAAACGACTCAATGTAAACTTAAATTCTGGAAAAATTGAAACACATCTACCTTTTAGAATGTCTGCTGCCTTGTTAGATCATTCCAATATGGATTTAAATTCTAAAAAAGTTGAGACCGTTATTAAACAAGCAGATAAAGCTAGACGCACTCTTCTTCTTGTAAAAGTTCCTATTCAAGAGGATACCCATATTATTGGTAATATTATATTAACCTCTGCTTTGACACCGATTCAAGAAACATCCTCTATTTTAAAAAAACAATTATCTATTATTACATTGATTTCTTTATTTATTGCATCACTATTGGCATTTTTACTTGCAAAGCTTTTTACAAAACCAATTTTAAAGATTATAGAAGCTTCAAAGAAAATTTCTGAAGGTGATTTTACAGCCAACGTAATCTTAGACAGTAAGGATGAAATAGGTATCTTAGGGGATACTATTAATCATATGGCTCTACAGTTAGGTCAAATAGAAAAATTCCAAAAAGAATTTATTGCCAATATCTCTCATGAACTAAAAACCCCTATTACTTTAATTCGTGCTTATGCTGAATTGGTCATGGATGTAGATGAGTTAAAAGAAGATAGAGATCAACACTTACAAGTGATCATAGATGAGTCCATCAGATTAAATACCATAGTTGAAGATATCCTTTACTTATCTAAGATGGAAGCTGATTATTTAGATCTTATTTGGACTGAATTTCCTATTATAGATTTGATTAAAAATATCTTTGACAAGTTTCATTTCTTTGCATCCAATAAAAACATTGAGTTTGTTCTAGATATGGATGATGAAAATACATATATTTACGCCGATTATAATAAGCTCTATCAAGTATTTTTTAATTTAATGAATAATGCCATTACACATTCTTATGAATCTAGTAAAATAACCATTAAAGTAAAGCCTATAAATACAAGTCTACGAATAGAAATTATAGATCATGGAAAAGGCATTCCAAAAGAAGATTTATCTTATATCTGGGATCGCTTTTACAAGGTGGATAAATCTAGAAAAAGAGATGCGAGTGGTACAGGTTTGGGTATGTCCATTGTAAAAAACATATTAGAAAGTCATAATTTCTCATATGGCATAGAAAGCGAAATGAGTAAAGGCACCCTAGTTTGGTTTGAAGCACAGAAAAGAGATGCGTAAAATTTTACCCATCTCTTTTCTTTATCTCTCAATGAATCCACTACTGATAAACATGCCCATCTTTCACATGAATAATTCTCTTGGCTTTTTTCGCAATTTCCTCATCATGGGTAATAATTACGATGGTGTTTCCTTGTTCATTTAGCTTTAAAAATAGATCCATGATTTCCTTACCCGTCTGAGAATCTAAAGCCCCTGTAGGTTCATCTGCGAGCAAAATATTAGGATCTCCCACTAATGCTCTTGCAATTGAAACACGTTGTTGCTGGCCTCCTGATAGTTCTAACGGTTTGTGCTCTGTTCGATCCCCTAATCCGACCTTCTCCAAAACATCTTTTGCTTTTTCATAAGCTATTTTTCTGTCTAATCCTCTTAATAGCAAAGGCATTTGCACATTGTGAAGTGCTGTATATTTAGGAAGAAGATTAAACTTTTGAAAAATAAACCCGATTTCTTTGTTTCTTATGGCGCTAAGTTCATCTTCTGATTTTGCATCTATATTTTGACCTGATAGTCTATATTCTCCTGAATTGGCAACATCAATACATCCTATAATATTCATTAAGGTTGATTTACCCGAACCTGAAGGCCCTAATATTGCTACAAATTCCCCCTGCTTTACCTGTAAAGATGCTTCTTTTAATACAACCAATTCATTACTTCCCATCTTATAGGCTTTCACAATGTCTTTCATATATATAATGTTTTCTTGATCCATGATTATTGTCTTCCTTGTATCACACGTACAGATTTCACCGATTCATCTTCATTGAGCCATATTTGCAAAAATGTTCCTTCTAGGATATCTCCTAATTCTAACTCAGTCTCCTCTCCACGCTTTGCAGCTACAAGCGGAAGTCCCACAGGAATAATCATATTTTTTATCTCTCCCGTAAATTTAATTTCTCTTTTCATTTTATTTCCCTGCCCACCAAAACCACCTTCACCAGGATTGCTATTTTGCATTTGTGCCTTCATTTTTTCTCTATCTTCTTCCGACATTTCTTTTCTTTCTGGTAGCTCTGCTACCTCTAAAGTCACTTCATTTCCCAATATTTTTTTGACCTTCCCATACAAGTCTGGCCTAGCTCTTTTTTCTTTATTTTCAGTAGTACTTTGCTCCACATTATTTTGTAGTGCATCTGTTGGTTCATTAGCTTTTGCGCATCCTGAAAATAATAAACTTGCCATTAGCATTGGTACCACCCATTTATACTTTTTTCTCATCATCACTTAACAACTCCTTTATTCATAATTTAATGCATCTATTGGTTTAAGATTTGCTGCCTTCATGGCAGGATAATAGCCAAAAAATGTTCCTGTAGCAACGGAGAAAACCAATCCCATCCCATACCCAAAGAAGGAAGGAATCACTCTTATATCTGTATACTTCATAAGGGGCATAATCATGATGCTAAGCAAAATACCTATGACCCCTCCTGAAGTACTAATTACGATAGATTCCAATAAAAACTGAAGTAAAATATCTTTCTTTCTTGCCCCTATTGCTTTTAAAATCCCTATTTCCTTTGTCCGTTCTTTCACCGAAACAAATAGTACATTCATAATCCCAATACCACCTACAATCAATACGATGGTTGCAATGGACATAAGAAGTAGCGTCATGGCTTTTGCTGAATCCTGTGCTGCTACAAGGCTACTACCCGCATCTCGAATTCTAAAATCATCACTTTTTCCCTTATGGACTTTTGAAAGGATCTGCGTTATTTCATCAATGGCATCAGAAACATGATCAATGTCCTTTGCTAACGCCATGACTCTTGTTCTTGCTTTTTTTCCTACAATATATTTTTCTGCTACATCATAAGGAACGATAATCCCTTCATCTGGATTAAATCCCTGCATGCTTCCTCCCAAACGTTCTAAAACACCTATTACTTCGTACCTTTTTCCCTTTATAATAATATCTTTTCCAACAATTTCTGAATCTGCTTCTTCTTCAAATAGCATAGTAACAATCTCCGCACCAATTACAGCTACCCTTTTTCTATCTTCATTATGATCATTGTTAATAAATTCCCCTTGGGCTAGAACCAAATTATTTATATTTTGAAAGTCTTCCGTAGCCCCTGCTATAGAAACAGAAGCAGATGTCTTAGCATAATTTACATCTGCATTTCCACTAACCATAATCGTCACATTGCTGACGGATGGTGCCTCTTCTTTTATAGCTTCTATATCCTCTACGCCAAGGGTTTCTGTTGTTTGCCCTCCAAAGTTAGGCATGATATAGAGGGTTCCTACATTTAGTCTTTGAAACTGATCTTGTACATTGGCTTGACTTCCTTTTCCGATTCCAATGACCAAAATAATGGTTAATGCCCCTACAATAATACCAAGGGAAGTGAGAAAAACTTTAAATTTATTTTCTTTAATATTAATAAGCACAGCTCTAAAGATTTCTATCATACGCATATGGTTTAACACCCACTTTTATTTTTTATCTTTTACAAATATAATTTCCCCTGCTTTAAGTCCATCCACAACTTCTACATTCTTACCGTCTGTAAGTCCTGTTTTAATAGTTCTCGTTTCAATATTTCCTTGTTCACCTTTTACTTGAACCACTTGCTTTCCGTCAACCATACTGACGGATTTATTAGGAATGGTCAATACATTTTTTCTTTGATTTAGTATGAAGGAAGTGGTACAAGTCATGCCTGTTTTAAGTTGATTAGAATCATCCTCTAAACCAATTTTCACCTCATAGGTAACCAATCCACTACTATCTTTTTTTGGCAAAGCATCTATAGAAAGAACCCTACCCGTAAAAAGTTTACCTTCAAAGGCTTCAAATTCTATTTCAACCTCTTGGTCCATAGAAACATTATATAAATCATTCTCTGACACAGGCACAATTACCTCTAGTTTATCTGCATGGGATATAACCATAAAATGACTCGTATCAGCAGTCACTTCTCCCGAGTCTTTTACAGTAGGAATCGTCTCTCCTGGCTTATATGTAATAGTTAAAATTTTTGCATCCATAGGTGATTTTAATAGGGTGTTATCCAAATCATCTTGGGCTATTTTAAGTGCTATTTGAGCAGTGGCTATATTTCCTTTCTCCATTTCAATATCTTTGCTTTCATTTGAAAGAATGTTATATCTTTCAATTTGAGTTTCATAGGCTCCTTTTGCACTTTCATATGCGATTCTCTTTTTTTCAATTTCCATCTTAGGATAAATCCCTTCTAGCTGAATCATTGCATTATAGTCCAAGCTTATTTCATCAAATTTTGATTTTAGATCATCCAACTTCTGTTTTTCAGATATTGTAGTTAGCTTAAATTGCTGTTTTGTTTGTTCAAGTTTTGTGACAGCTTTTTCATACTGTACTTGCGCATTTTGAAGCTTATTCATAAGATCTGTATCCTCTAGCTTTGCCACAATATCTCCTTTTTTTATAGACTGTCCCGTCTCCACAAATAATTCTTTTAATTTGCCACTTATTTCGAAATCTACGTTGACAACAGGTATTTCTGCTTCTCCATCCCCAGTAAAATCAATGGTAATGTCGCCTCGCTCTACCCTTTCTTCTTTTAGGACAGGTTCTTGTGTAGATGTTGCTTGAACTTTTGCCTTATATGCATATCCACCATAGGTCACACTCATGAGGACCGTTAGCACAATCAAAACTTTTACCTTTTTATTTAAAAATAATTTCTTTACCACATTCAGTTCCCTCCCTTTACTATATCAACGTTTATACACTATAAATCTCTACTGGCATTATAGCAATTATTTGTGATGAAATCGTGATAGAATCAAAATCAATTTGTGAATAAAAAAATTGCCAAAATCATATAAAGTATATATTTTATATGATCTTAGCAATTTTATATTAAATTTTACATGTCCTTACGTTTTACTGCATCCTTGATAAAATAGGGATTATTCATAGCTTTTTTAAATGCCTCAAAAGAAGCTTCAGAAGAATCTATATTGTACTGCCATAATTGATCTACTTGATCAAACCATACAGCCATTTTTATATTTGGCATGTCTTTGAAAAATTCGAAACCTTCTTCAATCCATTTTGCTTTATCTCCACCCGTTTCATTACAAGAAAACTCTGTTACTAAAAACGGCTTGTCTTTATAATACTTCATATAATCAGCATATAATGGATAATATATATCTTTAAAATCTCTCCAAACATCTTCTTTAAATGAAGTACCATTATTATAACCTGTTAGTCCAACCCAATCTACATATTCATCCCCTGGATAATAAAGATGCGGACTATTCCATTTAAAATCTGGATATGAACGATCATGGGGGTTCCAAACAAATTGTGCATTATCTGCTTTTTCTTCCTTAAATATAGTATGTACTCGTTTCCAAGCCTCTATATATAAATCAGGATCTTTTCCAAAATACCAAGTACTCCAAGGACACCAATCTCCATTCATTTCATTGGCAAACCTAAAAAGAACAGGATTTTTAAGTTCTCTAATATCTTGTGCCCACTTTCTTATATAGTCATCATATTTACCTTTAATGATATCTACGATTATAATATTATCTCTATCTAGATATACCCACGGCTGAAGAGTAAACATCATCAATCTTCCATCTTTATATACATTTTTTGAACCCACTGTAGGAATATAATCATCAAAATCAGCATAAGTCATTATAAATTCAAACTTTTTATCCATTTTCTCTTCTGTTGGTTGTAACGTTTTTAAATAATTTCCTTCTAGTAAAGAATGTGGATGAAAAATTCCCCACAACATTTTATCATTTGGAATATTGATACTTATATCTTCTCCCTCAAGATTTATTTCGCTCTTGTGTTCCTTCCAATTTTCAGGATTTATACTTACTTTATCTTCATGACGGTCCATAATCCAAGCACTTCTTGCCATCTCATTTAATACAGCTTTGTATTCATCAATATGATCTTGATCCGTTTTTAGCCAAAATGTTATTACACGCTTCGATAAAGGATAATATTCATTTATTTCATAATACATGTTTTTATCATTCTCTATATTGTCTATTTTAGGACGAGTATATAAAAAACGGTACGCTTTGGCATTATTATCATACCTTATAGAATCTTTTTCTAAAGGCTCAAAAGAACCTTTTTTATTCATTATTTGCTCATTTGAATAATCTATATAATCTCTTACGCTTGCATTTTTCAAAGGTTGATTATATATATATATTTTACTCCCATCCGGTGTATAAAGCTTGGTCACAATATCTTCACTGGTTTCATCAATTTTAAATGTTTCTGGTACCTTACAGCTAAATTCATTGTCGTAAAAATATTGTTGCTTATATTCTTGAGAATATACACTACTAAATGGAATAATAATCAAAAATAATATTAATAATATCTTTTTCATAAGCATCTCCTTTATTGTTATGTTTTTTAGACGATATACTTAGAATACTAATTTTTATCACCTTTGTAAAGGTTTTAAATTTGAATGTCTTGCCTATTAAAAAATATTTTCTATACATTATAAAAACAGGTGATGAAATCACCTGTTTTTACCATTTTTCTAATTGGATGTCTTTAAAATTACGCTCTTTTAAAATGTTCATGGCCTCTTCTTGATGTTCTTTAACAGCTTCTTGGAACATATACCAATCACTTTTTTTATAATGCTTTTGATCCTTCCAATTATATAAATCTGATTTTGTTTCTTCTGTATTCAACTTCACTGCATCATAAAACCATTCATCTTTTGTATAATCCTTCAACTCAGTATTCCCATATTCTTTTCGATTTGCTAATTCTTTATATCTTTTTATTCTTGCCTCTTTATATCTATTTTTTTGATCCAGTTTTCCAATGGCATACGCTAGATCTTTACTCAATAAATCACAGGCTCTATCAATATCCTGTTTTTCCATAGTAGGACTTATATATATCAGTAATTTTTCACACATTCTTCTTGCCGCATCTAACACTCTCTGTTTATTATAGATTTTCATATACTTTCCTACTAATCTTTTATCCGACCAAAGAACGGCTGGTAAATCTGGTACATAGTATGCATCTGCATGGCCTATATTCGGCGTTAACCGCTCTACTATACCTTTAAAAGAATTAAATTCATCATAACATCCTACAAAATTTTGGTGTGACCATGTATCAGCAAATGAATGGGTTGCAATTCCAATTCTATATGAATTTTTGCTCGTTAGTGCACTATCAAATAGATCATTTGCATTTTTACTATTGGGCGTTGTATTTAACATATGTGATGTGCCATCTCTTCTCTTTGCACCTTCACTCATAGGGTCTCCAGGAATAAAATGAAACAGCAAATAAATCAGAAACAATTCTTTCTTAGGCTTTAAAATATTCATGGTTTGACTAATATAGTTGTTATAAGCATTGGGTGTCCCTTTGCTTATTTCAAATGCCCTATAGTTATCATCTACATATTGTGATGCATATGCAATAATAGATGCCTCCTTTGGATCAAATCCTGCTCTTGCAGCAATCAAATAAGTGATATAATAGTGAAACTCAACATTCATGGTTTATTCCCCTTTGCATCCATAAACTTTATACCATTATATGATTGTTATATTATTCTTGTGTATTAATCATTCATCATGTTTTTAATTTACCATATTTTCTTTTAAATTCTGCAACTATAAAAATCAACATAGGAAAAACCACCTGAAATAAAAAAGCATAATAAGGCCATATTGATTGATCCCACTCAATTAAATCCATTATATTATCATGTACTATAGAAGCTAAACTAAGTATTATTAAAGCAATGGGTATAACCATAAATCTATAGCCTTTATACCCTAATACTTTTGTTATTCCTTTCGTTGTTGCCATAAGACATATACTAAATTTCAAGAATGCACCTAACATAAACATAACAGCAGCTATAATTTCCAATCTTTGCACAAAGTCTCCTATATCAATTTTTGAAACCGTACTATAGGAAGGAAAATATAAACTTGAAGCATTGTTTACACCCAAAACTAAAATATCTATTGTAGAAATTGATAAGATTAATATTCCTCCAACGAATAAACCTAGTAGATAAATTTTATAGGGTGAATTTTTTCTTCTAAATTTACAAAATGCCATAGTAAATACCACTGTTTCAGCAAATGGAAAAGAAAATGCTTCAAAGGCACCTTTAAAAACAGGACTCATTCCCTCATATAATAGGGGTTTAATATTATTTAATTCAATCTTAGTCATCAATAATAGGATTGTAAGAACGATACCTACCACCATAAATGGTAGAAAAAAATCACTCCATCTGCTCATTACTTCAATTCCTTCTTTTACAATCCAAATAGCTAAAATACTAGTGAATAGCTTTACTACTTCCTTAGGCGTTTCAGACAAAGCAGAAATAGTAATAAAATCTCCTATATTCATTAATATTAAAGAACTCAAATGTAATGTAAACCATACATAAAGGATCCCAATTCCTTTTCCAATGAACTTTCCAAAGCAAAGTACAAGCATATCAAATAAATCTTTATTCGGAAAAATATAATGAAGTCTTGCATATATTCCAAGTACAGGAACTGCCATAATAATGGCTAAAATATCTGCCAACCATAAATCTTTTTTTGCCTCTAGTCCTGTTACTAGCATTGTTGATGTTCCCATTATAAACATTACAATAATAAATATCCCTTGTTTATCAGAAATAACTTCTTTATTCATCTGATCCTCCTAATTTACTTTCCTAAAATAACCAAAACAATTTTTTTAATAGGCTCTGCGGGACTAGGAATCTTAACGCCTACGCTTATTAATAAACTCATTCCAAAAGCAATCGTAAAAGTTACAGAATATAATACTAACTCTTTTTTCTGTTTCTTTTTATATAATGGAACCATTTCAATGAAACCAATGATTATGTAACCTAAAATCACAAGCACAGTTACCATAATTAATCCCCTATCTTAATTGGCTTTGATGTTAAAGCACTACCTTTAATATTTACTTCTACACTTACTTTCGTTTCTAAATTGCTAAATATTTCAGTCCAATCTTGTTTGATTTTTTTCCATAAGTCTGGCATCTCACGCTGAATGATACTTCCAAATCCAAAAATATCACTTTGATATTCCCTTTGTACTTTTTTTATTACATATTCTATATCCTTTTTAATGAATCCCTCCGCTTCTTTTTTTAACTTCTCTCTTCCTTTTTTACTTATAAAATCCTCATCACCAGCGATTTCTCCTATTTCTACATCCATTTTCACCTGTATATTCATGACAATATCATGATCTATTACTTCTGATTTTACCTTTGTTTTGCTTTTTAATACTTCTAACGATACGTTTATACCTTCTTCTCCTATATTTCTTACTACGATCAATCCTCCTTTTAATTGATCCTTGATCATTAGCATTTTTTTCGTTTCCTGTCCGGTAAGAGACCCTACCATTTTATCTTTTTTAAAAACAGCTGTACCAAATACTTTAGGAACTATTTCTTCATAGGTTTTAAATTTCCTTACAATTGGTAAAGTAGGGGCTATTCCTTCATTTGATAAATCATTTATAAAATTCCATAGTTCCACCCCATGGTATTTAGATATACTTTGTTCTATGTTTAACATATCCTCTATATGAAATGCAAGGGATTCATCAACTTCACTTTTTCCTCTTAATACTTCTTTTGCTGTTTTTTCTTTAGAAACCAATAACCATATATTTGATCTGGTTTCACCATCTCTTGTAATGAAGTCTAGTACTGACAAAACTCCTTCTTTAGCTACATTCTCACTTACAACAATCACCTTTGCATGACTCCAATACAATTTCTTACCAACGGTTGTAATCATGTTTCGAACAGCATCAAATATAGTATTCCCTTCTGCTGTATACATATTAGGATTCATTTTTAATCCTTGTCCACTTTCAGGATTTATAACTTCTACTGTAATTTCATACTTATCACCTTTTTTATCTATTGCCAATCCTGAAACAATTGCCATTTGTTCAATCTCTCGATAGTTCCAGCAACCTGTAATAAAAACTGAATTTATAAATATTATAAATACTAGAATTATAATTTTTATCTTTTTATTCATTCTATTTACTGTCCTTTCCACTTGCATCAGATTTTCGCACAGGGTCCTTATCAGCAATTAAATTTGGACGATCCTTCATATACCACCATGGGGCTCTTATAACAGTGTCCTTTACTTCTTGTCCTTTTAAAGAAGTAAGATTTAGCATATAGGGTATGCCAAATGCTCTCATAGACATCAAATGAATAAACAACCCTATTATGCCAAAAATGTATCCATACAAACCTAAAAATCCTGACAATAGTAAAAAAATAATTCTTATAACAATAATTGCACCTTTCATAGGATAAATTAAAAAAGATGAAATACCTGTTAAAGCAACTACTATAACAATAGGTGCACTAACAAATTTAGCTTCAACAGCTGCTTGACCTAAAACCAATGCCCCAACAATACTAACAGTAGCTCCAACAGGCTCTGGAAGCCTGATTCCACCTTCTCTTAACAATTCAAAAACAACCATCATCCCGATTGCCTCAATGATCGTAGGGAATGGAACCCCTTCTCTTGCAGCGGTTATACTAAGGAGCAATGGCGTTGGAATCATCTCTTGATGAAAGGTAATAAGTGCTACAAAAATAGCTGGGGTACTTGTTGATAAAATAAATGCTAAATATCTAAGGATCCTATTAATAGAAGCAAATATATAATGATTATAATAATCTTGATTTGATTGGAAATACTCCATAAATATAAAAGGCAATGTTAAAACAACAGGTGTTCCATCTACAATTATAGCAAATCTTCCTTCAAGAAGTCTTCCTGCTACAACGTCAGGTCTTTCCGTATATCCTATTGTTTCAAATGGAGAAAATGGTGAATCTGTTATTAACTCTTGTATGTAGTTTGAACTTAAGATTCCATCTATATCAATCTTATCTATTCTGTTTTCTAGTTCTGTTAATATTTTTTCATTTGCCAATCCTTCTATGTAGCTTATAGAAATCTGTGTTTTCGTCTTCGTACCTATTTCTTTATGTTTAAATTTTAAATTAGCATTTGATATTCTTCTCCGAATCAAAGATAAGTTCACAATTAGGGATTCAGAAAATCCATCTCTTGGTCCTTTTACTATACGTTCTGAAGAGGGTTCACTTATGGCTCTGACAGACCATCCCTTTGTACTAAGTAACATTGCTTCATCAATTCCATCAAGGATTAAAATAGTATTTCCATATAAAAGAGACCCAATAATTACATCCATATCTGATGTTCTTTTTATCTCATCTATGGTCAACACTTTATCTAGAAGTTCATCAACAATCTTATTTTCAGGTATATTTTTATTGATCTCTTTAGACATAATTGGCTTTATCACATTTTCATTGATTGTTTCTGAATTTACCATTCCATCTACAAGAATAATCATACATTTTACATTTAAATTATTCATCTCAAACTCTCTAAATATGATGGTATCATCATTCCTAAGAATATCTTCAAATAGTTTTCTATTTTCTTTTAGCGACTTCTTTAATTTCACTTTTTTATTTGATTGTATATTATTTTTACTTAAGTCGTTATCTTTAAATATTCTATACATAATACCACCCTTTACAAGTTTCTTTGTAATTATTAGTATTACCAAATTATCCTTTCTCATGAAAAAAAGTTCTAACTAATTAGTTAGAACCTTTTTTCATATCTTTTCTATGCATATTTATTTTATACTCTTTGTATTTTTCAATAGAATCCTTTATTCCTTTGTCTATAGATAATTTTCCGTAATCATCTACTTTTTTTCGATCCGTTTTTTCCACTTTTAATGCAGCAGCTCCTCCAATACATCCTCCTTTACATGCCATTCCTTCAATAAAATTCTCTTGTAATCGATTCACTTTTGCAATCTTCAATGTCTTATCACACTCTTTAATTCCATCACAGCGAATAGGATTAAAATCTAACTTCAAGTTTTCTTTTTCAATTACATGGCTGATTGCTTCTGATAATCCTCCTGAGCGTGCAAATATTCTTCCAAAAAGGGAAGCCCCTTCAAATTTCTCTTCTTCACATTCTTCTAAGTTAATTTCTGATGCCTCAAACATAGCATACATTTCCTCAAATGTCATTACATAATCTGTACTTCCAGCTAAGTCTTCTTGTTGAATTTCTGCTTTTTTTGCCATGCATGGTCCAATAAATACTACTTTCGCATTTTCATCCTCATGTTTAAGTAACCTAGAAATCGTAATCATTGGAGATATGGTTGTTGAAATATGTTCACTTAATTCAGGATACATCTTTTGTACATGTGCTACAAAAGCAGGACAACAAGAACTTGTTATGAATTTCTTTTCTTTTATTTCCTCAGCAAATTCTTGGGTTTCATGATATGCTGTAATATCTGCCCCAAGGGCTACTTCAACTACATCATGAAATCCTAATTTCTTAATCGCACCAATCACTTGTCCTAATTTTACAGTCTTAAATTGACTTGCAATAGATGGTGCAACAGCTGCATAAACTTTATAATTTTTATTGTTATCAGATTTCTTAATTAAATCTATAATATCTACAATATATGACTTGTCATCAATTGCGCCAAAAGGGCATCTTGTAATACATGCTCCACATTGTATGCATAATTCATCATCAATAACAACTAGTTTATCCTTATCTAAGGTTAATGCCTTTGTTGGACATGCCCCTCTACAAGGTCTTAACACATCTGATACAGCATTGTATTGACATGCATCTCTACATCTTCCACATTCTACACATTTTTCTTGATTGATATAAGCCCTTTGTCCCACATGAAAAATAGCATCTACTGGACATGCTTCAGAACATCTATGCGCAAGGCATCCTCTGCATGCCTCTGTAATGGTAAATCGGTTGATGGGACATGCATCACATGCACTTGGTAGTATTTCAATAATGTTTTTATTTTCTTTATCTCCACCCATAGCAAGTGCTACACGGTCTTTTATAATGGCTCGTTCATTATATATACAACATCTATTTCTAGGTTTAGGACCTGGAATAATTTTTTCTGGTATTTTTTCATATTCATCCTCAAGGTTATTATTCATTGCTGCTTTTGCTACTTCTCTTAATACCTCAAATTTTATCAATTGCAACTGGTTTCCAAATTTTATCATACTGCACCTCATCTATATTATTGTCTTAAGTATACTTTTTTTGAACGTTCTTACCTAAATTCTCCATTACGAATACCAATTCATCTATGATTTTTAGCTTTCTACTAATGTCAATTGGAAAATCTTTATTTTGATGTGCTGGATTTATTGCCCTACCAATCCACAGATTTAAACGTGTGCAATCTTCAATTAGCATCTTTGCAAGTCTTGATGCCCCATCTTTAGCATTTAAATCATACACTATATTAGATTCATCAAAATCATCTACATAAGCTTTTATTATTTTAAGCGCTTTAGATAATGTAAGAACTCCTTCTGTTACTAAATCTATTCCTTCAATCTTAGCAATAGGAGGAACTTCGGGATCAATCAAATCCATACTTACTTTTATTTCTCTATCCAATTCTCTAGCTACTATATTAGCCGCGGTTCCCCCACAGACCACTTTTCTACCCTTTCCATTCATCCATTCTTTTACAATATAACCGTCATCACCTTTATCTTTCGGTGGACCGGTCAATAAATCTATCTGCTCTGGCTTTTTAATTTTTACAGATACTACAGTAGTATCATCTCCAGGCCTTTCTGCATATAAACTCATACACGCATCTATTAATTCTTTAGAAATACCTTTTGCACATTTTTTCTTTGCACTTACACGTACTAAATATTGTGCTACATTTTCCCATTGCCATCCTAAATTTAAAACACCGCCAACGCCAGCATGTATTGCGCCATCACTTACTATGGTAAGTACATCTCCTGCTTCTAATTTAAAATTACTTTCTTTAATCTTTCTTCCACAAAGTACAATCTCTCGTTTTTCGATTTCTAAACATCTATTTTCTCTGATCATTATATAGGGTGGATTATCATATTCTGCAACATATATATTTCCATCATATTGAATTCTAATCATTGTAAAGGTTGCATAAGCAAGATTTCTTAGTTGACATACTGGAAGTGTATTTATAATTGTGTCTACTGTTTCTTCAATGCTAATACCTTCACTCAACATGGTAGCTGCGATTTTAGATGTAAGTGTAGCAAGAATATTTGCTTTTACCCCACTCCCTAGTCCATCTGCCATAACGATAATCGTACAATCATCATTCCTTATTATTTCAACCTTGTCCCCACACAACTCTTCACCATATTTATGAACACTATCAAATGCAACATCAATAAAGTAGCTCATTTTAACGCACCATTTTCTTGTAATATAACCTTTTTAAGCTTTGTAAGACTTGCCTTTGTTTCTGCCGTAGTTTCTCCTAGTAAGCTTGCTATTTCTTGTGCTACTCTCATCTGTTTCTCTATTACCTTTTGTGCTGCTTCAATGGTATTTTCTTTTACTATTGCTAATTCTCGCTTGCGTTTTTCTTCTTCCGTAATATTGGTCATAATGGCTAAGAGCATCTTTTCTTTTTCTAAGTATATTACACTCTGGAATAAAACAATTTCATACTGCTTATACCCTATTTTTTGACCAATAACATTTTTTTTATTTTCTAATACATTTTTAAAAATATAATCATCTAAAATGATAGATATCGGTTGATCTTTCATTTCATATTCTTTAACATTAAAAATTTTTTCTGCTACCTTATTTAATTCTCTTATGTTTAAATTTTCATCTATTAATAAAATTGCATTAGGTGTATGCTCAAATATAATATTTGTCATACTCTCTGCTTTGCTACGCATAAATGGAAGACACATATTGATCTCAGCCATGCCCTCATATACTGCTTGGGCTTTATTTTTACAAGTGCTATATCCACACCCGCCGCAATTTAATTCATCGGATTCTTCATATTTTCCTATCTTTCTTAATATACTTTTGATTTCTTCTTCGCTGGCTTTTTTTCTATTCACTGCTCTATTAAAAAATAATTTCGAAAAAACAATATTGGATCTATCCATATGAAAATCTTGATTTTTTTCACTTATATTTTTACATGTATAGGATTTCACTCTTTTTTGCCTTTTAAAAAAATCTTTTTCCTTTTTAGGCATACCAGGTCCTCCTACACACCCCCCTCTGCATGCATTCACTTCTACACATACATTTTCTATATTTCCACTTTCAAGAGACTCAAATAATTCTACACATCGATGGACTCCGTCTACTTTTAGTACCTCGTAATCATTTTTGTTCTCTTCAATTGATTCTAATATACCGCCTATTGGAAATTTCCTTCCTCTTTCAAAGGAACTTCTATCAAATTCTTGTGCTATAAGATTTTCAATTAAAATATTTTCTTCTTCTAGCCAATGATCTAATTCTTCAAAAGTAATCACTGCATCTACAACACCTTCATGTTGAAAATGTATGGATTCTATTTTTTTTGCTACACAAGGTCCAATAAATACTATATAGCTATCGATCCCATATATCCTTTTTAATATCTTTCCATGTGCTAACATTGGGGAAACTATGGGTATCATATATTTTGTTAAATTGGGGAAATATTTCTCTACAAGGTAATTTGCTGCTGGACAACAGGTAGTTATATAGTTTTTATATTTTTTCTCCAAAATCTTTTTTTCATATAAATCTGCAACAATTTCTGCTCCTACAGCAGTTTCCTCTACAATTGTAACACCCAAATTTTTCAAGGCTGTTACAACCTGTCCTTCTTCTTTCATATGAAATGCACCAACAAAGCTAGGTGCTATACTTGCGATCACTCTTTTACCTTTTAAAATAGCTTCTTTTACCTTTTGAACATCACTTTCAACTTTTCTTGCGTTTTGAGGGCAAACAATTAAACACTTTCCACATCCTATGCACAAATCTTCAACGATTTCTGCCTGTTCATTTTTTATTTTAATGGCCTTAACTGGACAAGCACGTAAACATTTATAGCAATTTTTACAGTTTGCTTTTGAAAAGTTTAATATGCTCAATTATCCAACCTCCCAACAATCTGTTCATCAAAAAAGTTTTCAACATGTTCTTCCGCTATTGAAAATATATTCGTTTCATTTACTTTAACAGCCACAAATTCAGTACATTTTCCTAAACAAAAACAAGCTTTAATGGTCACATCATTATTTAACTGTCTCTCTTTTACAATACTTTGTAATTTTTGTATGACTCCATAAGCCCCTTTTAAATGACATGCACTACCTACACATACACTAATATCTATCATAAATGGATCCCCCTTTTCACCCCTCCTTTATATACTATAATTTGTTTCAATATCATAAACAGTATACTATTATGTTAAAAAATTATCAAGGAGTATTAAAAAATAATTTTTGCCTTACATTTTAGACATTTTTACTTTGATTTTTTGACTTATCTACATTTCCATAGTCTGAATTTTATAAATTTATTTAGTTTTTTTTTGCGTATTATCTATATCATCAAAATACCTCAAAATTCCTACATAAATACCCCATGCAACCTTCTCCTGATAGATAGAATCTTGCAATAATCTTTCTTCTTTAGGATTTGTCAAAAAACCACATTCAACTAGCACTGTTGGTATGCTACATTTCTTCAATAAATACACATCACTTTTTTCCTTAGATGTTCTTTTATTTTTATTGTCTAATATACGAATCAACTCTTCTTGTATATAATTTGATATTTTCTTACTATTCTCACAATTATTCGGGTAAAATGTTTGTGCTCCAAAACAATCAGGCTGTTGTGGAAAACTATTCATGTGAATGCTAATAAATAAATCAGCTTTACTTTCATCCACCATTTTTTTTCGTTCTCTTAAATCTTCATTTTTTTTCTTACGCACCGTTCCTATATCTGAATACAATCCAACATCTTTGTCTCTCGTGAGCAGTACAATTGCTCCATTTTGCTCCAATAATTCTCTTACTTTTAGTGCAATCTTTAAATTCATAGGACTTTCTTTTACACCATTTTTACCAACAGCTCCTCCATCTATTCCACCATGCCCTGCATCCACAACAATTACTTTATTTAAACTTTCTTTATATACATTCACTGACTTATTACTCATTAATTTATATGAAAATAAAGCGAACAAAATCATCAATATGGCTACGATCAAGTATCTTCTTTTTATAATTATTATTTTCAAAATAATCAACTCCTTCTTTTTCCTTAACAGTATACCTAATACTTAATTATATGAAAAAGAAAGATTTTTATGTTGCTTTATTATATTATTACCTTTCATTTTATTATTTTCATCATATTTACATTATTCTGTATTCTTAAAAAAATACCTTCAAATTTTAATAACTAAAAAAGGAAGAACATTAATGTCCTTCCTTTACTTATTTTCTAATCTTTGATCTACATATCTGCGTACTAGCATAACAATAATTGATATGACAGGTACCCCCAAAAACATGCCCATAACACCAAACAAACTTCCTCCTAAGACAATAGAAAATATAATCCATACTGGATTTAATCCCATTTTATCTCCTAATATTTTCGGTGTTAAGTAAAAACTATCAAACTGTTGTAGTAAAAATAAAACAAGCAATACCCACAATGCCTTCACAGGACTATAAAATGATACAAATATAAAACCAACAATTTCTCCAATAAGAGGTCCAAAGTACGGAATCATATTTGTAACACCTACGGTTAGCGTAATTAATATAATATAGGGACTCTTAAGTATGGTCAAAATAATAAATGCCATAACCGCTATAATAAACGAATCTAATGATTTTCCAATAACATATTTTACAAATATATTATCTGCATCTCTACAAAAATCCTTGAATTTTTTGACTTTACTTTCACTCAAAAATGCTCTTAAAGTTCTCATCGTAGAACGAATAATGCTTTCTTTATCCACCAGTATATAAAATGATACGATTAACGAAATGATTATACTAAACGTTTTTGAAGTAAATTCTATAACACTATTTAGTAAATTATCTAAACCATTTTTAAATAATTCTCCGATTTTATTAAAGATTGAGTTAATATTCTTTTCTATAATTCCTGTAATATTATATATATCCTCTTTATATAAGTTATGAACCCATTCTGTAAATTTAGTTTGATTATCATTTACAAAAGAAGGAAGCACACCAATTAGATCTGTCATATTTTGTACCATTCTAGGCATAACATGTAGTAACGTAATTACAATTACAGCAATGGCTATTATAAATACTAAGACCGTACTAATGACCCGATGGTATTGTTTTCTGTTTTTAATATAGGGTATTTCCTTTATTACATTTCGTTCAAACCATCTTACGATAGGGTTTAGTATGTATGCAATGACAATCCCTGAAATAAATGGTTTAATTACATTTAGTATCCTTCTTATATTATCTGAAATGCCTAAGTATACTCCGTCTAAATTATCCATCAACTTATAATAAGTAATACCTATAATTACTATAATTAATAAATTTAGTGATTTGTTAAAGTTGTTCTTAAATTTCATCATCATCATCCTTATAAGTCATATTACATTCATTATAGCCCAACGTCTTTCCTTTTACTACATTTTTTTCATTTACTAAGAATATATTTTTCTATATATTATAAAAAAGCATTATTTAGTTTATAAACTAAATAATGCTTTTTCTTTAAAGAACAAATAATCAATAGTATATATAATATACCAACAAAAATTATCTCTTTGAGAATTGAGGAGCACGTCTTGCTTTCTTTAATCCGTACTTCTTTCTTTCTTTCATTCTTGAGTCTCTAGTTAAGAAACCAGCTTTTTTAAGAATTGGTCTAAGCTCAATATCGGCTTTTAATAAAGCTCTTGAAATTCCGTGTCTTAAAGCTCCTGCTTGACCTGTAAATCCACCACCATGTACTTTCGCTAAAACATCAAATTTTCCTTCTGTTTCAGTAAGTACAAGAGGCATTCTTACGTCTCTTTTTATCGTTTCATAATCACAGTACTCATCTATACTTTTTCCATTGATAGTAATGTTTCCTTCTCCAGGAACTAATCTTACTCTAGCAATAGAAGTTTTTCTTCTACCTGTTCCGTAGTATTGTACTCTAGCCATGATATTTCCTCCCTTCCTCTAGAATTTTATTTCTAATGCTACTGGTTTTTGTGCTTCATGAGTGTGCTCTGGACCAGCATATATGTGTAATTTTTTAATCATTTGTCTTCCTAAACTGTTCTTTGGAAGCATACCTTTTATAGCTTGTTCAAGAATTTTAGTTGGCTTCTTTTCTAGAAGATCCTTAAAAGCAATTTCTTTTAAGTTTCCTACATACCCTGTGTGATGTCTATACAATTTTTGCTCTCTTTTTTTACCAGTTACGGCAACTTTTTCTGCATTGATAATGATTACATGGTCTCCAGTATCAACGTGTGGTGTATATATTGGTTTTCTTTTTCCTCTTAATATAGATGCAACCTCTGAAGCTAAACGTCCTAAAGTTTTGTCTTCAGCGTCCACAACATACCATTCTCTTGTGATTTCTAATGGCTTTGCCACGAATGATTTCATATATTTACCCTCCTATCATTGCTTTCAATTATAATAAACGTGTATCTATATGCAAAAATCCGGGGCTAGTGAACTTTTCTTATATACATACTACCTATACATTCTAATACATGCACCCGTGCGTGTCAAGACTATTTATAGTATACTTCATATAAATAAAGACCTTGTGCGGATGCCGTATGTCCAGATCTATTTCTATCACCACTAGCTATGATGTTTTCTAAATCATTAAGATTTATTTTTCCTCTTCCAACATCTACTAGTGTTCCTGTTATTATCCTTACCATATTATACAAAAATCCATTTCCACTAACTTCAACTGTAATCTGTTTTTCTTTTTCTGTTATATCTAAATTATATATGGTCCTAACTGTCTCTTTTACAGAACTGCCTGATGCCATAAAACCTTTAAAGTCATGGGTTCCAAGAAAATATTTTGTAGCCATTTTCATCTTCTCTATATCCAAATCCTGAGGAACATAATATACATAATTTCTACTCAATGGACTTCTAATATTGCTGTTATAAATTTTATATACATATTTTTTACCCATTGCATTATATCTAGCATGAAAGTCATAGTTCATTTCTATTGCTGACAATATAGCTATATCATCTGGTAGAACAGAATTTAATGCCACTGGCAATCGCTCTACTGGAATTGTAAATGCTTCTCTAAAGTTGGCTACTTGTCCTTTAGCATGAACGCTAGCATCGGTTCTTCCTGAACCATTTATTTTAACATCTTTTTTTAAGATCTTAGATAATGCTTTTTCTATTTCTTCTTGAACGGTTCTTCCCTTACTTTGCTTTTGCCATCCTAAAAAATCAGTTCCATCATATTCAATCGTTAATTTTATATTTTTCATATAATCACCTTAAAAAAATCTATTTATAAGAACTGCTAGAAGTATAAGCATCGTAATAAAACCACCAATATAATCTCTAGCATGCAACGATAATTCTTTCATTCTAGTACGATTTTCTCCCCCTCTATAGCATCTTGCTTCCATAGCCATAGCTAGCTCATCTGCTCTTCTAAAAGCACTGATAAATAAGGGTACAAGAAGAGGTACCAAACTTTTAGCTCTATTTATAATATTTCCACTTTCAAAATCTGCACCTCTAGCCATTTGTGCCTTCATTATTTTATCCGTTTCTTCTAACAATGTAGGTATAAATCTTAATGCAATGGTCATCATCATAGCTAGCTCATGTGCTGGAACGCCAATTTTTTTAAAAGGGTTAAGCAATTTCTCAATTCCATCTGTAAGCTGTATTGGCGATGTGGCAAGGGTTAAAAGTGATGTGCCTATAATCAACAGAACTAACCTTGTAGCCATAAATACGGCTTGATATAAGCCTTCTTTTGTTATATCTAATGGCCCTATCTGGTACAATATTTCACCTTTTGTCATAAACATATTAATCGCAAAAGTAAACAATATAATTAAAAATAATGGTTTTAGGCCTCTAACTATATAGCCCAATGGTACTTTTGACAATAAAATAGTTCCTGCAATAAAAGCTATTATATAGGTATATGCTACAAAATGTTTAACAATAAACAATGCTGTAATATATACGAAAGTAGCTAAAATTTTTACTCTTGGATCCATTTTATGAATACACGAATCCGCAGGATAATATTGTCCTATCGTAATATCCCTTAACATTTTTTTCTCCCCATCCAATGTAATATTTCTTTTTTTGCTTCCTCAATAGTAAATATATCATTTCTTACTGGTATTCCTAAGTTCTTTAATCTATTCATTAGCGTCGTTATTTGAGGAATGCCTAATCCTAAACTTTCTAAGAACTCCGCTTTCTCAAATACTTCATTTGGCTTACCAATAAGGGCTATTTTTCCTTTATGCATCACTACAATTCGATCTACAAGTCTGGCGATATCCTCCATACTATGTGAAACAAGAATAATATTCATTTTATATCTATCATGTAAATTTTTTATCTGTTCTAAAATATCATCTCTTGCTTTTGGATCAAGCCCAGCAGTAGGTTCATCTAAAATAAGTACATCTGGTTTCATAGCAACAACACCTGCTATGGCCACACGACGTTTTTGTCCTCCACTTAGTTCAAATGGAGATTTATCTTTCACTTCATCAAAATTCAATCCTACCCACTCTATCGCTTCTTTTACTCTTTGATCTATTTCCTCTTCACTCAATCCTAAATTTATTGGTCCAAAAGCCACATCCTTATACACAGTTTCCTCAAATAACTGATGCTCCGGATATTGAAAAACTAAGCCTACTTTCTGACGAACCTCTCTTAATTTAACTTTCTTATCCGTAATATCAAGTCCATTTATAATAATCTTACCTGACATTGGTTTTAAAATTCCATTTAAGTGCTGCACCAATGTAGACTTTCCAGATCCTGTATGTCCTATTAGTCCAATAAATTCTCCCTTTTCAATTGCAATAGTAACATCATCTAATGCAATTGTTTCAAAAGGCGTATTTTTATTATATACATGTTTTAAATTTTCAATTCTTATTGACATAAATACTTCACCATCTCATCTACTGTAAGTATATCTACAGGAATATCCATTCCTGTTTCTTTTAAATTATAAGCCAGTTCCGTTACCTGTGGTACATCTAAGCCTAATTCCTTTAATTCCTTTACTTTAGAAAATACTTCTCTAGGTGTTCCTTCTAATATAACCTGTCCCTTTTCCATTACAATTACACGATCTGCATTCACTGCCTCTTCCATAAAATGTGTAATATGAACAATCGTAATATTTTCTTCTTTATTCAATTTTAAGATTGTATCCATGACCTCATTCCGTCCAGAAGGATCTAACATGGCTGTAGGTTCATCAAATACAATACAATCAGGCCTCATTGCAATAACCCCTGCAATAGCGATTCTTTGTTTCTGTCCACCTGATAAAAGATGGGGCCCTTTTTTTCTAAACTCATACATTCCTACAATATTTAGTGCCTCATTGACTCTATCTCTAATTTGCTTTGGTTCTACTGCTAAATTTTCAAGGCCAAATGCAATATCTTCTTCTACGATTGTAGCAACAATTTGATTATCAGGATTTTGAAATACCATTCCCGCATGTTGTCTAATCTCCCAAGTCTTGCTACTATCCGTTGTATCTAAACCCCTTACATA
>JADPRS010000025.1 GCA_015686845.1 Lutibacter sp. B2
GTACAGGGGCGTCACTAGGAATAGCACTTGGAAAAGTTTTGATTTTAAAAAATGAAGCGTTAGTTATAGAAAAGAAAGAAATTGAAAGTATAGAAATAGAAGAAAGTAAATTTTTAGATGCTATAGAACGTTCAAGGGCAGAATTATCTAAGGTTAAGGATCAAGCTTTGAGAGAGCTAGGGCAAGAAAAAGCGGCTATATTTGAAGCACATATAATGATTCTAGAAGATCCAGAATTAATACAAAGTACTACAACCAAAATTGAAAAAGAGCGTTTAAATGCAGAATATGCTTTTAAAGAAATCGCTAATCAATTTATTACTATCTTTGAATCTATGGATAATGAATATATGAGAGAAAGAGCAGCTGACATCAAAGATGTATCAGATCGTGTACTTAGAAATATAATAGGTCAAAAAGTGATTGATTTATCTATGCTTGAGGAAGAAGTAATATTAGTTGCAAATGATTTAACACCTTCAGACACAGCTACAATGGATAAGGAAAAAGTATTAGGGTTTTTAACAAATATTGGAGGAAGAACATCCCATACAGCAATTATGGCCAGAAGCTTAGAAATTCCAGCCATTGTTGGATTAAAAGATATTACAGAAAAGGTAAGTGCATCAGATTTTATTATATTTAATGGGGAAACTGGAGAGATTTTAATAAATCCCAGTGATGAAGAGATTGATCGATATAAGACACTGAAAATAGAGCATGAAAAAGCAAAAACAGAGCTGGAATCATTAAAAGGACAACCAAGCATAACAATAGATGGTAGAAAAGTAGAGCTAGCAGGAAATATTGGAACGCCAAAAGATATTAAAGGTTTACAAAGAAATGATGCAGAAGGAGTAGGCCTATATAGAACAGAGTTTATTTATATGGATAGAGATTCTCTTCCTACGGAAGAAGAACAATTTAATGCATATAAAGAAGTTTTACAAAGCTTAAATAAAAAGCCCGCAGTTATAAGAACGTTAGATATAGGTGGAGATAAAAAGCTTCCTTATTTAAAAATTGATGAAGAAATGAATCCTTTCTTAGGATATAGAGCCATTAGACTTTGTTTAAAAGAACAAGAAATATTCAAAACTCAATTAAGGGCACTTTTAAGAGCGAGTGTATATGGAAATCTTAAAATTATGTTCCCTATGATTTCAAGCCTTGAAGAGCTCTTAGAAGCTAAGAACGTACTAAATGAGGTAAAACAAGATTTAGACCATGAAGGGATAGAATATGATTGTGATATACAGGTAGGAATCATGATAGAGGTTCCAGCCGCTGCAATCATGAGTGATGTTTTAGCTAAACATGTAGATTTCTTTAGTCTAGGGACGAACGATTTAATTCAATATACATGTGCAGTAGATCGAATGAATGAAAAAATCCAGCATCTTTATAATCCATTCAATTTAGGTGTTTTAAGGCTTATTAAAATGGTTATTGACAATGGACACAAGGAAAACATTTGGGTTGGAATGTGTGGAGAATTGGCAGGAGATAAAAAGATGATTCCAATATTACTTGGAATGGGACTTGATGAATTTAGTATGAGCCCAACATCTATATTACCAGCAAGAAAACAAATTCAATCATTGAAATATGAGGATACGAAAAAAATTGCCAATGAAGTATTAAGTATGGGGACCACAAAAGAAATAGAAGATTATATAGAAAAAAATTTAAAATAAGGTGGTTTCTTATGAAAAACATATATTTTGATTATTCAAATACAACCATAAAGAAACATGAAATTGAATATTTTAAAGAGCCTATAGTAGAAGCACATAAAATGCTTCACAATAAAACGGGCGCAGGAAGTGACTTTTTAGGATGGGTTGAGTATCCCGTAAACTATGATCAAGAAGAATTTGATAGAATTAAAAATGCAGCAGAAAAAATAAGAAATAATTCTGAAGTTTTTATAGTCATAGGGATAGGTGGATCCTATTTAGGTGCTAAGGCAGCTATAGAGGCGCTTTCACATTCTTTTTATAATATGTGTCCAGATGGACCACAAATATATTTTGCTGGAAATAATATTAGTGGAACCTATCTAAAGCATCTAATAGAAGTAATGGATGGAAAAGATATCAGTATTAATATTATATCAAAATCTGGAACCACCACAGAACCAGCCATTGCATTTAGAATATTAAAGGAATATATGGAAGAAAAATATGGAAAAGTTGGTGCAAAAGAGAGAATATATGCTACAACAGATAGTAGTCAAGGCGCTTTGAGGGAATTAGCAGTGAAAGAAGGCTATGAAACGTTTGTTATTCCTGATGATGTTGGAGGAAGATTTTCAATATTTACACCAGTAGGAATGCTCCCAATTGCAGTGGCAGGATTAGATATAGATAAAATAATGGATGGCGCCAATGCAGGAAGAGAAGAATACATGGAAGAAGATTTAAATAAAAACATATGCTATCAGTATGCTGCCATAAGAAATATACTTTATGGTAAAGGTAAAACTATAGAAGTTTTAGCAAACTATGAACCATCGCTTCATTATATAGCTGAATGGTGGAAACAGTTGTATGGTGAAAGTGAAGGAAAAGATGGCAAAGGTATTTTTCCAGCAGCAGTAGATTTTTCTACAGATTTACATTCGATGGGACAATATTTACAAGATGGTAGAAGAGATTTATTTGAAACTGTTATTACTATTGAAAGTCCCAAATTCGATATAGAAATAAAAGAAGATGAGCAGAATTTAGATGGACTCAATTATTTAAGTGGAAAGACCATGGATTTTGTAAATAAAAGAGCTTTTGAAGGTACATTATTAGCACATGTAGATGGAGGCGTACCAAATCTTATTATTAATGTACCTAAACTAGATGGGTATTATTTTGGAAAGCTCATTTATTTTTTTGAAAAAGCATGTGGAATAAGTGGATATTTATTAGGTGTAAATCCATTTAATCAACCAGGCGTAGAAAGCTATAAGAAAAATATGTTTGCATTACTTGGAAAGCATGGTTATGAAGAATTGAGAAAAAACTTAAGTGAAAGATTATAATAATACAATTGGGAGAATGTTTGGGTTGGAAGGAGGAGACTTTTGATGAGGACGATTGGTGTTTTAACGAGTGGAGGAGATGCTCCGGGAATGAATGCAGCTATTAGAGCTGTAGTAAGAACAGGAATCTATCATAACGTAAAGGTTATGGGGATTGAAAATGGATATAATGGATTGATCAATGGAGATATAAAAGAAATGGATTTATCTTCCGTTGGTGATATTATTCATAAAGGTGGAACAATCCTTAAAACTGCAAGATGTGAAGAATTTAGAACGGAAGAAGGAAGAAAAAAAGGGATCAATGTATTGAATGTTTTTGGGATAGAAGGATTAGTCGTAATTGGTGGAGACGGATCATTTCAAGGAGCGCAAAAGTTAAGTCAAGAAGGAATTAAAACCATAGGCATACCAGGAACCATAGATAATGATTTAGGATATACAGATTACACCATTGGCTTTGATACGGCAATGAATACTGTTTTAGATTCAATCAGTAAAATAAGAGATACTTCTGCTTCTCATGGAAGAGCCAATATCATTGAGGTAATGGGAAGACATTGTGGTGATATTGCCCTATATTCAGGACTTGCAGGTGGTGCTGAGAGTATTATAATACCCGAGCAAAATTATAATATAGATGAGATATGCAGAAAATTAATTAAAGGAAAATCTAGAGGAAAGCTGCATAGTATTATTATGCTAGCAGAAGGAATTGGTAATGCTTTTGAATTCGGAAATGAAATAGGAGAAAAAACAGGAATCGATACAAGAGTTACCGTACTAGGTCATACGCAAAGAGGTGGAAGCCCTACAGCATTTGACAGGATACTTGCAAGTAAAATGGGTGCAAAAGCTGTTGAGGTATTATTAAATGGTAAATCAGGCAGAGCGGTAGGCATTAAAGATAACAAATTGTTTGCTATGGATATAGATGAAGTAATCTCAACAAAAAAAGAATTTGATGAAGAAATGTATGAATTAACAAAAATACTTTCAATATAATCAGAGTACTAGAGTATGGCAGTTAAGCGCTGTATCCTAAGTATGCTTTGTAAAAAAATATAAAAAAATGTAAAGGTGGAGGTAAAAATGTTAGTATCAGGTAAAGAAATACTTAATCATGCCCATGAAAATGGATATGCTGTAGGCGCATTTAATGTAAATAATATGGAACAAGTGCAAGCAATTATTGAAGCTGCAGAAGAAACTAATTCTCCTGTAATTATTCAGGCAAGTCAAGGTGGACTTGCTTATGCAGGCGTAGAATTTATTGCAGAGATGGGAAAGGTTGCAGCTAAAAACGCGTCTGTTCCAGTTGCAATTCATCTAGACCATGGAACGGATTTTAAACAAATTATGTTATGCTTAAGAAATGGATTTACTTCTGTAATGATCGATGCTTCACACTATGAATTAGATGAGAATATAAGAAAAACGCAAGAAATAACAGAAATGGCTCATGCTGTTGGCGTATCTGTTGAAGCTGAGCTTGGTAAAATAGGTGGAACTGAAGATGATGTATCCGTAGATGAAAAAGATGCTACCTATACAGATCCAGAGGAAGCTGAAAAATTTGTAAGAGAAACAGGCATAGACTATTTAGCTATTGCAGTAGGAACAGCCCATGGACCTTACAAGGGAGAACCTAAATTAGATTTTGATAGAATAAAAGTTCTGAAGGAAAGACTTGATATGCCATTGGTTTTACATGGATCTTCTGGGGTGCCAGAGGAAAGTATTAAAAAAGCAGTAAGTCTTGGAATAAATAAAATTAATATAGATACAGATATTAGAATGGCATTTCACAAAGCAGTAAAAGAATTTGTAAGCAAAAATCCAGATGTGTATGATCCAAGAAAGATTGTAGGACCAGCAAGATCAGCAATGAAGGAAATAATAGCAGACAAAATGAGAATGTTCGGTTCTAAAGGGAAAGCATGGAAATAATCAATTGAATACGAATAGTAGAGCATAGTGATTAAACTATGCTCTTTATTTTAAGTAAGGAAAATTATTACATGTTCCAAAGGATATTAAATATGGTAGAATAATATGGTTAATGATTAGGAGGATGCATATGTGTATTAAAAAAGAACCATACGTTTTAGTATTTGGAGCTTCAGTTGTAGATATTTTAGGATTTAGTAGTGTTAAATATAGACCATATGATTCTACACCGGGTAATATAAAAATGTCTTTTGGAGGAGTTTGTAGGAATATTGCAGAAAATATAGCACGTGTAGGGGTAAATACAAAATTTATTTCTATCTTAGGAAATGATCAAAAAGGGCGTAGAATGTTAGATCATTCTAAAGTTATTGGATATGATATGGAAGATTCTTTGATTTTAGAAAATGGATCAACACCAACATATATGGCTATTTTAGATGAAAATGGTGAAATGGTTTCGGCTATTGCAGATATGAAAAGTATTGGTGAAATGAATTTTGAATTTATAGATTCCAAAGGGGATATAATAAGAAATTCAGAATATACATTCTTAGATGCAGATGATCCTGAAAACTTAGAATATATTTTAACTAAATTTAAAGGAGAAACTGAGTTTATTTTAGACCCAATCTCAGCTGCTAAAGCGAAAAATATAAAACACTTAATAAAATATTTTCACACCATAAAACCCAATAGACAGGAAGCAGAAGTTTTAGCTGGATTTAAAATAAAAACAGATAGAGATTTAAAAAAAGCTGCTGATTACTTCTTATCAATAGGTATAAAAAATGTATTTATAAGTTTAGATGAGGATGGAATTTATTATTCTACGGCAGTAGAATCAGGAAAAATTAAGGCAAATAATGTAGTTGTAAAAAATGTGACAGGGGCTGGAGATTCCTTTGTTGCTGGTTTAGGATATGCTTATATGAATAATATTGATATGGAAGAAACGGTTAAGTTTTCTATTGCCATGTCAATTATTACAATATGTCATGAAAAAACAATCAATCCTAATATGAACTATGAATTAGTTAAAAAAACAATGAAGGAAATAAATTGGACAGAAATTAAATATTAGTAATTATATACATAATCTTCAAGAAAAAATCAAAAGATATATATATGATATTAAGAGTGATCATTTATGGATTGGCAGGATGGTGTATAGAAGTTTTTTGGACGGGTTTTAACTCCTTATTAAAAGGAGATGTAACTTTACGTGGATGGACATATATATGGATGTTCTTTATCTATGGACTAGCTATTTTTCTGGAACCTATTCATAATAGGCTAAGAAAAAACTCTATATTCGTAAGGGGAGGTGTCTATACTTTATTAATATTTGCAGTAGAATTTGCCACTGGAATGCTGTTGCGTAATATTATAGGCGTGTGTCCATGGGATTATTCAAGCAGTATATATTCAGTTGGAGGATTAATAAGATTAGATTATGCTCCACTTTGGTGTATGGCAGGCTTGCTATTTGAAAAGTTACATGATACCCTCATAAGTAGTAGAATCGTAAAGGCATAGTGTAAAACTATGCTTTTTTGTTTACCGTGATTTAAACAAATGATAAAACATTGAAATGTTTTGTTGTATTTGATACATTAATTATAGGAATGAGATAAAATATGTTAAAAAAGAATATACTTATAATTGGAGATGTAGAACGTGGAATACAAACAAATTTATAAAAGTGCTTATAATTTTATGGATGAACAAATTATTGAAGCTGATTGTGGTAAATTATGCAACCATCATTGTTGTAGAAATGATGTGAAAAAGGGAGAACAAATTGGTATTTATTTAATGCCTTGTGAATATGAAAGTATGCTAAAAGATACGGATTTTATAAAAGGCTTAAAGATTGAGAAACATAGGAGCAAATACTATGATATCTCACCGAAGGTAGGATTTCTATATTATCTTTATTGTGATGTAGAGAAAGGATGTTTAAGAGAATTGAGACCTATTCAATGTAGAACATATCCTTTTGAACCACATATAGAGAATGAAGAGTTATATTTAGTGGTGGAAAATGATCAAATTCATGAATGTCCATTGTTAGATAAAATGGAAGATTGGCGAAGCGAATTTATAAAAGGTATTTTTTTAGGTTGGAAAGAACTTTTAAAAATACAGAAAGTAAAGGATCAGATTCATTATGAGAGTCAAGAAAGAATAAGAGGAAATAATATACGTTTAAAGCTTGATCAGTCAATCTTTGTAGAAGAGGAGGAAAATATGAATTTAGTAAATTTACCTAAAATTGAATTACATTGCCATTTAGATGGAAGTGTTAGACCGGAAACCATTATTGATATAGCAAAAAAAGAAGGGATCAGCATTCCAAGTTATGATATTGAAGCTGTAAAAGATATGCTCATTGCACCTTTAGAATGTACTTCACTTGTTGAATATCTAAAAAGATTTGAAATTCCCATAAAAATCATGCAATCAGAGGAAAGTCTTAGAAGAATTTCTTACGAACTTCTTGAAGACGTATCAAAGGAAAATATAAAATATATTGAAGTAAGATTTGCTCCACTACTTCATATGGAAAAAGGATTAACAGTGGAAGAAATCATTGAAAGTGTATTAAATGGAATGAAAGAGGCCGAAGAAAAATTTGATGTTAAAGGAAACCTGATTCTATCATGCTTAAGAAATATGCCTGTTGATACTACTTATGATGTAATAGAAAGTGGCAAGAAATTCCTTAGAAAAGGAGTAGTAGCAATAGACTTAGCTGGAGCTGAAGGAGAAGGATTTGCCAAAGAATTTGTAGAGCCCATTGAATTGGCTAGAAAATATGGATATAGAGTAACCATTCATGCAGGAGAGACTGGAATAGGGAAAAATGTACTTGAAGCAATTCAACTGCTAAAGGCAGAAAGAATTGGCCATGGTGTATTTATTAAGGATCATAAAGAGGCATATGATCTTGTAAAGGATCAAGGAATTGTACTTGAGATGTGTCCAACAAGTAATGTACAGACAAAAGCAGTAGATTATTATAAAAATCATCCTATTTATGATTTTCATAAAGATAAAATTAAAGTAACACTAAATACAGATAATAGAACCGTATCAGATACAACCTTAAGTAAGGAGTATCATGCTGTATCTAAGGCATTTGAAATGACGTATGAAGACTATAAGGAGATTTACTATAATAGTATTGATGCATCTTTTGCAGATTTAGAAACAAAGAAAAAGTTAAAAGAATACATGAAATAATCTTAATTAAGAAAAATCAAAATAAAAAGAAGATAAATACTCAATATAAGAGTAGTTATCTTCTTTACATTTATTCAGCATTGCCTAATAATAATTTTACTTCGTCAATATGATCTCTAGAGCCTATGAGCATAATTAAATCCTCTGACCTTAAAACATTATTCCCATGGGGAATTATTTTTTCGCCCTTTCTTATAATAGAAAGGATTAGACAATCCCCTGGTAATCTAAGCTCTCGTAAAGATTTATCAAAATAAATTGGATTTTTTAGATAAATTTCTTCCATACAGAAATCATCATTATGTTCATCAAATAAAAGAGTAAACGCTTTTGGGTGTAAAATTAAGTTCTCAGCCATAAATACAGTTGCAAATTCAGGAGATATAACCGTTGCACCATACTTATTTCCTTCTAATATATTTTCTTGGCTATTGGTCAATAAAAGAATATTTTCTATGCCTAGTACTTCACTACATATTCTACAAAGCTCCGTACTAATATCATCCGTGGTTTTATAGATAACAACAGTCTTTGCATTCTTTATATCTGTTGTATTTAGGAAATTAATATCTAGAGGATCTCCTAAATGAACCTTATAATCCTGATTTTTTGTTTTTTCATACTTATCTGGATTGTGTGTAATAAATGTTATATCTGCATCAGAATCTTTTAATCTCTTTGCTAATAGCAATGTTCTTTTTTTTACACCGATCATGTAAATGTTTTTTTGCTTAGAAACAGTAACAGCAGGAGATAATTTGTTAAATATTAGGGGAGACACTGTACATGTAATAATAGCTATAAGTAAAATAGCGCCATTTGTTTCTTCACTAATAATATGTAATTTCAAACCAATTGCACTCGTAGCAATAATAAGACTTAATCTGGAAGATAATAAAAACCCTGCAGAAAGTGTTTCCTTTAAAGAAAATTTTAATCTTAAAATAAAACTAGGAATAATTTTTACTACATATACAGCAATTAAAAGAGCTGGAATAAGATAAATGGATTTAGGATTATTAAGTACAGAACGAATATCAAAATTTGCACCCACCATAATAAAAAATATTGGGATAAAAAATCCATAACCGATGGCATCTAATTTTATAGACAAGTCAGAATGATCTCCTTCATCAAGCAAAGAAACAATCAAACCTGCCAAAAAAGTCCCTAATATTATTTCTGTTCCCAAACGCTGTGCTAAGGCAATAAAGATGAGTATAAGAGAAAATGCCCCACGAACCTTAATCTGTGATGTTGCCTGAGCTAAGTCTTGTATAATCTTTTTTCCAGTAAACTTGAGGCCCATTTTATAGAAAACAAAAAATGCTACAAATAGTAAAAGGATTAAAAACACTTTATAAGTTGCCGCAGAAGTATATAAAGAGATATATACGGTTACAAGTACCATTGTAGCAAAATCAGCGATCAATGCTGACAACAATATAATTTGACCATATTCCCCATGCAGTAGATGTTTTTCCTTTAAAGTAGGAACAACAATGCCTAAAGAGGTAGTACTAAAAATTAAAGTGATTAAAGGAACATTTAAAATAAATCCAAATTGTTTTAAGAAATAAGAAATAATAAAGGCTAAAAAGATGGTCCCCATAAACAAAAAGAATGCAATGGTGACAGGCTTTTTGTACCATTTTTCGTTGGATTCTTTAGCTTTAGACTTTATAAGGTTAAAATCAATTTCAAGACCTGATAAAAACATTAAAAAAGCAAATCCAAAGGTATATAGAAAGTTTAACCAAGCGGATTCTTCTATCAGGTTAAATCCACTTTTTCCAATAACCATACCTGCAAGAACTTCGCCTACAACGATAGGTAGAGGCAACCACTTTATTTTTTTGATTACAAAAGGTACAAATGTTGCTAATAATATTATGATTAATAAAGAATTGTATGAAATTATATTGTGTTCCATAAAAACCCTCCCCTGTATTTTAAAAAATTATAGCATAAAAAATGTTAATCATCTATCAAAAAAAATGAATAAAGCAATGAAAAGAGTGACGACTTCATTGAATAGAGAACTAATCCATATACCAAAACTACCCCATAAAGTAGGCAGAATAAGAATGAAAGCAGAAATAGCTATAATTCCTCTTAGTGCAGATATTAAAGTTGCTTTTTTGATTTCCTTAAGAGCTGTAAAATAACCTGAAATTAAGATATTCACTCCACAGAGTATAAAAGAATAACTAAATGTTTTTAATGCTTCTTTTGAAAGCGTATAAATAGTCAAATTTGAAGCATCAATAAACATACCCACCAAATAATCCGTCATAAATTGACAAACAAATAAAAAGAAGAAAGAAAACAACAATACTGTTTTAAAGGATAAGTTGAGCAGTTTTTTAATACTTTGTAAGTCATCTTTTCCATGATAAAAGCTGACCAATGGTTGCATTCCCTGATTGATGCCTACCATTGTCATGATCACCAGATTATTTATGTACATAATGACACCAAAGGCAGCAATACCTCCATTTCCAATATATTTTAAAATCATAAAGTTAAACAAATATACTGTAATACCCGCAGAAAGTTCTGTAAGAGCATCCGGAAAACCAATTAAAAATATACTTTTTAGGGTTTTAAAGCATACTTTTAAAGGTACAAACTTTAACTTTGATTTTCCAAAAATAAAATGATACAAAAAACCAAGGCATGAAATCAATTGAGAAAGACCTGTTGCTAATGCGGCACCTGCTACACCATGACCCATAAGAATTACAAATACATAATCCAATACAATATTTATAATGGCAGCCAAACCAACAAAAACAATTGAATAAACAGGAAAACCATCTGTCTTGACCAATACCTCTAATGAATAAGCAACCATGAAGAAAGGACCAAAAAAAATAATGATTTTAAGATAATCCAAAACATAGTTTAATGTTTCTTGAGTTGCACCTAAAAATACAGCTAAATCTTCTGAAAATAATAAAGACAATATGGTGATGATTATACCCACCAATGAAAGGGTAACAACATTTAATGTAAATATTTCATTGCTTTTTTTTGTATCATTACTCCCAAAAGAAAAAGAAATCAGTGTAGAAGCACCTATAGATAGAATCAAAGAAACTGCAAAGATCATATTGATAAATGGCATAGATAGATTGACGGATGCCAATGCAACAGGACCAACGCCTCTTCCAATAAACATACCATCAATCATTGTATAAATTGAAAAAACCCACATAGCACTAATGGATGGAAGCAGATATTTTAAAAAATTTTTCGTTAAATCTTTCATATGATTTGATCCTTTCTGTACTAGTATGTGCTTAAATTAACATTATACCCTAAAATATCTTTGAAAAGAATGAAATGACAATAAAAAAGTTATTAACAGAACGAATGTTTGCGTATCCTAAAAAAAATGTTATAATACGATTATCCAATCCTGAAAGATGTAGTAGGGATTTAGAAATGACAGGAAGAAAAAGAATGGTGCAGGAGGAGTAGAATGAGGAAAAAAAATAATTATGGCAATGAAAGCCTTTCAACACTTGCAGAAAAAGATAAGGTCAGACTAAGACCAGGAGTAATATTCGGTAGTGATGGGATTGAAGGGTGTCAACATACGGTAATGGAAATCGTAGGAAACAGTAGAGACGAAGCAGCAGAAAAATTTGGGGATCGGATAGAGGTAACCAGATTTAAAGATCAATCAATAGAGGTAAAGGATTATGGGCGTGGAATTCCCATTGAATGGAATCCAAAAGAGCAGAAATACAACTGGGAGATCGTATTTAGTATTCTTTATGGTGGAGGTAAATACGATAAGAATGATGGTAGCAATTATCAGTTTAGTATAGGATTAAACGGATTAGGTACTGCTGCAACACAATTTGCATCTGAATATATGGACGTTACAGTTTTAAGAGATGGCTATAAATATGACCTCCATTTTTATAAAGGCGAGAATGCAACGAACACGAAGGAAGGATATGTAAAGTCTAAGTCTGACTACGACCAAACAGGAACTAGGATTAAGTGGAAACCAGATTTAGACGTTTTTAATGACATTGATATTCCCTTAAATTATTTCCAACAAATTTTAAAAAGACAAGCCATTGTAAATAAGGGCATTACCTTTACTCTTTATAATGAAGAAAGTGGAGAAAAATTCATATATTTTTATGAAGATGGTATTGCAGACTATGTAAAAGAATTTAGTGAAGATATAGGATTTACAGATTTAGCGTATTTTGAATTAGAGACTATGGGGAAGGATCGAAAGGATAAACCTGAGTATAAGGTGAAAATGGAGATTGCCTTCTGTTTTAATAATGAAAAAAATCTTCTTGAATATTATCATAATTCTTCTTTCTTAGAACATGGAGGATCTTCAGATAAAGCTGTTAAAAATTCCTTTGTGTATGCCATAGATAAAAAGTTAAATAAGGAAGGGAAATACAAAAAGGGAGAAAAAAAAGTAACATTTCAAGATATAGAAGATAGCTTAATACTAGCTGTTAATACATACAGTACAATAACCTCTTATGAAAACCAGACAAAAAAGGCCATTACCAATGTGTTTATCAAAGAGGCTATGAACGAATTCTTGAAAGAAAAGCTAGAAATTTACTTTATTGAAAATAGGCTAGAAACAGAAAAGATTCTAGAACAAATTTTAGTGAATAAGAGAAGTAGAGAAAAAGCCGAAAAGACACGTATTGATGTGAGAAAGAAATTAAGTAAAAAGATAGACAACATCAGCAATAGAGTAAAAAAGTTTGTTGACTGTAGAAGCAAGGACATATCTAAAAGAGAACTATTTATTGTGGAAGGGGACTCTGCCCTTGGAAGTACCAAAATGGGTAGAGATGCAAACTTTCAAGCCATTATACCTGTTCGTGGTAAGATTTTAAACTGCCTTAAATCTGATGATGAAAAGATTTTTAAAAGTGATATTATCATGGATCTATTAAAAGTTATTGGTTGCGGAGTAGAATCAAAATCAAAACATTTAAAAGAATTAGTAGATTTTGATATGAGTAAAATGACATGGAATAAATTGATTATATGTACAGATGCAGATGTGGATGGATATCAAATCAGATGTTTGATTATTACTATGTTATATGTACTCATACCTACAATGATTGAAGAGGGATATGTATATATAGCTGAATCCCCTTTATATGAGATTACAAGTGCAAAAGGGAAAACCTATTTTGCGTATACAGAAAAAGAAAAAACAAAAATTATAAATAGATTAAATGGAAAATATAAAATTCAAAGGTCAAAAGGATTAGGAGAAAATGAACCAGAAATGATGTGGGAAACGACTATGTCCCCTGAGACAAGAAGGCTGATACAGGTTACGCCATCGGAGGCACAAAAGACAAAGGCAGCATTTGAACTATTTTTAGGAGATAACCTTAAAGGAAGAAAGCAGTTCATTGAAGAACACGGACACACATATTTAGATAGATCTGACATGAGTTAAGGAAGGTGAAAGAATGGATACTAATATTAAGCAAATGAATGTAATAGACACAATAGAAAGCAACTATATGCCTTATTCTATGTCCGTTATTGTATCAAGGGCACTACCTGAGATAGATGGATTAAAACCATCCCATAGAAAACTATTGTACACAATGTATAAAATGGGATTATTAAAAGGAACGAAAACAAAATCAGCAAATATTGTTGGACAAACCATGAAACTAAATCCCCATGGAGACATGGCCATCTATCAAACAATGGTAAGGCTAACTAGGGGAAATGAGACATTACTACACCCATATATAGATAGTAAGGGAAACTTTGGGAAAAGGTACTCAAGGGATATGGCCTTTGCTGCGCCCAGATATACAGAGGCAAAACTAGATAAAATTTGTGAAGAATTTTTCAGTGAAATAGGAAAAAACACTGTGGAGTTCATACCAAACTATGACAACACAATGGATGAACCTACATTACTACCAACTACGTTTCCAAACATTTTAGTAAGTCCAAATCTAGGTATTGCGGTAGGTATGGCAAGTAATATATGTAGCTTTAATCTAAAAGAAATATGTAACACGACCATTCAATTAATGAAAAATGAAAACGTGGATCTTATGAAATATTTAAAAGCACCAGACTTTTCCACTGGAGGAGAACTCATCTATAATCAAAATGATATGGAGAAAATATATGATGAGGGTAAGGGCAGCTTTTATATAAGAGGAAAATATAAATACGATAAGGGAAATCGTTGTATTGATATAGTAGAGATTCCATATACCACAAATGCAGAAACCATTATTGACCAAATTATCGAATTAGTGAAGGCTGATAAAATTAGGGACATTACAGATGTAAGAGACGAGACGGATAAAAATGGACTAAAGATTACCATAGATATTAAGAAAGGCACAAATGTAGAACAATTGATGTTAAAACTTTTTAAATATACAAAATTACAAGATAGTTTTAGTTGTAATTTTAATATTTTAATAAATGGATATCCTAAGGTTCTAGGCGTAAGGACCATATTGCTAGAATGGATTGCCTTTAGAATGGGATGTATTAAAAAAGGACTACAATATGATTATGACAGAAAATCAGAAAAGCTACATTTACTAAAAGGATTAGAAAAAATATTACTTGATTTAGATAAAGCAGTACAAATTGTAAGGGATACAGAAAAAGATAAAGACGTAATCCCAAACCTGATGAAAGGCTTCTCTGTAGATGAGCTACAAGCCGAATTTATTGCTGAAATCAAATTAAGAAACTTCAATCAAGAATATATCTTGACTAAAACCAAGGATAGTAACAACCTTGAGAATGAGTTGAAAGAACTAGAAGAAACCCTAAATAATGATGAAAATATAAAAAAAATAATCATGAAACAGCTCTCAGTAGTATCTAAAAAGTATGGACAGGACAGAAAAACAGAGATTATTGAGGAACACGCCATAGAAGAAATCACACAAGAAGACCTTATAGAAGACTACGATTTAAAGCTATTTCTCACAAATGAAGGATACCTAAAGAAAATCTCGTTAGCAAGTTTAAGAGGATATAATGAACAAAAATTAAAAGAAGAAGATTTTATTCTACAAGAAGTAGAAGCAACAAATAAATCGGAAATATTACTATTTACAAATAAACACAGGGTATATAAAAAGAAAGTCCATGAACTTGAGGACAATAAAAGTAGTAGTCTAGGACAATATCTTCAAAATCTATTGGGCTTTGATGACGATGAAAGAATAATACACATGGTTGCAACCATAGACTATAGTGGACACATGCTATTTTTCTTTAAGAAAGGAAACTGTACGAAAATCTTATTATCAAGCTATGAAACCAAAACAAACAGAACACAACTTGTGAATGCTTACTCTGATCATGATGAATTGGTATGCATGATGGCAATGAAAGAGGAATTGGATTTAGTTGCAATCAGTACTACCCAAAAAATACTCATCTTTAACACAGATCAAATAGAGGTAAAAGCAACGAGAAAATCATCAGGCGTAAAAGTACTAACACCACAAAAAAGAAGTACCTTAGGAGAAATCAAAATCCTTGAAGAAGGAAACTACAAAAATCCAGACGATTATAGAAGCACGATCCCTTCTATGGCTGGTTCATTGAGGAAAAAAGATAAAGAAAATAGAGGCCTTTAAAGGGCTTCTTTTCATATTTAAAAGGAATTTAACACTTTTCATAGAATTTCATAACATATAAAAGGAGTAAAGGGGGATTTTGGATGAACAAATCAAATAAAAAGGCACTTTGCTATATTGCATGCTGGATAATATTTCTCATTGTTTTCTATTATGGTAAAGGACATGTTAAAGGTTATGATGAATTAAGAGCAAGAATGTATAATGATTTTGAAAATTTCGGGACTGAACTAGAGATATTAAATGATCATTTATCACAGACCTTGGTTTTAAATCAGCATGATTTTAATAAAGAGAAGAAGTTTGTTAATAGAAATGTTATGTTGAATTTTTGGAGATCTGATAATGATGCAGCAGACTTAGGTAAAGGAAAGATGTTTAACCACTATACGGATATGTATTTAGAAGTAAATGATGTCATTTATAATATCGTAGCGGATGAAATAATAACTACAGCCGAAAGAAAATACTTAGAAAGTTTGTATACATACAATAACGAATTATTAAAAGAATATAATCATGTAGTAGGAGATATTAGAACAAATTGGGATTATGATAAAATACGAAAATCAGAAAAGAAAATAGTGAAAACATATAATGATTTTTCTCAAAAAGCAGAGAATTTACTAGAAACACCTAAGTACAGTTTTCTAAAAGAATATAAAGGAGATTTTAAGGAAGCTGATTGTGAAAGTGCAAAATCATATTGTGAAGAAGTTTTTTCAAAGTTAGTAAAAGATCAAACCTTAAAATATAACAATAAAGATGAAGTAAATACGGAGGAATATGTATTCGAAACTTCTTTGAAAACAGGATTGCCAACAACCCTCAAAGAACTCCAAAGTGATGATGTAGAGTATAAAGTATCTTATGATAAAGAAACGAAAAAGGTTGTTGTAAGGGCGGTTAGTTATAGCACAACACCTTCTATACGTAAATATACAGAAGATGAACTAGATAAGATGGCCAATGATGTTATTTCTAAATTCTATAAAAATGCATCTAAATATGATAAAAACATTGACTATGAAAAAGGTAGAAAGATAGATTACATTAAATATTACTATATGGAAAAGACGAATGGTATATATGATGAAACGAAAAAAATAGAGATGAATATAGAGGCCCATGGATTAGTAAGTAATCTTGAGATCATGCATCCAAATGAGCAAGAAATAATCATGCCAACAATCAGTAAAGAAGAAATAGTAGCAAAAATAGATAAGGATGCAGAAATCATAGATTGTATAGTAGTAAGGAACATTGAGGGAAAGACCGATTATGTAGTGCATTTGAGATATAAGGATACGTTGTTTGAAGCTGTGTTTGATGGAGAAACAGGGAATCCTGAGTATTATGGACGGGAGATTAAGAAGAATTATTATAGTAATGATTAAAGTGAAGGTATAGTCTATTGATGTATGAATGAATATGTTTGTGGTATGATGATACTATTAGTTAATGAGATGATTATTAAAGTGGAAAAGAAGGTGAATAAGATGACTTTATTAAAACAAATTGAAACTGGTGAAAATAGAAGGATTGAGTTTAAAGAAAAATTTCCTGATTCCATGAAAATTATTAAAACTGCAATTGCTTTTTCAAATGGAGCAGGAGGTAAACTAATTATCGGCATAAAGGATAAAACAAATGAAATTGTGGGTATAACAGACGACGAAGTTATGGAATTACCAGATAAAATATCCAATATTATTTATGATAGTTGTTATCCAAATATTATTCCTGAAATATATATTACAAACATAGACGAAAAAAATCTATTAGTGATAGAAATTTTTCCTGGAAATTTAAAGCCATATTATATAAAGAGTAAAGGGAAAAGAAAAGGAACATATATTAGAGTAGGAGCTACAAATAAATTAGCAGATGAAGAAATGCTTTTAGAATTAGAAAGACAGAAAAGAAATATTTCATTTGATGAAGAAATTCTATATGATTACGATTTTGAAAATCTTATTTTAGAAAAATTGATGAAAGATTTATCGGATTTATTAGATAAAGAAATCGATCAAAAGAGTTTATTGAATCTTAAATTATTAAAGGAAGAAAACGGAAAAATGTATTCAACAAGAGCTATGGCTATTCTTTTAGGAAACAAAGAATTATTTGAATATGCTAGAATAAAGTGTGCAAGATTTAAAGGAAACGATGTAGGCGAATTTATTGATCAAAAGGAATTTAACGGAACACTTTATGAACAAATTGAAAATGCTATGAATTTTGCTAAGGTTTATATCAAAAAAGCAGGAAAAATAGAAGGAATACAAAGAAAAGATACTTATGAAATACCTATGGTGGCTATAAGAGAGGCAATTATCAATGCAGTCATTCACCGCGACTATAGCATTTCAGGATCAGATGTAAAATTTGCAATATATGATGATCGAATTGAAATAACGTCCCCAGGATATTTGCCCAAAACACTAGATATTGAAGATATAAAAAATGGTCGCTCTGAGATTAGAAATAAGGTATTAGCTAGGGTATTTAAAGAATTAAGATTTATTGAACAGTGGGGAACAGGAATTAGAAGGATTTTATCTGCATGTGAGAAAGCCGAGTTAAAAGAACCAGAATTTATAGAATCGGGTATGTTTGTAAAGGTAGTTATGTATAAAGGAAAGATAAAAAAAGTTCCGGGAAGTTCCGGAAAAGTTCCGGAAAGTTCCGGTAGTCTATTGAGTCAAAATGAAATAGAAATCATTCGTTATATTAAAGAGCATAATAGGATTACAACTAAGTGTGCAGCTGAAATCCTTAATATTACAGATAGAGGAGCAAGAAAAATTTTTGAAAGATTGATTTTAGCAGAATTTATTGAAGCAAGAGGTAAGGGTCGATATAGATATTATCAATTAAAAAATTAAGAGGAATGAAGATAGAGTATTATGAAGTTAGAACTACTCCATTTCAATAAACCTATTCATATATTTAAAAATGAATAGGTTTTTATGATTTTAAATATAAGGATAAAAGCAGTGGCCCTTTTATAAATAGGTGCATAGTATATTAAGTAAGTCTATAAAAGAAAGGGGATATGCTATGTACAATTATAATTATTTCCCAGGGAATAAGAAACAAAGAGATACCATATTGGACTTTAAAGTAGGAGATGTAACAGGGGATGGCATCATTGACTATGTATACTTAATAGGCAACAAACTGCAAGGGAACAATAGTCCTTTCAGAGAAAATATTCGGATAAAAATTATAGATGGAAAAACCATGAAGGCCACCATCATTCCTTTAAAAGAAAATGCAGGATACAATCCTAGATTATTCTTAGGAGATTTCACAGGAAATAAAGTTAGTGATATCTATGTAAGGATCGATTCAGGCGGTAGTGGTGGATACGCTTTCTACTACATTTACTCCTTCCTAAATAATAAAGTAAAGGAGCTCTTTGACTTTGAAAAGTTCAATGCCACATACAAGTATGATGTAATCTATCAAGATTATTATCAAGTACAAGTGACAAATAAAAATACGAATACCACATACATCATCGACCTTACCCATAAGGGATACGATTATCTATCCAAACTTTATGATCAAAATGGAAAACTCAAAAACCCTACAAAAGGAAGCGTGAATGCACTAGGCGGATTATATCCTGTAGATTTTAGAGGAGAAAATGTATATGGTTTGTATGCACAACAACGGATCATAGGTCTTTATAATGCAGATGCCCTTGGATACGTACAGAATTCTTTAAATTGGGATAGGAAAAATAATAATGGACAGTTCATACCTTTTTTCCAAACAGTGGGTGTATTCGGAGGAACAAGGCAAGAGCAAAACCCCTGTCAATCAGAAGTCTGGAATGTAAACTATAAAAAATCTGAGACCAAGAAAGACCCTAAACTAGAAAAAGCCTTTGCAAAAGTATTTGGGTTAACTCCTGGGGTAGATCAAGTACGATATTATTATAATCATATTGACTTAAATGGAGATGGAAAGAAGGAAACATTTGTATATCTAGTAGGGCCAACCGTTTGTGGAAGTGGAGGCTGTAGTGCGGCTATATTTAAAGAAGTAGATGGAAAATATAAGCTCCTCTCTAAATTTAGCCTAGTGAATAATCCAATCGTTGTAAGAAATAAAAAGACCAATGGATATAGAGATTTGATTATGTCTATTTCAGGAGGAGGAATAGAACCTTTCTGTGCCATAATGAAATATGATGGAAAGACCTATCCACAAAATCCATCTACCCAGCCAAAACTAAAACCAGGAGCAACTGTAAATGGTGTAGCCATTATTTCAAATGATATTACAACAGATAAAGGCATTCAATTTGGATGATACAAGTAAAAAGCCTATAAGAAAATCAATTTTCTTATAGGCTTTTTACGAGGTTAGAACTATTCACATATAGTGTAAACATATTCTTTTATGAATGAATATGTTTATGGTATTATCTGTCCAGATATAGGGGAATCAACTGTGAATAGAGTCTTTGAAAAACTAAAGAAAGATAAGAAGATAGAATCCGTAGGCAAAGGAAGAAATGATAAGTGGAAAAAGCTTGTATGATAGATGTAAATATTGAAAAAAGTTGATATATATATACTTGTATATATGTTTACAAATATATATGTTTTAAATTATAAAAATAAACTTATAACAATAAACTTATAACAAAGTTTCCATAGGTGAAATAAATAATACAAAAAATAAAAATCTATTGAAAAAAAATTAAATGTTGTAGAAGATTAAATGGTATAATTTTCATATATAAATGATGAAATATATATAAAACTAGGAGATGATTGTATGAAGATTTACTATCAATTAACAGAACAGGACTATGTAGATTTTAATTTATTTCATATGAATAATTCAAAAAGCTTGAAAAAATCTATTTTAGTACAACGGTTGATCGGTCCATTGATATTTATAATGAGTTGTTTTATAGCGCCTAAAATTACAAATATGCCTTTATGGTATTGGACTAGTATAATGGTTGTGATGAGCATGTTATGGTTTGCGTTTTATCCTAAACAAATAGAAAGAAGATGTAAGAAGCAAGTTTTGAAAATGTTGTCTGAAGGACAAAATAGAAGTTTATTGGCAAAGGGTACTCTTTTAGTAGATGAAAAAGGAATTATAAAGTCCAATGAGTACGGAGAAAGTAATTTGAAATGGAATACTATTAATAAAATTGAGGTTACCAATCGTCATATATTTATTTATCAAAATGCCATTAGTGCTATTGTAGTTCCATTATCATCTTTTGGTACAAAAGAAGAGAAAGAACAATTTATTGCGTTGTTAAAAAGTTATTGCACTACAATTTAAGCATATTTGTTTTGAGGTAGTGTAATATTTTATACAAAAAAAGAAAAAGCTTGTATGATGTTAATGGAAAACATCATACAAGCTTTTACATGTATATATTCAATTTATATCAAGAAAATGGAGGGAATTGTATTTTTATATCGAAATTAACAATAAACATGTAAAAGATTACAAGACCTATATTTGTAAAAGACTTCTCAGAAGATAACAAACAAATGAATGACTTAATGAATATTTCTAGAAAGTTAAAAGATGGCTACAAAAAAGAAATGATTGATCGAGACATCTCTTATCTAAAACAAGGGATGCAAGGAGAAAAAAATACATATTTTGAACTGCAAAATTCATTTTTACCAATTTTATGTTTACACGATATAAGGCTAAAATATGATGATTATGTGGCTCAATTCGACTACATAAGTGGTTATGGCGAATCCTAAAACGATTATCTATAAAAACAAATGCCCTGCAAGCATTAAAAAAACAATCTATAAGTATGATCAGATTACTGCTTATTTAGAAAGGCTTCAAAAAGACGAAAAAAATGAGATGAATGTATTGGAAAAATACATGCATAGTATTGCTGATTTCTTGATAGAGAATAATGAGCCTTTAGAAATAAACTACAATAAAAAATATAATTTATCAGAAGAAGATTTCATGACAGAAGAAAACAAAGAGAGTATAGAGCCATATAAAGCAGAAGTGATGAAAGAATCAAATATGAATACATACAAAACTGAAAAAGTGGTAGAGGTTGACAAGAATGAAGAACAGCTTAGAGCACAATTGAAAGAATTCCGTTTGTCAACTTCAAGGAAAGAAAATATCAAAGCATATGTGATTTTTACCAATGCACAAATGGAAGAACTTATATTAAAATATCCAAGAACTAAAGAAGAGCTCCTGAGCATAAAAGGGTTTGGCACAAATCGGGTTGAGAAGTACGGAGAGGAAATATTGACGGTGTTTAATGGGTAAGAAGGAATGTAAAAATGTATAAAGAACTAAGTGTTGCTGAATAGTAAGGAACAGGAATCAAAAGAGATTATCAGTATAAGGTTGAGGTGGGAGCATGATAAAGACGGGTATATACGAAGAAATAATCAACAAGAAATTAAAAAAAGAGCTTGCTGGTTTAAATATTGATTGTTATGAAATAGAAAAAGAATATATTGATGTAGAGGAAGCAAGAAAAACTTTAGCTTCCTATATTTCTTTTATTACAAGGAAGGCATTGAAATATGTTAGGGATAATAAGGCTGATGACAAAGAAGCCTTGTTAGATCAAATTATAACATGTAATGATATTATTTCTGCACTAAGCAAAAGGCTAGATAAAGAAGAGTTTGAAGCTCTGAAAATTGCAGAGGAAGGAGAAGTTTTAACATCTATATATTCTCGTATTAACAATATAAGAAGCATTAAAAATGAGAAAAATATTAGGCCGATCACGTCTATTTCTCAAAGTTCATTATTCACAGGTTCTCATTATGAGCCGAGCATGCTTGGGGAGATAAAAAGAGAAATTATTTCTTCGGACTCTATTGATATGTTGGTGTCTTTTATAAAATGGAGCGGGCTGAGATGTATTATTGAAGAATTAAGAGATTTTACAGAAAATAGAAATGGAAAACTAAGAGTTATAACAACTTCATATATGGAAGCAACAGACTACAAAGCTATTTTGGAATTAAGCAAGTTGAAAAATACAGAGGTTAAAATATCTTATGATGTAGATAGAACTAGACTCCATGCAAAGTCATATGTGTTCAAAAGAGAAACGGGATTTAGTACGGCTTATATAGGTTCTTCGAATTTATCAAATCCTGCTCTTACATCGGGTTTAGAATGGAATATTAAGGTGGCAGAGAAAGATTCTTTTGATATTATCAAGAAAATTGAAGCTACCTTTGAAAGCTATTGGAATGATAGTGAGTTCGCATATTTTAACAGAGAAAGTGAGCAGGATCATGAAAGATTAAAGATAGCACTAAGTAAGAAAAATCAGATAGGCAACAACGATACCTATTTTAATTTTGATATTCAACCCTATCATTATCAAAAAGAGATATTAGAAAAGCTTCAAGCAGAGCGAGAAATATTTGGAAGGACTAGAAATCTTTTAGTAGCGGCTACAGGCGTAGGAAAAACTGTTATATCCGCATTTGATTATAAAAGATTTAAAATAAACAGTAAGGACACTGCAAGGATTCTTTTTGTAGCCCATAGAGAAGAAATTTTGAAACAAAGTATAAATACTTTTAGAGGCATACTAAAGGATTATAATTTTGGAGATTTACTAGTAGGAGGAAATACTCCAAATTCTCTAGACCAATTGTTTGTTAGTATTCAAAGCTTTAATAGCGCTAAACTCTATGAAAAAACATCAAGTGATTTTTATGATTTTATTATTATAGATGAGTTTCATCATGCAGCAGCGGATTCCTATCAAAAACTTTTGAGTTATTATCAACCTAAAGTGCTGTTAGGTTTAACAGCTACGCCAGAAAGAATGGATGGAAAGAACGTATTAGAATACTTTGAAGATACAATTGCTAGTGAGATGAGATTGACAGAAGCTATTGATAGAAAATTATTGTGCCCATTCCAATATTTTTGTGTTACGGATACGGTGGATTTATCAAAACTTAAATGGAGTAGAAAAGGTTATAATATTAAGGAATTAGAGAATGTATATACTTCTAACAAAATAAGAAGTAATCAGGTGATGCAAAGCATCTATAAGTATGTAACGGATATTGATAAAGTTAAAGGGTTAGGTTTTTGTGTTAGTATAGAGCATGCAAAATATATGGCGAACTTCTTTAATAATGCGAATATAGCATCTTTGGCCTTATATGCTGGAGTGGACCCTAAAATAAGGGCAGATGCAAAAAACAAACTAATTCGTGGAGAAACAAAATTTATTTTTGTAGTAGATTTATATAATGAAGGTGTAGATATACCAGAGGTTAACACCATATTATTTTTGAGGCCTACAGAAAGTTTGACTGTGTTTATGCAACAATTAGGAAGAGGATTAAGATTATCAGAAGGGAAGGAATGTCTTACAGTTTTAGACTTTGTTGGACAAGCACATCAAAACTATAATTTTGAGGAAAAGTTTAGATCATTAATAGGAAGAACAAAGCATTCCATAAAGCATTATATAGAACAAGGTTTCTTTAATTTACCAAAAGGTTGTTTTATACAATTGGAAAAACAAGCTAAGGAATATATATTGAGGAATATAAAAGAAAGTTCTAATACAAGAAAAAATCTTGTTAGCAAGATGAAGTATTTTCACCAAGATACAGGGATAGAATTAACTTTGCAAAATTTCTTAAAGTACTACCATTTATCGTTATACGATTTCTATGGAAAAAGTGGAAATCGAACTTTTAAAAGAATGATGGTAGAGGCAGAATTGAAGCAGGATTTTATTTGTATAAATGAAAAGCTTATTGCTAAGAGGTTACCAAACTTATTCCATATAAATTCAAGAAGATTAATTAGGTTCCTGTTAGATTATATACAAGGAGCAGATATTAAAAATGAAGAAGAAAAGCTTATGTTAGCAATGTTTTACTATTCATTCTATAATGCAGAACCTAAAAAAGAAGGATTCTTAACAATAGAAGAAGGCATAAATAAGGTTTTAGAAAATGACGAAATAAAAGAAGAAATTTCAGATGTATTACAATATAGTTATGAGAATATAGATTTTTTAGAAATTAAAAATGATTTTAGATTTTCTAGCCCTTTGGGCGTACATTGTAACTATTCAACATCACAGATATTAGCAGCATTAGGATATTACAATGAAGAAAACAAACCAGCTTTTAGAGAAGGTGTTAAGCATTTAAAAAACAAGAATTTGGATATTTTCTTTATAACCTTAAATAAATCTGAAAAAGATTTTTCACCGTCCACCCTTTATGAAGACTATGCTATTAATGATAGATTGTTTCACTGGCAAACCCAAAGCAAGGTTTCAGAAGAGACCAATACAGCTCAAAGGTATATTAATCATAAGAAACTAGGACATAAAATAGCATTATTTGTAAGGGAGTATAAGATAGAAAATGGGTATACATCACCTTTTGTATTTTTAGGTTCTTGTGAATATGTAAGTCACTCAGGGAATAAACCAATGAGTTTCATATGGAAGCTAAAGGACGCGATGGCTCCAATGTTTGTGCCTAAGGCGAATAAGAACATATTATAATATATTTGAATTTAGGAAGTGAAAAGATGATAGATGTAGTAGCCGCAATATTGCAAAATCATAAGGGAGAAATTCTCATCGCTAGAAGAAAGAAGGGAAAAGTATTAGAAGGATATTGGGAGTTCCCTGGAGGAAAGATTGAAAAAGGAGAAAGTTCTGAGCAGAGTCTTGTTAGAGAATTGAAAGAAGAAATGAATATAGAGATAGAAGTAAGTGAATATGTAGGTGAAAATATCCATAGATATGAAAACCAAACTATTAGATTACTTGCATTTAAAGGAGAGATAGTAAGCGGAGAAATAGAATTAGTAGACCATGATAAGTATGTGTGGGTTGATTTGTATGAATTAAGAAAATTTGAACTAGCACCAGCAGATATTCCTATTGTTGCATTGCTCGCAAACATATAATTTAGAGAAAGAAGATAAATACTTTAAAAGAAGATAGAATACTTTGGATGAAAGAAGATTAAGAAGGATTATTTTTAGTAATGATTAAAGTTAACCCCTGTAAGAAAATAAATTTTCTTGCGGGGGTTTATCATATAGAAATAGACAAAAACTGTTAAATATGTAGTGAATCAACTTATTTGTATTGTGGACTTAGCATGGGTGAAATATATAGTTCTTTTGGTAGTAGATCTTTCTAAACTAGACATTTTTGAAGATTAGTTATATAATATACAACACATGCAAACGTATGTTTGTTCGCATTATTTAAACGTATTATGATATAATCAAAAGGTTGATTATATTTCATTGGGAGGAGATATTATGTCAGATAGAAAGTTCATTAAGGAAGAATTAATATTAGATAGTAAAGAAGTTGCTCCTTCTTATGAAGAAGATATTAATGAAGAGTTAGATGATTATGATGATGTATCAGTACAAGTATATTGTAAACATTGTGATAAAAAATTGTCTGCAACTTTGGATGAATCGATGGATTATAAATGTCCAGATTGTGGAAATAAGACTATGGATGATGTACTTATTGAAATTTATTGGTGTAATGATTGTAAGGTGCCTATTATTAGAGAAATTGATTTTTTGGATAAGGAGAGTTGTCCTTTATGTAAAGGGAAGACAATAAAAATGAGTAATGACTTAAGACCAGTTTTTCCAGAAGAAAGATTACTAATGGAATTAATTTTAGGGAAACCTTTAGAATATATTAATAGCTCTGTATGGTGCGATGCAAACAGATATTATATAGATGGAGAAAGAGTAACTATATCTACTGAGGAAATGAAAACTCATGATGTAGATAAATTACGAGATGATTTAAATAAGTATTCGAAAGATAATAATTATGATGGTTTTAATATACGGATAGAGAAATTTATTGAAGCTAACAGAGATAGATTTGTTAGAATAAATCAAGATGCTATAAATTTCATAAAACCTGCATGTGAAGGTTATTCAGATGACCAATTATTAGTGTCTTTTTCAGGAGGAAAAGATTCTACTGTAGTTTCTGATCTAGTAATAAGAGTGTTATCAAATCCTGAAATAAAACATATTTTTGGAGATACAACTTTAGAATTTCCATTGACATTAAAATATAGAGAAAGATTTCAAAGAGATAATATCAATACGGTACTGAGTAGTGCTAAGAATAGAGAAAAAAACTTCTATGAGGTTTGTGATGAAATAGGACCACCTAGTAGAGTGATGAGATGGTGTTGCCATATGTTTAAAACAGGACCTATAGGCAGAAAAATTGGACATATGTTTAGAAATAAGAATATGATTACTTTCTATGGTGTAAGAAGATTTGAGTCTACTAGCCGAAGCAAATATGAAAGGATTTATGATAGTCCTAAAATTGCACAACAGAAGGTGGTTGCGCCTATATTTAACTGGAAAGATATCGATATATGGTTGTATTTGTTAACAAGAAAAGTAGATTTTAATGATGCCTATAGATATGGATATGACCGAGTAGGATGCTGGTGTTGTCCAAATAATAGTGGACGTTCTCACTTATTATCTCAAATTTATATGCCTGATCAATCAAACAAATGGAGAGAATTTTTAGTGAATTTTGCTAAAAAAATAGGAAAGCCTGATCCAGAAGAATACGTTGATAGTGGGAATTGGAAGGCACGACAAGGCGGATATGGAGTTGAGGCAGCGATGGATGTAGAAATAGAATACTCTAACTGTACGACTGATAATAATGCTCAAATATATAAATTAAACAAACCAATAATAGATGCGTTTTATGAGTTGTTTACACCATTAGGAAAGATATCTAAAGAACTAGGACGAAAATTGATAGGAGAGGTTATTGTTTTAAACCATAAAACAAATATGCCAAAACTGTCGATTCAGCCATTTAATTCAGGGGATTATGAAATAGGTGTTAAAATTCAAATATTAGAAACTAGATTAAATAAATTAGAGTATGATAAGTTAGAACGACAAATATCTTATCAAGTAAGAAAATACAATGCATGTAAAGGTTGTTTAGGTTGTGAAGCGGTTTGTAAGTATCGCGCAATATCTATTAGAGGCAATAGTTATCATATAGATGAATCGAAATGCACAAGATGTGGAAAGTGTGTTGATCCTAAATATATTACTAAAGGATGTTTGATGGCAAAGTATTTATATTCAGCAAAATAAGCCAAGGAGGACGAATAAGTTGAAGTTTAGAGGACATGAAACCTTTTTTATTAGAAAAGGTTGGCTATATAAGGGACTTAAAAATATAGAAAAAAATAAAAGGATTTTTAATGATAAAGATAGTAATCCGACAGATGATTTGGGAATCGGAACAAATATGGTTAAATCTTTAAGGTATTGGCTACAGGCAGTTGGATTAACAGCTGAGGATATGAAGGAAAATAAAAAATATCAATATAGGACAAAATTGGGGAAATTGGTTTGGAAGTATGATAGATACATAGAAGAAGACGGAACATTATGGTTGCTACATTACAACCTAGCATCAAATGAAGAACTAGCGACTACATGGCATTGGTTTTACAATGAATTTAATATGAAAGAATTTACAAAGGAAGATTTTGTAGAGGATTTAGATGGATATATAAAATACAATTTAGAAGAAGTTGTTGCGAAAAGATCACTAAATGATGATTATAACTGTTTAATTAATACGTATATATCTAGAAAAAAAATGAATCCAGAAAAGAAAATATCACCTGAAAATAATATAGATTGTCCACTTGGAACATTGGAGTTATTAGATAAGGTAGATAAAAATGTATTTAGAAAAGCTACTTTGAAAAAGGATACGATACATCCATTGATTGTACTATCTGTAATGATAGATAGATATAGTAAAAATGAAAATGAATCGAAAGAAGTGAAAATTGCTAGTTTACTAAATGATGATTGTAATATCGGAAAAATATTCAATATGGATTGGAATGTGTTAAATCATTACTTAGATGTGCTTCAAGAAAAAAAATACTTAAGAGTTATTAGAACTGCTGGATTAGATGTAGTAAAGATAGATACAGATTTAGATGTATTAGAAATTGTAGAAGAATATTATAAAGATATTAATCAATAGGATAGAGGGATAAATATGAAGAACAATATAAATCGAATATCTAATTTTATTAGTACTGCATCCAATTTTCAGTATTCTATAAACTTAAAATATGATTTAGAAAGCATAGAAAAAATAAAAAATTATATACCTTCAACGAGTTCAATCGAAATTATTGAAGAAATACTTTTAAGTTTAAAACCTACATCTAAAGAAGAGGCAAGTAATGAAAGATCAAGAATTTTAATAGGTCCTTATGGAAAAGGGAAATCACATTTAGCGTTAATGATTATTGCATTGATGTATCATAAAGATAAAAGTGTATTCTTGAACCTATTAGATAAAATGAAGTGTTATAAGGAAGAGTTATATCAATTAGCCATAAGCGTAATAGAAGATCAAAAAAAGATGCTTCCTATTATCGTATCTTCAAATAGCTTAAATTTACATCAATCATTGTTGTTAGGATTGAGAAATGCTTTAGAGGATCATGAATTAGAAAATATTATGCCAAATACGTATTTTGAATCAGCGTTAGCAATGATAAATAAATGGAAAAAAGAATATAAGAAGACCTATGAACTATTTTCTGAAGAGATAGATGAATCAGTTAAAAAGTTTGAAAAAGAACTTAAAAAATACAATCAAGATTATTATAATAAGTTTGTAGCATTATATCCAGCGTTAACATCTGGAGCGGAATTTAATCCATTTGAAGGAATGGAAATTGATAAAATTTATGGAGATGTTGCGAAAAAAATAAAGAATAAAGGATATAAAGGTATTTTTATTGTTTATGATGAATTTAGTAAATTTCTTGAAGGTAGTATAGAGCGGAATTCGGCTATGGAAATAAAAGTATTACAAGATTTAGCTGAAAAATGTAACAGAAGTGGTGAAGAACAATTACATATAATGTTAATTTCACATAAAAATATTAGTAACTATGTAGATCAATTACCTAAAGAAAAGGTAGATGCATGGAAAGCAGTTTCAGAGAGATTCAAAACCATAGAAATCAACCATTCGCCTATACAAACGTATGAGGTAATGTCTCATGCAATATTAAAAGAAAATAAGCAATGGAATCAATTCATTAAAGACAATAAGAAAGATTTAAAGGATATAACATTAAATGTAAGTAGGAGTAAGATTTTTGAAGAATTAGGAGAAGCTTTAGAAAAAACAGTTATACAAGGATGCTATCCATTACATCCTATAAGCACATATATATTACCTAAGATATCTGAAAAGGTAGCTCAAAACGAAAGAACCATATTTACATTTTTATCAACAAATAAAAGATATGCTCTAGGGCATTATTTATTGCAAGAAAAGAGTAAATTTCCATTAATGACACCTGAGTATATATATGACTATTTTGAACCATTATTTAAGAAAGAGAACTATAATTCAGAGATTTATAAAATTTGGAGACAAATTACGAATTCTCTTAAGAAAATAGATGAGAATGAAAAACTAGCTGAAAAAATTATTAAGACATTAGGATTAATTTTTATAGTTAGAGAGGGTGAAAAGCTACCACCTAAACGAGAAATCATTAAGTTAGCCCTTAAGACAATATCATATAAATCTGAAGAAATTAATGAAGTAATAGAAGATTTACTAAATAGAAAAATATTACACTATTTTAAAAGTAAAGATCAACTTGCTTTTATTGAAGCTACAGATGTAGATGTGAATGAATTAATTTTAGATGCAATTGAAAAACAAAGAAGACATTTCAGTGAAAAAACAGTTTTGAGTGAAAGATTTTATGATAATTATATATACCCTACTAGATATAATGATGAATATGAAATGGTAAGATATTTTGAGTTTGAGTTTATAGATTACAAAGAGTTAATGGAGACGAATGATTGGAATAAAAAGATCAAAGATAAATCTGCTGATGGGATTGTATATGGTATTTTATTAGAAGATAATGATGGATTAATACAAGTAGAAAATAAAATCAAAGATATTGATCATGAAAGAATAGTATTTATTTTACCCCATAGAGCGGTTCATTTACAATCTACATTAAGACGTTATGATGCAATTCAATTTTTAATAGAAAAAAATATGCATCAAGAAAATGATAAGCTACTACATGAAGAATTAATAGTACATTTAGAGGATGAAAGAGATCAGATACTAAATTATTTAAATGTATATATAAATCCTAAAGAAGGATTAGCTAAGTATTGCTATAAAGGGGAAGAAAAAAAAGGGATTAATAGAAAATCAATGTTAAATCGTCTCATATCTGATATATGTGAAGAGGTTTATAATGAAACGCCTGTGATTATCAATGAAATGATTAACAAAAATGAACTTTCAACGACGATTGTTAATAGTAGAAAAAAAGTTTTAGAAGCATTATTAAGAAATAATCTTGAACCAAGATTAGGATTAACAGGATATGGTCCTGATGTAACAATTATGCGCTCAACTTTGATTGTTACAGGAATTTTAAATGATGATGAAAACAAGATATCTCTAAAAATTGAAGATTTGAATGATAGAAAAATACAAAATACTTTAAATATAATTAAAAAGTTTCTATTTGAAACATCTAAAAAAGGGAGAACAAGCTTTAAAGAACTTTATGAAATCTTAATTGATCCTAAAAATCATGTTGGTATTAGAAAAGGGATTATCCCCATATACTTAGGCGTTGTTTTACATCTTTATAAAAGACATGCAGTGGTATTTAGAAACGGTTATGAAATTGAAATGACAGCTAGATTATTAGAAGATATAAATAGCAAACCAGAGGAATTTGAAGTTCAATTAGAGAACTGGAATGATGATAAAGAAAGATTTATTACTGACCTAGAAAGAATATTCTCTGATTATATTGAAGATGGAGAAAAGGAATATAATACCTTTGAATTTATTGTAAAGGCTATTCAACGTTGGTTTTTATATCTTCCTAAATATGCTAAGGAATATAATAATAAATATATAGGAAATAGAGAATTTAAAAAAGTAGATAAAAAAATTGTAAGACTAAGAAACAATTTAAAAGGTTCTAAAATAAATTCAAGAGATTTCTTATTTAGTAAGTTATTCAAAATTTTTGGCTATGACGATTTTAGTAATAAGATTGTTGCAGATATTGAAGCAATGAAAATAGAAATTGATGGAAGTCGAAAAACTTTAATAGAGGTGTTAGGAGTAGATGTTAAAACTATTTTTAACAATAGTGATGATAGAGCTACATTATATTCAGTAATGAAAGATTGGTATGAAGATTTAAATGAAAATACTAAAAACAATTTATTTACACAAGGGGAACATAGATTATTAAAGTTAGTAAAAAATATTTCTAATAATCAAGTTGAATTTATCCAAGAATCGGCTAAAATTATTATTGGATTAAGGATTGAGGATTGGGAAGATGAAACAATTATTAAGTTTATAGACAGATTACAGGAATTTAAAGGTACTATTGAAAAATTTAATAAGGAAGCAAATTCAAAAAAAGAACAAACCACAGTGCAAAGTTCGTATAAAATTGTTTCTTATAGTGAAGATAATGAAGAAATTGCCAAAACTTTTGATAAGACTAAAATATCAGCTAAAGGAGAAGATTTATATAACGAAATAGAAGGCATTATGGAAGATTATGCTCATGCCTTGGATTCAAACGAAAACAGACAAATTCTGATGAGAATACTAGAAAAATACTGTTAAATATTAGTTTTATTTGTTAAATATTGAAAGCTCATGATTAAAATGGTATTATTTAATTATGAGCTTTTTTAATTCTAAGAATACTCATTTAAACATGGAGGATTAAATTATGAATAGAAGTATATATTTTGATAATGCAGCTACAACTTATCCTAAACCAAAACAAGTTTACGATTATATGGATAAGTTTTATAGAGAATATGGTGTCAATGTGGGAAGAGGGCAATATAAAAAAGCTAGTGAAGGAAGTAAATTAGTAGAGGAAACAAGAGCGTTAATAAGGAATCTTTTTAATTGTCCAATAAGTAAGAAAGTTGTATTTACACCATCTGCAACTGATGCTATTAATATTATTCTAAGAGGAATGAATTGGCAAGGTGGAGAAAACGTATACATTACTTATTTTGAACATAATGCAGTGTTAAGAACATTATATTACCTAAAAGAAAAGTATCATTTTAATATACATTTTCTGGATACAGATAAGAATACCTTTGATTATGATTTAGAAAAAATCAAGTATCAGTTTCATGATGAAAAACCTGATATGGTAATAATGACACATGCAAGCAATGTTTGTGGAGTAATAACACCGATAGTAGAAATAAGTGATTTAGCTAAAAAATATGATTCTCAAGTAGTGATTGATTGTGCTCAAACAGCAGGTTTACTTCAAATAGATATGAAAAAATTAAAAGCGGATTATGTGGTTTTTGCAGGACACAAAACGTTGTATGGGCCCTTTGGAATAGCAGGATTTATAATGGATAAAAAATCAAAACTTAAACCTTTATTATATGGAGGTACGGGTACTGATTCTGCGAATCCTGATTTACCAGACACCGTACCAGAAAGGTTTGAAGTAGGGAGTTTAAATATACAAGCTATTGCAGGATTGAATGCTGCGTTAAAGTGGATGAAACAAGTTGAAAGAGGAAATATCCATGAGAAAGAAAAAGAGATGACTAGAAAGCTTATAGAATGTTTAGAGAGCTTTGATAATATAAAAGTGATAAAAGCATCAAATAATGAAAATCAAATAGGGGTAGTGTCTTGTGTGTTTGATGGCTATGGAAGTGATAGCATAGGACAAGTTTTTGATCAATATAATATTGCTGTGAGAACAGGACTTCATTGTGCACCTGAAGCACATAGGTTTTTAGGGACGTTTCCTGGAGGGACAGTGAGGTTTAGTTTGGCGTATTTTAATGAACTAGAGGATATAAAAAAACTAGATGATGTTCTAGAATATATTTGCTTTAATTCATGATAATGAAATAAATATGGGATTGATTTATAAAGACAGTCATAGTAAAAGAAAAGGTCACAAGGGGGATACTTATGCAGTTAAAGGAAATTTTCGAAAAAAGTGATGAAGATATATTAGTTTTACCAGATTTTCAAAGAGAATTTGAATGGAATAAAGATGCACAGAAAAGATTACTAGCGTCGTTTTTTGTTTCAATTCCTATAGGAAGTTTATTAATTCTTGAAGGAAAAAAAGATGATTTTTTATCTAAAAAATTGTGTTTTGCAGGAGAAACAATAGAACCAATGGAAGCTTGCTTGTATTTACTAGATGGACAACAAAGAGTATCTAGCTTAAGAAGTACATTCTATGACTTTTTTAAAAATAAAAATAATTGGTTAAATAATTGGGAAAAGTTATATCCCGGATTAAGAAATAGATGGTTTTTTAGAATTAAGCCAGATCGTGAAAGTGAAGATATATTTGGTTGGAAAATGTTAAATTTCAAAGGTCTTAAATATTATGAACCCTCAGATTTGTTTGATTGCTTTGAACATAGATATATACACAAAAGGAAAAATACAGAGTGGTATCATCCAGGATATAAGATTTATGATAAAGATAAAAAAGAATTAGAAGGAAGTCGTTTAAAAAACAAATTAGCCAGCGAAGCAGCAAAAATGGGATTAGTACCTTTGTACTCTATTTATGGAGCTATAAAAAGTACAGATAAACAACTACATACATATGTATTAGAAAAAATTGCAAAAGAAAGAGTAGAAGAATTGCAGGCAGAAGTTGAAGATGGAAAAGTGGATTTATTTGAAATTTTTCAAGAAATTGAACCAGATATTGAGGAGTATGTAGAAAATAATGAAACAGAAAAGATAAGAGATGCATGGTCTCGATTAAGTGCTAAATGGAGTGAATCTGTAAATAAATTTTTAGTAGGTTTATTTGAAGAAGAGATTCCAATAATAGATCTTCCGTCTGATCAAATATCTCGTGCAATTGCAATTTTTGAAAATATTAATAAAGGTGGAACCCCCTTAGATACATTTGACTTAATTGTAGCAAAAGCAGCAAGAACAAAAGGAGAGCGTTCACTATCACAAAGAATTAGCGATTCTTTAGAAGAAGCTATTGAGTTATCAGAAGCTTTAACAAATGATTTAGTAGATAAGCTTCCAGATAAATGGGACTCTACATTAGCTATGACTATAGATGAGAATAAAATTACAAAGACAATAAAAAATCAATATCTAAATTTATTATCTTTATTTAGTCATATACCATATGGAGAGGTAGACAAATTAAAGTTAGAGTATATAAAACGTGCGAAGATATTTGAATTAACAAATGAACAGATTAATAGTAATACAAATATAACGTTAAAAGCATTAACTAGAGCATGTGCATTTTTACAATTTAGATGTGGGTTAATTGATATTAATTCATTATCTTATGATTTAATGATTTTGCCGATTGCTTATGTTTTAAAAGATGATGATGTTTATAAAGATAAAAGAGCATTAGCAAAAATAGAGTATTGGTATTGGAGTTCGTTGTTTAGTGGTGCATATAGAGAAAGACAAAATGATCAATGTATAAAAGATATAGAGAATGTCTTTAAATGGATTAACGGCGGAGAAAATAAATTCAAAATAAGATATGAAAATATATTAAATGATAGTGGTTATTCTGATAAAGATGTTTTATTAAGAAAAGATCAGGAACATAACATACCTAAAGCTGTACATACTGGAATTTTACAATATATATTGAGTAAGCAACCAGTTGATTTCTTACCTAATGCCCAAAAAAAATTGAGATTAAATGTATGGGAAATTGGGGGTAAAAAAGTTATTAAAATTGATGGAAATAAGCAAATTATTTCAGTACAAGATCACCATATATGTCCTTTAGGGACTGTTACGAAAATAGGAGAAACATCAAAAAAGTTAAGAAATGATAAAAAGCATATTTTAAATAGTATATTAAATAGAACCTATATATCTAGTATTGCTAATGCTAAAATAAGTGATAGATCACCAGAGCGCTATATGAAATATGTCATGGAATCGGCACAATGGGGACATTATCTGCCTACTAGAATGAAAGAAATATTTGAAGCAAGTGGGAAAAGTTTAGAAGAAAAATATGAGGAAATACTTGAAAATAGATATAATAAATTGAAAAGTGCAATAAAAGAGGAATTAGATAGATTGGAAGATATGTAACAACCAAAAGATAGTATACAATAATAATTGTAAGAAACTAAAAAATAAAAGCTGAGGTAATAATATTGCATCTAAGCTTTTTGTGAATACAACATAAGGATAAAAATGGAATAAAAGAATAATGATTAATTCAACATAAAAAGTATATCACAATAAAAATATCCATGAGTTGGATGGTATAGTTAATGATGATGATAAAATGTATAATACATTACTATAGATCAAGCAGGAAATGAAAGATACAAATGGTAATATATCAAATGCTTTAAGAAAATACTATCAGGTTGTTAATGGAAAGGCGTTTCTGACTCTTTCTGGGTATGAGCGATAGGTGGAACAGAGGTGTAGATAATGAGCTTGCAAGATATAGAAATCAAAGGTGAATATCGTTCACTAATTGATAATGTAACAAAGAATTTTTATGTTCCACTCTTACAACAGGCTGTACAATATAAAAGAGCTGTTGGTTTTTTCTCATCCTCTGCTCTTTTAGAAATTTCAAAAGGTATAGCAGGACTTGTACAAAATGGAGGGAAGATTTTAATGGTTGCATCGCCATATTTGTCAGATGCCGACGTGGAAGCAATACAGAAGGGCTATGAGTTGAGAGATAAAATAATTCATAGAGCTTTAATTTGTGAATTGCAAGAGGTAAAAGATTTATATGAGCAAGATAGATTGAATCTTTTGGCTAATCTTATTTCGGATGGAATATTAGATATTAAAATAGCTTTTACTGAAGGTAAAGGGAAAATGGGAATGTATCATGAGAAAATGGGAATTATTAGTGATGCTTTAGGAAACAAAGTTGCTTTTTCAGGCTCGATGAATGAGTCTGCAACAGCTATGAGGATAAATTATGAAGCTATTGATGTATTTTGCTCTTGGAAAAATAAATTTGAAAACGAAAAGGTTATTGCAAAAGAAACTGCTTTTGATTCTATTTGGAATGACTGCGAGCCTAATGTTCGAATAATAGATTTTCCAAATTTAAAGCAAGAGATTATCGAAAGATATAAAAAATCAACTCCTAATTTTAATATTGATGAGGAAGAATTTGGAGAAAGTAGTATCGTCTTAGAGGAAAAAACAAAATACCGCTTAGGTGCAATTATTCCAGCAAATATTAAGCTACATGATTATCAAATTGAAGCAATTGATGAATGGGAAAAACAAAATTATAGAGGGATTTTTGATATGGCTACTGGAACAGGAAAGACATTTACAGGACTTGGGGCAGTGGCTAGATTATCAGAAAAATTAGATGACAGATTAGCAGTAGTGATTGTATGTCCGTATCAGCATTTAGTTGAACAATGGGTAGAGGATACAAATATTTTCAATATAAATCCTATAATAGGTTATAGTAATTCCTCACAAAAGGATTGGAAAAAAAGATTATCAACTGCGGTAAGGAATCAAAAATTAAAAGTGAGGGGTAGAGAATTTTTTGTATTCATATGTACTAACGCAACTTTTAAGTCAAAAATAGTACAAGAACAAATTTCAAAAATAAAAAGCAACTTATTATTAGTAGTTGATGAAGCACATAATTTTGGAGCAGAAAGAATAATAAATCTTTTGGATGATAGATTTACATATAGATTAGCATTGTCAGCGACGTTAGAACGACATAATGATGAAGAAGGAACAGGCAAATTATATAACTTTTTTGGAGAAAAGTGTATTGAATATCCGTTAGAACAAGCTATTGAAGAAAAAAAATTAACCCCATATAAATATTATCCAGTAGTTACAACGCTTACAGAAGAGGAAAGAGAAATATACTCTAAATTATCATATGAGATGTCAAGAAACTTAATAAAGGGTAAAAATGGTAAATTGAAATTAAGTAAATATGGTGAAATTTTAGCTTTAAAAAGAGCTAGAATTGTTGCAGCAGCGAAGGAAAAAATAGATGTGTTAAGGGAAAAGATATTTCCATACAAGAATGACAGTTATATTTTGGTTTACTGCGGTGCAGCTAATGTTATTGATGATAACAAAGATTACTCTTCAATTGATGATTGTGATTTAAGACAAATAGATGTTGTTACAAATTTATTGGGTAATGAGCTTAATATGAAAGTTTCCCAATTTACGTCTAAAGAAGATGTAGCAGAAAGGAAAATTTTAAAAGAACAATTTGCAAAAGGTGAGCAACTACAAGCTTTGATTGCAATTAAATGTTTAGATGAGGGTGTAAATATACCTAAGATAAAAACAGCTTTTATATTAGCAAGTACAACGAATCCAAAGGAATATATTCAAAGGAGAGGGAGAGTTTTAAGACGTGCAGAGGGAAAAGCTTTTGCTGAAATATATGATTTTATAACTTTACCAAGACCTCTTGATGAAGTATCTTCATTAACGGTAGAAGAAATGAAAAGAGATATTTCATTAGTTAAAAATGAAATAGTAAGAATGGATGAGTTTGGACGTATTTCTATGAATTCTATGGATGCCTATTCTTTAATATGGCAAATAAGAGAAATATATGGATTGAACGATATAGATGTAGAATTTACACAAGATATTTAGGGGGGATATTATGGCGAATGTAAACGGTATTGAAATCGATGAAAAGAAAGCACAAAGATTGTTAAAAAAACTTATTTTAATGGAAAAAAACAATATAAGATCTAGACAAAATAGTGATCCTGATATGGTTAAAAAAATCAAGAAAATGATTGAGGAGGAAGTAGGATGTTACTAAAATCATTGAAATTATCAAATTTTAGACAGTTTAAGGATGAAGAAATATACTTTTCTACAGACTCATATAAAAATGTAACTATTATTATAGGCGAGAATGGGACAGGTAAAACAACATTTTCACAAGCATTTTTTTGGTGCCTTTACGGGGATGTTGATTTTAAAGATAAATCAATGCTTAATAAAATAGTAGCATCAGAATTAGTACCAGATAAAAGTGCTACTGTAAAAGTTGTATTGTCGCTTATCCATGCAGGAATTGAATATGAAATAACAACCGAACAAGTGTATACAATAAATTATTCAGGAAAATTGAAGAATTCAAATATTACAAGAGCTATACAGTGTAAAAAAAAGGGACAACAAGATTTTTTAAAACCACTTGAGATAGAGCCAAGAATAAAAGAAATATTGCCAAAAGAATTATCTAAGTATTTTTTCTTTGATGGAGAAAGAATTGAAAAAATGAGTAAAGAAATTCAAAGTGGTAGAAAAAGTTATGAATTTGCAGAAGCAGTTAGAGGGATACTGGGGTTAAGTGCATTTATTTCTGCTTTGGAACATTTGAAACCTACTTCAAAAGGTGTTATCGGAAGTTATGAAAATAGTTACGATGCTAAGAGTAATACAAATATAGCTAGATATACTGCTGATATTGAAAAATACCAAATTCAGCTTGAAAAAATAGAAGATAGAATAAAAGAAATAGAAGATGAAATTCCAAAATCACAAGATAGAAAAAAGGAATTAGAAAAAATAATACAACAATACGCTAAAGGGGAACAACTACAAAAGCAAAAGAATGATTTAATCAGAAAAAGATCAAGTACGATAAATTCAAAGAAACTAACAACAGATAAATTGCTTAAAGAATTTAATGATAAATCATCTTCGTATTTTGCAAGGTCTATGATAAAGAAATCTTTGGAAATACTTAAACAAGGTGATTTTACGAATAAAGATATACCGGAAATGCATTCAAAAACTATTGATTTTCTAATTAAAAAAGGGACATGTTTATGTGGAACACCATTAGATGTAGGAAGTGAAGAATATAATAACATACTTAAATTACTACAATACTTACCCCCACAATCAATTGGAATAACAGTAGGTCAGTTTATAAAAGAAAGTCAGATGAGAGCTAAAACGTCAGGGGATTTGTTTGAGTCGAATTCATCTATGTTATCTATTATAGAAGAACAAAATGATACCATTGGCGGATATGATGATGAAATAGCTTTAGTTGAAAAAAATTTAGTTGGAATCAAAAGTGTTGCACCCTTTCAGCGTGAATTACAGATTTGTGAAAAGATAATTCGTGATAGAAGCAGAGAAAAAGATGGATTAATAGAGCAAAGAGGATCGATTAGAACTAAAAAAGAGCGTGTTAATACAGAAAGACAAGCATTAACGTTAAGGGACGAAACAAATAAAAAAGTTGAAATATATAAAGCATATGCTCAATATATGTACGATGGATTAGAGAAAGTTTATAAAGAAAATGAAACTTTTACAAGAAAAAAATTAGAAGATACAATAAATGATATATTTAAAGGTATCTATCAGGGAGGATTATCTTTAACCATAGATGAAAATTACAATATATCTGTTCTTGTAGATGATTATGAGCAATTTTCAAATGTCGAGACTTCTACGGCACAAAGTATATCAGTAATATTTGCTTTTATCTCTGGTATTATAAAAATGGCACGAGAAAGTAACACAAGCAAAGATGAAAGAGCAAAGATGTTGGCTTCAGAACCTTACCCATTAGTTATGGATGCACCATTATCAGCATTTGATAAACGCAGAATTAAATCAGTGTGTAAGGCATTACCTAACATTGCTGAGCAAGTTATAATTTTTATAAAAGATACGGATGGAGAATTAGCAAAAGAATATATGGGGGAAAAAGTTGGTAAGCAATACAGATTTGATAAACTCAATGAGTTTGAAACTGTACTAAAATAGGAGGTAAAGTCATGTTTAATAAAGAATATTCATTTAAAGGTAGCCACGCAAAGAGAGTGAAATTTTTGTCCGGACAATTTGATGAACATAGCACATCAAAAATTTTTAGTAGAAATATAGATGTATACATAGCCTCTTCTATCATAGGTTTTCTTTATGGTAGAAAAAGTCCTTTAAATAATGAAGATAAAGAATCGGCAAAAATAATGGGAGATATGATTATAAAATCAGCAGAAGATTTAAAATATAATCTGAGATTGATTTTATTACTAGATGAAAAGTATGAGTCTGACAAGAAAGAAAGAATCAATAGGGCTTTTAAATTTTTTAGTTCAGACAAAACAAAAAAGCAGGATTTGGAATTATTTGAAAGCTATGTAAGAGGTGGGATTGATGTTCTTTACGAAAAAATTATTGAGCCAACTAATGAATATATAAACAATTTATATGATTTTTTAGAAGAGTTTGATGATAGGTTTAATCAAACAGTTTCGGATGACAGTATAATAGATTTATGTAAATTAGCAAGAAATTAGGTGAAGACGTGATTTTAGAGGACAAACGAAGTCTCATATTAGAAAATTTACAAACTTTAGCAAAGCATAAAGGGTATTTGATATTTGATAATATTCTTGATATAAGTGAAAAATTTAATATTGAAATAGATGATATTGATAGGATATCTGAAAGTCTTCTATCTTCAGGAGTAATAATAAAAGATACTGATGCAAATATTGACAAAAGTGAAGATGGAAGTAATATAGATAGAAGTAGAATGGATTATAATGAAATATATAGTAAAGTTTTAGAGCTAGATTCTTCACTTAAATATTATATTAAATTTGTTAAAAAAGTATCGCCTCCTGCTGTTAAAGAACTTCAGAATTTAATATATCAGGCGAAAGATGGAAATAAGTATGCTGTAAGTAGAATCGTGTATATGTATTCTAAGATTGTAATTAAAATAGCATTGTCACTTTCAGAAAAACTACATTTGCCTATAGCAGATACTATTCAAGATGGAACAATAGGTTTAATTTATGCTATTGATAAGTATGATCCTAGTAGTGAAGGTGTATTTGCTACATATGCACCTTGGTGGATTAGGCAATCTATTCAGAGAGCAGCTATAACTATTAATCCTTTGATATACTATCCGGTACATATGAGGGAAAAAATCTTTTCTATATATGATATAGCATTCGGGCATATGTGCGATAAATGTTTAGAAACTAGGTATTGTACTTGTTTATTATTACAAATACAGGAAAAATTGGAATGTGATTTAGAAGAGTCAGTATGGTTTTTAAATCAATTACAAGAATTTGATAGTATTGATTCTCTCGTTGATGATAATAATGAAGTTCTTAATGATAATGATTTGTTTGAGAATATTATGATTGAAAATATAGATAGTGATATTTTGAAAGATAGAATATCATGTATATTAATGCAACTTAGCGATAGGGAACGTAAAGTTATAGAAAAAAGATTTGGATTTAAAAACGATATAACAATGACGCTAGAAGAAGTTGGTAAGGAATTTGGTGTAACAAGAGAAAGAATTAGACAGATAGAAGCTAAGGCTCTTAGAAGGTTAAGGCATCCCAGTAGAAGCAAAAATTTAAAGTAGAGATTATAGGTTTTCACGTAAAAAAAGTTAATTACATCCGAAGTTATAATTAATCACTTATTATTCAGAAACACCACGATTATGCACATTAAATTGGGATTACTTGGTATAAAAGAGGCAGGGATTTTATTGAAATTCATCATTTGAAACCTTTGAGTGCTTTATATGAAGATGTAATGATTAATCCTTAAGAAGATCTTGTGTCAGTATGTTCTAATTGTCATAAAATGATACATCGAGATAATACGAATGTTTTAGGAATAGAGGAGCTAAAACACATAATGGATACTGCAAAATGTAGATAAATCTTATCATTAAGATATATTGTTGATACTTTCAATAAACTCAGCCAATTTTTCTAATTGGTCTGGGTTTAATTTTTTTGCATGACTGGTCAATTTTAATAAAGTAGAATTAGTTTCATTTTGAACATCAAAAAAATCTTTTAAAGAAATATTTAATGCAGCACAAATTGTCTCAATAATTGCAACATCAGCTTTTCTTTGGTTATTTTCTAATTTGCTCAATACAGGCTGAGAGATACCTGTTTTTTTCGTTAATTCATTACTCGAAATATTAAATTCTTTTCTTAATTTTTTTACACGTTTACCAACATCCATAGTATTCTCCTTGTATATTGCAAAATGTACTAATTTAAATATAAAACGAAATCTTTATAAATTCAAGGTTTTTACCAAATAAAATTAAAATATACATTATATATTCTAAAAGGGAATATGTAACATTGATTTTTATTCTAATATAGAATAAAATGAAAGCGGATAATATCCTATATTAGAATAATTTAAGAAAGGAATTATAAAAATGCGACAGATAATAAGTTTGTCAGGTGGAAAAGATAGTACAGCTTTAGCAGTGTATTTAACAAAGAAGAATCCAAATATCAAATATGAGTATGTATTTTGTGATACAGGATGTGAGCTTCTAGAAACATATGTATATCTAACTAAAATAGAAAAAGCATTAGGAATTGATATAGTAAGACTTAATAGTGATAAACCTTTTGAATTTTATTTAGAAAAAATGAATGGATACTTACCAAGTGTATTTGCTAGATGGTGTACAAGAGAAATGAAGATCAAACCTTGGGAAAGATATGTAGGAGATGATAAGGTATATTCATATGTTGGTATTAGAGCAGATGAAGATAGGAAAGGTTATATTTCTAGTAAGAAAAATATTCATACGATATATCCATTTATTGAAGATGGTATTTGTATTAAAGATGTAGAAAAAATTTTATTAGAAAGTAAGATAGGGTATCCATCGTATTATCAATGGCGTTCTAGAAGTGGGTGTTATTTTTGTATGTTCCAAAGAAGGATTGAGTGGGTAAATTTATATAAATATCATCCTAAGTTATTCAAAAAAGCTTTAGCTTTTGAAAAAGATAATTTTACATGGATAAAAGGAATGTCATTATTAGATTTGTTATATCGCGGAAAAGAAATAGAAGAGAGATATTATAAGAAATATTCAAAGAAGGATACTAAAAGAGGATTAGAGAGTGAAGATGATGATGGGTGTTGTTTGATATGCAGTTTATAGAAGGGAGCTTAGAAAGCAGGTGAGTGTGAATGATAGTAACACGAACAGAACAGCATCAAATTAAAAAATCTCATCCACGCTATAATTATTGTGATCATATGAGTTTTTATTCTGAAAATCTATATAATATAGGAAACTACTACAGTAGACAAGTATTTACAGGATTAAGTCAAGAATTTAATAAAAGACAAAAAAGTCAACTTGAAGTGATTGAAGAGGTGACTCATAAAAGGAGGTGGACCTAATGCAAAATAAGGCTTATAAGTTTAGATTATATCCTAACAAAGAACAACAAGAATTAATCAATAAGACTTTTGGATGTGCTAGGTTCATATTCAATCGTATCTTGGGTGATGCTATTGAGTATTATGAGGAAAATAAGAAGTCTAAAATTAATACCCCTGCATCGTATAAAAGTGAATTTACTTTCTTAAAAGAAGTTGACAGCCTTGCTCTTGCAAACGCACAACTTCAAGTTAAAGTAGCCTATAAGAATTTCTATAATGGTAGTGGGTTTCCTAAGTTTAGGTCTAAAAAAAATAACTACAAAACCTATACTACCAATAATCAAAAAGGTTCTGTAAGGATTGAAGATGGAAAAATCAAATTACCTAAGACTGGATTTGTAAGATTAAAACTTCATAGAGAAGTGTTAGGATTTATTAAGTCTGTTACAATCTCTAAAAATCCAAGTGGAAAATATTATATTTCCATACTTGCAGAACAAGAGATTAACCAATTACCTACTATTGATAAAAAAGTAGGTATAGACCTAGGTTTGAAAGATTTTGCTATTACATCAGATGGTGAAGTATTTGCTAATCCTAAATTTCTAAAACGTACTGAAAAACAACTTATTAAGGTTCAAAGACAACTATCAAGAAAGAAGATCGGTTCTAATAACCGTAATAAAGCACGACTTAAAGTGGCTAAACTACATGAGAAAATTGAAAATCAAAGAAATGATTTTTTACACAAACTGTCTACCAAACTTATTAGTGAAAACCAAACAATAGTTATGGAAGATTTGTCTGTAAAAAATATGATGAAAAATCATAAGTTAGCAAAAGGCATTTCAGAAGTATCATGGTATCAATTCAGATTAATGTTAGAATATAAATCTAAATGGTATGGTAGAGAAATTATCATAGCTGATAAGCATTTTGCAAGTAGTCAATTATGTTCTTGTTGTGGCTACAAAAACCCATTGGTAAAAGAGTTAGGTCTTAGAAAATGGGTGTGCCCACAATGTCACTCACAGCATGATAGGGATATAAATGCGAGTAAAAACCTACTGAAATTAGCAATGTAATTTTAGTAATTATATGAGGTTGGTACGACCTTGTCAGCTTGGATAAACTTGGCACGTTAGTGTTATTGACCAAGAAGCCTTAACTTCAACCTGGAGGGTAGTTCACATATGGAGACAAAGAAGAATATAGAAATGAAAGATTCTTTAATTTTTATAATGAAACAAGCTTTCAAAATTTAATCAATCAATTTCCTAGTCTAAGAATCATTGATCTATGGGAGACTGTAGATGTACGAAAGGGGCGAGAAGATGAATATTGGTTAAATGTGATTATAGAGAAAAACCGTGCTGAATAAAAATCAGCATGGTTTTTTTAAATATAAATATACAAATGCTGCGAAAGTTGAAAAGAAAAAAGGAATATGCAATAATTAGTAGAATAAAGTAAAATTATGACGATAAATAAGGATATAATATTTAGAGTAACGGAAACGAAGGAGGCGAATTCATGGGAAAATCAAAAGAGAGACTAAGGGAAAATGTAGTAAATACATACAAATTAATATATATACCATTATTGATTGCACTAGTAGCTATTTTTACTGTGAGTATTTCAAGTTTTTATATAAGCAAAAATTTATTATTAGAACAAGCTAAACAGGATGGACAAAATCTTGCAAAACAAGTAACGGGACAAATTGAAGGAAATAGAGTAGCAATAGATGTAATTGATGAAATGATGGAAGAAAAAATAAGAAGAGCAGGGGAAATGGCAATAAAAAATGAAAAAAATCTAAGCGATGATTTTTTAATAGAATTAATGAAAGACTTTCATGTAGATGAATTGATATGGGTGAATGAAAAGGGTGAAACTGTATATTCAACCAGTGAAGGTTATAGAGGATGGATTCCTCCTAAAGGTCATCCTTTGGATGATTTTATACATAGTGATAATTTAGAATTGATGGAGGATATAAGACCAGATGCAAAGTTTGGTATTTTAACTAAATATGGGGCTATAAAGAATGCAAATGGATCTTTTGTTCAGGTCGGGATTTTAGCAGAACATATACAAAGATTAACAGATAGATGTAGCTATCAAACATTAGTTGAAGGATTAGCAAAAAAAGAAAATATTATTTATGTAACGATTGTGGATACAAATTTAAAAGGCATTGCAGATTCGGATGTAGAAGATATTGGGATATTATATGATAATGAGGAAGAAAAAAATCTGAAAGAAACCATTGAAGGAACGATAGGTATAGAGGAGTGGCAATATGAGAAGATTGGAAGAAAAGTACTGGAGATCACAGCCCCTATAGTTATTGATGGAGAAATTACAGGAGCTCTTATCATGGGACTTTCTATGGAACATGTTTATGCTTCTATTTATAGTATTTTCATAACATCATCTATTATAGCTATTATGATGTTTTTGTTATTTTTATGGGTGCAGAATAAAAATATTATCAAACCAGTAAATGGATTAAATTATAAGATTAATCAAATAGATATGGAAAATAATAGTGCATATAGACTACCGTTAGTGGAAAATGGTACTTTTTTTGGATTAACCATGTCTATGAATAAGCTACTAGATAAAGCTGATAGCTATCTGTACCAATTAAAAGAAAATCAAGAAAAATTAGAGGCGTCCAACAAAGAACTAGAGTACGTTGCTTATAACGATCATTTGACAAACTTACCAAATCGAAGAAGTTTTTTAGAAAAGCTTGAGGGGTCCATTGATCAAAATAAAGCAGGTGCTGTCATGTTACTGGATTTGGATAATTTTAAAGGGATTAATGATACATTAGGACATACATATGGTGATGAAGTTCTAAAGAAAGTGTCACAAAAGCTAATGAATATAAAAGATAAAAAAGTATTTATATCAAGGTTTGGTGGAGATGAATTTCTTGTTTTAATAGAGGATGAAGAAGATCTTGTAGAAATTGAAAATTATGCAAAGAAAATAACCGATATATTTAAAAATAAACTTATGATAGAAGGGAAGGAAATTTATATAGGTTGTAGCATGGGGATTACTAGATATCCTTTCGAGAGTAATGAGGTAAACCAATTAATTATGAATGCGGATATGGCCATGTACAAAGTAAAGGATGCAGGAAAAGCCAATTATATGTTTTTTGAAAAAGAAATGACAGAAAAATTAAAGGAACAGATTGAGTTAGAAAGGATTTTAAGGGAGGCTATAAAACAAGACGGGTTCAAATTAGTATACCAGCCTCAAGTGTGTACTTATACTGGGACAATTGTAGGGTTTGAAGCACTCTTAAGGTTAAAAAATCATTCCATTTCACCAGCGGTGTTTATACCAGCAGTAGAAAAGAATGGTATGATTATTGAAATTGGAAGATGGGTAACAAAAGAAGCAATCAAGCAAATAGCAATATGGAAAAAGAAGGGAATGGGTATGAAGCCCATTGCCATTAATTTTTCAGCAAAACAATTAAATGATTCAAATTATATTAGATTTTTAGAACAGGAGTTAAAGGAAAAAAATGTAGAGAGTAAGGATATAGAAATAGAAATTACGGAAAGTATATTTTTAGATAAAAAAGAAGAAACTATTGAATTTTTGAATCAATTAAGAGGTTTAGGGATTAAAATTGCTCTGGATGATTTTGGGACAGGTTATTCCTCTCTTAGTTATTTGACTTTTTTACCAGTTGATAAAATAAAGCTAGATAAATCTTTATGTGATAAGTTTTTAGAAATGGAAAATATTGAGGTTATGGATAATATTATTTCTCTTGCTCACAGTTTGAATTTAGAAGTATTAGCAGAAGGGATCGAGGATATAGAGCAATATAATCGTCTGAAAGTAGGTAAGTGTAACTACATTCAAGGGTATTTATTTAGTAAACCTGTAGAAGTGGAAGAGGTAGAAAAAATATATAATGTTGATTTTTTGAAGCAGATGGATTAATGTTTATTGTTAGATAAATTACAAAAGGAGGAACTCTGATTCACTTGGGTTCCTCTTTTTGTAATTTATATCTTAGGGTAGCATGTAAAAAAATTAAGTTGTAAATATTTACTATGTATGATATACTGAAAAAGTTAGTTTATTATTTAGATGAATATGGGTAGCGTATAACCAAATGATTTTCCACAATAATCTTATCGTTATTTTCGAAATTATTATAAAGATGCATTTCATCCAGTATCTAAGAGTAGCAAAAACTTAGATATCTTTCTTCTTTTATCGTAGAAATTCTCAAAAACATTTGAACGATTTAATAAAAGTAGATTTATTCTATTCTTAAATTTCCTATAAAAAGTATTTAAGCTTTAATTATTAAATATACTTAAATAACCGATTATTTACTAACGTATGATGGGTATGTTAGTTTTTTTGTGTTGCAATAGATGCCATGAATCGGATCGCGATTTAAGATAAATGATATACGAACAAAAAAATTTAAAGGAGATGTCTCAATGACACAAAGTATAATATATACACTTGTAGGGGTGTTTTTAATAACCACTTTTACGAATGTTTTAGCAACATTGAAAACAATATTAATATCAAAAAAAATTATGAATCCTGTATATCTTTTAGTATTTGTAGATGCTATGATTTTTGCAACCGTTCTTGCGAAAATGAATAGCTCTAAGGGAATTCATTTTACAATTGCCTATGCATTAGGTAGGACGATGGGTGTGTTTATCGGGGGTAAAATTGAAGAACATTTAGCACTGGGTATTCTTGAAGTAGATGTATTCTTAGGGAATAAGGACAAGATGATCGAAATAGCTGAAAAGCTTAGAGATGCGGGATATACAGTGAATAATTTTTTAGCCCGAGGAAACAATGGGGAGAAAAGGTATAAAATTGAAGTGGTAATTAAGAGAAAAGAGTTTAAAGTACTTGAGGATATTATGGATGCATGTGGTGTTCATAATCCAACTTTAAAAATTAAAAATCTTAACAAAGTATATGGTAAAATCACTACAACAAGAATTAAAACGGTTTAATACAGAAAAGAGGCTAGTCTTGAATTATTTATTTTTTCAAGACTAGCCTCTTTTATTTTTGATAGAAAATTAGACTTCCATAATGGCAGTTTGGATTCTATCAATGGCTATTTTTTCTCCATCCCATTTCAGATAGGTTTGAATAGCGCCTAGATTATCTGAATTATTAACCCCTATGATTCGTTGGAGTGCTAAAAGTTCACATAATCCATTATAATTAGTTACGATTGGGAATAAGGCACCTATACCTAAGACACCTCCATTTGTGGGCTTTAATAGGGTACCCTGTTCATCATAAATGCCCATATCAATATACATTTTTTTGTTGCTGCTAACATCAATGATAAACTTTGTAGTCTCATCTTCATGAATAATGTCTACTTTGAAAGCATTTTTAAATTTGGCTGAATACATGGAAGTTCCATTAAATGTTTCCCAATCAAAGAGTAATATGGGGGTATCGTCCTTGATGCCGTATAGGTAAGTGAAAATATACCCGCCGCTACCACCTGAATCAATGCTTGTTAATATATCCAATTTGTTTTCGGATGTGAAATAATTTAAGAACAATTGTCCGTTATAGCCGCCAATATCTTTAAGGGAAATTTTTAAGTATTTATTTGTTATGGTATTTCTAATGAGGATGAAAATATTATCTGCAAAGATTTCACTCGGGCCTGTTTTTCGTCCAATTAAATATACGTCGTCAATGATTCTGTCTCCCGTTACGTCGCCTTGTTTAAAATCGAGTACATAGTAATTATATGGCTGACTACTTCTTTTGTAGAATGGATAATAAGGATGATTCATTTCAAAGCCTCCTAATAAATATGATTTTATAACTATAATATGATGAAGGGATAATAATTATTTTATAGAAATAGTATATAGAGAGATCATGTAGAAAATAAAGTTATTTGAATATGCTTGCAAATAATAATTGGGGTGTGGAGAATGAAGTATAGAGAGGTTTCTAAAGGGGATACTTATATTATATTAGGGATGAGTTTCGTATTCATAATAGGTTGTATTTTATTTAATATATCTTTATTTTTAGGGTTCTTAGGAAGTATTGTGTTTTCTTTATGTGTGTTTTTAAAAGAAGGATTTGCTATAAAAGAGCTTGTAAGAATAATGTTTATTGGATTAAAAGAATGTAAAAGATTATATCTTTTTATATTGTTAATAGGAGCAACTATTTCTATATGGCTATCATCTGGCGTGGTTCCGACTATGATGTATTATGGATTTGAATATATGAATGGAATGAACTTTTTATTTGCTTCTTTTATAGTAACGTCTTTGATTTCATTGTTTATGGGAACGGCAGTTGGTACGATTAGCACTGTAGGAATAGCTTTACTAGGTGTTGGAAAAGGATTTGGAATACCAATTCCTATCCTTTTGGGTGTGATTATTTCAAGTGCATTTATTGCAGACAAGATTTCTCCTATTTCAGGACTTTTAAATCTTACGTTGTCTGTGACTAAGACAAAATATAATAAAGTATTAAGGTCTATGATAAATACATTGATTCCTACGTATTTGATTACTGGGTTGATTTATTATTTTATAGGTATTAAATATGGAATAGGAAGTGATCTTAATTTAGAGTATTATAAGGTAGCTATTTTGGATGGATTTGTTGTATCGCCATATTTGTTTCTTTTTCCTGTTTTTATTCTTAGTATGTCAGTTTTGGGATTAGATATTATTTTGATTGTATTTTTAGGATTGTTTGGGGGAATGGTTGTAAGCTTTGTACTTCAAAATATGAGTGTTGGAAGTATTTTATATACTATGGTATTCGGATATAAAGTAGGTACTGCTTCGAGTGAGTTAAATAATATATTTGCAAGTGGTGGAATTATGTCTATGGTAGAGGTGGTTTTGATTGTTATGGGCGCCATTGCATTGAGTAGTCTTTTTGAAGGAACAGGATTGATTAAACCTTTGATTGATAAGGTGTTATTAAATATAAAGACGAAAAAACAATTGATTTTAAGTACTGGTTTGATAAGTAGCTTGCTTACTATCATAACTTGTGATCAGACGGTTGGAATTGTACTACCTGCTAGAGTGTTTAAAGATAAGTACGATGAGCTTGGGCTTGACCAGACTATTTTGGCAAGGACTATTTCTGATACAGGGACGATTATTGCGCCTCTTATGCCTTGGAATGTAAATGCTTTGATTATTTATGTTATATCGGGCGTTTCGGCAATGAATTATGCGCCCTATGCTGTGCTCTGTTATATTTGTCCTATGGTGACTTTAATAGTAGCTTTGAGTTACGACGTTGAAAGTTAATAAGTGATATGGAGAGGAGAAGATCGTATGAAAAAACTTGTAATTTATTATTCCTTAGAGGGAAATACTAGGTTTGTTGCACAGAATATTGCTGATGCAATTGGTGGAGAAATTTTAGAGTTAAAACCGAAAGAATCAATTCCACAAAAGGGCGTTATGAAATACCTTTTGGGCGGAAAAAAAGTATTATTTAAAGAAAAGCCTGCGTTAATTTCATTGGATAAAGATCCAAATGAATATGATGTTATTTTTATAGGTACGCCTGTATGGGCCTCTAGTTATGCCCCTTATTTTAATACACTGCTTTCTTCTATAGAATTAAAGAATAAAAAGATAGGGTTGTTTTGTTGTTATCGAGGTAGTGCGGGAAAAACTTTTGCTCATTTAGAAAAACAATTAGAAGGAAATCATATTGTAGGGAAGATGGAATTTAAAGAACCCATAAAAGTAGAAGAAAATAAAAGCAAAATAAGAGAATGGGCTAATTCTATAATAGAGAGAATATCTGTACATTAGTAAGTAGTGATCATTGGGAAAGTTTTAAGCATAAGATTATTGATATTGGAGAACAATATGCAAGTAGCATTAGGGCTGATGATAAGTTATATATGCAGTTAAAAGAAACGGAAGTTATTAATGTAGAAAAAAAATGAAAATTTCATATTGACATAGTTTGAAAGACGTGATAGTATATATCTTGTCGACACGAGATGCAAGACTTTTCAAGAAAAAAGTTATTGACATCAGGATGTGAAGATGATAAGATATTGCTTGTCCCTAAGAAACAATCATTTGAAACAAAAAAAGAATGAAAAAAGATGGTTGACAAATAGGACAAGAAGTGATAATATGATTTAGAAGTTGATTTGAACTTTGAAAATTAAACAGTGTAAGAATTAAGCCAGCGCGAAAGCGCATA
>JADPRS010000026.1 GCA_015686845.1 Lutibacter sp. B2
ATGGTACTTGGTGGGTAACTGCCTGGGAGAGTAGGTCGTCGCTGGTTTACTAAGAGTCAAAACTAATTTATTTAGTTTTGACTCTTTTTTGCGTAAAATATATTAAAAATATACACAATTATATGAAAATAATAAAAAAACACAAAATTATATTATATAATACATTAAAGAGATAAAAGGGGGTTATATTGTGGATGTTAAAAAAGTAGGAAAATTATTAATGGAATATGAGCAAGGAGTACTGATTACTAATGAGCAACAAGAAATTATATGGACAAGCCCAATGATAGAAAAGATATATAATAAGAAAAATATAATAGGATGTAAATTTGATGATCTATTTCCAATGTCATTAGATGCAGTTATATGTTCAAATAAAATCATGAAAACAGCATATGGGAAGAAATATAGCATTAAAGCAAAAAGGATTGTAGATGAAAAAAAACAATACATATTTATATTTATTCACGATTCAGAAGATTTTTCGAATGATAAAATAAGATTGCATTGTCTAGAAAATATTATATCATCACTTAATGATGGAATCATAATGAGTGATGCACAAGGGCGTATTGTTTTATATAATAGTGCACAAGAAAAACTTGAGGAATTAAAGGGAAAAGATATAGTTGGAAAGTATTTATGGGAGGGCTATAACTATAAGGCTACTGAAATGTCCGAACATCAGAAAGTTTATAAAACTGGAGAATCTATTGTCAATAAATATAAAGCGCATGCATATAAAGAGGGGATTCCTAAATATGTATTTTATAGTACATATCCAATTGAAAAAGATGGTGAAAGAATAGGGGTATTTTCTATTAGCAAGAATGAGACTCGATTAAAAACTTTACTTTCAGAGACAATTGAATTGAAACGAAAATTAACAAACAAACAATTACCCAAAGATAAAAGCAATGAAGAAAATGGGACAAGCTATACTTTTTCTAGTATTGTGGGAGAAAGTGAGCAGATGAAAAATCTAATTAGAGAGGCACAAACAATAGCTTTATTGGATAATAATCTATTAATTGTAGGAGAAACTGGAACTGGAAAAGAAGTATTTGCTCAAAGTATTCATAATTTCGGAAAAACTAGTAAAGAGCCTTTTGTAGCAATTAATTGTGCTGCAATACCAGAAAATTTATTAGAAAGTATTTTATTTGGAACTGTAAAAGGAGCTTATACAGGTGCAATAGATCAAGTAGGATTATTTGAAGAAGCAGGAGATGGAACCTTATTTTTAGATGAATTAAATTCAATGCCGATTTCTATGCAAACAAAACTATTAAGAGTATTACAAGAAAGGCAAGTGCGCAGAGTAGGAGGATTAAAAACAACATCTGTTAGTTGTAGAGTGATTAGTGCTATAAATGAGTCTCCGGAGAAGATTGTTAAAGAAGGAAGATTAAGGCAAGATCTTTATTATAGGATTGCAAGCTTGTGTTTATATATTCCGCCTCTTAGAGAAAGAGAGCAAGACATATTAAGTATAAGCTACTTTTTCATAAGAAAATATAATGTATTAATGAATAAAAATGTTAAAGGATTTTCATCCCAGTTAAGCGAAATAATAAGAACTTATAGGTGGTCAGGAAATGTTAGAGAGTTAGAACATGTACTTGAAAATTTAATGATTAGAGTAACACAAGATGAAAAAGAATTAAGAATTGAAGATATACCCAAATATATGAGAGCATTAATTATGGGAGAAAATGCAGCTTCTAAAATACAGAAAAAAGCAAATTCCTTACCTGAAACTCTGAGGGATATTGAAAAAAGAATTATCGTTGAATCTTTAAATAAAAATGATTGGAATATAAGTAAAACTTCAAGGGATTTAGGTATTATCAGGCAAAGTTTAAAATATAGGATAAAAAAATTAGAAATAGAAGTTCCAGAAATGGAAAGAACGTATAAAATTTAGTCACATATAAAAATAATTTTACAGGATAAATTCAATAATTTTAAATAAAAATGTATAAAATTTAGTCATGTTACCAAAAAAAATAATATTAGTTTTCTGAAAATTTAGATTAAAAACAATGTTTTGACTGGATTTTTGCGATAAAAATAAAGTTGGCACAGTCATTGCATATATAAAGGACATATAGAGAGTATATAAATTTAATTATAAATATTCAAATATTAAAAGGGGGAAAAGAATATGTCAAACGCAGAAATACTTTATGAAGTAAAAGCTCAAAGAGGTCCAACTTTAAGATGTAAAGGATGGAAACAAGAATCGATCTTAAGAATGTTAGAAAACAATATGGAGAATGCAGAGATTCCTGAGTTATTAGTAATCTATGGCGGTAACGGAAAATGTGCAAGAAACTGGGAATCATATCATGCCATCGTAAAATCATTAAAAGAATTAGAGAATGATGAAACATTAGTAGTACAATCAGGCATGCCAGTAGCAATCTTCAAAACACATAAATTCGCACCAAGTGTAGTAATGGCAACAACAAATATTATGAAAGCAGATTGGGAAACATTCTATGATTTACAAGATAAAAACCTTACAATGTATGCACAATATACAGCAGCACCATGGGAATATATAGGAACACAAGGGGTTATCCAAGGAACATTTGAAACATTATCAGCAATAGCAATTAAGAGATATGATAATGATTTAACAGGAAAAATATATCTAACTGCTGGAGCAGGAGGAATGGGTGGAAATCAAAGTTGGGCAATGAAAATGCACGGTGGAGTAGCAATCATAGTAGATGCAGATGAAAGAGTTATTAAAAGACGTATAGAAAAGAATTATCTAGATAAAATGGTCTATTCATTAGATGAGGCAATTGAAATAACAAAAGAAGCAATCGCTAAGAATGAGCCCGTATCCGTAGCAGTAGTAGGAAATGCTGCAGATGTATATGAAGAAGCCTATAATAAAGGATTTATGCCAGATATTATCAGTGAAATGTGTCCATGTCATGACCCGATTTCCTATATTCCATCTGGATATACAGGAGAAGAAGCAGACGAATATAGAGTAAGAGATAGAAAAGCATATTTACATGATGCAAGAGAAACAATGAAAAAACAATTAAGAGTAATGAATGATTTTTATAAAAAGGGAGTAGAAGTATTTGAGTACGGAACAAGTATTCGTAAAGAATGTAGAGATGCAGGAATGCCAGTAGAAGAAGCAATGACAATCCCAGGATTCGTATCAGAATATATTAGACCATTATTCTGTGAAGGACGTGGACCCTTCAGATGGACTTGTTTATCAGGAAATCCAGAAGATTTAAGAAAAACAGATGACTTAGCACTAGAGATTTGTAAAGGAGATCCACTAGTAGAAAGATGGATTAAATTAGCACGTAAAAACTTACCAATCGAAGGATTGCCAGCAAGAATTTGCTATATGGGATTCGGACAAAGAAAGAGATTTGGATTAGCCGTAAATGAAATGATCAAAAATGGAGAATTATCAGGACCAGTAGGATTCTCAAGAGATAACTTAGACTCAGGATCAATCGTAAATCCAACATTTGAATCAGAGAAAATGAAAGATGGTGGAGATTTAATATCAGACTGGCCATATCTAAATGGATTATTAAACTGTGCAGGAATGTGTGATTTAATAGCAATTCAAGCAAACTATTCAATGGGAGAAGCAGTACATACAGGAGTAACCATGATAGCAGATGGAACAGATGAATCATCATTTAGATTAGAAGTAGCATTAACAGTAGATTCAGGAATAGGGGTAGTAAGACATGCTCAAGCAGGTTATGAAACAGCGAAAGATGTAGCAAATGGAAAAGGAAAATTAACAGATGATAGTATTAAGATACCATTATGGTGGGAGCCAGCAGAAAAAGTAACATTTGGACCAGACGGAAAGGCTCCTCGTTAAGACTATAAATAATATGCACATGGATCATTAAATTATGAAAAAGAAGTATGATAAACCTTCAATAATGAAATTGGGGGTTTATTATATTTTTGAAATTAAGAAATTATAACTTATGGACAATGTATAAAATTTATACATTGGTATACATTTGTAAATGTTGAAAAATCAATATGAAATTCTAATGGTTGTATAAGAATTATACAGATTAAGAAATAAAATATATATTATCTAATGTATATAATATGTGAAAGGTGTATTTTAAAGTGTGATAGGTAATAAAAGTATTAGAAATAATTATTGGCACAGTAATTGCATTTAAATATTACTATATTTATAATTTTCTAAAAATTGAAAATGTTTATTATTTAAAAATGATACTTAAGATAGGCAACAGAATCGTGAAAACGTTTTCGTGAAAATTTATTTAAGTATATCTCTTTAAGGTATATATTAAATTAGATTTGGGTGTCAGAGGAAGCTCTTTGAAAATAAATGATTACAGTTGATCACTGTAGATTTTGCTAAAAGGTGGCCACCTTTCTAAGAGAGTAACCTTGAAAAATACACTAAAAAAGAAAAAGGAGGATTATTAATGATATTAACAAATCCTGTTGTGGTGTCAGTTATTGTAATGACGATATTATGTCTATTAAAGTTAAATGTTATTTTGTCATTAATTGTTTCAGCAATTGTAGGGGGATTTGCAGCTGGAATGCCTATAGGAGACACGATGGGCGTACTAATAGGTGGTATGGGTGGAAATGCTGAGACTGCATTAAGTTATATTTTATTAGGAGCATTAGCTACAGCAATAGCAAAAACTGGTGCTGCAGATATATTAGCACTAAAAATTTCAAGAATGATTAAGGGAAAAGGAATTGTTCTATTATGTGTTATTGCCTTTGTTGCATGTCTATCAGGAACAGTTATACCTGTTCATATAGCTTTTATTCCAATTTTAATTCCACCACTATTATTACTTATGAATAAGATGAAAATGGATAGAAGAGCTGCAGCTGCTGCATTAGCTTTTGGATTAAAAGCTCCATATATCACTATACCTGTTGGGTATGGATTAATATATCACAATATTATTAGAGATCAAATGGCACTTAGTGGAATGGAAATAACAACTGGAATGGTTTGGAGATCAACCTGGGTGGCAGGACTTGCAATGCTTACAGGATTTATTATTGCATTGTTCGTATACAGAAAGCCTAGAGAATACAAGATGATTGAAAGTGCTGAATTAGAGATTGCGGCTTCATCGGATGAGGTAGTAGTAACAGGAAAACATTATGTGACATTGTTGGCAGGGGTAGCTGCATTGATAATTCAATTGAAATGGGGATCTATGCCACTTGGAGCACTTGGTGGGCTTACGATTATGTTAGCATCACGTGCTGTTAAGTGGAGTGACGTTGAAGAGCTTATGGTTGGTGGAATAAGATTTATGGGGCTTATAGCATTTGTAATGTTAGTTGCCTCAGGATATGCGGCAGTTATGAGAGAAACTGGTGGCGTAGAAGCGCTTGTAGATACAGCTGCTAGTATGATGGCCGGAAGTAAATTTATTGCTGCTACGGTTATGATCTTATTAGGACTTGTCATAACAATGGGCATTGGGACTTCATTTGGAACAGTACCTATTCTTGCAGCTATTTATGTACCTCTTTGTATGGAATTAGGATTTAGCGCAAAAGCTACGATCCTTTTAATCGCAGTTGCTGCTGCATTAGGAGATGCTGGTTCACCGGCTTCTGATACTACATTAGGACCTACAGCAGGTTTAAATGCAGATGGTCAGCATGACCATATATGGGATACCTGTGTACCTACTTTCTTGTGTTACAATATTCCACTTGTAGTTTTTGGGATCATAGGTGCAATGTTATTTTAAAATAAAATAATAACAAAAGACAAGGAATTATCTTTTCAGAAATTCCTTGTCTTTCATATAAGTACATATTCAAAAGGCAATTAATATGAAAGGAAGTGTTGTAAGTTGTCTACCCATAGTCAAGAAAAAATAAAAGATATTAGAAGTTCAAAAAATATTTCTAAGTTTATCATATTTAGTGTGATTGGTATATTTATGTTTTTTGTTCCTATAGCATTCAATGGGAAAACAACAATACCTTTAGATCATATAGTATCAGGCATAAGAAAAGCTTCTCCAGGATTTAGTGCTTTTTATACTTTAATCATAATTATATTGGGTGGAATATATCCTTTTTATAAAAAAACTTGGAATAAAGATAGAGTAACAATGATTTTTTCATTATTTAAATTTGTGGGCATATTCATTGGGTTTTTAGCTTTTTTTGAATATGGACCTACATGGCTATTTACAGCAGATATGTTACCTTTTATCTTTAGTAAGATCATTGTACCGATAGGTTTAATTATACCTATAGGAGCAGTATTTTTAACATTTATTATTGGATATGGATTACTTGAATTTATAGGGGTTTTGATGAAACCAGTAATGCGACCTATATGGAAAACACCTGGAAGATCAGCCATAGATGCAGTAGGTTCTTTTGTAGGAAGTTATTCAATTGGACTCTTAATTACAAATAAGGTTTTTAAAGAGGGGAAATATACAATTAAGGAAGCTAGCATCATTGCTACAGGATTTTCTACTGTATCGGCAACATTTATGATCATTGTCGCTAAAACGTTAGGACTAATGGAGATGTGGAATACATATTTTTGGGTTACTTTGGTTGTTACTTTTATCGTTACAGCAATTACTGTTAGAATTAGACCTTTGAAAACAAAAGAAGACAGATATATTACAGAAATAGGAATACCAGAGCCAGAAATTGAGGGAAATATATTTACATGTGCTATTGATGAAGGCCTTAAAGCATCCTTTGAGTCAAGACCATTAACTAAAAACATTATTGATAATATAAAAGACGGTTTCTTAATGGCTATGGGCGTATTACCAACGGTAATATCTATTGGACTTATGGGGGCATTGCTAGCAAAATATACACCTCTATTTGATGTATGTGGATACATTTTCTATCCGTTTACTTTATTATTACAAATTCCAGAACCTATGCTAACAGCTAAGGCATCTGCAATCAATATTGCAGATATGTCATTACCATTGTTATTAGTAGCACAAGCACCACTTGTTACAAGATTTGTTATTGGCGTAGTTTGTATATCTACAGTATTATTTTTTTCAGCATCCATTCCATGTATCTTATCAACGGATATCCCTATAACCATAAGTGAAATAGTAATAATTGCAATAGAAAGAACGATTATAACATTAATATTGATTGCTCCAATAGCTATGCTCATTCTGTGATTTATCACATGAAATTCATAGGTAGTTTTAGTAATATCAGTATTAATATGGAATAGAGTAAATTATTAAAATACACATTCTATATAAAGATATAGGATGTGTATTTTATAGGATATAGGGGGAATAAAAATGAAGAAGAGGGTTGAAAACTGTATTGAGATTGTAGAAAGAGATGAAAATGTAATTTCAAAAGCATCTCGTGCACCTTATTTTCCATTGGTCATGAAAAGTGGAAGAGGAGCTATGGTGGAAGATATGGATGGAAATAAATATATTGATATGTTTAGTAGTGCAGCAGTTTTAAATACGGGTCATTGTCATCCTAAAATTGTTCGAGCTATAAATGAGCAGATAGATAAATTTATTCATTTCTCTACAGATTATATGTATTCGGAGCCGCAGGTACAGCTTGCTGAAATGCTTACAAAAATAACACCAGGAGATTTTAAGAAAAAAGTATGCTTTGGTCTATCTGGATCAGATGGAAATGATGGAGCAATAAAATTAGCAAGATCGTATACTGGAAGAATAAAGGTCATTTCTTTTATTGGTGCGTATCATGGTTCTACATATGGAGCTATTTCTTTGAGTGCAATTAGTTTAAATATGAGAAGAAAAATTGGACCATTGTTACCAGAAATTTATCATATGCCATATCCTGATTGTTATCGTTGCTCATTTGGAAAGAAGAGAGAAAATTGCTTAATGGAATGCCTTGAATATATGAAGACAGCTTTTCAAAACTATATACCAGCAGAAGAAGTTGCGGCAATAATAATGGAGCCTATTGCTGGTGATATTGGATTTGCTATACCCCCTCAAAAGTATATGGAAGAATTATATAGGATGTGCAAAGAGAAGGGGATATTATTTATTGTCGATGAAGTACAGCAAGGATTTGGACGTACCGGAAAATGGTTTTCTATTGAACACTTTGGAATCGTTCCTGATGTGATTATTATGGGTAAATCCATTGCTTCAGGGCTACCACTCAGTGCAATTGTAGCAAGAGAAGAAATTGTAGATGCACTTAACATGCCAGCTCATTTATTTACTGTTCAAGGAAATCCTGTTTGTGCAAAAGCTGCCATTGCCACAATAGAAGTTATTAATGAAGAGAATTTGATAGAATATAGCAATGTGTTAGGAGAATATATAAAAGAACGGTTCAATTATATGAAAGAAAAGTATGAATTAATAGGAGATGTTAGAGGGAAAGGCTTATCCATTGGAGTAGAGTTAGTAAAAGATAGAATTACAAAAGAAAAGGATACACAAGCGGCTATTAAGATCTGTTATAGATGTTGGCAGAAGGGAGTTATTCTCATATTTCTTGCAGAAAATATCCTCAGAGTACAACCCCCATTAGTAATTACTAGAAAAGAAGCAAAAGAGGCCTTAAATATTATAGAAGAAGCCATACAAGAATATGTTGATGGGAAAATTTCAGATGAGGCATTAGAAGTAGTGAAAGGTTGGTGATTGGAAAAAAATATTATTAGGAATAAAATGGTTAACCAACAAAGTGTATAAATTTTATACTCTTTGTTGGTTTTTTTAAATTGAAAATTAGGGATTGTTAGTTTGTGTATGGATAAAATTTATACACATTTATCAAAAGTAAGTTTTTGAATTATGAAAAAACAAGATGTGGACTAGCGTTAAGAGATAAAAATAAAGTTGGCACAGTCATTGCATATATAAAGGACATATAGAGAGTATATAAATTTAATTATAAATATTCAAATATTAAAAGGGGGAAAAGAATATGTCAAACGCAGAAATACTTTATGAAGTAAAAGCTCAAAGAGGTCCAACTTTAAGATGTAAAGGATGGAAACAAGAATCGATCTTAAGAATGTTAGAAAACAATATGGAGAATGCAGAGATTCCTGAGTTATTAGTAATCTATGGCGGTAACGGAAAATGTGCAAGAAACTGGGAATCATATCATGCCATCGTAAAATCATTAAAAGAATTAGAGAATGATGAAACATTAGTAGTACAATCAGGCATGCCAGTAGCAATCTTCAAAACACATAAATTCGCACCAAGTGTAGTAATGGCAACAACAAATATTATGAAAGCAGATTGGGAAACATTCTATGATTTACAAGATAAAAACCTTACAATGTATGCACAATATACAGCAGCACCATGGGAATATATAGGAACACAAGGGGTTATCCAAGGAACATTTGAAACATTATCAGCAATAGCAATTAAGAGATATGATAATGATTTAACAGGAAAAATATATCTAACTGCTGGAGCAGGAGGAATGGGTGGAAATCAAAGTTGGGCAATGAAAATGCACGGTGGAGTAGCAATCATAGTAGATGCAGATGAAAGAGTTATTAAAAGACGTATAGAAAAGAATTATCTAGATAAAATGGTCTATTCATTAGATGAGGCAATTGAAATAACAAAAGAAGCAATCGCTAAGAATGAGCCCGTATCCGTAGCAGTAGTAGGAAATGCTGCAGATGTATATGAAGAAGCCTATAATAAAGGATTTATGCCAGATATTATCAGTGAAATGTGTCCATGTCATGACCCGATTTCCTATATTCCATCTGGATATACAGGAGAAGAAGCAGACGAATATAGAGTAAGAGATAGAAAAGCATATTTACATGATGCAAGAGAAACAATGAAAAAACAATTAAGAGTAATGAATGATTTTTATAAAAAGGGAGTAGAAGTATTTGAGTACGGAACAAGTATTCGTAAAGAATGTAGAGATGCAGGAATGCCAGTAGAAGAAGCAATGACAATCCCAGGATTCGTATCAGAATATATTAGACCATTATTCTGTGAAGGACGTGGACCCTTCAGATGGACTTGTTTATCAGGAAATCCAGAAGATTTAAGAAAAACAGATGACTTAGCACTAGAGATTTGTAAAGGAGATCCACTAGTAGAAAGATGGATTAAATTAGCACGTAAAAACTTACCAATCGAAGGATTGCCAGCAAGAATTTGCTATATGGGATTCGGACAAAGAAAGAGATTTGGATTAGCCGTAAATGAAATGATCAAAAATGGAGAATTATCAGGACCAGTAGGATTCTCAAGAGATAACTTAGACTCAGGATCAATCGTAAATCCAACATTTGAATCAGAGAAAATGAAAGATGGTGGAGATTTAATATCAGACTGGCCATATCTAAATGGATTATTAAACTGTGCAGGAATGTGTGATTTAATAGCAATTCAAGCAAACTATTCAATGGGAGAAGCAGTACATACAGGAGTAACCATGATAGCAGATGGAACAGATGAATCATCATTTAGATTAGAAGTAGCATTAACAGTAGATTCAGGAATAGGGGTAGTAAGACATGCTCAAGCAGGTTATGAAACAGCGAAAGATGTAGCAAATGGAAAAGGAAAATTAACAGATGATAGTATTAAGATTCCATTATGGTGGGAGCCAGCAGAAAAAGTAACATTTGGACCAGATGGAAAGGCACCTCGTTAAGAATTATATAAAAATTTAGTGATACTTGTACCTTTCAATTATAGGGAATTGGAAGGTACAAGTTACTTTACTAAGGGAGTGATGAAAATTGGAGTCTAATAAATTAAAAGCAGATTTAGTAATATCCAATTGCACACAACTTTTGACATGTAAAGAAAACACAACAGATTTGATTGGAAAGATCAATCATGGATGGATTGCCATAGAAGGTGAAAAAATTGTAGCTGTTGGGACAAAGGAAGATGTGCAAAATATTGTTGAGTATGATGAAGATTGTGTCATTGATGGAAGCGGAAAAATTATTTTACCAGGGTTTGTAGACTGTCATACACACCTTGTTTTTGGAGGTTCTCGTGTAAAAGAATATGCTGCACGGATGCTTACTGATGACCCTACTGTTTTGAAAAAGATGGGCATTAAGACGGGGATTATGGCAACGGTTCATATGACGAGAGAAATTGAGGATGAATTATTGTTTGAGGATGCAGCGGATCGATTAAAGCATATGTTGCTTGCTGGAACAACGACTGTAGAGAGTAAAAGCGGATATGGACTTACCACATCATCTGAAATAAAGATGTTAAAGATTAATCAAAAGTTAAATGATGTTTTACCTATAGACATTGTATCTACATTTCTTGGAGCGCATGGATGGCCAGAAGATATTTCAAAAGATAAATATGTACATATGTTGATATGGGAAATGATTCCCTGGGTAGCTGAATTAGGATTAGCACAATTTTGTGATGTTTGGTGTGATGACGGACATTATACTGTAAAGGAATCTGAAAAAATATTGAGAGCTGCAAAGGATGCTGGAATGGAACCTAAAATTCATACGGATGCTTATTCCTATATAGGAGGATCTGACCTTGCAGCAGAAATGCAAATGGTGTCGGCAGATCATTTGAATTATACACCAAGATCAGTAATGCATAAGTTAAAAGAAGCAAACGTTACTGGGGTGTTATTGCCTGCAATTGATTTTGCGGTAAAACATCCAAAACCTTTTAATCCTAGACCTATGATTGAAGAAGGAATGACTTTAGCATTGGCGACCAATTGTTGCCCAGGATGCTATAATATATCTCTTCAATTTGTCATGATGCTTGCGTGTAGACAACATGGAATGAGTGCAGCAGAAGCAGTTAGAGCAGCAACAATGGGTGGTGCAAAAGCATTAGGGTTGCAAAATGATAGAGGCTCTTTGGAAGTTGGTAAATTAGCAGATATTCAGATTTGGGATGCTTCTACTTATGAGGATGTAATATATAGATTGGGTGTAAATCTAGTAGATAAAGTAATAAAAAGAGGGAAAATTGTTGTAGAGAATCATTCATGTAAATCATTTTTACAAAAACATACGGTTTAGGAGGGAATATAGGAATGTCAGGAGTACAGATGTTAGAGAAAGTAATTGATTCAAATGATTTTACAGTTGGAGGTGGAGCGGCATCTGCTTTATCAGGTGCAATGGCAGCTGGAATGATTTCAATGGTTGCAAAATTATCTACTAAAAAAGATTATGGTCTTACTGTAGAAAAGTATAATGAGGTTTCAAAAGAAGCAGATGAATTGGCAGAAAAATTATTAGTAGGGGCTGGGGAGGATGAAAAAGCATTCTGTAAGATTAAAGATGCATATGCTCTTCCTAAATTAAATGATGAAGAGAAAAAACAACGTTCTAAGGCTATCCAAAAGGGTGGGATCGCAGCTGCAACAGTACCTAAAGAGAATGGATTCATGTGTAAGAGAGTATATGAATTAGGAATGCTCATTAAAGATAAATCTAATCCCAATGCTGGTTCAGATTTACAAATGGCTATAATGCTATCTAGTGCAGGGATAAAGGGATGTATATTAAATGTTGAAGCAAATCTACCCCTTATTAAAGATGAAAAGGTAAAGGGCAACTTTGAAAAATATATTAGTGAACTCAAAAATTGATAAATAGAAGGAAGGAATGGGGAATATGAAGAGTTTATTAGCGGAAGTAAATATTAGTGAAGGTAGAGATTTAGATTTAGTTGAAAAAGTAAAAGTAGCGCTTTTAGAAAATGAAGATGTAAGAATAATTGATATAGACTCAGATAAAGACCATAATAGAACTGTTTTTACATATATAGGAGAACCAGAGGCAATACTTGAATCAACAAAAAGACTTGCTGCAAAGGCTGTTGAATTGATTGATATGACAAAACAGGAAGGCAGTCACCCAAGAATGGGCGCAGTAGATGTTGTACCATTTATTCCAGTAAAAAATGTTACAAATGAAGAAGCTGTTGAAATAGCAAAATCCTTTGGAAAATTCTTAGGAGAATTAGGCGTCCCTGTATATTATTATGAAGATGCTGCAACAAGACCAGAAAGAAAGAACTTAGTAAAAATCAGAAAAGGACAATATGAAGCGTTAGAAGAAAAAATGAAAAAAGAAGAATGGAAGCCAGATGAAGGACCACATATTTTTGTACCTAAGAGTGGTGCTACCGTTACTGGAGTTAGATTCCCATTGGTAGCTTTTAATGTAAATTTAAGAACAGATGATATAGAAATTGGAAAGAAAATAGTAAAGGCAATAAGAGGAGCTAAAGGTGGATATAAAAATGTTAGATCCATTGCACTTAGATTAGAAGAAAAAAATATGATACAAGTATCAATGAACCTTGTTAATTATGAAGAAACACCTATTCCAAGAGTATTAGAAACAATCAGATCAGAAGCAAGACGTTATGGCGTTATAATAGCTGGAGCTGAATTAATTGGACCAGTTCCACTAATGGCATTAGAAGAAGTATTAAAACATTATCTACAAGTGCATGATTTTTCTATGGAGCAAATCTATTCGTAAAAATATAAAATATTTTAAAGGAGAGGATTTTATGAAAAAAGTGTATCTTGATGGTAACAGTTTAACACTAGAAGAACTTGTAAAGGTTTCTAGAGAAAACTATAAAGTTGAAATTACAGAAGAAGCTATAAAAAAAGTAAATAAAGCAAGAGCTGTAGTTGATGAGTTTGTAGAGGAAGGAAAGATCATCTATGGAATTACTACAGGATTTGGAAAATTTAGTGATGTATTAATACCTAAAGAAGATACGAAAAAATTACAAAGAAATCTGATTTTAAGTGACTGCTGTGGTGTAGGAAAGCCATATCCTGAAAAAACTGTAAGAGCAGCTATGTTACTTAGAATCAATGCATTGGCAAAGGGGTTTTCTGGTATACGGTTAAGTACATTAAATGTATTAATAGAAATGCTAAATAAAGGGGTTCATCCAGTTGTTCCTGAAAAAGGTTCTGTAGGAGCAAGTGGAGATTTATGTCCACTTGCACACATTGTTTTAACTATGATGGGAGAAGGAGAAGCCTTTTACAAAGGGAAACGTATATTAGCAGCAGACGCGATGAAAGAAGCCGGAATTGAAGCAGTAGAGCTAATATCTAAAGAAGGATTAGCTCTAATAAATGGTACTTGTGTATTAACTGCAGTAGGTGCATTAGCTGCTTATGATGCAAAAATGGTTGCTAAACTTGCAGATATTAGTGCTGCAATGTCAGTAGAAGCACTGAATGGAATCATAGACGCCTATGATCCAAGAGTACAAGAAGTAAGACCCCATGAAGGACAAATTGATTGTGCGAAAAATATGTTACGGTTACTAAAGGGAAGTAAATCAACAAGTAGACAAGGTGAAATAAGAGTACAAGATGCATATACATTAAGATGTATTCCTCAAATTCATGGAGCAAGTAAAGATACGATTGATTATGTAATTAAAAAAGTGAATATAGAGCTTAACGCTGCTACAGATAATCCATTGATTTTTGTTGATGATAAAGATGTAATTTCTGGTGGTAATTTTCATGGACAGCCAATGGCAGTGGCATTTGATATTTTAAAAATTGCAGTTGCAGAATTAGGAAGTGTCAGTGAACGAAGAGTTGAAAGATTAGTAAATCCAGCATTAAGTGGATTACCCGCATTTTTAGTAAAAAATGGAGGACTCAATGATGGTCTTATGATTCCTCAATATGTCGCAGCTGCCCTTGTATCTGAAAATAAAGTATTAGCACATCCAGCTTGTGTAGATTCTATTCCTACATGCGCAAATCAAGAAGATCATGTAAGTATGGGATCAATTTCTGCAAGACAGGTTAGTGAAATGCTTGATAATGTTATGAATGTATTAGGTATAGAACTTATGGTAGCAGCACAGGCGATAGAGTTTGGAGCTAAAGACAAACTAGGGGAAGGTACTAAAGTAGCTTATGAGAAGGTAAGAGAGTATGTAGAAGTAGTTGAAGAGGATAGAGTATTCTACACAGACATGCATGAATGCTATAAATTAGTTGCTAGTCATGAAGTTGTAAAAGCAGTAGAAGAAAAGATCGGAAAATTAAAATAAAAAGAAATCTGATAAAATCCCTTTGGACTTATTAAAAGAGTCCAGAGGGGTTTATCTATTTGATTCAAAATATTTAATTTTCAAAATATAAAAAATATTGTATAATATAAATATAGAAAAAAATACCAAGGAGGAGTTATCATGACAGGTAAAGAAATGAGTAGCCAAAAAACAAAAGGAAATAGTATTATGAAATTTATACTTTTTAGTGCAATTGGAATTTTTATGTTTTTTATCCCTATCGCAGTTAATGGTACATCTACTATTCCATTAGATCATATTGTAAGTGGAATAAAAAAAGGACTGCCTGCATTGGCTGCTATTTATGCTTTAGTAGTAATTACAATAGGAAGTATTCGGCCTTTTTCTAAAAAAACATGGAATAAAGACAGTGTAACTACGGTATTTTCATTGCTCAAAGTAGTAGGATTATTAGTTACTATTATGATTTATTTAGAAGTAGGACCAGCTTGGTTATTTGAAGCAGATATGGGACCATTTTTATTTTCTAAGCTTGTAATCCCAGTAGGATTGATCGTTCCCATTGGTTCTATATTTTTAGCTTTTTTAGTAGGTTATGGGCTATTAGAGTTTATAGGTGTACTAATGAAGCCTGTTATGAAGCCAATATTTAAAACGCCAGGAAGATCAGCCATAGATGCAGTTGCATCCTTTGTTGGAAGTTATTCAATTGGATTATTAATTACCAATAGAGTATTTAAAGAAGGAAAATATACAATCAAAGAAGCTTCCATTATAGCAACAGGATTTTCTACTGTATCTGCTACGTTTATGATTATTGTAGCGAAAACATTAGGACTTATGGAAATATGGAATACATATTTTTGGACTACGTTAGTAATTACATTTATAGTAACGGCTATAACCGTTAGATTAAAACCACTTAGTAAAAAGAGTGACGCGTATTATACAGGAAAAGGAATCCCTGAAATTGAGTATAAGGGAAATCTTTTTAAACATGCTTTAGAAGAAGGATTGCAAGCAGCAGACAAATCTGTAGCAATAAGCAAGAATATAGTAGATAATTTAAAAGATGGATTGGTTATGGCAATGGGCATTTTACCTTCTATTATGTCAGTCGGTTTACTAGGACTGGTTTTAGCAAAATATACGCCTATATTTGATGTTGTTGGATATATATTTTATCCATTTACTAAGCTTTTGCAGCTTCCAGATCCAATGCTTGCGGCTAAAGCTTCAGCAGTAGGTATAGCAGAGATGTTTTTACCTGCATTGTTAGCAAAAGGAGCAGATTTGGTTACTAAGTTTGTAATAGGGATCGTTTGTATATCATCTGTATTATTTTTCTCAGCATCAATTCCTTGTATTTTGTCAACAGATATACCAATTAGTTTGAAAGATATTGTACTTATTTGGCTAGAAAGAACGATTATCACATTAATTATTGCGACGCCAGTAGCGTATTTATTGCTTTAAGAAAAAAACATCTGTTTTTACAGATGTTTTTCTAGTAATACGGAGTAAGGTGAAGGGAAGTAAAGGGTTATTAAGAAAATGAGTGAAAAATGAAAATGATTATGAAAAAATGGAATAAAATAACTATAAATTAACCCAAATAGACATTGCGTAATGTATATGGATGTAATAAATTATAGTTATGGTTAGCACTCAATTAAAGAGAGTGCTAACAAAATCGAAACGTAGTTAGGAAAAATAATAAGTAGATATATATCTAAGGAGGTTGTGTTATGAGCATTAGACCATTAGGAGATAAAGTGGTAATTAAGAAAGTAGAAGCACAAGAAAAAACGAAAAGTGGAATTGTACTTCCAACGCAAGCAAAAGAACAACCACAAATGGCAGAAATAATTGCTGTAGGACCAGGTGGAGTGATAGATGGAAAAGAAATTAAAATGGAAGTAGAAGTAGGTCAAAAGGTAATATTCTCTAAATATTCTGGAACAGAAGTTAAATATGACGACGTGGAATATACTATTTTGAGACAAAATGATATTTTAGCTATAGTTGAGTAGTGAAACCTTAACATAAAATTTGGGAGGTAATATTATGGCAAAAGAAATTCAGTTTAGAGAAGAAGCTCGTCGTAAATTAGAAGCAGGTGTAAATAAATTAGCAGATACAGTAAAAATAACATTAGGACCAAGAGGAAGAAATGTTATTTTAGATAAAAAATTCGGATCTCCACTTATTACAAATGATGGAGTTACCATTGCAAGAGAAATAGAATTAGAAGATCCATATGAAAATATGGGCGCACAACTTGTAAAAGAAGTAGCTACAAAAACAAATGATGTAGCAGGAGATGGTACTACTACAGCTATATTATTAGCACAAGCAATTATTAGAGAAGGTGCTAAAAATGTTACTGCTGGAGCAAATCCTATGATTCTTAAAAAAGGAATCCAAAAAGCTGTAGATGTTGTAGTAGAAGAAATTAAAAAGATTTCTAAAACAATTGAAAACAAAGAAGCCATTGCACAAGTTGCATCTATTTCTGCAGCAGATGAAGAAATCGGAAGTTTAATTGCAGAAGCTATGGAAAAAGTAGGAAAAGATGGAGTCATCACTGTAGAAGAATCTAAGTCTATGGGAACTACGTTAGATGTAGTTGAAGGGATGCAATTTGATAGAGGATATGTATCACCTTACATGGTAACGGATACAGAAAAAATGGAAGCACTACTAAATGATCCTTATATTTTAATTACAGACAAGAAAATCACGAATATACAAGAGATTCTTCCAATATTAGAGCAAATTGTACAACAAGGTAAAAAATTATTAATTATATCTGAAGATATTGAAGGAGAAGCATTAGCTACATTAGTGGTAAATAAATTAAGAGGAACATTTGAGTGTGTTGCAGTAAAAGCACCAGGATTTGGAGATAGAAGAAAAGCTATGCTTCAAGATATAGCCATTCTTACAGATGGAACTGTCATTTCTGAAGAACTTGGATTAGACTTAAAAACAGTTACATTAGAAATGCTAGGACGTGCAAGCTCAGTTAAGATTGATAAAGAAAATACAACGATCGTAGATGGATCAGGAGATTCAAATGCTATCACAGATAGAATAAGACAAATAAAAGCGCAAATCGAAGAAACAACTTCAGAATTTGATAAAGAAAAATTACAAGAAAGACTTGCAAAACTTGCTGGTGGAGTTGCTGTAATCCAAGTTGGAGCAACGACAGAAACTGAATTAAAAGAAAGAAAACTAAGAATAGAGGATGCTTTAAATGCTACTAGAGCAGCAGTAGAAGAAGGTATTGTATCTGGTGGTGGAGTTGCACTAATTAATACAATTGAAACTGTAGAGAAATTAGTAGAAACGTTAGAAGGAGACGAAAAAACAGGTGCTATGATCATTCGACGTGCACTTGAAGAACCAGTAAGACAAATTGCTATAAATGCAGGATTAGAAGGTTCTGTAATCGTAGAAAAAGTTAGAAATAGTGAAGTTGGAATAGGATTTGATGCGTATAATCAAGTATATGTTAATATGATTGAAGCAGGAATCGTTGACCCAACGAAAGTAACTCGTTCTGCACTTCAAAATGCTGCATCCGTATCTGCTATGTTACTTACTACAGAAGCAGCTGTTGTAGATATAAAAGAAGACAACCAAGGAATGGGAATGCCTCAAATGGGTGGCGGAATGCCAGGAATGATGTAATAAAAAAACGCTTATGGAAAAAATCCATAAGCGTTTTTTTAGTGTAAATCATGAATTAATTGATTGAATTTTTCTTTTAAATTTTCGATATCATGCTTATTAGCACTTGTAGTAGTAAGCCAGCCTCTTTGATTCATTTTAGTGAGAAGTTTTTCTTGATTTAAAAATATATTTTCTTCACACTGAGATAACAATTGTCTTAAGTTTGAATTAGAAGATTCTATGATTGAGCTATTGTAAACGGAACAGATTTGTTTTTCTGACATCAATAAATCATATAATAATTCTTTTTCTGAAAGAGAGGGGTAAAAATCCATAAGGTTACCTCCTTTAAAGGATCTGGGGTTTAATACAGAGTGAGATAGCTTAATAAAGATTTGAAATTTTGTCCATGACGCTGAGCACCTTCATAGCAAATACTTTTTAGCTGAGGGTCTTCGCAATATGTAGCATATTGATGAAATTTTTTATTCATCATACTTTCGTACTCGAGCTGTTTTTCTAAAATTTTTAATGAAGTTAAATCCAATTGTTCATTCATAGAAATTGATCCTTTCATTTAAAATATTGTAATTATAGTATATGGAACTTTGAATTAGATATATCAAGAAAAATATGAGCATAGATACACAAAATGACAAAAATATAATTAATAAGTATATCAATTTAGGAAAAAATAAAATGAAGAAGTTATGTATTAAAAACAGACAAAAAATATTTTTATATGAATAATATTGACATAGTACATTATATTTGATAGGGTATAAAGAAAATAAATGTTTTATACTCTCATATATGTTCAAGAATATGGCTTGAATGTTTCTACGAGGTTACCTTAAATGACCTTACTATGAGTGGGATTATTAACACAATTGGATTGAAAATTTCTTGAAATCCATGTTAAAATTTCACTCTGAAATTTTAACATGGATTTATTTATGTTAAATGGAAAAATAATCAAATAAAATCGAAGAGAGAAGGGAAGATTTTATGGAAAATAAATTTGCAAAAGAAGGAATTACATTTGATGATGTATTGTTAATACCTCAAAAATCTCAAGTTCTACCAAAAGATGTTGATATGAGAACAAGATTAACTCAAAAAATTAATTTAAATATTCCAATTATGAGTGCTGGAATGGATACAGTAACAGAATCAAAGCTTGCAATTGCTATGGCAAGACAAGGTGGCATAGGAATTATACATAAAAATATGTCAATAGAAAGACAAGCACTTGAAGTAGATAAAGTTAAAAGAAGTGAACATGGCGTAATCGTAGATCCATTTTACTTATCACCAGAACATGTAATTGAAGATGCACTACAATTAATGGAAAGATATCATATTTCAGGGGTACCGATTACCGATGCAGATATGAAATTAGTAGGAATTTTAACGAATAGAGATATTCGATTTGAAAATGATATGGATAAAAAAATTGCAGATGCCATGACAAAGGACAACTTAGTTACTGCTAAGGAAGGTATCTCTATGGCAGAAGCAGAGGAAATTTTAAAGAGTAGAAAAATAGAAAAACTTCCTATTGTAGATGATGAGGGATATTTAAAAGGTCTTATTACGATTAAAGATATTGAAAAAGCAATTCAATATCCAAATTCAGCAAGGGATGAAGGCGGAAGATTACTTGCGGGAGCAGCAATCGGAATTACAGGAGACATGCTTGAAAGAGCAGCTGCACTTGTTAAAGCAGGCGTAGATGTAATTGTTATAGATACTGCTCATGGACACTCTCAAGGTGTACTTGATGCTGTGAAGAAGATAAAATCCGTTTATCAAGACACCCAAATAATTGCTGGAAACATTGCTACAGCAGAAGCTGCAGAAGATTTAATAAAAGCAGGGGCAGATGCTATAAAAGTAGGAATTGGTCCTGGATCTATTTGTACAACTAGAATTGTAGCTGGAATTGGCGTACCTCAAATTACAGCTGTATATGATTGTGCTAACGTTGCAAGAAAATATAATATTCCAGTGATTGCAGATGGTGGAATTAAATATTCTGGAGATATTCCTAAGGCAATTGCTGCAGGAGCAGATGTTTGTATGATGGGTTCATTATTTGCAGGAACAGAAGAAAGTCCCGGAGAAATGGTTATTTATCAAGGCAGAAGTTTTAAATTATATAGAGGAATGGGTTCTAATGGTGCTATGGCGTGTGGAAGTAAAGATAGATATTTCCAAGAAGATGCTAAGAAATTTGTTCCTGAAGGCGTAGAAGGAAAAGTACCATATAGAGGTCTTTTAAAAGATATCGTTTATCAATTAGTAGGAGGACTAAGAGCTGGAATGGGCTATTGTGGAACACCTACTATAGAGGATTTAAAGGAAAACGGAAAATTCGTAAAAATTACTTCAGCTGCACTAGTTGAAAGTCATCCGCATGATATAAGTATTACAAAAGAAGCACCAAATTATAGTGTAAGAGGGTAAAAGGAGGAAACTTATGAATAATCATGAATTGATACTTGTAGTAGATTTTGGTGGACAGTACAAGGAGTTAATTGCAAGACGTGTAAGAGAAACAAAGGTATATTGTGAAGTCGTTCCTTATACGTATGGCGTAGAGAAAATAAAAGCAAAAAATCCTAAAGGAATTATCTTTACGGGCGGACCTGCAAGTGCCTATTTAGAAGATTCACCAAAGATCGGTAAAGAAATATTTGAATCAGGAATTCCAATCCTAGGAATTTGCTACGGGGCACAATTAATGGCTCATACATTAGGCGGAGAAGTAAAAAGAGCAGATCATCGCGAATACGGAAGAGTAGAATTAATACTTAAAGATAACCTAGGCATATTTAATGAGGTTGTAGATAATTCTAAATGCTGGATGAGTCATACGGATTATATAGCAACTACACCAGAAGGATTTGAAATCACAGCCATTACAGAAAGCTGTCCAGTAGCAGCAATGAAACATGCTGATAAAAAGCTTTATGCCGTACAATTTCATCCAGAAGTTGAGCATTCAGAAAAAGGACAAGAAATGATTAAAAACTTTGTACATGAAGTATGTGGATGTAGCGGTGATTGGGATATGCATAATTTCACTGAAAAAAGTATTCAAGAGATTAAAGAAAAAGTTGGAAATAAAAAAGTACTTTGTGGATTATCAGGTGGTGTAGATTCATCTGTTGCAGCTGTAATGGTACACAGAGCCATTGGAGATCAATTAACTTGTATCTTTGTAGATCACGGACTTCTTAGAAAAGGTGAAGGAGATCAAGTTGAAAAGACATTCAAAGAAAAATTCAATATGAATGTAATTAGAGTAAATGCACACGAAAGATTCTTAGGAAGATTAGCAGGCGTAACAGATCCTGAGACGAAGAGAAAGATCATTGGAGAAGAATTTATTAGAGTATTTGAGGCAGAATCTAATAAACTTGGAGATATAGACTATTTAGTACAAGGAACATTATATACTGATGTGATTGAGAGCGGAACAGATACAGCATCTGTTATTAAATCTCACCACAATGTAGGTGGACTACCTGAGGACATGAAGTTTGAACTGATAGAGCCATTCAGACAACTATTTAAAGATGAAGTTCGTAAAGTAGGAGAAGAACTTGAAATACCTCAAGAAGTTGTATGGAGACAACCTTTCCCAGGACCTGGACTTGCCATACGTGTACTTGGAGAAATAACAGAAGAAAAATTACACATTGTAAGAGAATCTGATGCTATTTTAAGAGAAGAAATAAGAAAAGCAAATCTTCATAGAGAAATATGGCAATACTTTACTTGTTTACCAAACATCAAAAGTGTTGGTGTTATGGGCGATGAAAGAACTTATTCTCATGCAGTAGGAATTAGAGCAGTAACGTCTTCAGATGGTATGACTTCTGATTGGGCAAGAATTCCTTATGATGTATTAGAGAAAGTTTCTAATAGAATTGTAAATGAAGTAGATAATGTAAATAGAATCATATATGATATAACTTCTAAACCACCTTCAACGATTGAGTGGGAATAGAAAATAAAAAACTTCCTAAATTTTTAGGAAGTTTTTATTTTATGACAAGAATGTGGTAATATATCCATATAGGTGAAAATTATGTAGTAATTTGTTTGAATTTATAAAAAAATAGGTGGGGTATGCTTATGAGTGAGTCATATATTGATAAATTTAATATACTAAAAACATTTAAAACAGATGAACATCAAAATATTCTCATTGGTTCAGTGAAAGATAAGACGAATGAAATGGTATTAATTAATATATTTCACAATAAGAAGCATATATTAGGAAATTCTAAATCAAACCTAGAAGTATTATTGAAAAACCTAGTACATCTAGAACAAAAATCTGAAGAGGTAATAGTTGTTACTAAATTTGATAATGGAATACCTTTGAATAAATATTTTGATCAAGCAATTCCAAACATAAACCATAGAATGAATATGGTATTTGAATATTTAAAGCACATAGTAAGATATGATGGATTAGAAACGAATCTTAAAAAAAATTTAGTGGATGAAATGCAGATTGTTATAAAAAATAAAGAAATGTTTTTTAATGAAATGATTATTATGGATAAAGATTTTACAGAAATGACTGAATTTAAAGCTGTTGCTACGAATATAGGAATAACCATTAAAAAAATACTCTTTGAAAATATGGATAATAATATACCAAATGATTTTTTGAATAAAATCACGAAGTTTATAAATGAATTAGAAGATAATAAATCAAATTATAAAAATATAAATGAAATTTACGATTCTTTTAGAAGAATATATCTTTATGAATGGACTATGAGGAATGTGCCTTTAAAAAAAAATTTTAATGAGCAACTGAAAGAAGGAAAAACAGATACTAAAAAAAGATTTAGTGTACTTCCTTTATTAGTGATCATTGGAATAATAGGAATAGGGCTTTTCTCATATAAATACATGGACACAAAACCTAAAGAATCAATTGAAAATAGGGATATGGAACAGCCTAAAGTTACTATAAAAGAGAATCGAATAGAGGAAAAAGAAGAGCTACCAAAGCCAAACATTGATTCAAAAGAAAAACTTGAAAATATAGCTATTACATATGAGGATGTAGATCATATTGTAAAGGATTATGACCGATTTAAAAGTGGTAAGTATTCAATGAAATTTATCAATAATGAAGATCATAAGCTTAACAGCATAGAAATAAAAAATTTAAACTTAGAAAAAAATTCGATTATATCTATGTGGATTACGTCTGATTCTAAAGATGATGTAAAAGTTGAGATTGTAGGATTACTAGAAGAAAAGAACGTGTTTAAAAAAGTAATGAATTATATACCAAGTCAAGAAAATGTTTGGCAATTAATGAATGTGAATGGAAATGGTAATAAAATGGATGAAGTTAAAATAAAGGTATTTAATAATAATGGGGTAGTGTGGGTAGATGATATTGAACTTGATTCTTACAAATAACTTGAGATATATAATTTTTTAATTATATATCTCAAGTTATTTATGTATTAAGTAGATAATATGATAAAATAATGATATATGTATTCTTAGATGATTGAAAGGGAAAGGGTAGGTGTAAAAGATGTTAAATCGTAAAAAAATAGATAAGATGAAAAAAGTAGTTGCCATTACGATTGCTGTACTTATGGTGGTTGGTACATTAGCAATGGCTGTTATGATCTAGACGTGAACACTATGGAAAATAATCAAAGAGTGTATTGTAGAAAATGCAAATATTATTTTGTAACTTGGAATCCTAAGTTTCCGAATGGATGTAAATTATTCAAGATTCAAAGTAAATATGACCCTTCAATGTTGGTATATCGTTCAACTGGTAAAAAGTGTACTAACTTTTCTGATACAACAAATCTATAAACTTTTTTACAGCAATAGATTGAGGAATGTTCTTGTGGCTGAGCATACCAATACTTCTAATTGGAAGAGGTTCTTGTATAGTAACTGCAAATACCTCTTCTTTTTTTATTGCTTCTTTTGCTGCCCCTTCCATTACCAATGCAATTCCAAGACCGATCTTACTAAGCTCTATGAGTAAGTCCATACTTCCCAATTCAAACTCAGGATACAGGTCTACTCCATGTTCTTTTATAAAGGATTCAAAGGATATTCTTGTAGTAGAATTTTTTTCAAGGAGTAAAAGCGGATAATTTTTTAATTCCTTTATAGAAATATTTTTATCTTTAAGATTTTCAAAAGTCTTCGAAGCAATAAATATATCTTTTGTTTCTTTTAACGTATGGACATAAAGATTTTCATAATTACTCTCTTGTGATAAATTTACAATGCTTAAGTCCACTTCACCATTTTGTACTAGTAAGACACATACTGGAGAAGGTCTATTTGTTATTTTAATTTTAATATCTGGATATACTATATGAAAAGCTTTTAAAAATGGTAACAGATAATATTTGCATATGGTATCACTTACCCCTATATGTACTTCTCCTTTACCTAAAGTATGCAATTGTTCAATGGTCTTTTCACCAAGGTTTATATGATACATTGCTTTTTCAATATGATGGAAGAGTTGTTTTCCCTCTGTCGTTAAAAACACTTTTTTCGTGTGTCGAGTAAATAATTTAGTATTTGTTTTTTCTTCTAAGATTTTGATGGACTGGCTTACAGCTGATTGAGAAATGTACAAGTCTTTTGCAGCCTTTGAAAAACTAAGATGTTTGGATACATAATAAAATACTTTATATAGTTCATAGTTTAAATTCATTTATAAGTCCTCCTAATATATTGTATTAATATTATTAATTTTATTTATTAATTTTATTATGTTAGAATCAAATTGTAAAGAGGAACGGTTAATAAATTTCACTTTTTGGAGGGGAAATTATGAATAAAGAAATCAGAAGAATTTATGTAGAGAAAAAAGAAGGATTTAATATACAAGCAGAGCAATTAGGCAAAGATTTAAAAGAAAACCTTAAAATAAATAAACTTAAAAGAGTAAGAATTTTAAATAGATATGATATAGCTGGAATTTCTGAAGAAGCATATAAGAGTGCTAAAAAAACTATATTTTCAGAGGCAACAGTAGATTTTGTATATGATGAAGAATTTCCTAAAGGAGAAAAAGATTTCGTATTTGGAATAGAATATCTACCTGGACAATATGATCAAAGAGCGGATTCTGCTATGCAATGTGTAGAAATTTTAACCCAAAATGAAAAACCTATGGTTGTTAATGCAAGAATCATCGTATTAGAAGGGGAACTTTCAAAAGAAGAATTTGAAAAAATAAAAGCATATACCATCAATCCAGTAGATTCTAGAGAAGCAAGCCTTGAAAAGGCAGAATCTTTAGAAATAGAGAGCGATGAAATAGAAGAAGTTCAAGAGATCGACGGATTTATTGAGAAATCAGAAAATGAATTAGCTGCATTTCATAATGAAATGGGATTTGCTATGAAGATGGATGACTTAAAACTATGTCAGGAATACTTCAAAAATGAAGAAAAGAGAAATCCAACCATTGCAGAATTAAAAGCAATCGATACTTACTGGTCCGATCATTGTAGACATACTACTTTCTTCACTAAAATTGAAGATGTAGAGATAGAGGACGGTTTATATAAAGATATTATCCAAAAAGCCTATGATGAATATCTTCAAGGTAGAGCGTATGTGTATGAGGATAAGAAGAAAGACATTTCTCTTATGGATATGGCTCAAATGAGCATGAGAGAGCTAAGAAAGCAAGGAAAATTACCAGATTTAGATGTATCGGAAGAAATCAATGCATGTAGTATTTGTGTAGATGTTGATATAGATGGAAAAAAAGAAGAATGGCTGGTTATGTTTAAAAATGAAACACACAATCATCCAACAGAAATTGAACCATTTGGAGGAGCTGCTACTTGTTTAGGTGGAGCCATAAGAGACCCACTATCAGGAAGATCTTATGTATATCAAGCAATGCGTGTTACAGGAAGTGCAGACCCAAGAAAAAAATTAGAACATACATTAGAAGGAAAGCTTCCGCAAAGAAAGATTACCACAGAAGCAGCACATGGATATAGCTCATACGGAAATCAAATAGGGTTACCAACAGGACAAGTAGCAGAGGTTTATGATGAAGGATTTGCTGCGAAGAGAATGGAAATAGGCGCAGTTATTGCAGCAGCACCAAAGGAAAATGTAATAAGAACAAATCCAATCAAAGGAGATATCGTAATCCTAGTAGGTGGAAGAACGGGTAGAGATGGATGTGGAGGGGCTACAGGATCATCAAAGGCACACACAAAAGAATCAATTCATACTTGTGGAGCAGAGGTACAAAAGGGAAATCCTCCAACAGAGAGAAAAATACAAAGATTATTTAGAAATAAAAAAGTAAGTCAAATGATTAAAAGATGTAATGACTTTGGTGCAGGTGGTGTATCTGTGGCTATTGGAGAGTTAGCAGATAGTTTAGAAATAGATTTAAATGCAGTTCCTAAAAAATATGAAGGACTCAATGGAACAGAACTTGCAATTTCTGAGTCACAAGAAAGAATGGCCGTAGTCGTAGATAAAAATAATGTAGAAGACTTTATAAAATTTGCAAGAGAAGAAAATGTTGAAGCTACTGTAGTGGCGAAAGTAACAGATGACGGAAGACTTAGAATACAGCATAATGGTCAGTCTATATTAGATATAAAAAGAGAATTCTTAGAAACCAATGGCGTTAAGCAAAAAACAAATGTAAAAGTTGAACTTCCTAAGGAAGAGGATAACTATTTAAATAAATTACCAGAAAGTATAAAAGAAAATATAGATGATTTGAAAAAATCTTGGCTTATGAACTTAGAAGATTTAAATGTAGCAAGTCAAAAAGGATTGGTAGAAAGATTTGACAGTACCGTAGGTGGAAATAGTGTTCTTGTACCTCTTGGAGGAAAATATCAAGAAACGCCAACGGAGGGAATGGTAGCAAAGATTCCTGTACTGGAAGGACAAACCAATACAGCAACACTTATGACCTATGGCTATGATCCAAAACTTTCTAAGTGGAGTCCTTTCCATGGTGCATTATACGGCGTTGTTGAGGCTGTTACAAAGGCAGTCGTAACTGGAGGAGCGTATAAAAACCTTAGACTTACACTTCAAGAGTACTTTGAAAAATTAGGAGACAACCCAACGAAATGGGGAAAACCATTTGCAGGATTATTAGGTGCATACTATGCACAGAAAAATATAGGAATACCAGGAATTGGCGGAAAAGATAGTATGTCTGGAAGCTTTGGAGATTTACATGTTCCTCCTACAGTAGTTACATTTGCAGTAGATACACTAGATGTAAGAAACGTAATATCTCCAGAATTTAAGAAAAATGAAAGTCATGTAGTTTGGATCAATGTAGACAAAGATCAATATGGAATCCCTAATTTTGAAAACTTAAAAAATAATTATGAAGTAGTAAGTAGACTTATTAAAGAGGGAAAAGTAGTTTCTGCTTCTTCTATCAAAGTTGGAGGAATTGCAGCAGCCATAAGCAAGATGTCATTTGGAAATAGAATAGGGATGAAATTTAATGATATGGAAGACTATAAAGAATTATTCAAGCCTTATTACGGAACCATGATTTTAGAAATAGACAAAGACGAAGAACTAGAAAAATTATTAGAGAATATAGACTATAAAGTAATTGGAAATACAATTGTAGAAGAGAAAATCATTATAGAAAATATAGAATTATCTTTAGAAGAAATGTATGATGCATGGAAAAATCCTTTAGAAAAAATATTCCCAACCAAAGCAGATACATCAGGAAGTCTACAAGAGATTAGCTATAAATCACAAAATAAAAAGAGTTCAAAAATCAAAGTTGCAAAACCAAGAATTTTTGTCCCAATATTCCCTGGAACCAATTGTGAATATGAAACGAAGAAAACCTTTGAAGAAGCAGGAGGAATCGTAGATACAGTTGTATTTAGAAATTTATCAGGTTCAGATATTAAAGAATCTATAAAAGAAATGGCAGCAAAAATAAGAAATTCACAGATGATTATGCTTCCAGGAGGATTCAGTGCAGGAGATGAACCAGATGGTTCAGGAAAATTCATTGCTACTGCATTTAGAAATCCAGAAATCAAAGAAGCTGTAATGGATTTATTAAATAATAGAGATGGACTAGTTCTAGGAATTTGTAATGGTTTTCAAGCACTTATTAAATTAGGACTGTTGCCATATGGAGAGATCAAAGAAATTAAAGAAGATGATCCTACACTTACATTTAATAAAATAGGAAGACATATGTCTAGATTGGTAAGAACTAAGGTGGTAAGTAATCAATCACCATGGCTTAACCATTTAAGTGTAGGAGATATCCATACCATTGCAATATCTCATGGAGAAGGTAGATTTATTGCACCAAAAGAGAAGATTCAAGAATTGATTAAAAATGGCCAAATCGCTACACAATATGTAGATTTTGATGGAAATCCTACGTATGATATAGAGCATAATCCAAATGGTTCTATCGAGGCTATAGAAGGTATTACGAGCCCCGATGGCAGAGTATTTGGTAAAATGGCACACTCTGAGAGAATGGGACAAAATATTGCAGTAAATGTCCCGGGAAATAAAGATCAGCAAATCTTTAGATCAGGAGTAGAGTATTTCTTATAGGAAAGTTTAAAAAAGTTTAAAAACTTCTAAAAAATCCAACGCCCCAGAACTTGCCCCACAAGTTCTATACACCGGGTTTTTTAGAAGTTTTTTTTAATATATAGGAAATTTTATGTACTTCATTTATTTGGATGGCCTACAAAAGTTCCGTTGCTACAAGTTCAAGAACAAGGGTTTCTCTTTCTATGGAGAGGCCCATAGAATCTTCTTTTGCTGCAATAACTTCTTGATTATGTTTTATTGCAGCATGGATGTTAACCCAAACAGGAACAGAACCATTACTGATTTCATAGTCTTCAGGAGAGGCTACGCCAAGTTCTTTCTCAGCACTACATACAAAAAAATGAGAGCGCATATGAACTATATCATATCCCTCGTAATGAGTAGGTCTAAATTCTTCATAGTCGCCAAAGGCACTTGCTATTTCTATGTTTTTTGCTCCAGTCTCTTCTTTAAGTTCTCGGATTAAACCTTCTTCTATATCTTCACCATCATCAACACCACCGCCAGGGAAGCTATAATCATTATATCGTTTAGTGTATATCATTAAAATATCTTCATTATCTAATATAATCCCTCTAGCCGCCGTTCTTTCAAAAATCACAGGATCAATAATTTGTGTAAAACTTTTGTGGATATATTTATTAATCAATCGCATAAATCAATCTCCAATCTGAATACGTTATTGTTTGTAACTAGAACATTATATCAGATAATGTAGAAATAGAAGGTAGAAAATTTATCAAATCGTGAAGATGAATATAAGTTACTTTCAAGTATCTTTTATAATTATAAAGTTTTTCGAAGAAAAATATGCAAGAAGAACCCATTGGAAACAGCAGGAAGTATAGATAAAAAAAGGGTATGTCTTTTCGTGGATACATTGTTTTACTGAGGTTTCTATGATATAGTAAGTGACTGTATGCTTCTATAGCATAACAACAGACATTCTCCACAACTGTGAGGAATGTAAAATCTTAGGAGGCTAATTGTGAATTTAAAAAATGAAATTGATTTACCCGTCTTAATGATTAGTGGTGGTTTGTTGATTCTATTCGTACTCTCATCACTAATCAATCCAGAGCTTGTTAGCGGTCTTGTAGACTATGCTTTTAATTTTTCAGTAACATATTTCGGTGCGTTTTGGCAAGTATTGATGCTTGTAACTTTTCTTGTAGCAGTTGGAATGACTGTGTCTAAATTTGGAAGAATTCGTCTTGGTAATCGTGAAACACCTGAGATGGGTACCTTTAAATGGATTTCTATTATTATGTGTACGTTACTTGCGGGTGGCGGTGTCTTTTGGGCAGCTGCTGAACCTATGTATCACTTTCTGTCTGTTCCACCATTGTATAATGGCGTGAGTGCAGGAACAACGGAAGCTATTATCCCTGCATTAGCACAATCGTTTATGGATTGGGGATTCTTGGCTTGGGCTATTTTAGGAACGCTAAGTACTGTTGTTTTAATGTATGGACATTATGACAAAGGTATGCCCCTTAAACCTCGTACATTACTTTATCCTATATTTGGTGAAAAAATCATGAAAAAAAGTATATTAGGAACCATGGTAGATGCAGCATCTGTTGTGGCCACAGCGGCAGGTACCATTGGACCTATTGGTTTTTTAGGACTCCAAGCTGCTTATGGACTAGAAACTCTTTTTGGTATTCCTAATGTCTATCTAACGCAAGTGTTGATTATTGCTGGTCTTGCAATTATTGCAGCTATTTCTGCTGCATCTGGAATAGACAAAGGTATTCAGATTTTGAGCCAATTTAATATTGTTTTAACATTAATTTTAGTAGGCGCAATGTTGGTATTAGGTTCTGGTGGGTTCGTTGTTGATTCTTTCTTAGGAACCATGGGTGTCTACGTGCAAGATTTTCTGAAAATTAGTCTTTATCGTGGAGATAAAACGTGGCTTTCTGGTTGGACAATTTTCTTTTGGGGATGGTTTATTGGCTATGGCCCAATGATGGCAATTTTTATAAGTCGTATTTCAAGAGGTAGAACAATTAGAGAATTATTTCTTGCAGTAGCAGTAATTGCACCTATTGTAACTAACTTTTGGTTTACTGTTATCGGTGGTTCGGGTATTTTTTATGAATTACAAAATCCTGGTTCCGTTTCAGAGGCTTTAAATAGTGCAGGCATGCCAGCAGCAATGATTGCTATTACCCAGCAATTACCATTCGGAACATTTATGGCGGCAGCTTTCCTTTTTGTAACGGTTGCTTTTGTGGCCACTACTGGAGATTCAATGGCTTTCACCATTTCAATGGCCATTACAGGAAGTGATAATCCTGCTCCAAGTCTTCGCGTATTCTGGGCACTTATTATGGGATTTGTGGCAGCGATCCTTCTATATATTGGAGAAGGTAGTGTAGGTGCATTACAATCCGTCATAGTGGTAACGGCAGTTCCTATATCTTTTATCTTATTACCTATGGTATGGTTAGCACCTAGAGTTGCTGGATGGATGGCTGAGGAACAGCATATTTCAGTTGAGTATAAAAAACAAAAATTTAAAGAACAAGCCAATTAGTATAAAAAGAGGCTGTTAATATATAGGGGTACCTATGGAATGGACACTTTAAAAAGTGCTTAGACTATAGGTACTTTTTTGTGTGATTTATATATTTTAAAACCTGATACTGTTATTTTCCTCAAAGAGGGTGAGTAATTACATTATTCAAGGAATGTCTTGTATTCTTAAGATGAGCAGTTAAAATATTGAATCATAAAAAATACTATGATAATATTAACCATACAGAAAAGTTAACTGTTGAAACAGTATAAGAAGCGTTAAATAGAAAGTGATTTTAATAAATAAAAGGAGAAGACTCATGAAAGAACATTATCTGATAGGTGAAGTTGCAAAGATTTTTAATATCTCCACAGATACCCTTCGGTACTATGATAAAATAGGATTGTTAGAACCTGAAAAGTATAAAAACAATAATTATAGATATTATAGCGTGGATCAATTTGATTATATATATATGATGCTTCTATTGAAAGAATTAAATATTCCTTTAAAGGATATGAAAGATATATTGTATACAAAAGATGTATCAAAGTTTATAAATTTAATGGAAATACAAGAAAAAGATATAGACAACAAGATGGAATATCTAAAAGTCCTAAAAGAAAATGTGAAAAATTTAAAACATCAAATTACAAATTTAGATGAGGATACGCATAGGATTTTAATCAAAACATGTCCTGCAATGTGGGCTGTAACGGTTGAATGGAATGGTAAAGAAGAGGATTTTGATTATAATAAAATGGTAGAGTTAAATAAAGAAATTGACAGTGAATGGACGTCTGTATCAAGATTTACAATGATCATAAGTAAAGAAACTTTTCTCAATAATAAAGGTAGTTATCGATATGGAATGATTTCAGAATATGAATCCAAAAGCAGTAGCGTAGAATATTTTCCAAGCAGATCTTGTGTATTCTCTGCTTATAAAGGAGAGTATAGTCATGTTTACAGTAAATATTTAAATATGATAGAGTGGATAGATAAAAATGGATTCTTAATAGATGGGGATACAGTGGCGAGATCAATTATAAGCTTATGTGATAAAGATTATAAAAATGAATATGTTTGCGAAATATGGATACCTATAAAGCACAAAAAGTAAACCTTGGCCTTGGAATAAGCCCAAGGTTTATTATTTTAACTTAAGTAAAACCAATCTACATAAAGATCTATAGCTATATCATATATTGTATATATTGCTAATCCAAGCCACAGAGTAATAATCAGCCAGTACCAAATGGGATTTTCATCTCTACTGATTGGTTCAGCAATGAAAGTATAGCCAGATTTAATATCTCCAATGACCCAGTATAAGAAAAACACAGACCAAACCCAAGTCCAGTTCATAAATAAACTCGTCAGAATGAATCCAAAAGCAAGCAATGTTTTCCATTTAAAGGCAGATGAATTTGTAAATCCCATACTTCTCACGGAACCTAGACTTGCACTACTTTGGGATAAATTATTGGGTTGATTAAGAGTTGCACCTTTTTTATTTTTCTTTTGCCATTTGTGAAACTCTACATCAAACCACCAAGTACCTTTCTCTAGTTCCTTTGGTGTCATATGAATTGGCGTATACACAGCGTGAGTACAATCGTATTTTGACCAATCTTCAGTACTTATTCGACCCTCTTGCTTCATTTGTCTATATAGTGGAGTCCCTGGAAATGGAGTCATTATAACACCATGACATTCATCAACTCCAACTTCTTTTGCGTAATCTAGAGTCCTTTGAAAAATATCTTTTTCATGTGCATCAAAGCCAAATAAGAAACTTGCATCTAATTGGATCTTTTTAGACTGAAGTTTTTTAACATATTTTTTAACATTATCAACATCTATAAACCCTTTACCAACAGATTCTAGAGCTTCTTTAGAAGGTGTTTCGATACCTATTAGCATATATTTTAAACCACTTCTAACAGCCCAATCCAGTAATTCGTCATCCTCTGCAATCATTATCGTTGCTTCGCCCATCCACTGAATGTTTAGAGGCTCCATTGCTTTAAAAAGACGAATTGCATAATCTCGATCTGCTATTAGGTTGTCTGCATGTAGTTCAACTAGCTTTGCTCCACATTGTTTGATTTCAGCAATGATATGTTCAATGGGTCTAAATCTACAACTCTTAAAAAATGGATTGACAACATAGTATCTACAGCCATGATTACATCCTCTACCAACTACAACTGACCAAACATTTCCATACAAGTTCATATCTACGATATTCGTTGGATAAGGATTAAGCTTTGATAAATCAAATGGTTTTTCTTGGTGATAGCATTTTTTAAGAACATTGTTTTTTACGTCTTCAATAATTTGCTCCCAACAACCTTCAGCTTCTCCAAGTATTATTGCATCAGCGTGTAATTGGGATTCATCGGATAAAAATGTTGGATGAAGACCACCTAATACAACTATTTTACCTTTCTTTCTAAATTTATCTGCAATTTCATATCCCCTTATAGCATCTGGAGTGGACATGAATATGGCTATTATTTTTGATTTTGTATTGTATTTAACCTTCATCCCTACCGTTTCATCAATTAATTCAACTTGAATATTTTGTGGGGTTGCAGCTGCAACTGAAAAAATATTTTGGGGAGGACCTCCCATACTAGCTTTATATTTTTTGAATTCAGAGTCAGCAGAAGCTTTTATTAAAGTAACTTGCATAGTTAATCTCCTTTAAAATGTAATTTATAGTTCAATTGTATACCTTTGTGTGGCTCTAAGGTCAATATAGCTAATTACAATTTAAATTATTGAAAAAAATCATTTGAAAGTATTGACATTGGAGTTACTCTAAGGTGTATTGTTTTATTGAGTGAACTTATTAGTGTTGTTACACTCGAAGTAGTAGCCTTTATTAAATCATGGTTGGAGGAGGATGCCAAAAGTCTAAATAGAAAACAGAAGCATACCGCCCAGAGAATATATGATCGTTTATGTGACGAAAAAGGATTTACTGGCGGTTAAACAAAGAGCCCTGCTACCCCTGAAACACTACGAGGTCAGTTAAGTGGTCTGGCAAACAGGTTAGTTTCAAAGCCAGTGGTTTGGAAATTAAGATTTACTACCCGGGAGAAGCGATTGCTACACATCACCGTTGCGATCAAAAGAACAAGACTCGCTATCGCTTAGAAGAATACTTACTAATATTGGGAGGAGTTTGATATAGAATGATTAAGAAAATTGGGATATTGATGTTTATATTGGCGGTTGCTTGTTGGATTGCAATACCAATATTGCCTTTTATGCCTATAAGCAATGCTATTAGATTAACGCTAGTGCCAACCTTAATTGTTGTGGCAGAAATATTTTTTTGGAGTGGAACTGCAATATTTGGAAAAGAGATAGTTCGAAAATTTTCCAAATATCTTAATCCGTTAAATTGGTTTAAGAAAAATGATCCTGAAAATGCTGAAAATCCTGAAAATGATTAATAGAGGTTGAATCATTTTGAATTTTACGGGAAGGTTAATTCAAATCGTGAATGTATAAATAAAAATACACATAATATGCCTAAATAAAATACTAGAACAAAAGATATTAAATCAACATTTAAAAACATAAAAGGAGTGATGTTATGAAAATTATGAAAAAGGTAAGAGAAAAACTGAAATCTCGGTCTCTGGAGCTTCAGCGATTAAGATCTACAGGCAAAAAGGTTGTCGCTTGCTTTGCTGGGGATTTCGCTCCCTTGGAAATTATTCATGCCGCGGGGGCGGAACCGATCACCCTCATCAGCGGGGGAACTACGGACGCGCTCGATGCCTCGGCTCATGCAATGCACAGATACATGTGCCCCTTTTCAAGGGCTCAGTACGGATACTACGAACTGCAGCACGCTATTCCCTACTATAAAATGTTTGATATGCTTGTAGCTCCAACTACCTGTACGCAATTGATTCAGACTGCATCGCTGTTCGAATATCATTCGGACATCCCCGTATTTAAGCTGGGAGTTCCCGCACCCACAGACGGAGAGCGATCCAAGACGTACTTCAAGACCGTACTCGGGATGATGCAGGAACGTGTTGAGAGCCTGACCGGTGAAAAGGTCGACGATGATAAGTTGAAAGCCTCCATTGCCCTGTACCGTCGTATCAGGGATTTGCTGAAGCAGATCAGCGAGTTGAGGAAGCAGCCGACGCCTCCACTGAAAGCCTCCGAGTTTATCCTTTTGAATCATGCCTCACTTCTTCTTGCACCCGAGGATGTTGTTGAGCTGTTGAACGAAGCTCTTAGCGAATTCAGTCAACGGGACGTGGGACAAAACGAAACACCGCGAATTTTGATGGTCGGCCCTTGCATCGCCATGGGAGACGGCAAAGTGCTGGATATCATCGAGGAAAGTGGCGCGGCGGTCGTTGTCGAAGACTTCGCCGAAGGAATTATGTACTACTGGGAAAATGTCGACGACAGTGTCGACCCCATGGACGCACTGGTAGAAAAATACCTGATGAAGCGCCCGAACTGCGCGTTTACGCGAGGGACGACGGGTAGACATTTGGAGTTTGTGTCAAAACTGATTAAGGAGTTCAAGGTGGATGGGGTGGTATGGTATCAGCTACGGTTGTGTGATTCATACAATGTTCACTCGTATACTTTATCGGAGTATCTCCGTAATGCAGATCCTGCGATTCCGGTTATCAAGGTGGAATCGGAATATGATATCGCCGACAATAATCAGCTGAAAACCCGCATAGATACGTTTATCGAGACGATTATTACAAACTTTAAAGGAGGCTTTTAATATGAGCGATGTTTATCGTAGTTTTATGGAGACTTGCGCCTACGGTCCCGATGATATTGAGAAGGAGATGCCGAGGTTGAAGAAGGCCTTCGATCGAATAGGCATCAACGAGGAAGACATGCGAATCGGAAAGGAACGATTGATAAAGTATTATCAATGCGATCTCAAGGGAATGCGCATGGTTATGGGTGGGTATGTTAGAACGGTTGTTGACATGGTACTCGCTGATGACGAAGGGAAGTTTAAGGTCTGGATCGAGATGCCTATGGTTCAGGCAAATGCCATCATCGGTGCCGCAAAACAGGTTAATCCTCATATGGTTGTGGGACCGCCTGCGCTTTATTTTATAGTCGTTATGGGTGGTATTTTCCAAAAAAATGGATACCTCTCAGGAGTATGCGGAGGCTCGTTGGCTTCCGGCCGGCGACTCGCACTGCGGATGCACGAAGCTGAGAGCCGGCCTCAGGTCGCTGAAATATATCCCAACGTCAGATTTTACCGTATCTCCGGGCTTTTTCTGTGACGAAGCTCCGAAAATCGACGAGTTGATGGGCCGCATGTTCGGCGAGAAGGTGTTTGCCGTCAACCTTCCTGTAGACGAAATGTTCGACGACGACCCGATGAGATCTCATAAGATGCAGCTGTTGGCGGAAAATCTGGAAGCAATGCGTATGGAGGTGTCGGAAGTGCTAGGGTTTGAATTAACCGATGAAATGGTTAAGACCAACCTGACTTATTGGATGACGCTGGTAATGGGATTAGGGGAAATCATAGAGATGCGAGCTAGAGCCGAAGTCCAGCCCATGCGCGAAGCTTCGTTTAGCATGTTGTATATGTATGTCATGTTTAACAAAGGACTCGACGACGTTGAAACAATTTCCACGGTCTTTGAGCTCTTAAAGATGGAAATGCAGGAAAAAATTGTAAAAGGCCAGGGAATTACGCCGAAAGGGGCCCCGAGACTGTTGATCGTGACGGCAGCGGGAGGTGGCTGTCCGTTTGCGACGCCCGAAATCACCTATGAGCTGGAGGCGAGCGGTATCAACATCTGTGTCAAAGAAGACTACGGAGATACTTACGCAGCTGCAGCTGGAGAGGAACAGGCGGCTATTTTCGAACAGGCTACGGGCATTCAACTGGCTGCAATGGGGATGCTGATGGCGGCGACAACCTATCCAAAACGAAGGATAGAAAACGTTATTAACGGATATCGCAATTCCGATCTGAATTTGGATGGGATTCTGCTTTGGGCCTACTATGGTTGCCGTACGCTCTGCGGACCAACCAACCTGATAAAGGATGGGATTATCAAGGAACTTGGTCCGAACGAACCGGTATCGGTCATTGAAGTCGACTATCTCGACCACCGCTACCACGGAATTGAGCAGTTGCGGACACGACTGCAGACCTTCGCGGATGTGCTGCACATCCACCATGCCGGTAAAAAATCTTAAAAATAGGCATTTTGATACAGGTTTTGCCGTTTTGTGGCGTAAAACCTGTATCTTTTTTAGAAGTGTCGTTGCGGGCCGGCAAAGCGGGTGTTGCAACGATGATAATAATCCAAGTTTAAAAAGGAGTTGACAGATTATGGCAGTTGCTGGAGTTGATGTTGGTGCTGTTTCCGCAAAGGCGGTTGTATTGAATGACAGCAAAATTTTGGGGCAGGCAGTTGTCCCGACGGGGCACGATGTGGCCCGTATCGCGGAGACGGTGCTTAACCAAGCACTGAGCAACGCGGGGTTAAAAATGGCGGAGCTGCAATACATCGTTGCCACGGGATACGGGCGAAGGGCCACAGACTTCGCCGATAAAGAAATGTCGGAAATCATATGTCACGCCGCTGGAGCCGCATGGATGGTTCCCGGAGCAAGAACGGTCATCGATATCGGTGGCCAGGACAGCAAGGTGATTCGTATGGACACCAATTCCAATGTTGTCGAGTTCAAGATGAACGACAAATGCGCTGCCGGCACCGGACGCTTTCTAGAAGTGATGGCGAGTGCTCTGGATATGACGACGGAGGAAGCAGCCAAAATCGGCTTGAACAGCAAGGAGCCGTGCGTTATAAGCAACGTCTGCACGGTTTTCGCTGAGTCGGAGGTTGTATCGTATCGTGCAGAAAAACGATGTCGCGAGGATATTATCGCAGGGGTTCAATGGGCTGCGGCAAAGCGGGTTGCAGTGATGGCAAAAACCGTCGGTATCGAAGATATTCTTGTCTTTACCGGTGGTGTCGCCAACAATAAATCCGTAGTCAAATTCATGGAAAAGGAAACAGGGCATTCGATTATCCTTCCTGAAATGCCGCAGATTGCTGGGGCTCTCGGTGCCGCTTTGTATGCTGAAAAGAAAGTGGAAAAGGGGACAGGACAGCTATGCGAGGCAACTATGGAGGGGTGACTGAAGAACCCGTGACTTAAGATAAAAAAGGAGAAGTATTAATGGCGAATAAAAAATATTTAAAGGCAATTTCAGTAATTTTAATTGTAGGAATGATACTAGCAGGATGTCAATTTGAGGAGAAAATAAATGCTAATGATACTAAAGTAGCATCTGATACGAAAACAACTTTAGAAGAAGTGAAAGAACTTACTGATATGTTTGGTAATGAAAATAGTGATACTGTTATCATCAATACGCAGGGCGGTCCTATGACGAAACTTGAAACAGATGAATTTAAAGAAATTGTTAGTAATTTCAATACAGAAGGTTTGTTAATGGTGAATGTTCATCAATATCAAACCATAAATCCTAGTAAGTTTATGAATGATGAAATTTCATTTGAAGAAGCTATTCAATACGATAAAGAGAGTATTGAAATCCTTTATAAAATCATTAAATACTATAAAAATCAGAACAAAAAAGTTTATGTTTTAGGTATATCTTTTGGCGCATTTATGACGCAAGAACTAATAGCCGAAAAAGGTATTGATGTAGCAGATAAATATTTAATTATGGTAGGAAGATTAGACATGAATGAATCTTTTTGGAAAGGTTTCAGTGAAGGAAAAGATGGATATTTTAAAAATGGTGTAGAACCTATGCTTATAGATAATAAAAATGTTGAGCAAAAAAACATGTTTAAATTAGCTAGTGGATTAGGCCAAAATCGCTATACAGAGAAACTTAAAAAATATGATCTAGCGAAGATTACTTATGTTTATGGAAAAGCAGATGAAGCTGTTGGTAAATTAACAGATGAAGAAGTAGCATTTCTAAAGTCAAAAAATGCAAATGTTATAGCTGGTGAAGGTAACCATTGTGTAGCAGCGATGGGTTGCATTGTTGAAGGTGCTAAAACTGCATTTGGTATTGATTAAGTATCCAAAATAATTTTTTGTAAATGATTAAGATAAAAAGAATGATGACTTTTATGAATATATTGTATTTTCCTTTGAGAATATTGCCTGATGAGAACTTAAAAAATGCAAAGCTAAATTATGAACGTGCTCTTAATGAAAAGAATATTGGTGATAAAGTTTTTATAGAATCAAAGGAACAATTTGATAGAACAAGCCAATTTTATGAGAATGAAGTCTTACCTAAAATAGAATTAAAACAAGCAATGCTACAGATTGAACAAGATAAAAGCTAGTTAGACTCAGCGAGTAAAGCTTTTGAAACAGCATCAGAAGTTTATAATCTACTAAGTGACAAATACAAAGGCAAAAGCCTAATAGCAGGATATTATCTTTTTAAATATAATGTATAAACCTATTGTATACTTTGATGTGTCTTTAAGGTCAATACAGATGATGAAAATCCACCAGGAAATCTGGTGGATTTTAGATATTTATAAAGTGATATATTTAAAGAATACATATGATAGTTAGTTATTGGCATTTATTAGTAGTCTTTTAGATTGTCTAATAAAGACAAAGGATAAAATCAAAGTTAATAAATCTGCAAAAGGTTGAGAAATCCACATACCTTTTGAACCAAATATATACGTAAATACTACTACGGTTATTAATTGAAATATGATTGTACGACTTAAGGAAATAATAGCTGAAGCTTTAGCATTGCCAATAGCGGTAAAATAGGTGGATGAAATAATATTAAAACCACATAGGAGAAAAGTAATAGAAAAAAATTTACCTCCATAGGATGCAATTTTACTTACTTCTATATTTCCTTTGATAAAGATACTAACAATAGAATCAATATTAAAAAACATGAGAATAAAGCTTAGTATACCTATAACAAAGGATGTACTTATTGCTAATTTTAATATTTTGAAGATTCTTATATATTTTTTTGCTCCATAGTTATAGCTAATAATTGGGCTAATGCCTTGAGCTATTCCATAGATAACCATATATACAATCGTACTTATATACATGATAATAGCAACTGCAGATACGCCTATAGGACCAAAATATTTCATCATTATTAAATTGTATACAAAAGTGACTAACCCCATTGATATCTCTGATAAAAACTCTGATGAACCATTGTATAATATTTTTAAAAAACTACTTTTATCAAAATGAGGTTTAACCAATTTGAGTTTTGATTTTGTAGATAGGAAATAGCAAAAAAGTAGTGTAAAGCTCACCAATTCACTAATTCCTGTAGCATAGGCTGCACCTTTTACTGATAGATTCCATTTAACTATAAACAGATAATCAAGGCATATATTCAAGAGGGTTCCTATCAGGATAAAAAGCATGGATAAGTTTGGTTTTCCATCACTTCTTAAAAATAGATCTAATGCATAGCCACCCATAAAAAATATACTAAATATCAGGATACTGCCAAGGTAATCCTTTACATAATGGAAAATAGATTGATTAGCGCCTAAGAAAATTGTTAGCTCTTCTAAAAATATTAAACTGAAAATTGTTATAATAATAGAAGAAATAGCTAATAAGAGTAACGTAAAACTAAATTTTTTACTGGCTTCATGAATAGATCCCTCGCCCATTTTAATAGTAGTCAAGGTTACCCCTCCAACAGCAATCATTACACCGATACTTGAAGTAAAGCTTATAAAAGGCATGCATATATTCACTGCAGCAAGTCCATCTGGGCCAACGATTCTCCCAATAAATATGCCATCTACAATGGAATATAATGAAACAACTAAAAGACCTATTACAGAAGGTATTGCATATTGTACGAACAATTTTGATATGTTTTCTTTTCCTAAGTCTAAATTTTTCATGTGTTTTCTCCTTTTTTAAAATTATATAGCCAATTATATACCTTGGAGTAACTCCAATGTCAACTGTGGAGATTGAAAACTGAATAAATATTTTTAATACAAAGATGTATTGGCAGTATTAGAAAAAATCATTTGAAAGTGTTGACGTTAGAGTTACTCTAATGTGTATTATTTTATTGAATGAATTTATTAAATAAAGCAAATGAAAATATTATTATGGAGGAAATGAAATGGGAATTTTATTTATGATAGGTAGTGTATTGATATATTGGGCAATATATGAAATTGTAACGGGAAAAACTTGGTTTTACAGAGAGATAAAAAGAAAAGATGAACCAATACTATATTGAATACTGGTAATGATTTGGTTGACTCTTGGGTTATCTTGCATGATCTGATATATTAAAAAAAGAATGTATCAATAAAATATAAATTATTCAAATAATAGGAGTAGTATTAATAACGAATAAAAAATATTTAAAGGAGATTTTAGTAATTTTAGGAATGATACTAGCAGGATGTCAATTTGAGGAGAAAGTAAATGCTAATGATACTAAAGTATGACCTATAGAAGATATAAAAGGAATAGACAAATATTCATATCGCATATAATGAAATAAGTAGGGGGGTATGGGTATTGAAGAAATGGCACTTATGGACTAGTATATGTACACTTTTCATAGTGATACTATTATATATGGGAACATTTTTTGACTATACAGGAAACAAAATAAAATTAAATATACCGATTTTATCATATAATCAAAATGAATATATAAATTGGGAAGAAAGTAAAATGAGACAAAACCCTGACTACCAAAATTTATTCATATTCATAGATATAAATGATAAAACATTAGAATTAATAAATTTAGATACAAATGAAATCGTACATACATACAGTATTGCCAGCGGTAAGGAGGAGACCCCTTCGCCTATAGGAGACTGGAAAGTTGTAGAAAAATCTCAATGGGGAAAAGGATTTGGAACGAGATGGATGGGCCTAAATGTACCCTGGGGTAAATATGGAATTCATGGTACAAATAAACCACACTCAATAGGATTGAATTCGTCTCACGGGTGTATCCGTATGAGAAACAAAGATATGGAAAATATATATAAATTTGTAAAGGTAGGTACACCCATTAAAATATGGGGAGGTCCCTTTGGTGGATTTGGAAATGGATTTAGAATACTAAAACCAGGAGACACTGGTTCAGATGTATATGTAGTACAAAAACAAATGAAAAAGAAAGGATATTATCCATTGTGGGTGGATGGAATTTATGGAGATGGAATGAAAAAGTATGTAATAAAGTTTAGAAAGGATCATAATTTATGTAATACACATGATATAGATTATATTTTTTATAAATCACTTGGAATAGAATTATTTGAGTAAAAAAATATTAAAAAGTCATCCTAACTTATAACTTTCTTTCATATATTTATGTGAAAGAAAGTTTTTTTAGGAGGAAATAGAATGGTCTTTAGTAAAAAAAGAATTTTAGCTGTTGGAATTTTATTGTTAGTTATAGTAAAGATATATGCATATACTCATATGGATCTTTCTACGATGTTTATACCCAAGGAAATTGATCATGAATTAAATCATTTATTGAATGATAGAAATAAAGCAATTTTAAAAGAAGATGAAATGGCGCTACAGAGTTTTTATGATCAAGATATAAAGTATGGAAGATGGGCTTATGAGCATGAAGTAAAAAAAATGAAATATCTTCATAAGTGGTCAAAAAAACAAGGGGTTAGGTTTATAGACATTGTACCAGATGTAGATATAAGATGGATTAAAGAAAAAGGAGATGGATTTGTTGCAAATCTTGTTGTTTCAACAGAATATAAATATGAATATGAGGAAGAGGAAGAAACTGAAAATGTAAATTCCTTTAGAATAGGAACCTATCATTCTATATATTTAAAAGAAACAGATGAAGGAATTAAAATTACCAGAGAATGGTATACTGATCCATTTGCTGATTCACTTCATATGGAGGATGTAAAAACGGAGAAAATAAAGGAATATATTTTAGCACAGAAAAAAAGAGATTTTTCAAATTTGGGAGAACGGATAAAAGAAGCAGTAAAGTATGCAGATGAGTATTGTGGGGCAGCAGGTATTGATAATAGAAAATATAATAAAAAGTATAGAAACTATAATCCATTAGGAGGAGATTGTGCAAATTTTGCTTCGCAGATTTTATATGAAGGAGGAAAATTCCGTAAAAATAGTACATGGAATTATGGTAGAGGGGCTACTAAGGCATGGGTTAATGCACATGGTTTTAAAGATTATATGATTTATAGTGGAAGGGCTTCAGTAATTGCTCATGGTACATATGAGAGCATATATAAAGCATCCTATAAGCTAAAACCAGGAGATTTTGTTGCATATGAAAAAAAGGGGAAAGTTACGCATATTTCTGTGGTAACTGGAGCCGATTCAAAGGGGTATTCCTTAGTGAATTGTCATAATACAGATAGATACAGGGTACCGTGGGATTTAGGTTGGAGCAATAAAGGAATAAAGTATTGGCTTGTACATGTACATTTTTAAAAATTTTCAAAAAATTTAGAAAATACTATTGACAAATAAATGGAATGAATATATAATACTATTAAATTAAAAAATAATTAATATTAATCAAAGTGATGACGGAGAGAAAAATATGATTCCTTTAACTACAGAGAGCTAACGTTTGGTGAGAGTTAGTGTTAAAGCCATATAGAATAATCACTCCAGAGCTGCCAAACCGAAAAATGATATTGAGTAGGTAAGGACGGAAGCCACCGATATATGGCTAGGGTTCGAGAAAATTCTCCGACTTGAATAATGAGGCAGTTTTAAATAACTGTGAAATAGGGTGGTATCGTGAAGTAATCTTTCACCCCTATAAGTCTATAGACTTATGGGGATGAAGGATTTTTTTTATTACATTCTAGCTTGGTGCACATTCCATGGAAAAGATAGAATGTTTTATGATTAAGCTTCACACAATGATGAGAATTCAAAATATTCATAAAATTAAAGGGGGTAAAAAAATGGAGACAAAACAAAAAACAACTGAAAGGGAGCAGTGGGGATCTAAAACGGGATTTTTGCTTGCGGCTGCAGGATCTGCTGTAGGATTAGGAAATCTTTGGAAATTTCCATATATGGCTGGTAAAAATGGTGGAGGAGTATTCGTATTTGTGTACATTGCTATACTAGTTACGATAGGATTTACATTAATGGCTGGAGAACTAACATTAGGAAGATATACACAATTAAATGCCCTTGGAGCATATAGAAAAATAAGTAAAAAGCTTACTTGGGTTGGTGCAATGGGCGTATTAACTGCATTCTTAATTTTATCATATTATAGTGTTATCGGTGGATGGGTAATAAATTATATCATTAAATCAGTTACAGGAGCTATTAGTATATCAGATACAGAAACCCTAGGTAATATGTTTGGTACAATGATTTCTAATCCAATTCAACCTATTTTATATCATGCTGTATTTATGATTATAACGTTAGTGATTGTTTTTGGAGGAATCGGAGATGGAATTGAAAAAGCAAGTAAAATAATGATGCCTGCACTATTTATAATGATTATAGCATTAGCTATTCGTTCAGTAACTTTACCGGGAGCTAGTGCTGGATTAGAATTTTTCTTAAAACCTGATTTTTCAAAATTGAGTATAGGATTAGTACTAGATGCACTAGGTCAAGTGTTTTTCTCCTTAAGTTTAGGAATGGGCATTATAATTACCTATGGAAGTTATTTACCTAAAAATGAGAATATACCACAAAGTGCAGTGTTTATTCCAGTGGTGGATACAGCTGTTGCACTACTTGCGGGATTTGCAATTTTACCAGCAGTATTTGCACTAGGATTTGAGCCAAGTGCAGGACCAGGGCTTATGTTTGTAACATTGCCAGCAGTATTTGCGAAGATGCCATTTGGATCATTGTTTGCATTATTGTTCTTCGTATTAGTACTATTAGCAGCATTGACATCTTCTATTTCACTGCTTGAAGTTTGTGTATCTTATGTAGTAGATGAATGGAAATGGAGTCGTAAAAAAACCACTATGGTATTAGCATTAGCTATATTTTTAATAGGTGTTCCTACATCATTATCATTTGGACCATGGGCAGATATTAAAATATTTGGAAAAAATTTCTTTGACTTATATGATTTCATTACAAGCAATGTGTTCCTTCCACTTGGTGGACTTATGTCGTGTATAACCATTGGATGGGTATGGGGAACAGATAATGCTATAAAAGAAGCGACTAGTAATGGAAAAGTTAAATTTGCGTTAGCTAAAGTTTGGTGTTTTTTAATTAAATGGGTAGCACCAGTAGCTATTGGAATTGTATTTTACCGTTCAATATTTTAATAAAAAATAAAGGCTGTATCGAAAGATACAGCTTTTTATATTTACAGTAATAAATGTGATATAATATGTTGAAAATATAGTATTATAGGAACTTTAAGAAAGGAAGTAAAAAATGATTCGAATAAATGAAATTAAACTATCTTTAGATGATGATATTAATGTTATTAGAAAAAAAATTACAAAAAAACTTGGGATACCTTTTGATGAAATTATAAGTTATAGCGTGTTTAGAGAATCTATTGACGCAAGAAATAAAAGCCAAATATTTTTTGTATATATTGTAGATGTGAACGTTAAAAATGAAGAAAAAATATTGAAGAAAGTAAAAGGAATTAGCAAATCTCCCCAGTTAGCCTATATAGATGTACCATCAGGAGAAAAAACATTGAAAGATAGACCAGTTATAATTGGTAGTGGACCAGCTGGAATGTTTGCAGGACTTTTATTAGCAAAAAGAGGATATAATCCAATTATACTTGAAAGAGGAGAAGATGTAGATAATAGGACCAAATCCATAGATCAGTTTTGGAATGAAAGAAAGTTAAATAAAGAGTCAAATGTACAATTTGGAGAAGGTGGAGCAGGAACTTTCTCAGATGGGAAATTAACGACTAGAATCAAAGATAAGCGGTGTAGAAAAGTGTTAGAGGAATTTGTAGAGGCTGGAGCACCTAAAGAAATATTATATTCACAGAAGCCTCATATTGGAACGGATATATTAAAAAGTGTAGTTAAAAATATGAGAAAAATCATAGAATACCATGGTGGAGAGGTTTTATTTAATAGTAAAGTAACGAATATAATAGTAGAAAATAATATAGTAAAAGAAGTAGAAATTAATAATAGTGAAAAAATAAAAGCTTCTGATGTGATTTTGGCAATAGGTCATAGTGCAAGAGATACCTATCATATGCTTAATAATATTGGGGTGAAGATTACTCAAAAGCCTTTTTCTATAGGGGTTAGAATAGAACATCCTCAACAATTGATTAATGAATCACAATATAAAAAATTTGCCAATCATCCAAGATTAGGAGCAGCAGATTATAGATTAACATATACGACTATAAATAAACGAGCAGTTTATACATTTTGTATGTGTCCAGGAGGGAGTGTAGTTGCAGCAGCTTCTGAGGAAAATATGGTAGTAACGAATGGAATGAGTGAATACAACAGAGATAAGGAAAATGCTAATAGTGCAATGCTTGTTCAAGTAAATACAAGTGATTTTGAAAGTGATCATCCATTAGCAGGGGTAGAGTTTCAAAGGAAATGGGAAAGAGCAGCATTTGAAGTAGGGGGTAAAAATTATAATGCACCTGCCCAATTGGTAGAAGATTTTCTTGCTAATCGTAGTTCTGATAAAGATGGAGAAGTAAAACCATCATATCAACCAGGTGTAACTTGGACAGACTTAGGTCAGTGTCTACCCACATTTGTATCAGAAGGTTTAAAAGAAGCTATAGTAGAGATGAATAAAAGGTTAAAAGGTTTTGCCTTAGGGGATGCTGTTATGACAGGTGTGGAAACTAGAAGTTCAGCACCTATCAGAATCGAGAGGAATTTTGATACATTAGAAAGTACAAATATAGAAGGTTTATATCCTATTGGAGAAGGCAGTGGGTATGCAGGAGGGATTGTATCTGCAGCAGTAGATGGAGTGAAAATGGCTGAGCTTATTATAAGTAAATATAGATCTTTAGAAAAGTAAGTGGAAACTATGATAATTTCTTTTAGGAGAAATATCATAGTTTTTTTTATTTTTATTAAATAATACACAAGTAACATATCTATTGCATAAGATATAGTAATGCTATAAAAGTATTTGGAGGGAGGTATCATGAATGTTAGAGGATCATGAAAATGGGGTATTAGATGAAGAAGTAGAAGTCTCAAATGTTAAGGATTTAGAAAAAAAAGAGCAAAATTTTTATGAAAATATAATTTCAAGTTTATCTAATAAAGATATATTATTGCCGATAGCGTTTTTGATGATGTTGACAAAGGCCGAAAATAAATCATTTGTTTTTAAAAATGAGTACTTAGGAGACAAATTAAAAGGATTTATTGCTGAAAGTGAAAATATGATAGATATGTTCCAACAAATTAGCAAGTATTTACAGAATCAAAAAGAGTTAGAATCTGATGGTAGAAAATTAGCTAATGAAAACAATAAAAAGCCCATAGAACTATTAGAGGTTATTAAACCTTATGTTCATACAAATGAAAAAGATAAAATTGATAAAGTATTAAAGGTTAACGAAAAAATTGGAAGATTAAAAGATAAAAAGAACACAAAAAGAAATATGATTGAAGATGTTGAGAATATAACAGAAATTTTAGAAACACTTAAAGTGGATAAAGGAGTGCAAGTGAGAAAAGCACTAGATAAAGCGAAAGATATAATGCAAATTTTAAATAGATAAAGTTTCTGCAAAAGCAGAAACTTTTTTATAATCAATAATCGATGTTAAAATGGTGACTGAATTAAGTTAGATATTTGGGGGAATTATATATAAAGATACAAAAACATTGACAATAGATCAAAAATGATTTAAAATAAAATTAAAGATACCCCCTCTGAGAGGGGTAGGGAGGTTTCAAATATGAAGATAGTCATATCAGAAAAAGCAAAAGCTATGATAAATGAGCAATTAGAAGATAAAAACAAAAAAAGAGAAGATACTTTTTTAAGAATATTTATTAAAGGAATGGGATGAGGTGGCCCTACATTTGGGGTTGCTCTGGAAGAGCAAGAAGATAAAGAAAAAGATTATTATGAAGAAACGAATGGACTAAAAATCGTAGTTGAAAAAGATTTATTAGACCAATTTAAAAGTTTTCAAATTGATTATTCAGATAGTTGGTTTAGAAAAGGATTTAGTATTCAGACTGGAACGGGAGGGTCTGGCTGCTAATCTGAAATGGAGGGCAATATGGTAGCTAAAAAATCTCATCAAAAATGGGCATGGATTTTTATGGTATTATTTATTATACTATCTATTGTAGATATTCGCTTTGGATGGTTAGGTTTTATATGTATGGGTGCACCTATTTATCATGCAGTACGAGGAAGAGGAAAAATCCATTGTTCGAAATATTGTCCGAGAGGATCACTGTTAGGTAAATTTTTAAAGGATATTAGTATGGATAATAATTTACCAAAGTCATTGAAAACAAAAACTGTGAAAAATGGATTACTGGCATTGATGATGACTATGTTTACAATATCTTTGTATCATGGATTTCATGCAGAAAATGTGTTTAGAGCAATAGGGTTTGGGGTATTTAGATTGATGACAGCATCATTGGCATTGGGCGTTATTATGGGTATAGTTTTTAAACCAAGAAGTTGGTGTCAAGTATGTCCTATGGGGCATGCTACAGGACTTATTAAAGACGTTCAAGATAAGAAGTTAAATGAATAGGAAACAGTATGAGGAGGAATAAATGATGAGTAAAAATGTAGTAGTATATTCAAGTGATTCATGCATGTATTGTACGGATGCAAAAGACTATCTTAAGTCTTTAAATGTAGAGTATACAGAAAAAAATGTTTCTAAAGATATGATAGCGAGAAAAGAATTAATGAAGAAAGGTTTCATGAGCGTACCAGTTATAATAGTAGGAGATGAGACACTTAAAGGTTTTGACAAGGAAAAACTTGATGAACTATTAAAATAATAAAAATGCCACAGTTTAATAAAAACTGTGGTATTTTTTTAAAATAGAAAATTAAAATATGTTTTGGATAGAAGGTTTTTGCTGTTCTTGCAATATATTTATTATTTTCATTAAAATATGTATTTCTTGAATGGACATAGAAATATTTTTGTTTTTAATATAATGTTGAATACGAATGATGCTAAATTCTATATCATAAAGTTGATTTTGATCTGCAAAAAATGTACATATTTTTATGTGTGATTTCCAATCTTTATGTAATTTTTCTAGTTGTTTAAGTGCACTAGGCCATTGTTTTGTTTGAACTTTTTCTGTTAAATTTTCAAGTGCTTGAGTACTATCAGCTACAATATATTCAATATCTTGATATATATAAAAGCATCCTGAAAGCATAATGAGAAAAGATAAGGTTGATATTATTATAACTTTCAAAAAATCACATCCTAATTTTAATTTTAGCCATTGTTGACAGTAATACCCTATATTAAAGGGTAAATACAAAACTAGGGTATAATACGTTCATCTTTGGTTTGTATAAATAGTTTTTGGTCTTGTGTAATAGAGCAAAGTAATACGTTCTTATAATCTGTAATTCCTTTAACTTTTAATTGAGATATAAGCCATGAATCTGTAATTTTTGCATAAGAAAGATTCGTTTTATTAATATAACCATCAATAATTAATGTGATTGGTAATCCTTTATAAGTGGATGTAATATTCAAGTCATCTAGAGTAACAACGTTCTTTTTAGATTTTTTAATAATGCTTAAATCACCATTCGTTTCCATGATAGCGAAATCAATATCTTCTATATTGGGACAATCCTTTAATCTAATTTGTTGAAGTAAATCATTTATATTAATTCTTAATTGTTTGAGTGCTTTTATTTGTATTACACCTCTTTCGATAAGAACGGTAGGTTTGCCACAAACAACTCTTCTAAATATAGATGATTTTAATGTTAAAAAGGCTAGAGACACTTGAATAAATAATAAGGAAACGATAGCTAATATACCATGTATTAAAGGGAAATCTAAATCCTCCATAGGAATACATGCTAACTCAGCGATCATAAGAGTAATAACTAATTCAAAGGGTTGCATTTCTGATAATTCAGATTTACCCATTAAACGCATCGTAATGAAAACAAGGAAATACAATATAAACGTTCTAATTACAATAACAATCATATGAATTATATCCTTTCAAATATAAAAATTAAGTGAATGATTATATTATGTATAGATGAAGTGTGATTTATTCATTAATATCTTGAAATAAAGGGAAGGTAAAAAAGGGTTGACTTATAAAATAAAAGATGATAAGATAGTCTACGTTGTCGCAAAGACAAAGTAATTATTCAGCAAACAACAATCATAAAAAAGAAATTTTGAAAATGGTTGACAAGCATAACAAAAGATGTTAATATAAAGGAGTCGCTAAAAACGACAGACTTTGAACTTTGAAAATTAAACAGTGTAAGAATTAAGCCAGCGCGAAAGCGCAATA
>JADPRS010000001.1 GCA_015686845.1 Lutibacter sp. B2
CTTTTTCCCCCTCCCATTATTTTTTTATATTATTCTTCCACCTTAATATAACATATTAAACACCCATTAATTTTTATTCTTTCTGCTTTGTGTCATGATTTAGGAAAACCCTTGGTAACGAAAGAACTTCCCAATAAAATCATATCCTACAATCATGAAAAACGAGGAGTTGAGCCTACAATTTCATTTCTTAGTAGACTAACAAATGATACACAACTAATACAAAACGTTTCAACATTAGTTAAAGAGCACATGCAACCATTTCTTTTCTATCGATCAAAAGATACTATTACTGAAAAGACTTTTCACAAATTAGAAAAAAGACTTCATCAAGTTGGTGGTTTTCATGAATTGCTCCTATTATCAGAAGCAGATCGCAGAGGAAGAGCTATAGATGAGGATAAAAAGGATTTTGATCCCATAAGAAATTTTTTTATAGAAAAAATTTCAACTATGAACTTACATTAGCATTTACAAAAATAGCGATGTCCTATGTTTGACATCGCTTAGTAATCCTTAATACACTTGCGTAGACATATCCGTCAAAATTTCAGTCCATTTTTTCACATAACTAGAAGTTGCCCATTCTGCCATTACAACAGTTTCTCCCTTTTTTATAGGTATCATTTGAATTGGCTTATTGGATAACTTAAAATCTTTTATGGTATATACATAAATTTGATCATGACTTACTATAACTACTAGCTCTTTATTTGGAGAAGTAAATGCATCTAATGCTTCTGGCACCTTACTTTTTACATCATTCCAAGATATATATAATTTATCATAATGTATAATTTGTCCTGCTGGAAAAATATTTATATCAAAATCTACATAATCTCCTCTTATTTGAGGTTTTTTATAGTTTAACCTTCCTTTAACCATCCAATGTCCAGTTCTCCGAACCATTGAAAAGCTCTCTTCTCTAGTAACTTTTTCTAATTTATCATACTCATGTTCTCCTATGTTTCGCATCTTTGCTTTTGCTGATGAAATGAATGCTGCCTTCGCTTCTTTTCCATATATATCAGATATTTTAACGCCCCTATCATCCTTTATATTATCAATGGGAACTACTCTTAATTTTTCTAAAGACTTTATTGTTTCTTGATTATTTTCACTATACTCTACGCCTATATAATCATTTCCAGCAAATAAAATTTTATTACGATAATTTAGTTTACCGTATGTCTTTTCTTGATTTTCTGTTTCCTGTATTAAATCTTGTTTCATAGACTTGGCAAACAATTGATCTTGAATAAACCCATCCTGCTTTTCTCTTTTTGTTCCTATCATCCAAAATCCACTTTTTCTCGGTACAATCAAATTAGAAGCCTTTAAAACCTTATGAATCTGTCTGTTCTTTGATGAAATCCATATTGTTCTATAGCTAAACATTTCATCTACATTTCTATTTTCAATATCACTTCTTAACCCAATCAATACGCCTGAACGAAGTAAAGAATCTTCTTTTTTTACTTTTTCATCCTCTACTATAACTTGATCTATAAACTCTTGTTCATTCTTACCCTCTATTTCATTCCCCGTCTTATATAAATAATAAAATGTATCTTTTATAAATACGATTAATTGATTTTGAGAAACTCTTATTATTTCATAAAACAATTTTTCATTAGATGTAATGGATACAACTTCTATATCATCTTCACGAATTCCTAATTTTATTGGATTCATCTTATAAGTATATAAAAAATATTTATAAGCATCAATTTTTTTTATTTTATATTTTGGTTCTTTGCAAATCTCATCACCTATAACTGCCCAATGATTATCAAATATAGCCCTTTGCCCTATATTTTTTTTCATTTCCTGTGAATTCACTTCTTCATTCCATACTTTATAATCTTTAATTTCCCATTTTCCTTCTATTGATATAACATCATTATTAGGAGGAATGATATTTTCTATCATATTCGTTTTCACATTCGTACACCCAATCATATTCAAATTCACAAAAAGAATTACAATCCAAATCACTATTTTATTTTTCATTTTTCATTCTCCATATGTACTATTTTATTGGTATTTTTATATATACTTTCGTTCCTACATTTAGCATACTTTCTATCTTTAGCACCCCATTATGCATAGTTACAATCTCATCACATATGGAAAGTCCTATGCCATTTTGAGATTTACTATTTTTTCCCTTATAAAATTTTTCAGTCAATCTAGGCAACTCTTCTTCACTTACACCACATCCATTGTCTTCAATGGACATAATTATATAATTTTCTTCTTTCTTTGTATTAAAAATAACTTTTCCATTTTCAGAGGTGAATTTAAATGCATTATCTAATACATTTATAAGAACCTGCTTCATTCTATTTGTATCAATATGTATAATTGGTAAATTTTCTTCATAGGTAACAACAAATTCAATATTCTCTCCATATGCACGAGAACTCATATGATTTTGTATATATTTTATTATTTCTATAATATTTATTTCTTCTTTATTCAATTTAATTTTACCAGATACAAATTTTGAAAAATCTAAAAGTTCTTCTACCATACTCGTTAATCTTTCAGTTTCCTTTTCAATAATTTCAAGTCCCTCCGTAATCATTTCTTTCTCTTTCACTACGCCCGTACTTAAAAGCACTGCCCATCCTTTAATTGAAGTAAGTGGCGTTCTAATTTCATGTGATACAGAAGATATAAAATCATTCTTAAGTTGGTCTTTTTTTAAAATCTCATCGGCCATGTAATTTAGCGTATCTGATAACTTTCCAATCTCATCGTTAAAAATCTTTTTACTTCTTATTTTCAAATTTCCATCTGCCATTTCCTCTGCAACATGGGTTAATTCTTTTATTGGCCCAATAATGGAATTAGATAAAAATATACTTACCATAGCTGCAATGCAAATCACTAAAATTCCAATACTTATAAATATAAGAGAAATATTTCTAATCACTGAATTTACAGCTCTTAAAGAAGTAATAAATCGTAACACCCCTATGATTTCACCTTCATTTCTTAGGGGATAAGATATTGCCATTGTATTTACATCATCATATTTTACCCTTTCTACTAACTTCCCTTTTTTACCAGTCAATGCATCTTTAAAATCCTGCGTTTGTATATTTTCATCATGCGATACGCCAATTGAATCCATAAGAATTTTTCCTGATTCATCAACAATTTGAACCTGTGCATTGGTTTGTTTCCAAAACACATCTACATTATCTAACACATTCTCCTCTAAGGAAGTATTTGAAAAATATCTTTCATAAAAATCAGATGCTATTTTTATTTGATTCGTCAAAATTTCTTCAACATTACTATAATAATATTGTTTTATAAATCCAATTAATAAGATCTCAAAAATAAGCACACTTATAAGAACGACCAACATAAAATGGCTAACCAATCTTTTCTTAATACTAACTTTTTTCTTACTTTTATTATTATTCATCCATGTCATCTATATTTTTCCACCTATATCCTGTTCCCCAAACAGTTTCAATATATTTTGGATTTGAAGAACGATCTTCTATTTTTGTCCTTAGCCTTCTTATATGAACATCTACATTTTTAGATTCTCCAAAGAATTCCCAACCCCATATTGATTTCAAAAGTTCTTCTCTGCTAAATGCTTTTTCTGGATTTTCCATAAATATCTTCATAAGTAAATATTCTTTTGGCGTTAACTCTAATAATTCCTCATTTTTATAAACCTTTTTTGAATATATATCAATTTTAAAAGGATCACTTTCTAATTTTTTTTCATTTGTTTCTTCTTTATCATATATTCTTCTTAGCAAGGCTTTCACTCTCAAAATTAATTCAGTTGGATTAAAAGGCTTAATCATATAATCATCAGCCCCCTTCTCCAAACCTGTAATCTTATCTAAGTCTTGCCCCTTTGCAGTAAGCATGATAATGCCTATATTTGAAATTTCATCTCTCAAAACTTTACATACTTGAAATCCATCTATACCTGGAAGCATAACATCTAAAAGTACTATATGTGGATTTTCTTCTCTTACTTTTTCTATTCCCTCTTCTCCTGTTTCAGCCTCTATTGTAGTATATCCACTACATTGAAAAGCTACTTTCAACACAGATCTAATGCTTTTATCATCTTCTATAATTAATATTTTGTGTTTCATATTTTCACTCCTATGACAAATCGTATATTTTTATAATTAATTATATCATTTTATATTTTATAAGATAATCATAAAACTATATTTGTAATCAATTTGATACTATTTTATAATATAGTATTTACTAACTACTCTTATAATAGAATATCTTTGATACGTATTTTAAAATATAAAGTAAATTAAAAGTAATCAGGTAATTACCTGATTACTTTTAGTTTACTTTATTAAATTTTTGCTTTTTAAGAAATCTTTGGCTATTGAAGCCAAGTCTTCTTTTTTTACATCTGCTCTATAATTTAACTTTTGCATATGTTCATCATCCAAAATATTTTCCAATTTTTCCAATAATGGTTTTATTTCTGTATTTTCTTCTAAAGTTTTATTATTTACTAACGGTACTGCATAATACGGAGGAAAATAATTTTTGTCATCTTTTAATATAACAAGTTCTAATTCTTGTATTTTACCATCTGTTGAAAAAGCATCTATTACTTGAACTTGATTACCATCAATAGCATTATAACGAAGACCTGGATCTAATGCTTTAATATCTTTAAAGTTAAAACCATACAATTCTTTTAACCCTGGAAATCCATCTGGGCGTTCTAAAATTTCTGCTGTTGCACCTAGCGTAAATTGACTTGAATAATCTACTAAATCTGAAAAAGTTTTTAAATTGTATTTCTCTGCAATTTCTTTTTTTACTGCTAACGTATACGTATTATTAAATCCTAAAGGATTTAACCAACTTAATCCAAATTTTTCATTAAACTCTTTTTTCACCGTCTCATAGACTTCTTGTGAAGAAGGTACCTTACCTTTCTTTTTAAGTAGAGTCACATATCCAGTTCCTGTATATTCTACATACATATCAATATCTTTTGATTGAACGGCTTTGAAAGCAGGAAGAGTTCCTCCTAATTCAACTACCTTCGTTTTTAAATTCGTATTATCCTCAATATATGCACCCAATAATTCTCCCATTAGGCGAGATTCTGTATAATTTTTAGTTCCAATGGTAATAGTTTTATCAACTTTAAATGATTGAATATACGCTATTCCCCCTATTCCCACTACAATTACAATTGCAGCAATGATCGCTCTTTTCAATATTTTTTTATTTGTAATCATACGACCTATTGCACTAATAGACAGTCTGTTTTCTACTAATCCTAATATAAAATCTACAAACAAAGCTAAAATTGTAGTTGGTATAGCCCCTGCTAAAATAATCCCCGTATCACTCATAGATATGCCTCTAAAAATAAAATCTCCAAGTCCTCCAGCACCTATTAGTGCAGCTATCGTTGCAGTTCCTATATTAATAACCGTAGCAACTCTAATACCACCCATTATGATAGGAAAGGATAAGGGAAGTGTTACCATAAATAAAATTTGCTTAGAAGTCATTCCCATCCCTTTTGCTGATTCAACAACTGCTTCATCAACACTTTTAATCCCTATATATGTATTTTTTATTATAGGAAGAAGTGCGTACAAAAATAATACAATCACAGCAGGTTTATAACCAATTCCACCTATTATTGGTAACGGTATAATAAACCCAAACAAAGCCAGACTAGGAATTGTTTGGAATATATTTGCTATTCCTAAAATAACCTTTCCTGCTTTTTCATTCCTGGACACAATAACGCCCAGAGGTATTCCTACAATAACGGCAACGAATACCGCAGTTAACGTGATTTGCATATGCTCAATCAATTTTTCTATAACGAGTCCCATATTACTTAACATATAATCTAACATCGATTCATAACAACCCCTTTCATTAATCTGTAACAATTAAATCCGATATAATATTTAATAAACTACTTTTTGTAATTACACCTTTCACTACATTTTCGCTATCTACTACAGGAAGAAATTTAACATGTTTGTTCTTAATAATATCAATAACTTCAACCATATTTAAATCTTCATGAACTGGCTCGATACTTTTATTTTTTATATCTTGCATTTTTATTTTAGCGTGTTTATCTTTTAATTCTTTGCTTGTAACATATCCTTCATAATTGTTTTGTTTATTTATAACAATAAGAAATTCTGATTTTTTATCTTTCATCCTTTCAATAGCTTGTGCAGGCGTTCTACTTAAGAAAACCTTTGGATAATCTTTGATCATAATATCTTTCGCTAATAATAACTCTGGCTGACGCCATAGACGATCTTTTCCAACAAAATTTTCCACGAATTCATTGACTGGATTCATTAAAATTTCTTCTGGGGAATCATACTGAATAATTTTACCGTCACGCATTACTGCAATTTTATCTGCTAACTTTATTGCCTCGTCCATATCATGAGAAACCAATACGATAGTCTTTCCCAATTCTTCTTGTAATCTAGACATTTCATCTTGTAATTGTTCTCTTGTAATTGGGTCTAATGCAGAAAAGGGTTCGTCCATTAAAATAATATCTGGATTAACAGCAAGGGCTCTAGCAATTCCAATTCTTTGTTGTTGTCCTCCACTTAATTCATGTGGATATCTCTCATAATATTCACTAGAAGGAAGTCCTACTAAATCTAGCAATTCCTTTGCTCTTTTATTTCTTTCATCTATAGACCAATGCTTTAGTAAAGGAACCAACTCTATATTCTCTCCTACAGTCATATGAGGAAATAGTCCAACCCGTTGTATTACGTACCCAATATTTCTACGAAGATCTATTGGATTGATTTTTGAAATATCCTTACCGTCTATATAAATTTTCCCTTCTGTAGGGTTAATTAACTTATTGATCATCTTCATTGTGGTCGTTTTCCCGCATCCACTTTCTCCGATTAATACAACAAATTCTCCCTTTTTTACTTGAAAATTTAAATTTTCAAGTACTACTGTTTCTTTAAAAGATTTTTTTACTTCTTCAAATCTAATCAATTTCATACCCCTCTCTTGTAAAACTTTTTTTAATTCATTATCTACTACTGCTCATAGTATAAACATACTATTATTCTTTTCAAATTACGTTTGAATTATTTATGTAATTTAAAAAGAAACAACTCTTGTTTTTTGTCAAAGTTGTTTCTTATAAGTTTTAGTATAAATCAAAACTCGTTATTTGTCAAATCCACAAAAATACTTTAAGAAATAGCATTTTATTCATACTACATAAAGAAAAATGACTAATTCTAAAACGAATCAGTCACTTTTCTTTATTTATAAAAAATTATTTATTCTATCTACTACTCCTAAATCACCTGCGATTAACAATTTATCTTCTTCTTGAAACTCTAAATAAGGACCTGGAGAAAGAATGATTCTGCCCTTTCTTACTACGCCTATTATAGTTGCACCTGTATTATGCCAAATTTCACATTCTCCTACGGTTTTTCCTATTACATGAGATCCTACCTTAACTTCTATTTCAATAGGTTCTACTAATTCGCCTCTTTTAAATTTACATAAATCTATAATCTTTTCAGTAATTTCTTGAATCTCTTTTTCTATGGTTCTTTTTTCTTCAAACAATTGTTTTTGTCTTTTTCTTAAAGAGCTTATACTTTCACTCTCTTTAAAACTTTCAATAACTTCATAAGCTTTTTGTTTCGATTTTACCATAACGCCACTTCCCTTATTTACCTCAACAACGTCTTTATCTTCAAGAAGTTTCATAGCTTTTCTTATCGTCTCTGGAGAAACATTATATTCTGAAGCAAGGATTGATCTTCCTCTTAATTTTTCTCGTTCCTTTATATTCCCTTTATGAATACGTATTGCTACGTCTATTGCTATTTTTACATATCTTGGCATGGAAACGCGTTCATTCATACTATAACCCCCAAATTATAAATCATTTAAATTATAACATAAAATTAAAATATCATTAAGTATCAGACTGTGCAAAAACAGCACACCTACTAACTACCCCCATAATATAGAAAAACCTCCTAGGGTAGAAAATCTACACTTGAAGGTTAAACCGACCTTTTTATTTGTTGATTATCACAGTTTTGCTTTCTTTATGCCACTCAATATTGTAATTAAACCCTTCAAATACATATCTTAAAGGCATATAAGTTCTTCCATCTTTTACAAAAGCTTTTGTATCCATTTTTACTATTTCATCATTTATTTTAATATAGTCTTTATTTATGGGTATTTCAAGAGTTATATCATCTTTTTTAGCAATTACTATATTATTCTTTTCATCAAAATAAACTTTTGCACCTATTATTTCAAACGGTTTTCTTACAGGAATCAATGTTCTGTTATTTTCATCTATAAAAGGCATTCCCATATTTTCTTCTTTTTCAAATGTCAATTCATGCCCGTCAACAACACAATATATTTTGTTGTTAAACGCATCTAAAGACATCACATCTACTTCATCTATCGTATCGTTTATAGCTTTTAAAAGACTTAAATCATCCGTAGTATCCTCATTAATATCAAAAATCATAACACCTGATGCATTTTTAAGAGCAATTCTTGTTTTTTCTTTTATTGTATTTATTCCATTATAATAAGAATCTAGAGGATCTCCTTTTGCAAAATCTTGATAGGCATTTTCTCTGTTTTCTGCTATTAAATCTCTATATTGTTTCCAGCTAGGTCTTGCATAAAAAGGAACGCCTATTACTATTTTTTCTTTTGGTACTCCTCTATTTATCCAATAACTTATGGAAGTATTGGCAAACCAAAATGGACTGTGTTGCTTATCATTAGCATCATAAGCCATTACATTGATCCAGTCAAATTCTTTTAAACATTTACCAGTTACAGCTTTTGATACAGCCGGTCCTTCCGTTTCAGACCATGCACCATTAAGGGCTGCAGTTAAATATTTTCCTTTTTCTTTTAGCTCTTTACTTAATTCTACTATTAGTTTTTCATACTTTAGAGAGGATTTACCTAAATCTGGATATTCCCAATCAATCTCCACACCATCAAGATGGTATTGATCTACAAATTTTATTACATTTTCTATAAATTTTTTTCTAGTTTCATCTGATGCAGCCATTTTTTCAAATGCAGGATCAAGAGGAATATTTTGATAAGACCATCCTCCAACAGCTATTAAAACTTTAACATTATTTTTATGGCTCTTTTTCACTAATTCTTTTAATTTTTCAGGTTTTTCAATTCCTATTAAAGTACCATCTTCAGCTGGAATTAAAAAAGCATATATTATGTGCGTCAACTTATCGAACTGAACGTTTTTATCAATCGGATCTTTAAATATTTCAGAATAATATCCTACTACTTTAAAATCTTTATTGTTTTGAGCAAATATGTATCTTTGATCAAAAGGAAAAGCCATAATACAAGTAATTACTAGTATAAACGAAAGAATTTTTTTAACTCTAATCATTTATATCCCCCCTCTTATTTTTGATTAATACAACAAACATATTATCACAAAATATAGTAAATGTCTTGTTATAGCTTCTATGCTAATTTTTCTTTAGATAAAACCTTTACATCACTCCAACGTCCACATTTATCTCCCCATCTAGCCACTAGTTCGTCATCTCTATAGAACTCCACCACTTCACACATATTCGGACAATTTTCACATTCAAAGCTTTTTACACTAAAGTCACTAGCTGCAACATCCAATCCTAAAAAATTAGTTTTACCGGTTTTACTTACTTCATCCTTTGCTAGTAAACACGCTCCTATTGCGCCCATAACATCTGCATATTTAGGCACAATAATTTCTTGTTCCAATATTTTTTCAAACGCCCTTTTAATACCTTCATTTGCAGAAACTCCTCCTTGAAAAATAATAGGCGCTCTTATATCTTTTCCTTTTCCTAAATTATTAAGATAGTTCCTTACAAGTGCCTCGCATAATCCATTGATAATGTCTTCTTCATTATGCCCTAGCTGTTGCTTATGGATCATATCAGACTCAGCAAAAACAGCACACCTACCCGCTATCCTAACAGGCGCTTTTGATTTTAGTGCAAGGGATCCAAATTCTTGTATTGGAATATTTAATCTTTCAGCCTGTCTATCTAAAAATGATCCTGTTCCTGCTGCACAAACAGTGTTCATTGCAAAATCATGTATAATACCATTTCTTAATAAAATGATTTTAGAATCTTGTCCTCCTATCTCTATAATCGTATTTACATCAGGTACACATTTTAAAGCAGCAATACCATGAGCTGTTATTTCATTTTTAACAACATCTGCCCCTAACATTACTGATGCTAACTGCCTTCCACTCCCAGTAGTACCCAATCCTAAAATTTCAACATCTTTGTCTAATCTACTTTCAATTTCCTTCAGTCCATCTTTAACTGCTTGTATAGGTTTCCCTTGTGTTCTTATATATAGTGTATCTACTATGTTCTCGTCAGAATCCATCACTACAACATTTGTACTTACAGATCCTACATCAACTCCGAGATAACATTTTTTCATTGAATATACTCTCCCTTCTTCTTTTAAGCAAATCTACAAAAGCCTCTATCCTAGTTAAATAACCAGCCTCACCTGTCATTTCGTCTAATACTAATTTAAGAATTGGTATATTTTTTTCTTTTTCTACAGTAAATAATATACTTTGTGCTACAATTTCAGGCATACATGTGAGTGGTAATAGATGAATAACACCATCAAAATTTTTTTCACTATATAAAACCGTATTTCCTATAGTATTTCTAGCATGTCCTCCAACCTCCGTATCTAAATAAGGACTTGCTGCTCTATGTACTTCTTTTTTACTTGAATGTATAAAAGGAACAAAATCTATTTGTTCATTTATAAATTCACTTGAAGTTACAGATCGATGAACTTCAACACCCATATCCCCTAATTTTTTTATTAGCTCCAAGTTAATAAAAGGTTCTACAACAGTATATATTTCTCCAACAATTCCTATTTTTAAAACATCTTTATTATTGTCTATTTCAATTTTCTTCAATTTTTCTTTATTTTGTTTAATTATGTTCAATGTTTCCTTATATCCTTTTACATTTTTTATTTCTCCTTCAAACTTAGTATATAATTTATCTACTTCTCCCTTAATGATTTGCCTAGGTCTTATTTTATTGACAAGATCTTCAAATTCATCAACTTGATTTAATAATTTTATTCCTTTTATAAAGATCGTTAAAAATTTCAAATAATTATTTTCTCCTGATACCATCTTTAATTTTTTTAAAAAATTTTTTATTTGTTGAATGCTTTCAAAAGGCTCTACACAAATCATCTGTATATCATATCCTAAATCCTTTAATATATCCTTTTGAAGCGTATTATAAAATCCAATTCTACAAACATCACATCCTCCCCACATAAATAATGTATCTGCACCATTCTCAATACTTTCTATATAATTTCCTACAGTAATTTTAAAAGGCATACACATAAGCTCTGGCGAATATCGTGTACCAAGTTCAAGGGTACGCTTATTACATTTTGGAGGAGGTATAACCCCTACTCCCAATTCTTCAAATATAGCTTTCAATGCAATATATAGATTACCCATGTGCGGAAATGTTATTTTCACTTATATCCCTCCATTTAACCATATCAATAAATGCTTCTATTCTAGTATTGATTCCAGCTTCTCCACTATGTTCATCTAGTGTTACAAGCATAAACGGAATATCACTTTTTCTTCTGATAAGTTTTTCAACAATATCAGCTACAACAGAATCAACTCCACAACCAAATGTTGAAACATAAATAATCCCATCAATATTTTTTTTATCGATTAAATATAACGCTGTTCCAACAAGTTTTCTAGCAAAAGTCCAGTATAGCCTTCCGTCAAATTTTTTCGCATAGTCGAAAATATACTGATCCTCTATCATTTCTGGCGTTAATACATATGCGCCCATTGATTTAATCTTATCTATAGAATCCATATTGATATATGGATCATATAAATTATATGGATGGCCCATAATCATAATTTTTTTGTTATTTAACATATTAACTTCAGAAAAAGGATTTTCTTTTATAATTCTTTTACTGTTTTTAAATTTTAAATAAGCTTTATCATAAGCAGACATAATTTGTTTATAATCATTCGAAAAATATTTCCCTATTTCATAGATAGTATTTTTCAAGCTATTTTTTGACTTTACAAAATTAATTTCTGTATCAATAATTGTAGGTAAATCATTTATTGAATTCTTAATCATTTCAGGAAGACCACAAAACTTAGGACAAATATGCTCATTCTTAAATATACTGTTTATCCTGGGAATAAAAAGATAATCGACTTTATCCTTTATATTAAGTACATGCCCATGAAATAGTTTCACAGGAATGCAAGCTTCATCTACTGTATTTTTTATTCCCTCACCAATAATGTTTTTATTTGTTTTTTCTGATATTATCACCTGCGCACCTAATTCTTCAAAAAACGATATCCATAACAGATGATATTCATGAAAAAGAAGTGCTCTTGGAATTCCAACCTTAACTGTCATATCGTACCTCCCATTCTTTATTCATTTCACATTATTAACTAATTTATGGAATAATATACAAACGAATAAAAAAATGGTACATTTTAGATTTCTAAAATGTACCATTTCTTTATTCAACCGCTTATTATTTAATATTTTATTATTTCATCTTTTGTTACGATTCCTTTAATCAATTTACTAGCAATGATCTTTTCTTCTACAATATCATATGCACTTAATAACATTTCCTCAGATACCTTTTTCTTATCCATGTCATTTGCATATATCGTAGCAATAGCTTCATCTACTTTTACAAAATCACCTATTTTTTTGTAAAGAACAATTCCTACGGATAAATCTATTACACTTTCTTTCGTTTCTCTTCCTGCGCCTACAACTAATGCAGCTTTTCCTACATCATCTGCTTTTATCCCTTTTACATATCCTGATTTTTTAGATTTAACAACCTCAACAATACTTGGCGTTTTAAATAACTCCGGATGATCTATGTACGATGAATCTCCGCCTTGTGCTTCTATAAATTCTTTAAACTTTTCAAGACCCTTTCCAGAAGCTATGATTTCTTCTAATATTTTTCTAGCTTCATCAGCATTCTCAGCTTTACCACCTAGAACTAACATATGAGCGCCTAAAGCTAGACATAATTCAGTTAAATCTTCTGGGCCTTTTCCTTTTAAAGTTTCTATTGCTTCTTTTACTTCTAAAGCATTTCCAACTGCATATCCCAATGGTTGATCCATATCCGTTATAACAGCAACCGTATTTCGTCCTACATGAGTACCAATATCAACCATCTCTTTTGCTAACTCAAAAGAACTTTCCTCTTCTTTCATAAATGCGCCACTACCCGTTTTAACATCTAATACAATGGCATCTGCTCCTGATGCTATTTTTTTGCTCATAATACTACCCGCAATCAAAGACATATTATCCACAGTTGCTGTAACATCTCTCAGTGCATATAATTTTTTATCTGCTGGCGCTAGATTTGCAGTTTGTCCTACTACAGCAATCTTCTTTGTATTCACATTCTCTATAAACTTTTCAATTGGCATTTCAACTGAAAATCCTGGAAAAGACTCTAATTTATCTATCGTTCCTCCGGTATGTCCAAGTCCTCGTCCTGACATTTTTGCTACAGGTACCCCTGCTGCTGCTACCATTGGTCCTAAGATTAAAGTAGTAGTATCTCCTACTCCTCCAGTACTATGCTTATCTACTTTAATTCCTTCAATCTCTGATAAATCAATCACTTCTCCACTATTTACCATAGACATGGTTAAATCTGCCGTTTCTCTTTTATTCATTTTTTGAAAATATATAGCCATCATAAATGCTGATACTTGATAATCAGGTATATTCCCTTTTGTATAACCATCTATAAAATAATTAATTTCTTCAGTAGTAAGTTCGCCACCATTTCTTTTTTTCATTATTAAATCGTACATTCTCATAACCGCTCACCTACCTTGTAAAATTTTAATATCCTGTATTTTCAGATTTACTACCTTCTACTATAGCAATAGATGCACTAGCACCAATTCTACTTGCACCTACTTCTATAACCGCTTCTACATCTTCTTTCGTTCTCATTCCTCCAGAAGCCTTAACACCCATATTTTCTCCTACAGTTTCTCTCATTAGTTTAATATCTTCTACTGTTGCTCCACCTGTGCTAAACCCTGTTGAAGTTTTTACAAAATGTGCTCCAGCTTCTTTAGATAATTCACAAGCTTTTACAATTTCTTCTTTCGTCAATAAACAATTTTCAAGTATAACCTTTACGACTACATTTTCTCCTGCAGCAACAACAACTGCTTTAATATCATTTAACACATATTCATAATTTTTATCCTTTAGAGCACCCACATTAATTACCATATCTATTTCATTAGATCCCAGTTCAACTGCTCTTTTCGTTTCAAAAGCTTTTGCCTCTATCTCCATAGCGCCTAAAGGAAATCCTACTACTGTAGTTATATCTACATCTGAATCCTTTAATTGCTCGGCTACAAATTTAGTGTAACAGCTATTTACACATACTGAAGCAAATTTATATTTTTTTGCCTCATCACATATTTTTTTTACCTGTGCTTTAGTAGTATCTGCTTTAAGTACTGTATGATCAATCATTGATGCAATATTCATAATATACCCCTCCATAGTTTTAATACTTTATTTTGTATCTTACCCTTTATTCTATAAATCATAAATGTTTATATGTATTAAATAAAAAAAACACCCCTTAGATAAATTATCTAAGGGACGAAATATTTTTCGTGTCATCACCCTTTTGTGTATAATAAGTCCACACTAAGATTTTAACAAAAATTAACTACAAAACTATCAAAAATTTTCAATATTAACTTTATTTTAGTATATAAATATCTTGAATATTTGTCAATATGAATATTCGTATTTTGAATATTTTTCTATTTGAAGATACTCTTCAAGAGATGTTAGAAATGGAACTTGATAATGATTTAATAACTTAAGTCTTGACATAACAACAATATTAATATTTTTCGAAAAATTGGATAAAATGAGTAAATGTTAAATATATGATCAATATGGTTCAATATAAACCAAAAACTAAATTTGAATAGGGGGATATAGATGAAGGAGGTACTTTATGAGAGTTTTTATAGCCATTGAATTTGAAGAAAAAATAAAAAATTATTTATCTAATCAACAGCAAATTATAAAAGAAAACAGCATAAAAGGTAATTTTACTAGAAAAGAAAATTTTCATCTTACTTTACAGTTTATAGGAGAAGTAAAAAGAGAAGAGATTCATATTTTAAAAGAAGTTATAGATAAAGCTCGTAGTAATACCAACGGCTTTCAGCTTTTTTTAAAAAACATTGGGAGATTTGAAAGAGGAAAAAAATCTATTGTTTGGGTAGGAATTACGAAAAATGATGAATTAGAAGAGCTTTATTATGATTTAGAAAATCTATTAGAAGCACAAGGTTATCCTAAGGAAGATAGACCCTTTAAACCACATATTACATTGGGAAGACAAGTTATTTTTAAAGAAGGTTTTGAGGAAATACAAAAAAAATCATCTATAGAGCCTGAAAGGATTATAGTGAATAAGATTAGTCTTATGGAGAGTACGAGAATAGATGGAAAGCTAAAATATATTCCTTTATAACTTAACTTGTATTATTTTCATTTATATCACATGCACATGAATGCTCATATTTCATAAAAAAGTATATACCTATGGAAGATATTATTAATAGGATAATCATCATGGTTTCTTCTCATTCCTTTCTAATTCAGAACCACAATAAAGACATAACTCCTACTAACATAATGTACAGTGTTCTGAGTATCAGAATCATATAAAAGTCTCCTTTCATGCTGGAATCACAAATGTAATTTTCATGCCAGAAAAATATATTTGTATTTTCTTAACAATTTACGAAAATAATAATTGTAGATCTTCTGAAAGGATGTTTTACATGGACTTACATACTGTTTTTTTTAAAGGCGAAGAATTAAGTATCTTAGGTTTATTTATTAGATCTTCGATTTTATATTTCATGCTGTTTGGATCTGGTAAATTGATGGGTTTTAGACAACCTGGTATTATCACCCCCTATAATTTTTTAATGGCTGCTGGGATTAGTCACATTGCTGCCGCTCGTATGGTCAATCCTCAATCCAGATTAGTGGATGCCATGGTTATCATTATCATATATACTTTCATTCATTTGTTGATTTCATATTTATATCTTAAGTTTCCTTTTATTATTTCTCAAGAATCTAGAATTCTCGTTAAAAAGGGAAAAATAATAAAAGAAAATCTCAAAAAATCAAGATTAACAATAGACAACCTTTTTTCTATCTTAAGACAAAAAGATGCCTTTAACCTAGCTAATGTTGATTATGTAATTGCTGAATCCGTTGGAGATTTTAGTGTAGGTATAAATACAAATCACCTATCTATAGCTAAAATAAATATGGGCATAAATGAGCCTTTGAGTAAGCTCTCTGAAATTCTTATATACGAAGGAAAAGTGGATAAAAATGTATTACATAAAAACAACTTACATCTTGATTGGGTCTATCAGCAATTATCAAAATACAATATATCGGATATAAAAGACGTTTATGTAGCTATCATAACACCCGATGGTACTCTATATATGAATAAATAGGAGGCTAATTATTTTGAATGTTTTTGGTGTTATAAAAGAAATCTCAATAGTAGGATATATAATAAGAACCTTCATAGTAGGAATCATTGTTTTTGCCACTGGGAGATTTATACCTAAAAGAGCACTCAATCAGCTTACCCTATATGATTTTTTATTAGTATGGATTCTTGGAGCTCTAACTGTTGCTCCTCTACTTGATGGAAAAATTTCTTTTACCTACATCCTTGTTCCCTTATTAACTTTATTTTTTTGGCATTTCATATTTAATTTTTTATCTATTAAAAACAGAAATTTTTCTTTTTTCTTTCATGGTAAGCCTTCTATTTTAATAGATAATGGAAAAATAATAAGAAAAAATCTAAAAAAACATTTTATTAGTATCGATTTATTACTGGCTGAACTTAGACTAAAAAATATTTTTGATATTTCACAAGTTAAGTATACTATACTAGAACCTAATGGCCATTTGAGTATAATCAAAAAAGAACCCTACAGGTTCGTTACCCCTATAGATATGAAACAAATTGCAAATCCCTTAGACTTACCTATTATTTTAATTAATGATGGAAAACTAATTGTAGAAAATGTAGTTAAAGCAAAAATAGATAACAAATGGCTTATGAATAACCTTGCCATGTATAATATAGATCATATAAGTAATGTTTATCTTGCAACTATCGATAGTTCTAAAAGATTATACATATCTAAAAAGGAAAGTGTGAATTAAAAACTGTACTGATTTTATCAGTACAGTTTTTAATTCGTTTATACTCTTATCTTAACAATTATTCAAAAATATCTCTTATCTCTTCCTCGCTCATTTTAGAAACTAGTGTTTCCCCTGGTTTTATTACTGAATCTATCATCTTCCTTTTCTTTTCTTGCAATGCAAATATTTTTTCTTCAATTGTCCCTTTTGTTATTAGCTTCATAACATGAACTGCTTTTTTTTGTCCTATTCTATAGGCTCTATCTGTAGCTTGTTCTTCCACGGCAGGATTCCACCATGGATCAAAATGTATAACAGTATCTGCACCCGTCAAATTAAGCCCAGTTCCACCGGCTTTAAGAGAAATCAAAAATACTTTTCCCTCTCCTTCATTAAAATCATCTACTAATTGACCTCTTACCTTTGTATCTGTTGATCCATCTAAATATTTATATTCTATCCCCATATCTTCAAATCTATCTTTAATAATCTTTAGCATACTCGTAAATTGAGAAAACAACAATATTCGGTGCCCTCCATCTATAGCATCATTTACAATTTCCTCTAAAATGAGTAATTTTCCACTTTGATCATTAAAATCTTCAATAAACAACTTTGGATGACAACAAATTTGTCTAAGCCTTGTAAGTCCAGCTAGTATCTTTATATGACTCTTTCCAAAGCCCTTATTTTTTATTTCATCTTCAATTTCTCCTTTTATTTGCTTTAAATAAGCTAAATATATTTTTTTCTGCTCCTTAGTAAGTTCTACAACAACTTTATGTTCGATTTTATCTGGCAATTCTTTCAATACATCTTTTTTTAATCTTCTTAGTATGAATGGTCTAATATGTTTACCCAAAATATCTAAAGCTTCTTTGTCTTGTTCTTTCATAATTGGCTTTTCAAATTTTTTCTGAAATCTCGTATGTGATAAAAGATACCCTGGCATACTATAATCAAATATTGACCAAAGTTCAGATAATGAATTCTCCACAGGTGTTCCTGTAAGTGCAAAATAATTTTTAGCTTTAATCTGTTTTACTGATTGTGCATTTTGAGATCTTGGATTTTTTATATGCTGTGCTTCATCAATAATACAATATCTAAATGAAATATTTTTATATTCTTCAATATCTCTTCTAATTAATGGATATGATGTAATGACAATATCATAATCCATAATTTCTTCGATCATTTTAGATCTTTCCTCTTTATTTCCTGAAATTACTAATGTTTTTAAGCTTGGGGTAAATTTTTCAACTTCTGCCGACCAATTATAAACCAAAGAAGTAGGTGCAACAATAAGAGATGGACAATTCCCACGCTCTCTTTTCTCAGATAATAAAAATGTTAAAACCTGTAAGGTCTTACCCAATCCCATATCATCTGCTAAAATACCGCCTAATCCATAAGCATCCAATGTCTTTAGCCACTTAAAACCAATAATTTGATATTCTCTTAAAGTTTGCTCTAACTCCTTTGGAATAGTATATTCCATATCTCCCGGCTCTTTTATATTTTGAACAAATTCTTTAAATGATAAATTTCTTTTTATTGATTTTAAATTTGTTTCTTTCAAATGTTCATCTAAATACAATGCTCTAAATTTAGGAATTTCAAGTATTTCCTTTTCAAAATCTTTCTTCCCTAACTCCAAATAATCTACTATTTGTCCAACTTTAGATAACTCTTCTATCTCTAGGGGTAAATAGGAACCATCTTTCAACCTATAATACTTCTTCTTTTCTTTTATAGCTTGAAAAACGGTTGCTAATTCTGCATTACTTATACCTTCTATCTCAAATTTAAACTCTAATAAATCATTCCCAGAATTTAGTCTAATTCCTCCTGAAAATGAAGATGAATCTTTTATTTCCATAGTTTTAAAACTTTCAGAATAATAAATATCCCCAAATTCTTTAAATATATCAATTTTTTTATAAACAAATTCAAAAATTTTCTCGTCGTCCTCTAAGTATACTTGATTATTTTTCACCATAAATTCAGCATCTTCAAAGATATTTAATAATTCTTCTTCTTTTTCAAGATCTCTTACAAGTATTCTTTCTTCTTCCATATCTAACTTTTGGTCATTATTAAAAGGATTAATTATTATATCTCCATATACAAATTTTATTTCTGCAATTATTTTATTTCCTTCTCTATCAAAATAGATCTTTGGTTTTATTTTGGGTGCATAAATAGCAGATTGTATTTTTTCATCCATATTTATTTTTCCAAGCTTCTTTACAAATGGGTATACTTCTGATACAAATTTCTCCTTATATTCTTGTGGAATTTTTATCGTATTATTATCCTGATTTATGATAGCATTATAAAAAGGTTTAAAATTTTCATTCTGCTTTTTTGAAATTTTATAAATTTCCTCTCCTGTAAAAAAATATTCTCCATTGGGTAATAGTGGCACTAACTTGTCTCCATAATAATCAACTTTCAACGATAAATCCTTATTCTCTTTCGTTAAATAAAACTCCAAAGAAATATCTTTTTCTAGTGTATTTATATTTTTATATGTCTTATTCTTTATGATTGCATTGATTTTTCTTTCCTTTACAATCTCAAAAAATCTCTTCAATGTACTAGTTGTAAGTGTCATTCGTTTTCCTTTTAGAATACTATTATTTTCAAATCGATAGGAGTAATTTTCCTTAATTTCCTCAGTTTCATAAATTTCTCTTAAAAAATCTATTATTTGCATGTCTTTGTCTTTAAATGTATGTTTCTCAGGATCAAATGTAAATTGCTTCCCAAAGTAAATTTGATCATTATTTTCTATACTCTTAATTAAATTTCTTATACTTTTTACAACATATAGCTTATCATCTCCAATACGTAAGCTAAAATAAGAAGTACTATCTTCTTTACTATGTGGATCTTGTTCAAATTCATAGGTTATCTCCATTTTAACTTGAACTTTCCTATCTGCTTGCTTAAAATGAAAAAAGTCTAAAATATTCTCAGCCGTCTTTTTAGACTCTACTTCACTAAATTCTCCTTGCTTATCCTTTTCTCTTATGTTAAATAAAACAGCAGCTATATGCTTACAACAGCCCCAATAGTTACCATGTGCTGGGCAAGTACAAGTCGCATTATCAAATTCACCCTTTGAATCAAAGTGTACTCTTACTTGATAATTATGAGTACCTGCAACAATGGCAGTAAATATCAATTTAATATTATTAAATTCTATTAATCTAATTTTTTTACGAAAATAATATTGTCTTCCTTTTAAATATGTATTATAATTCGATGCAATGCTTCTTATAGAATCTTCCGTAATATTGAACATTTTTTCACCTCTATAATTTGCTCTATGCTTAATTATTATCTTTAATAAAACTTTTAATACAATTTATTACACTTACAACAATTATACCATATAAACTAATTTTAATAAAAATCCTGGTTATACTTAACATTCAGCATAATCAGGATTTTTATTAGAACTTAAATTTAGCAAGAGCTTCTGCAAGAGCAGTATTACCATGTTGTTCATTTTCCTTATTCTGTTCTCTAAGATAATTTGACACATCTTTCTTATTTCCCTTATCCTTATCTTTTTCTTTTCTTTTCTTAAAGGCAGAAAGTTTTTCTCTATGTCCACACACACATGCAAATATTTGACCTTCTCCTTGACCCCGTAATTCCATTTTTTTATGACAATTAGGACATCTAGCATTTGTGGTTTTAGAAACACCTTTTTTGTACCCACATTCTCTATCCTGACAAGCAAGCATTTTACCTCTTTTTCCATTAACCTCTAATAAATACTTTCCACATTCAGGACATTTACTTCTTGTAATGTTATCGTGTTTAAATGATGATTCACTATTCTTTATTTCATTCACGATTGCTTTTGTATAGCTTTTCATATCATTAATAAAAATATTTTTGTTAAGCTTTCCGTTAGAAATAGATTCTAGCTTTTGCTCCCATTTGGCCGTTAATGCAGGAGACTTTAAATCCTCAGGAACTAGCTCTAGAAGCTGTTTTCCTTTAGACGTTATGTAGATCTCTTTTCCCTTCTTTTCAAGCAAATAGCTATTAAATAGTTTTTCTATAATATCAGCTCTTGTGGCTACCGTTCCAATTCCTCTTGTTTCTCCAATCGTTTTAATTAGATCCTTATTTTCATTGGCCATATACTTTACTGGATTTTCCATAGCAGAAAGAAGCGTTCCTTCATTAAAAGAAGCTGGTGGCTTAGTCTGTCCTTTCGTTTGAGAAATAGTAGATATTTTCAAACGATCTCCTTTATTTAAATCAGGTAATGTTTGCTCTGAAAGAGGATCATTTAAATTTTCATCATCATCAAAATTATTTTGATAAACTTCTTTCCATCCTTGATTAATAACTATTTTTCCTTTTGCTACAAAAACTTCATTGCCTATTTTAGCTTTTATTGTAGTTTGCTCATACTCAAATGGAGGATATAAAACAGCCAAGAATCTTTTCACTACTAAATCATATATTTTTCTTTCTTTATCATTCAAATCACTTAAAAATACAGTTTCTTCAGTAGGAATAATAGCATGATGATCTGAAACTTTTGTATTATCAACAAATGATGTGTTTGCTTTTATTGGTTTTCTTGCAAGTTTACCCGCTATCACATTATACGGTCTAACACCACATGCTTTAATTCTATCTTGTAATGTATCTACTAAATCTGTAGTAATATATCTTGAATCCGTTCTTGGATAAGTCAAAACCTTATGCTGCTCATATAGCTTTTGCATAATAGATAATGTTTCTTTTGCAGAGTAACTAAAGATTTTGTTTGCATCTCTTTGTAATTCTGTTAAATCATACAATTTAGGAGAATGGCTTTTTTTATAGGCTTTATTTATATCTACAATCTCAGCCTCTTTATTTTGTATAGCTTTTAATATTTTATCACTTTGATCTTTGTCAAAAGTCCTAATATCTTTTGTCTTATGATCTTGCCATGTTAGATTTAAATGATTCGCTACAGCAGTAATTCCATAGAATGTCTTTGGCTGAAAACTTTGAATCTCATCTTCTCTTTTAGCAATCATAGCAATCGTTGGTGTTTGAACTCTTCCACAAGAAAGCTGTGCATTGTACTTACAAGTTAATGCACGCGTAGCATTAATACCCACAATCCAATCTACCTCAGCTCTTGTAACGGCAGCTGCATATAGATTTTCATATTCTTTTCCATCTTTTAATTTATTAAAACCTTCTCTAATGGCTTTGTCTGTAACAGAAGAAATCCAAAGTCGTTTAAGTGGCTTATGTACATGTGCTTTTTCTATAATCCACCTTGCCACTAATTCGCCTTCACGTCCAGCATCTGTAGCAATAATGATCTCACTAACATCTTTTCTACTCATTTGCTGTTTAACAACGTTAAATTGCTTTCCCGTTTTCTTTATAACAACAAGTTTTAACTTAGATGGTAGCATTGGTAAATCTTCAATTCTCCATGCCTTATATTTTTCCTCATATATTTCTGGATCGGCTAATGTAACTAAGTGACCTAATGCCCAAGTCACTATATATTTTTCTCCCTCTAAATACCCGTTTCCCTTTTTATTACAATTTAAAGTTCTAGCGATATCTCTTCCAACGGAAGGTTTTTCAGCTAATATCAGTTTTTTATTCATATGAACAATCCTTTCAAAGTAAGTATACTTAATACTAGCACAAATCAGACTATAAAACTACTTAAGCTATGGATGCACGCTCATTTGTAATGGTTTCGTGTTGTTTTTCAACATCTGATAATGCATTAAACACATCTTTAATTATATTACTAGAAACCTTATCACTATTTTTTTTATAAAACAGAATAGCATGTTCTTCACGTTTATAAGCTTCCTCAAATAGCAACTTGTCCGTATTATATCTCGTATAATCAGGTTTATGAAGCTTTGGTAGATTTTCAAATCCGCCTAATCTCTTATGTATTTTCGCATGCATAAACTCTATATTACTTAACTCTTTAAAGATCTTCTTTGCTTTATCACCTTTAGCTAATTGACTGGCTTCTTCATAAAACTCCCCATTAAATATTTCTAATTTCATTGCATGATCCAACACCTGTAGGCTTTGTATGTCCAAGCTTTTATTCTCCACTTTATATATTTCCTTCTCACAATCTAAATACATTTTACCCACACCACAAAATGGACAGTTAATAATCCTACCCTTTTCATTTTTTTCAATAAAAGAATCATTATTTAAATCATAACCATTATCATTTATATTCATTCCACATATTAAACACTTTAATTGCTTCATTTACCCATCTCCTTTATATAAAAAACCGATTCTCTACACTCACTTTATTTTAGCATTATTTTCAAAATCTTTCTACCAGTCAGTGCTACCCTCGTAAATCATAGCTATTCTTTGCAGTAAAATTTTTTAGGCAAAAATATAGGAATGAAAACCAGTAACTACCATACTGTTTTTCATTCCTATTCCCATAAAATCTCCGGATTATGTAATTACCTATAAAACTACTTACTTTGCATTTAATTTTATAACCTCTATTACAGTTTCTACCGCTTTATCCATAGCTTCTACAGAAACAGTTTCAAATTTACCATGGAAGTTAAACCCACCTGTGAATATATTCGGTGTTGGAAGTCCCATAAAAGACAACCTGGCGCCATCAGTACCCCCTCTTATAGCTTTTACAATAGGTTTTATACCTACATTTTCCATAGCCTTTACAACTGAATCTACGATGTAGATTACTGGTACTATTTTTTCTTTCATATTAAAATACGAATCTATGATCACAAGTTCGACTGTACCTTCACCATATTTATCATTGATAAATTGACATGCTTTTTCCATAAAAGCTTTTTTACTAAGGAATTTTTCCATATCATGATCTCTAATTATATATTCCATCTTAGTAAGTCCAACATTTCCATCAAATTCATCAAGCAGGAAAAAACCTTCATACCCTTCTGTATATTGAGGAACTTCAAATGTTGGAAGAAGTCCATTTAATTCCATCCCTATTAGAATTGAATTTTTCATCTTTAACTTTGCTGAACCTGGATGAATATTAACACCATGAACTTTAATAGAAGCAGAAGCTGCATTGAAGTTTTCATATTCAATTTCTCCAATAAAACTACCATCTATTGTATAAGCAAAATCAGCTCCAAATTTTTCAACATCAAAATGATCTGCACCACTGCCAATCTCTTCATCTGGTGTAAAACCGATCTTAATATCACCATGTTTAATTTCTGGATGGTTTATAAGATGTTCTATTGCCGTCATGATCTCTGCTATTCCAGCCTTATCATCTGCACCAAGTAAGGTTGTTCCATCTGTCGTAATCAGGGTTTGCCCCTTATAATCTTTTAGATCAGGAAAATCTGATACTTTCATAACTATATTTAATTCCTTATTTAAAACAATGTCATTCCCATCATAATTTTTAACGATATTAGGTTTAACATTTTCACCTGAAAAATCAGGACTTGTATCTAAGTGAGCAATTAAACCTATTACTGGTACGTTTTCAACATTGCCCTTTAAGGTTCCCATAACATAACAATGATCATCAACATGGGCATCTTCTATTCCCATAGATTTTAACTCTTCTACTAACATATTGGCTAAATCGAATTGAATCCTAGTACTTGGTGTTGTTTCTGAAGCCTCATCTGATTTTGTATTGATGATTGCATATCTAAGAAATTTCTCATAAGCTCTTTCCATTTTTATAGCCTCCTTATTTATTATTCTGTTGAATTTCACACTAAAATATGTTCTAAAATTGTTAAAATAAAAGAGGCTATCTTATTGTGATAACCTCTTTTTTTACTTTAAAATAATGCTTGAACTAATAACATAATTGCTGCGAATCCTGCAATTATTCCCATTAGAGGCATGATGAATTTTAACCATTTATCGTAGGTTACATCTACCATTGAAAGTGTAACCAATATAAGCCCTGTTGGTGTAATAAATGCCATTAGACCTTGACCATATTGATAAGCACTAACTATAATATCTCTTGGTAACCCAACTGTATCTGCAAGGGGTGCCATAATAGGCATTGACAATACTGCCAGTCCTGATGAAGATGGAATAAAGAAACCAAGCACACAGAATATTAATAACATCAATATAGAGAATATACCAGGATTCATTCCAGCAACAATCGTCGTTGCACCATGAAGAATTGAATCAGAAATCAATCCATCATCCATTACTATGTTTACTGCACGAGCAACACCAATTGTTAAGATAACACCTACAAGATCTGCTGCACCTGCAACAAAATGGTCAACGGCTTTCTTTTCTCCCATTCCCGAAATCATACAAATGATGATTCCTACACCTAGGAATAAGGTAGTCATTTCCATAAACCACCAGTCTTGAGAAGAAACTCCCCAAATCATTACACCAAAAGCAAGTGTAAAAATTGTAAGCATCGCTTTACGTCTAATCGTAAACTCTGGAACTTCTTTATTTGCATGTAAGAATTTTGTTTCTATCTCCGCTTTTTGATCAAAGATAAATGAAGCAGAAGGATCTTTCTTAATTTTTTCAGCATATCTAATGATATATGCAATGGTTATAATCGTAGCAATTAAAAGACCTGCTCCTCTAAACATAAGACCATTTGTAAATGATATTCCCGCAGCATTAGATGCTATAACAGAAGAAAATGGATTTACAGTAGAAAACATTGTACCAATAGATGATCCCATATATAAAGCTGCTATACAGACAATGGCATCATATCCTGCAATCATGAAAACAGGAACAAGAATTGGATATAGTGCTATGGTTTCTTCTGCAAGACCAAAGGTTGTCCCTCCTAAAGATATTAAAAAAGTAACAATTACAATAAGTAAATATTCTCTTCCCTTTGTAGCACGTGAAAGACTTGCAAATCCAGCATCAAAAGCTCCACTATTGTTAAGAACCCCAATGATACCTCCTAAAATTAGTACAAACATAATGATATCTGTTGTATCATTCAAACCTTTGATTGGTGCTTTCAGAATCTCCATTGGACCCTGTGGCTTACTTTCTAATGTTTCATAAGTTCCTGGAATGGCAACTGCTTTATAAATACTTCCATCCGTAAATTTAGTAACATCCACTTTAACACCAAGCTGATCTAGTGTCTCTTGGGTAGCTGGATATTCTTGAGTCGACTCATCTGGCAATGTCACCGTAAACATGTTATTATCCCCGTCAAATGCAAGTTTAGCATATGAACCTGCCGGAACTACATAAGTTAAAACTGCTGCAAAAATTAAAACAATAAATAATACCGTATAAGCCGTGGGAAAACTTCTTTTTTTCTTTTCTTTTTGAGTATTCATCATATTCCTCCCTTATATTATTATCTATCAAATTTCACAATGTTGTGATATTTAATACTTCAATAATTTCAATAATGCACATGTATAAATTTCTATAGCCATTTTAATTTCATCTAACTTAATACATTCATTTGGCTGATGTTCCGTTTCTTCTGTATATGGAAAAGCAGCTCCAAAAGCTACACAATTGTCCATAGCTCTAGCATAGGTTGCTCCACCTGATGAAATAGGTTCACTTTTTGAATCTCCAGTAATTTCTACATAGGATTCCATCAGTGTTTTTACAAGTTGAGAATCAAGGGGTGTATATACTGCTCTTAAATAATCGTGTTCCTCAATGGTGAATCCGTACTTTTCTACAACTTCACCAAGCTGATCTAATACAAATTGCTTGTCTATACTTACTGGAAATCTAATATCAATATTTAGAATTTCACTATTTTCATCCATATGTATTTTTCCAACATTAAATTTCAACGCACCAGATGCTTTATCTTTACAATCTCCGAAAATCTTAGTAGCTAGTGCATCTTCTAAAATATTCTCCACTATGAAATCAATACTTTTAGATTCTAATCCTATTTTATCCATTGCCATTAAAAGTCTACATATGGCATTTATACCTTTTTCAGAATCCTTTGCATGAACACTTTTTCCCATAACCGTAATCACATTATCATCTTTTTTATACTCAAAATTCAATTTTTCTAACGCTTCCCCTAATGCGTCTGCATCTTTGGTGTCATACACGATTTTTGAAGGAACCGCATTATATGCATCTCCACCTTTTAATCTTATATGGGTTTCATTTTTTGCAACCAAGTTTAATTGTATAAGTCCTTTTTCTGCATAGGTTAAAGGAAAATTTGAATCAGGGGTAAATCCGTAATCTGGAATTCTCTCTTTCTTATTGTATTCATTAATCCCTCTCCAAAGCAATTCTTCATCTGTTCCATATATAAATCTTATCTTTTTATTAATTTCTACGCCACTATCAATAAGTGCTTTAAGCGCATACATAGCTCCTAATGTAGGGCCTTTGTCATCTTGCGTACCTCTACCAAATATTTTGCCGTCTTTAATTACAGGATTAAAAGGTTCATTATTCCATTTTTTTAAATCTCCTGGTGGAACTACATCTAAATGTCCCAAAATTCCAATCATTTCATCGCCATTTCCATATTCCGCATATCCATAATACCCATTAGGATCATAAAATGTATCAAACCCTAACTTATCAGCTATAGCTAACATTTCTTTTAAAGCTATATCTACATTTTTACCAAAAGGATAAGGACTTTCATCCTCTTCATATACACTAGGTATCCTAATTAATGTTTTAAAATCTTCAATAAAATCATTAAAATTAGATTCGATTTTTTCTTTCATCATTTTCATATTCAACCCTCATTTATCATTTATTTTTTAATATTTAGTATTATTATAATTTTATACTAAAGAAAACCTTTTTTCTGTAGTATAGATTACAATTTAGGAACATAAAAAATCAGGATACGATCTTTATCCTGATTATTCTATAGGTACATTGGTAAGTTTTTTTAGACTTTCAATATTTTTAATTGTTATTTTTCTATCTTTTATTTCTATCAAATTTTTATCTTTCAATAATTTTATTCCGTTCGTAACTGTAATTCTGTTAATGCCTATCCTATTGGCAATTTCCTCATGTGTTAGCACAATGCTTATATTATTCTTTAAATTTATATTTTCTGTATAATAAAGCCTTACTAAAAAATCTGCCAGTTTTCCAATAGAATCATTAAATTGAAAGTTGGTTAATTCTAGCATAATCATTCTATATTTCCTTATAATACTCGTCAAAAAATAATGATATATTTCAGGATATTGTTTTAGTTTTGATTCTACAACTTCTCTACTTAATACGGCTATCTTACCTTTAGTGACCGCTTTATTTACAACAAAAGTTCTACTTTTATCAAAGAAATCTATTTCTCCAAATATACTTCCCTCTGTTATTCTATAGAAAATTATTTCATCTCCATTTTTAGAATACATCCCCTGATTAATTTCCCCTTTAAGTATAATGTATATATTATCAGGATTATTAGGGTTTATAATCTGTCCTTTTTTAAACGTTTCAACTTTCCCATATTTTGACAATTTATCAATAAAAAAAATATCCATATCCTTTTGAACATTTAAATCAAATATTTTTTCATGCATAAAAATTCTCCTTAATTATACAATTCTTATCTCCCTCTTATAAAAGAGGGAGTATTGGTCTTTACATTATAAACCATTTTACAACATCTTCAGCTTTAATTTTATCTACTTTTTCTAATTGATCTGTATATTTAAAAACATCTTCACTTATTTCTATTTCAGCATGACACTCTTTAACTTTTCGAATGAAATTTTTCACTTTCACTGTTTCAATTTTGTAATCAAAATTGGATAATATCTTTAACTCAAACAAATCTAAATAAATATCTTTGTTTCTTTCCCACTCTCTATAGTAATTTGTTTTGATACATATTAAATCAACACTCGTATCTATAATTTCATTTACTTTTTCTATATTGCTACAATGTATAAAATTTATAGAATCTATCTTTTTAAAACTATCCGCTATTTTTTTTATTAATAAATCAATAATATCTTTTGCTTGTTCTTTTTCAAACCATATATATAATTTTGAAAAACTTTTATTTTCATAAAATCTACTTTTAAAGAAATTTATAAACGTGATAAAGTCTTCAGCACTATTTCCACCTTCTATTTCAAATAATATTCGAAAGAATAAATTCCAGTGGAAATCACTATTTAATGAGGTTACTATTGTATCTCCAATAATTCCAGAGAATTCATCTTCCCATAATAGATCCCTTTCAAATGTTATCTCACTATTAAAATCAATTTCATTTTTAGAAATATCATTGAATCTAGACATCATCTTTATTAAACTTTCATTATCATTTAAATCTTCTACGCTCTTTGATCTAAAAATATATTGCATTATGGCATCACATGATCTTCTAAAATCTACAACCAATCCGATATTATCTTTCATTTTTATAGAGAAAATATCATAAATTATTTTTGAAAATAAGCTTTGTAATTGCTTTTTTCTAATAATTGGATTAATGGTGTTCATTTTATTAAAGTGATTATCTATTAAAAGAAGCTGATTGTCTATCATAGAAAGATTTTTTTTAATGGATCCCATTATATCCTTAAAGAAATTATCTGCTAACATATAATTATTATTTTTATATATTACTTTATGTTCAATTTCTCCCCAAAATATATTAACAAGAGATTTAATTTGAAGTTCAAAATTAATCCTTTTATTATCATATTCATAAACGCCATCTATTCTAAATATTTTAAACCCATTCTTTTGTTCTTGAGGTTGCTTAGTTCCTAACTCTAATCTTATATTTTCATTTAAAAAATTGTAATAATATCCATCAGAATGAATTTCCTTAAAATACATCTTCAATACTTTATATATTTCATTTTCATCTTCAATAAATCGACATCCAATTCTAATACCTATTAAATCTGAAAGATTTGAGATCAATTCTTCACAAGAGTTATATTTTTTATAATAATTGTTTCTAAGTATTTTTTCTTTTAAACTGGAAACTGATTTTACTCTTGATTCTATGTTTAAATATGCTTTATCACTCGATAATAATATTTTTTCAAAATATAGTTCTATATCCTTAGAAATAATTTCAAATTCGCTTTCAAATTTTTCTAAATGTTCCCTCACCTCTTCAATAAAACTAAACATCTTTAGCTCCATAAATTTCCTCCCACTATTAATATCAAATTTATCATTTGCTTCTACTGATATTATAACTAAAATCTACATTATAATAAAGCGTACAACAAAAATCGTACTGAATTTCTTCAATACGATCATATTAATAAAAACTATATTTTTTATTTCATAAGCATAAATCCGTCTAATGCATCTTCTATTAAAATTTCTTCATCATTAAATAAACATAAAAATTTTAACAATGTTTCTTTATTATAAGGAATGAACCAAAGCTCTTTTTTCGAATCCCAATGGCTTCCTTTTATTGATTTGACTTTTCTTACTCGTTCTAGATCATAACTAAAACTTATGTATAGATCTTTATCATTTTCTTTTCCAATCTGAATTGTCATTTATATACCTCTCTTTTTTGTTTACTTCTACCTATTTTACTCAAGGGTAATATTTTTTTGAAAATGTTGATAATCTTTCATTGTCTTCCAATCTCCACCCCAAGTCCATCCTCTACTCTTAAAAGCTTTATAGCAAACATCCTCTTTTACGATCATTCCTTTTCTAACATCTAATCGATCAATATATTCTTTTCCTTCTATTGGTGATATTTTATTTCCTCTAATATAAGGGTTTTGAACAGTGTTAATATCGATTGCAATGCCATAACTATGTTTAGATAGTTTTCCATTACTACCTTCAACTTCTCTAAAACAAAATGCTGAAGTATTATTATCTGCCATTGATAAATCATCATTCGCCCCATATTCATCAATTAGTTTTACTTTCTCAATAAGAAATTTTGCTTCATATAATTCTTTAAATATAGCTACTACTTCTTCCGCTATTTTTTTATGAACAATCAATTCTCCGTCGTGTTCCTTATGGTCAAATCCCCAATACAATATTTTAACATAAGATAATTCCTCTAGTTTTACGGGTGCTTTTGGTTTCCATGATACCCCTTTTATCTTATTGATAATAGTAGGTGGCAATGATTCATAGGAAAAAGACTCTTCGGGTGTACTACATTCATTTTCTAATTTAAGCTCATCATTATCATGAAATTTTTCAGCACTAACTATTGATATTTTCGATTCAATGATTTTTCCTTCCATCCAATTATATGACAATGTTCCTATACCTATAATTATAATAATTAAACATTTTATAAAATTTTTAATAAACATAATTATAACTCCTTACTTATTTCTATTTTTATCCAATCTCTATTTACTCAATAATATATGAACAGTTGGTTTATCAAATACTTTCTGTACTACATTATATATATCCTCTTGATGGATATCATCAAGTTCTTTCATTTCATCAAAAGAAGCATTTACTTTTTTATCCATCATCTTTTTATTTAATACATAGTTTCCTAATCCTTCAGAATCCTCAAGAATTGATGCAATAGACGTTTTCATTACCTTTTTCATATGCATTATATTTTTCTCATTAAAATTTATTTCTCCATCTTTTATTTTGCCTATACAGTCTTCAATCACTTTCTTAGCTTCCCAAACATCCTCTTCTCCAACAGCAGTGTAAATATAGAGGGTTTTAATAGATTCTGTCGTGTCAATATCAGAATAAGCATCATAAGATAAGCCTTTTTCTTCTCTAAGAGCTCGAAATAAAATCGAATTTGCACTTTGCCCTAATTTATAATTCAATATTTCTAGTGCTAATTCTTCCTTTCGAGATAATCCATAAAATGTATATAAAAACAGTATAGTACTTTGCTCTATATTTTTTTTATAAGATATTTTTTCAATATGTTTATTTTTTTCAATAATAATAGATCTGTCTTTTACTCCTTTTTTCTCCCATTTGCTAAAATATTTTTCTATCATTTCTTTTACTGTATCATGTCCAAAGGGGGACACTATACTGATCACACTTTTATTCGGTCTATAGTGATCAGTATAGAAAGTTACCAACTGCTCTTTCGTAAAGCTTTTAATTGTTTTCCTAGTTCCTAAGATATCATATCTCAGTGGGCTTTTTTGAAAAGCTGCCTCATCAATCTTTTTAAAGCTGTACTCTTGCACATCATCCAAACCAGTTTTTAATTCTGATAAAATCACTTTTCTTTCCTTTTCCAATTCTTCTTCTGGAAAAGTAGAATGAATGATCATATCCGATAAAAGTTCTGTTGATTTTTCTAATTCTTCCTCTAATGCAGTTATTGAAAATACAGTAGAGGTATGATCTGTATATGCATCATAAGTGCCTGCGCTTTCCTCAATATCTTGATTAATATTGTGATTATCTCGTCGATCTGTTCCTTTAAATAGCATATGCTCAATAAAATGACTGATTCCTTTTTCATCTTTTTCTTCATATATAGAACCTACTTGAATCCCTACATGAATTGATGCAATATGTGTATCTTTTTTTATTGATATTAGCTTTATTCCATTTTCTAGTTCATGTTCCTTACTATCAAAATATTTTTTTATCATCCAATTCTCCTAACCTGTATTATAGTTATCCTTAACTTATTATAACAAAACAAATTATATTTGAATATATATAGTATATATTCCGTAGCATTCTATACAATGAACTATTATTTTATTTATCAAAAAATCTCATTTTTTATCTAAACCACAATTTTAAGAATCTGTTTATATGGGCAATTTAATCATTTTGTAAATATTTAATTTTTATCATTTATAATATTCCACATTTCTATTTCAAGATAGTCACTATTACTACATCCTTCATATATTATTAGTAACAAAGGGGGCATTAATATGAAACAGTATTATCATACTATTATTCAAAATGGATATTTAGGTAGCGAAATACTACGTTCCAGCTCTAAATGTAGAAAATGGACTTATAAAGTAAACTTTGCAGGAGCTGAAAAAGTCGGATGCCAGTGGAAAGTCAATTTTATATTAACCTTTATTTGTCTTACTAATATACAAGAGTGTGGCTGCCAAGGGGCTTCCAGCGGCAATATGTATGTTATTACAGCACCTGAACAGAGTGTTCGATTTGAACGTTATCTAGGAGTCACCAAAAAAGAAACGATAGAGCCCAGTCCTGGAAATTACGAATTATGCGACCGTTTCGTTCCTGTGAAGTATGTTAAATTTCTTGAAATAGAAACAGATCACATCAAGTATGAAATTTGCTTCATTTAGAAAAATCTAATCTTGTCATTATTGAAAAGAAATTAAAGGCTCAAATGATTCTTAACGAATATCATCTTGTAACACCTCAAAATGGAAGATATTCTAAAGAATTGCTTAAAGCAAAAGAAGACTTTTATAATAGATTTATGTCTATATAAATAAAAATAGTTACACTTGAATTCAAGTGTAACCATTTTTCTAATTGGTGGAGGCGAAGCATACTGTATCAAAACCACAATATCTAGAGAAGAGTTATATGATTACTTCTGTAGTTTTATTAGAAAACAATAAAGGCATATATTTGCCTTTATTTTACTCTCCCTTTTATTTTACCACTAACAATACCATAAACTTTTATACATATTATCAAATATTAGTAATTTAATTCCACTGTAACTCTAATTCATTTAATTTATTTATTTGTTCTTCTGATAATTTGTTTTTTCTAGCCTTTTGACTAGCCACCCAACTTCCTAAGCCATTATTCTTTGGTACATTACACTGTCCATGTTCTTCTTTATATTTTTTTAATTCATCAAATCTTTTATTCCATCTAGTAAGTCCTGGATTCCAATCAAATTTCATACTATTTAATTCCTCAACTTGCTCCTTAGAAAGCTTATCTCTATTACGCCTTATTTTCGCAACCCATCCACCTAATTTAACATTACATTTATATCTTTGAGGTACATTACAATCTCCATTTTGTTTATAATATTGTTTTAACTCTTCAATTTTTTCATCCCAAATTATCTTTTTTTCAAGTGTCCACACAAATCCAATACTATTTAGTAGGTCTACTTGTTCTTCTGTAAGTTTTTTTATATTTTCCCTTAATTCTCTAACCCATAAATATAATAGAATATTTTTTTTACGTACATTTTTATCCAAAGATATCTCAATATTATCACTTACTTTTTTATATTGTTTTAGTTCAAAAAACTTTTTCATCCATGCAGTTTTTTGTGGGTCCCAATCAAAACCTATTTCATCTAACTTATTTATTATTTCATTCGATAAAAATTCTTTATATTTCCTTAACCTATTAACCCATTCATATAGTTTATAATTTTCTTTATTTGATATCCTAATATGATTATTTCTTTCTTGGTGTATAAGTAATTTTAAATAGCCTTCATCCCAATATGTCAATATCCTATTTATCTCTTCATTAACTTCAAAGTCCCACTCAATATTAAGTTCATTTAATAGCTCTAATTTTATTTTATCTAAATTGCCTTTATTTATCTTTTGGTTTTTCAACCATTTCGCTAAACCTTTAAATTCTTCATCAATATTTTCCACTTTACAATGCCCATTAACTTCTTTAAATTTTTTCAGCATTTCGTACTTTTCTTTCCATCGTTTAAAACTTTTATCCCAAATAAAACCTATATGATTTAACTTATCAATTTGTTCTTTTGTTAATTTATTTCTACTTTGCCTCTGTATATGTATCCAATTTGCAAGGGGTTTATTTTTATCATATCTAGTAGGAACATCGCAATGTCCATGTTCTTCTTTAAATTCAACCAATTCCGTAAACATTCTATCCCATCTTTCCTTTTTATTATCCCATACAAACCCTAAATCATTTAACTTTCTTATCTGTTCATTAGTTAACAACTTTTTATCAGTCCTCATATAATGTACCCAATTTCCCAACAATTTATTATCCTCCCATGAACGTGGTACATTACAATGTCCATACTGTTTCTTATATTGCTTTAATTCTTCATATCTTTGTTTCCATATATACTCTTGTGGATTCCATATAAACTCTAATTCTTCGAGCATTTTAGCTTGTTCTTCTGTACATCTGTAACTTCTTCTTCTTAAACCAGCACACCACTTACCTAGTGATTTGTAGTTGCTGTCATTCTGCGGAACATTACAATGTCCAAACTCTTGCTTAAATACTTTGAGTTCATCAATTCTCTTATTACAAATTGCATCAAGTGTACTCCACTCAAAGTCTAATTTCTCTAATTTTGTTTTTCTCTCATTAGAAAGTACTTTTTTACTACTTCTTTGAACCCTGACCCATTTCGCCAAATCACTATCTTTCCAATCAGGTGGTACCAAACAATGTCCATATACTTCTTTAAATACTACTAATTTTCTATATTGAATCTCCCAATTATTAATTCTCTCATCAATGTCATTCAACATTTTAACTATTGCTTTAGTTTCATCAATCACTGTAATTTGTATATCTTCTTCATTTAATCCTAGATTTTTCAACTTTCTATTTTCTTTGTTACTGGCATCTTCTAAATCTTTTATGAAATCCTTAGCTCTAATATTTCTAAAATTATTTACAAAATCAAATATTATAGGTCTATCTTCATTACCCACTTGAATACATCTACCTATTTGTTGATAAAAGACTGTGGGTGATTGTGTAGGTCTTAACAGAATTACTCCTGTCACATCTTGTATGTGCAACCCTTCATTCAACATGTCTATGCAAAATAACAAATAAATTGTATTTGTATTATTCCCTTTTTTAAATTCCTCAAGGTTTGCTCCACTTTCGGATTCACTACTAAAAACTCTATATTTTTTTCTTTTTTTCCCTAACTTAGCTTTTTGAAACCAACTTTCTACAACCCATTCCATTTCATCAAGTTGTTCTTCATTCTTACAAAAGACAATAAATTTATTCAATTCATTAGTTGTATATTTTTTTATAATTTTATGTATGCCATTAGTTTTCTCCCACTCTAATTTATAGTTATGAATCTGCTTTTTTATTGTCTCTTTGTTCTTATCATTTTCTCTAGCGTTTTCAATCTTATTGTATAAACAATCTATCTCTTCATCTAAAGTATATAAAGCTGCAATATACATAGGCATCGGGAGAATTTTTTTAATAATGGCTTCTGCTAAACTTAAATTACTTACACTTTTACCTTCAAATAATTCATCCCTCATATCTCTAGAACCATCTAAGTATCTAACTGGAGTAGCTGTAGTCCCTAATATATAAGCCTCCTTATAAGAATCTAATATATTATTTACTCCTCTCCCCCATTCCTCTGCACCACATCTATGAAACTCATCTAATATAATCAAAGAAACATTTAATTCTTTTATTTCATCATTTGTTAAACGCATTGCTTTTGAATATGTCATAAAAATAGTATTATCTCTAGTCCACCCTATTCTTTTTTTTGTTTGGTTTAATATGTATTTAGAAGGTGCTAATATAAGTTTTATCTTAGTCATGAACTTAGAGAATACTTTTGCTATTATATATGTTTTTCCTGTTCCTGTAGCTTGAACAACTGCAACTTTTTTTGTTCTTTTCCATTCTTCTAAGATATCATCATATGAACTCTTGTTATGAGCATACAATTCTATATCTGGCCCTTTTTTATTGTTTGGATCATAATTTTCAATTAGTGTATTTATATGTGTCCAGTCTTCAAGAAGAATATTGAATTTTCTTAATTTATTAGCTTCATTAACAAACCCATTGATTGATACAAGTTTGTATTGATTGCAATTATACTTTAGGCTTGCTTCTTCTCTAAATTTAATTAATTCTATCCTTGTATTATCAAAAGAAAGTGGGTTTCTTTGATTTTTAGCTTGAACAATAAACATAACTTTGCTTGGGTTTTCAGGATGATATAGTAAAATGTCAGCTCCCATATCATTTTTACCACCTACTCTACTAGCAATCCACCCATTTCCATTGTATAATTCTTTTAAATATTGTTCAAAAACTACACCTTTTTCATTAATAGGTAAATTCTCAAGAAAACTTTTGATTTCTAAAAAACTTCTACTCATAGTTAGATCTATTAATTTCTCATAATAAGCTTTATTCATATAATCACCTACAATTTATAATTTGTAATTAATTCCATATACATTATACCTCACAATGGTAAGCATTATAAGACATGGAACTACTATGTCAAAATGTAATATTCGTACTTACATCTAATTTTAGTATCCATGCCTAATATTATAAATATTATTGAATTTTACTTTATAGGTCCCATAAATATTAACCTGTATTAAAATCATAATGAGATGTAACTTAATTATATATTTAAATTTTCATATAAATTATTAATTTCATCTTGTCTTATCCCTAAATATCTTCGTGTAACTTCAAGGTTGTAATGATTTAATGTATCCATAATTAAAGCTGGACTATATCCATTTATCCAAACATTCCACCCCCAGATTTTACGCAAGCTATGCGTATTAATATTTTCTTCTATTCCTACTGCTACTGCGGCATTTTTAAGAATTTGTGTTGCTCTCGATTATATTACAAGGGACAGTTTATTAAAATTTAAAGAATAAAAACATTCCTTAATCTCACTAATTTTTTTGATTTCATTTTATATAATTCGCATAAGTTTATCCTAATACTAAATTTTAAATAACACAAATAATCTGCATTTAAACTTAAACCCAGATTTTGGTCTTATGATAATATGTTTTTATATAATGCTTTAATTATCCCACAAGAATGGCTTTTTAATCTTTTTTATCATGCCCTGATAATTTACAAAACCGCCTATCACATACAAACTCGTTACCAAAATTGTTTGTTGAATATATTATGAAACTGAATATTTTTCTTCTAACAACATAAATTAATACCAGAACATACGTTTAGGAGGTCTATTTATGTCACCAGAAGAAAAAGCATATATTGCTGGGATTATTGACGGAGAAGGTAGTATTATGCTTATTAAATTCCATAAAAATCAATTCCCTTCTCCTTGCGTCACTATTGCTTCAACTTCTATAGAATTATTAGAATGGATAAAAGAAAAAAGTTGTGTTGGTCATATTAAATCTAAGAAGAATTACAATCCAAATAAACATAAAGATTCTTACACCTATTTAACTAAATATAGAGATGCTATATTTCTATTAAAAGAAATAGAAGCTTATCTTGTTATTATTGAAAAGAAATTAAAGGCTCAAATGATTCTTAACGAATATCATCTTGTAACACCTAGAAATGGAAGGTATTCTAAAGAATTACTTAAAGCAAAAGAAGACTTTTATAATAGATTTATATCTATATAAATAAAAATGGTTACACTTGAATTCAAGTGTAACCATTTTTGTAATTGGTGGAAGCGAGGGGACACATATTCCATTATTTCTAATGGTGCTGACTATATCTTGCAGTTAATTACTTAACTGCTCTGGCGTATTATAGAAGTCTTAATATAGTTTATAACTTCCATCCTAGTACATCCCATTAGGATGCCTATAAGTCGATACAGAGCTGTTGGATTACTCCACATACTCCTCGGCATTGCCGTCGTCTTTACGTTACGGTTTCACCGATCAAGCCAGATTTTCACTTGCAGTTCACACTACAAGGCGACTCTTTTTGAATCGAACCCCTGTCCGAAAGTCCTTTACCAATAGATTCTCCGAGTGCAGTCATTGTTTTAATTCTCGTCATCACAATCGCCCAATGACAGGCTACTGATCAGACCAGCCTTAATTAGTCAGCTTTTAGGTCAAGGCATCCCTAAAGCAGTTCCCCACCTTAATGACGTTCTGATCCTACGCCGTGGGAAGCATAGGGAGAACGAGCAACTATATTAAGCTGCTAAAACGAAATTATCGTCTGCGTTTATGTTTAGTTCCTCAGTTTTTTAAGGCGGACCCCAAGGAAAAACCTCCACTCGCTACTATGGGCTCCAAACCCCCGTCGAGACCTTTACGCCCCCATGTATATGCAAAAATCTAATGAGATTTTTGTTTTCCTCTAAATTCTTGTTCGATACGACGTTGAGCATCTTTCTTCGCTATATCTTGTCTCTTATCATAAAGTTTCTTTCCTTTTGCCACTGCAATCTCTACCTTTACCAATCCTCTAGGGTTAAGATAAATTTTAAGAGGTACTAATGTTAGTCCTTCCAGTGTTGTATAACCTATTAATTTACTGATTTCTTTTTTATGAAGCAAAAGTTTTCGTGTTCTTATAGGATCTACATTGAAAATATTCCCTTGCTCATATGGGCTTATATGCATTTGATGAACAAACATTTCTCCATCATCAATTTGTGCATAGCTTTCTTTTAAATTTACTTTCCCTGCTCTAATAGACTTTACTTCTGTACCTGTTAAAACCATTCCAGCTTCATAGGTTTCTTCTATAAAGTAATCATGTCTAGCTTTTTTATTGTTTGCAATTAGTTTGCCTACTCCCATACCAACACCTACTTCAAAAAATAATCAATATTAAGTTTCGTACTTCATCTTATCATAATAATAGGATTATGTCAAACATTCAAGTTCTCATTACTTTATATATTATCCCCAAATATATTTGCTCCATACTACAAAACAAATTTTCTTAGTGCCTTTTCTACTCCATCTTCATTATTAGTAGCAGTTATATAATCTGCATTTTGCTTTACTATGTCCTCTGCATTATCCATAGCTACACCCATTCCAGCATAGTTTAACATACTAATATCATTCTCATTATCTCCAAAACAAATAATCTCTTCCTGTTGTACATTTAATAATTTTTCTAATTCCTTAATTGCACTTGCTTTTGATACACCCTTGTTCATGATTTCTATATTATTATGCCAAGATTTACAACATTCAATAGACGATATTTTTTCTACTTCTTTTCTCATTTTCATGAGCATTTCAGGATCTTCACTAATCATTTGTATTTTATAGATAGGTTCTTTGCTATTTTTAATATGCGCATAAGCATCTTCGACTAATTGAATTTTTATCTGATCTTCTTCATTTAGTGTTTTATTCCATTCAGAATAAAATACAGAACTATATTCTAATTCTTCAGTATAAAATGTATCTCCTGAATAGTAATGAAAATATATTTGGTTCTTTTTAGCAATCTCAACTACTTTTAGGCAATCTTCTTTTTTAATATGACTTTCATATAGAACTTCATCCGTCTTCATATTTCTAATCATTGCCCCATTACATGCTATAATAGGCGTTAAAATTTCTAAATGTTTTGCATATACTCTTGCTGAAGTATAAATTCTTCCTGTAGCAATGGCTACATGAACGCCTTTTTCTACACACTCTTTTAATGCTGCTTTATTTTTTTCTGATACTTCATGATTGCTATTTAGTAAAGTTCCATCCATATCACTTACTACTAATTTATACACGGTAACCACCCCTATTATTTTTTACAAGAAAAAGAAGACTAAAATTTCCATCTTCTTTTTCATTTTACTACTCTACTATCATAAAGTCTATTTCTCTTTGATCAATATCTGCTTTTATAACCTTGATTTTTACATCATCTCCAATTCTATATGTTTTTTTAGTTCTTTCTCCAATAAGTAAATAATTTTCCTCATCATAAATGTAATAATCATCTATTAATGAACTCATGCGAACAAGACCTTCAATCGTATTATCTAACTCAATAAACATTCCAAACGATACTACACTACTAATAATCCCTTCAAATATATCACCAATGTGATGTGACATATATTCAGTCATCTTAAGATCATCCGTTTCTCGTTCTGCTTCTACTGCTATTCGTTCTCTTTCAGATGATTGTTTAGCAACTTCTTCTACAATAGGTTTTAATTTTTTAATTCTACTTGCTGTTATATCTCCATGTAAAAACTCTTTAATAATTCGATGAATCATCAAATCTGGATATCTTCTTATTGGCGATGTGAAATGACAATAATTTTGAGCTGCTAATCCAAAATGTCCTGAATTTTCTGCAGAATATCTAGCTTTTTTCAATGATCTAAGCATTAAAGTATTAATAATTCGTTCTTCTTTTGTTCCTACTACTTTTTTCAATAAATCTTGTAGTGTTCGTGGATGGATTTCATTCGTTACACCCTTTAAATGATATCCAAAATTATGAATAAACTTATTAAAACTTTCTATTTTTTCAAGATTGGGTTCTTCATGAACACGATATACAAATGGAAGTTCTGCCCAGAAAAAATGTTCTGCTACTGTTTCATTACAAACTAACATAAACTCTTCTATAATCTTATTTGCAACTCGTCTCTCTGCCTTTCTTATTTCTATTGGTACACCTGCTTCATCTAATATTATTTTTGATTCTTCAAAATCAAAATCTATACTTCCTCTATTGGCTCTTTTCTTTCTGAGTATTTTCGCTAACTCTTCCATGGTTTTGAAATTGTCTATTAAATACTCATATTTTTCCATTACTTGTGGTTCTTCCTTCTCTAAAATGTCAGACACATCTGTATATGTCATTCTTTCTGCCGTCTTTATAACGCTCTCATACATCTCTTGATTTACAACTTTTCCTTCTTTTGTTATTTCCATATTCACAGATAATGTAAGTCTATCTACTTTTGGATTCAAACTACAAATTCCATTAGATAATTTTCTCGGTAACATTGGAATAACACGATCTACTAGATATACACTGGTTGCTCTCTTAAGTGCTTCTTTATTCAATTGAGTATGTTCTCCTACATAATGAGTAACATCCGCTATATGTACGCCTAAAAGATAATTTCCATTAGAAAGAATTTCTACAGATACGGCATCATCCAAATCTTTTGCATCTGCTCCATCTATCGTAATAATCGTTTTGTCTCTTAAATCTTTTCGCCCTTTAATTTCTTCTGGCAAAATAATTTCAGATATACGTTGTGCTTCCTCTTCCACTTTATCTGGAAAAGATTCTGGTAATTTGTACTTTCTAATAATGGATATAATATCCGTTCCGATATCATCCTTATGTCCTAATATCTCAATCACTTTTCCTTCTGGATTTCTTTGAGCCTTTGGCCACTTTGTAACTTCTACCACTACTTTATCTCCATCTTTTGCTCCTTTGCATTTATTCCTTGGAATGTATACATCCATTTTAATTTTTCGATCATCTGGTATAACGAACCCAAAGTCCTTACTACTCTCAAACATTCCTACGATCTCAGTGTTTGCTCTTTCCACAATTCTGATTATTTCCCCTTCTGATCGTTTATTTGTTCCTCCATTTTTAATAATTCTAGCGATTACACGGTCATTATGCATACTACCATTCATATCCGTTGGAGAAATAAATACATCGGACTGTTCAGGTACCTCAGAAAGAATAAACCCAAATCCTTTTGCGTGTTTTTGCAACTTTCCAGCAATTAAATTCATTCTCTCTAATGATGCATATCTATTTTTTTTAGTTTTTATAATTTCTCCTCGTTCTTCCATAGCATCTAAAACTTTTAAAAAATCTCCTATTTCTTCTTTCTCTATTTTAAAAACATCAACCAATTCCTCATCTAACATAGGACTATACGCTTCTTCTCTAATAAATTCTAATATTTCCTCTTTATTAACCAAATTAATTCCTCCAATTTCATATTCACAACATATCTGAATTCTTTATGTACTTTATTTTACCCATATTTATAAATTTTAAAACTTTTATTCATTTTGAATCTTCATGACTAAAATTATTTAATATACCTATAATAGATAACGACAAAGCTACACAAAATGTTTAACATATATATAATAGGTATTCCTAAATAAAAAGATGAATGCTGTGTTTTATGCCTAAACATGGTCATTCCTAAAACAGCACCCATAGCACCTCCTAATAATGCTATTATAAAAAATGTACGTTCTTTAATCCTCCATTTTTCTTTTTTTGCTTTATATTTATCTAATCCCATTAGAATAAATGCATATATATTGATACAACATATATACATAAAAATATAAAATTCTTTCATCTTAAGCAACTGTTTAAATTCCATATTTTTTTCACCATCTTTCATAACAAAAACTGTCTATATTATACCACAAAATAAAAGGCGAACTCTGAAAAGTTCACCTTTGGTATAATTAAGTCACTATTTTAATCTCTTCTCTTATTTTTATTAACTCTTCAAATTGATAGAAAAACAATATTTTTCTTTGAGCAATGGTATTTCCTTTTGGTTTATCCTCTACAATAAAATTCGTAAAACTTTCTGCAATATCTTCTTCTGGATTTGTAGATGCATATTCGGAAACAAATTCATTTTTATGTTCTTCATAAAAATCGATTAAGGCTTGATTCTCTTCTGAGTCATCATTTACTGATTCACTTGCTTTTTCCCATTCCTTATGGATACTTTTCCAAAACTCATTATAAAATTGATTTAAATAAGAATCTTTCGTTGTGCTTCCTTCATCCGTTGTATAAGTAATGCTATTTTCATTTCTTTCCTTCATCATTTGACCATCGTTTAAAGTTAAAATATGTCCAAATTCATGAATAATGGTTTTATCTAATTCCTTATTAAATTTTCCATCTTGATCAAATGCATCCTTTATATCAATGGCCAATCTCCAAATTTTATTGCTCTCATCTGGCGACTCTACGTGCGCCAATACTTCTTCTTTTCCATCTGTATTTATTTCAAAACTAGTAATTCTTTCTAAGTAAGATGTAGGAATTATTTTTTTTGCTTTCTCCCATAGATCCTTGTGCTTTTTAATATCTTCTTTGGATAATTCATCCATTGTCTGCTTATTAACAGGCTTATATTGAATTTTTTCATCATGAACATCATAAAGTGCTATAAGAATACTTTTAGCTTCTATATGTGCCATAATTTCATCTACATCATATCCTAAAGGACTTAAAATTTCTTTCATCTGCTCATATGATTTTTCAACTTTTGCTTCCATTTTTTCAATCTGTTTTTCATCTTCATCATCTACTTCTTCCAACTGTTCATTCATTTTTTCTATATGTTCATAAATAGTATTTAATTTATCAAAATCTTTTTCACTTAGCTCACTTTTGATGGTTTCAGCAAAATCCATAAAATCCTTATAAACTACAGCAATACCTGCTTCTCTTAAAAGATCATCAAATTCGTCCCAAAGCTTATCTGCTTCATCAAATTTTTCTTTTTCTTCATTTTCTGCGATCTTTTCATATACTCCTTTTATCTTATTTATTTCTTCACCTTTTAATAAATTTATATCCTCTCCTAAATATTCTTCAAAACTAAGCATTTCATATTCATCACTATCTTTCATAGCATGATTCACATATGTTGTATGCTCCATTTGTTGCATATTCATCCATATGCCACTACCTACAATCAATCCCAATACACTTAATCCAATTCCTACTCTACGTAAATTTTTTTTAAGTTTCATCCTATATCCCCTCTCTCTTTCGTTTTTCTATGATTTTATTATATTTCTTCAAAATAAATTTAAGCTTAAACAAACCTTAAATAAACCTTAAATTAAAAATCAATTTATGATATGATAAAATTTTATATTATAATAATAAGTAAAATATATAAAAAGGAGTATACATATGCCAATTAATATTTTAGTTGCAGAAGATGAAGAAGATATCAATAACCTTCTTGCCTTACACTTATCAAAAGAAGGGTATAAAGTTTTTCAAGCCTTTGATGGATTAGAAACATTTCAATTATTCAATACTAAAGAAATTGATCTGATTATTTTAGATGTAATGATGCCAAAAATGGACGGCTTCAATCTACTTACTAAGATTAGAGAAAATAGTGAAGTTCCTATTATCTTTCTTACTGCAAAGACGGATGAAGCAGACAAAGTTTTAGGGCTTGGCTTAGGTGCAGACGATTATGTTGTAAAACCCTTTAGTATAATTGAAATCATTTCTAGAGTTCAAGCTCTATTAAGGCGGTATATTCAATATTCGAAAAAAGAATCAAAAAAAATTCTAACCAATGGAGATATGGCACTGAACTTAGACAATTATACAGTACAGAAAAAAGGAATCCCTATTTTCTTAAATCCAAAAGAATTCAAATTACTCTCCGTGTTCATGAGACATCCTGGTAATATCTATACCAAAGAACAATTATATGAACTTGTTTGGGAGGAACTATATCATGGAGACAGTAATACCATCATGGTACATATCAGTCACCTTCGAGAAAAAATAGAAGATCATCCTAAAAAACCAAAATATTTAAAAACAATCAAAGGCATAGGCTATAGAATGGAGAAAATAAATGTCTAAATTAAGAAACAAACTAAAACTATTTAAAAACAGAAGTATATCGACACAATTTTTAATAAATTATAGTTTCTTATTTGTATTGTTACTCATCATTATTGGACTTACATTTATAGCCAATTACATATATGTAAATTCAATGTATGAAACTTCTGAAATTGATTTACAACATACTTATAATAATATAGATCATTATGGAATAAAAAAAGCATTTGAATTAGACTTACTACCTTCAGACTCATACTTAGAATATTTAGATTCTAGTTTAAGGGTTCTTTCGTCCTATAATAGTTCACACAATATAGAATATAAATACAATCAAAAAGAATTTAATGAAATTATTTTAAGTGATCCTTGTGGCTTTACTGTATATTATCCAGATAACAAGAATAGCTTTCTATTGATGTATCTTCCTCCAGAGAAAAATTTTATAGGTATATTTATATTTAATGCAAGTTTTTTTATAATTTGTCTTATTATTGCAATCATCCTATATGCAAAGGTAACCTCTATTAAAATCGTACAACCAATCAATCATCTGCTAAAAGGAGTAGACATCATACGTAAAGGTGATTACAATAATAAAATTGAATTTGAATCAAAAAACGAATTAGATCTATTAAAAGATTCAATCAATCAAATGACCAGCAAAATTAAAGAAGAAATTAGTCTACGAGAAAAATCTGAAAAAAATCAAAAAAGATTGATATTAGACATATCTCATGATTTAAAAACACCCCTTACAAATATATTCGGCTATGCCCAAACCCTTGAATCAGATAATAATTTATCTTCGGAACAAGTAAAAAAATATTTAAACATTATTATATCTAACAGCAATAGAGCAAATAATCTGATTCAAGATCTATTTGAATTATCTCAAATTGAAAGTGAACAAAATGTTCTATTGATGAAAGAAAAAAATATTTGTGAATTTATAAGAAGAATTTTAATTAGTTATGTCCCTGAATTAGAAGAACATAAAATGGAATACCTATTTAAAATTCCAGAAAATCCAATATTGTGCCCAATTGATCATCAGAAACTAGAAAGAGCTATTATTAATATCATTATCAATAGCATTAACTATAGTGGAAAAAACACTACCTTTTATTTAGAAGTTAAAGAATCTGATAATAAAGCAATTATAATTATTCAAGACAATGGTATTGGTATTTCGGAAGATTTTGCACCCATAATCTTCGAACCCTTTGTTCGTGCAGATCTTTCAAGAAATACTAAATCTGGGGGTACTGGCCTTGGATTGGCCATCAGTAATAAAATTATTGAAAAACACGGTGGAGATATAAAATTAGATTTTGAATATAAAGATGGATGTAGATTTATAATTTCTCTTCCTTTGAGTATATCTGAATAAATCAAACTTATTTTTATGCAAAAAAAGAACTGCCTTTCAATGATTAAATAAATCATTGAAAGGCATCCTCTTTTGCGATCATTTATAATTAGAATAGTTTTCCACCATACGTAAGAAATAATGGTGCAAATACTAATGCAACAATAGTCATAAGTTTAATTAATATATTGATTGATGGTCCTGATGTATCTTTAAATGGATCACCAACAGTATCTCCGACTACTGCTGCAATATGAGCATCACTGCCTTTTCCACCATGGTGTCCTTCTTCAACATATTTTTTAGCATTATCCCAAGCTCCACCTGCATTTGCCATCATGATTGCTAAAAGTACTCCTGAAATTAATGATCCTGCTAATAATCCGCCCAATGCTTCTGTTCCAAGAATTAATCCCGTTGCAATCGGTGCCACTACTGCCATAATTCCCGGCATCATCATTTCTTTTAATGCAGAACTTGTACTGATATCTACGCATTTTGCATAGTCAGGTTTTCCTGTACCTTCCATTATTCCTGGAATTTCTCTAAATTGTCTTCTTACTTCTTCAATCATTTCAAATGCTGCTTTTCCTACTGATTCCATCGTCATTGCAGAAAATAAGAATGGAAGCATTCCACCAATTAACAATCCTACAACTACTAACGGATTTAAAATATCTATTATTTCTAATTTTACAGCTTGTGAATATGAAGCAAACAATGCTAAAGCAGTTAATGCTGCCGATCCAATAGCAAATCCTTTACCCATAGCTGCTGTAGTATTTCCTACTGCATCTAATTTATCTGTAATTTCTCTTACTTCACTAGGTAGTCCTGACATTTCAGCAATACCTCCAGCATTATCAGCAATAGGTCCATAGGCATCTACTGCTACAGTGATTCCTGCTGTAGATAACATTCCTACTGCTGAAAGAGCAATCCCATATAATCCAAAAAATTTGAATGCAACTAAAATACCTACTGATAAAAATAATATTGGCCATGCTGTTGAATACATACCAACTGCTAAACCACTGATAATTGTTGTAGCAGGTCCTGTTTCAGATTGTTGAGCTATCTTTTTAACAAAACCATATTCTCCAGAAGTATAAACTTCTGTAATCTTTCCTATAATCATTCCAACAATCAAACCAGAAGTAATTGCCCAGAATGCATTTAAATTTCCAAATATATTATTACTTAAGAAAAATGCACCAACAAGAACAACTATACCACTTACAATCGTTCCTCTTTCCAAGGCTTTTGCAGGGTTCGTATTTTCTCCACCTCGTACAAACATCGTCCCAATAATAGCTGCAATAATTCCTATCGCTCCTAGCATAAGTGGAAATGTTGCTCCCTTGATAGAATCAATCTCTGGAATCAATGCGGCTAATGTAATAGCACCTATAATAGATCCTACATAAGATTCAAACAAGTCAGCACCCATACCTGCAACATCGCCAACATTATCCCCAACATTATCAGCAATTACTGCTGGGTTTCGAGGATCATCTTCAGGAATTCCTGCTTCTACTTTACCAACTAGATCGGCTCCAACATCGGCTGCTTTTGTGTAAATTCCTCCACCAACTCGTCCAAAAAGTGCGATGGTAGAAGCACCAAGCCCAAATCCAGTAATTATTTTTGGATCTCCTATGTAATAATATAATACACCTATACCTAATAATCCCAATCCTACGACAGACATTCCCATAACTGCCCCACCATTGAATGCTACACCCAACGCTTTATTCATTCCACTTTCTCTCGCTGCATTTGCAGTTCTAACATTCGCTTTAGTAGCTACTTGCATACCAAAGAATCCTGCTAACGCAGAGAAAAATGCTCCCATTAAGAAGCACCCTGCCGTTGGCCAGCTTTTAAGTCCAACACCTAATACTACAAATAATATACCAACAAATATTACAAGTATTTTATATTCTCTTGTTAAGAATGCCATCGATCCTTCATGAATATATGCAGCAATTTCTTTCATTCTCTCTGTACCCTCATTGACTTTGTTAATCTTTGACGCAAGAATCCATGCAAAAACCAATGCTATGACACCTACAATAGGTGCAAATAAAATCATATTCATTTGTTTATTACCTCCCCTGATATTACGTCACTAATATTTGCTCTGAAATTATTGTTGTAAATATACTAAAATAATTGACGTTGCGATAAATACAATTGCTCCAACTGACGTTATTTTACTTAATAGTGTTTCATAACTTCTTCCCTTTTGTTTCCCCATTAATTGTTCTGCTCCACCAGCTATAGAACCTGATAGCCCTGCACTTTTTCCAGATTGTAATAATATACTAACGATAAGTATAATACTTGCAATTACTTGGACAATCATAAAAATTGTTTTTGTCATAGTTACACCTCCTCTATATTATTAACATATTTATTTTAACATAGGCAATTATCAAAATCAATATGTTCCCTATTCTGACAATTCAATATTTTCTTAAGGATTTAATCCACTTATTATAAAAATCATAAAAGGGTACTTACTTTACCCCTTTATGATTTACATTTTTTTGAAAATACATACTTATTTATTTTAAATTAAAGAACGCTTTCTTTCCAGCATATTTAGAAGTCGTATCTAATAATTCTTCAATTCTTAATAACTGATTGTATTTAGCTACTCTATCTGTTCTAGAAGGAGCACCCGTTTTAATTTGTCCTGCATTAACAGCTACTACAAAGTCTGCTATAGTAACATCTTCACTTTCTCCGGATCTATGAGATACAACTGCAGTATATCCTGCTCTATTAGCCATTTCAATAGCATCTAATGTTTCAGTAATCGTTCCAATTTGATTTAATTTAATCAAGATTGAATTGGCCGTTTTATTTTCAATTCCTCTTTCCAATCTAGTTGTATTTGTAACAAATAAATCGTCTCCAACCAATTGAATTTTCTTTCCTAGTTTTTCTGTTAATAACTTCCATCCATCCCAATCTTCTTCATCTAAACCATCTTCAATAGAGATAATAGGATATTTTTCAACTAAGCTTGCATAAAAATCTACCATTTCCTCAGAAGTTTTTACTACTCCCTCTCCTGCTAAATTGTAGTTCTTTTCTTCTTTATCATATATTTCACTAGCAGCTACATCTAATGCTAACATAATATCTTCACCAGGCTTATATCCCGCTGTTTTAATTGCTTCCACAATTACCTCTAAAGCTTCTTCGTTAGATGTTAAATTTGGAGCAAATCCACCTTCATCACCAACTGAAGTATTAAGTCCTTTATCTTTTAATACTTTCTTTAAATTATGGAATATCTCAGCACCCATTCTTAAAGCTTCTTTAAAACTTGATGCTCCAACTGGCATAATCATAAATTCTTGAATATCTACATTATTATCTGCATGCTCTCCACCATTTAAAATATTCATCATAGGTGTTGGTAAAGTTTTAGCATTTACGCCACCTATATATTGGAATAATGGCATCTTTAAAGATTTAGCCGCAGCTTTTGCTACTGCCATAGAAACGCCTAAAATAGCATTTGCCCCTAGATTACTTTTATTTGGCGTTCCATCTAAATCAATCATAGTCATATCTATACCAATTTGGTCTAGTGCATCCATATCAATAATTTCTGGCGCTATTTTTTCATTTACATTTTCAACTGCTTTACAAACACCTTTTCCTAAAAATCTTTCTTTGTCTCCATCTCTAAGTTCAACCGCTTCAAATGCTCCTGTAGACGCTCCTGAAGGTACGATTGCTCTACCCATTGAACCATCTTCTAAGTATACTTCTACCTCTACTGTAGGGTTTCCTCTTGAATCTAATACTTCTCTTCCATAAACTTCAACAATTGTAGTTGACATATGTACATCTCCTCTCAAATTAAAAATTTACTAATTCTACAAAATCATTTGCTTGTAAACTTGCTCCACCTACTAATGCTCCATCAATATCTTCTTGATTCATAATTTCTTCAACATTATTTGGCTTAACGCTTCCGCCATATTGAATACGAACTTGATCATATACCTCTTCACCATATAATTCTTTAATGGTTTCTCTAATTTGATAAATCACTTCATTCGCTTGTTCTGCAGTAGCAGTTTTACCTGTTCCAATTGCCCAAATAGGCTCATATGCTATTACTACTTTTTCCATTTCAGAAGAATCTACATTTTCAAGACCTTTAACTACTTGTTCTTTTATAACCTTATAGGTTTCTTCATTTTCCCTTTGTTCTAAAGTTTCTCCAACACAAAGAATGGGTTTGATATTATGCTTTAATGCTGAAACAACTTTTTTATTTACGGTTTCATTCGTTTCATTAAAATATTGTCTTCTTTCAGAATGACCTATAACACAATAATCTACCCCAATATCATTCAGCATCATTGGAGATATTTCTCCTGTAAATGCCCCTTGTTCTTCCCAATGCATATTTTGAGCAGAGATCTTTATATTTGTATCTTTTGTTGCTTCTTTTAATGATTGAAGCAATGTGGCAGGTGCGCATATGACTACTTCCACATCTGTCCCTTTTACTGGTTCTTTGATTGCATTTACAAATTCAACTGCTTCTTCCATTGTTTTATGCATTTTCCAGTTACCTGCAATTATTGGCATTCTCATAAGAATTCCCCTCCATCACTTATTTATCTTGAATAGCTGAAATTCCTGGTAATTCTTTTCCCTCTAACAATTCTAATGATGCACCGCCTCCAGTAGAAATATGTGTCATTTTATCAGCATACCCTAATTGTTCTACTGCTGCAGCACTATCTCCACCACCGATAATTGTTGTACCAATATTTGCCGAAACCGCTTTTGCAATTTCCTCTGTCCCAACTGCAAATGCAGGCATTTCAAACACACCCATAGGTCCATTCCAAACGATCACTTTCGCCTTTGAAATTTCTTCAGAGAAAATTTCAATTGTTTCTTTCCCTACATCTAATCCCATCATATCCCCTGGAATATGATCAACAGTTACAGTTTTATTTTCAGCATCTGCTTTAAATTCTTTAGCAACTACAACATCTATAGGCAATAATAATTTTACCCCTTTTTGCTTGGCTTGCTTCATTAACTCTTTTGCAAGGTCTATTTTTTCTTCTTCTAGTAAAGATGTTCCTATTTCATATCCTTTTGCTTTTAAGAAAGTAAATGCCATACCTCCACCTATAATTAAAGCATCTACTTTTTCTAGTAGATTTTGAATTACACCTATTTTATCAGAAACTTTTGCTCCTCCTAAAATAGCAACAAAAGGTCTTTCTGGATTTTTCAACGCATTTCCCATAATTTCTACTTCTTTTTGAATTAAATACCCTGCTACACAAGGTAAATAATTTGCAATCCCAGCAGTAGACGCATGTGCTCTATGAGCAGTACCAAATGCATCATTTACAAATATTTCTCCCAAACTTGCTAATTCTTTTGCAAATTCAGGATTATTTTCTTTTTCATCTTTTCTAAAACGGACATTTTGAAGAAGTACCACTTCCCCATTATTCATTTCTTCAACAGCTTTTCTTGTACCTGAACCTATTACTTCCTCATCAGATGCAAATACTACTTCTTTATGTAATAACGTTGCTAATCTTTTCGCTACTGGTTCTAAATCATATTTTTTATTTGGTTCTCCCTTTGGTCTACCCAAATGAGACATTAATATAACTTTAGCTTCATTCTTAAGTAAATATTGTATTGTTGGTAAAGCAGCTTTAATTCTAATATCATCTGTAATATTTTGGTTCTCGTCCATTGGAACATTAAAATCACAACGTACAAGGACTTTTTTTCCCTTTACATTTACATCTTCAATCGTTCTTTTAGTCAAAATTTACTCACCCCTGATTCTTTTTATAATATCTTCATTACTATATGTAACATACTATTTAAGAATAGTCAATGGATTTAAGTTATACTATTGTTGATAGAAAGCCCAATTCTATTCATTAGAACTGGACTCCCTATTATTACATACCTTTATTTATAATATAACTTACTAAATCTACAACTCTTGTTGAATATCCCCACTCATTATCATACCAAGAAACAATTTTCGCAAGTTTTCCATCCATTACCATCGTTGAAAGTCCATCTACAATTGAAGAACGAGGATCTTTTTTATAATCAACAGATACTAATGGCTCATCACTATATCCTAATATTCCATTTAATTCTCCTCGTGCAGCTTCTTTAAGTGCTACATTAATTTCTTCAGCAGTCGTTTCTTTTTCTAATTCGCATACTAAATCAACTACAGAAACAGTTGGCGTTGGCACACGCATAGCCATTCCATTTAATTTTCCTTTTAATTGTGGTAATACTAATGCAACCGCTTTAGCAGCTCCAGTAGTAGTAGGAATAATAGATTCAGCCGCAGCTCTTGCTCTTCTTAAATCCTTATGTGGTAAATCTAATATTTTTTGGTCATTTGTATAAGAGTGAATCGTAGTCATTAATCCAGACTTAATTCCAAACTTCTCATCAATAATTTTAGCAAATGGAGCTAAGCAATTTGTTGTACACGATGCATTTGAAATCACATTATGTTTTGCATGATCATACTCTTTTTCATTTACCCCTAATACAATGGTAATATCTTCATTTTTAGCAGGTGCTGAAATAATTACTTTTTTAGCTCCAGCTTTAATATGTTTCTCTGCACCTTCTTTGTCTGTGAATACACCAGTAGCTTCTACAACTACATCTACTCCTATTTCACCCCATGGTAGTTTTTCAGGATCTCTTTCAGCAAAAATTTTTATCTCTTTTCCATCTACCATTATTGCATTCTCTTTTGCTTCAACACTTAAGTTAAACTTACCAAAACAACTATCGTATTTTAATAAATGTGCCAATGTTTTAGCATCTGTCAAATCATTTATTGCTACTATTTCAAAATTTTTATTTTCTCTCTCCATAGCAATTTTAAATGCATTTCTACCTATTCTTCCAAATCCATTAATTCCAACTTTTACAGTCATAAAAAATCCTCCTCTATATTATGTAATTATATCTAAAATTTTAATTGCCAATCCTTCATCAATAACTAAAACTAAATTATTATTTAATTTACTAATAGCCACTATTGCTTCAGCCTTATCACTTCCAACGGCTGCACCAATTACATATTCTAATCTTTTATAGTGCTTCAAACTAACACCTATTGTATTTGCTTCTTGTACGATTTGACCATTTTTATTAAAATAATATCCAAAAGCTTCTGCTACCGCTTTATGTTTGCTTAGTTCAACGATTTTTTCTTTACTCAAACCCCGTCTATTTGCCATTTTATCTGCTCTACCTATACCAAATGCAAATGTCTCTATTTTATTTATATACTCTATAACTTCCTTTGTATAAGGATCTTCCATTAGAGTATTTAGCAACTCTCTTGAGATATTATCTGCCATATGCAATATTTTATACGAAGCTTTTAATTTTTGAGCCAAATTAGCAGCAATTGCATTTGCCTGTTTAGAAACATCTTTACCTAAACCTCCGCGCCCTGGAACAACGGTTACCTTAAATGGTTTTTGTGTACCTTTACTCATTTCTTGAGCTAACATTTTCATTGTGTTACCGCCTGTAATACCAACAACCATATTGTCTTTCAAGATAGTTTTTAAGTATTTAGACGCAACATTTCCTACATCTCCTATAATCAATTTATCTTCGTCATAATTTCCAGAGGCAATTAAAACCTTTTTAATACCAAGCTTTTTTGCTACTAATTTTTCCAACTCATACAATTTCTTGTAGTTGCGAATAAAATTTCTTAACACTTCTAAACTATTTTCTCCAAATTCTGTAGTATTCATTCCTTGCGGTTTAATTTCTATAAATCCTTGTTCTTTTAACATATTTACTTCGCTTCTAACCATTCGCTCACCAATATTCATTTGTTGAGACAAACTTCTTCTTCCAATAGGCTGATGATAATGTATTAATCTCAATAAATTATATCTTTTCATTAATACATCTGTGAGTTCAGGTAATAATCGTCTTTGAATTTCAACTATTTCAAGAAAATCATAATCATCTTTCTTCTCAGACACATAACTTCCTCTTTTCTTCTATTTTTACGTAATAGGGACTCCGTGTGTCCATGTAGTCACTTTATGTCCCTGCCATTATAAAAATTTTTCAACATCATTTCTTACTATTAGTTTACCATTTATTTCACCAAATATCAAATAAAAAATGACGTATTTTCACGTCATTTAAAATCTTTTTCGTTTTGATGAAGATGCGATCTTCATTTCATCACGATATTTTGCAACTGTTCTCCTTGAAATATTTATTCCCTGTTTTTTTAATTCATTCGCAATTATTTGGTCACTTATGGGCTTAGAACGATCTTCATTGTGGATCATTTCTCTAATCATACTCTTCATACTTTCAGCTGCAATCCCTTTTCCCTCATCATCGGAGACACCACTGTTAAAGAAAAATTTTATTTCAAAAACACCCATCGGACTCTGCATATATTTTCCATTCACTGCTCTACTCACTGTAGACTCGTGTACGCCCACTTCATCTGCAATTTGTTTTAATGTAAGAGGCTTTAAACATTTTCTTCCATTCTCAAAAAAATCAATTTGATAATTTACGATTGTTTTCACTACATTAAAAATGGTCTGCCTTCTTTGTTCAATACTTTTGATTAACCACATTGCCGAATCTAGTTTACCATTAAGAAATTGTGAAGCTTTTGAATTTTTTTCCTCTGATAACAACATCCTTTTGTAATAAGGGCTAACAGATAACCTAGGTGCAGTTGTATCATTTACTAAAATCACATATTCATCATCAATTTTTTCTACAGTTACATCTGGTGTGATATATTTGGTATCCCTATTGGAACTAAAGATTCTTCCTGGCTTAGGTTCTAACGTTTTAATAAAATCAATATTTTCCTGTACTCTATGAGTAGAAATTTCTAAAGATTTAGAAATATTCATAATTTTATTCTCTGCAACTTCATTCAGATACTTTGATACAATAACACTTACCATCTCATCCTCAACTTCTCTTTGCTTAATCTGAATTAGTAAGCATTCTTTCAAATCTCTAGCCCCTACCCCCAATGGGTCAAATGTCTGGATTACAGCAAGAATATTTTCAATTGTTTCTTCTGACTCTAAAAAAAATTTTGCTATATCAGAGGTCATCATATTAAGATACCCATTTTCATCTAAACTTTCAATAATATATTTCCCTATTCCTTTATGTTTATCTTTTAACAGCAAAAACTGAAGTTGAAATAATAAATGTTCCGTTAAAGTCGTATCTGTAGATACAAACTGTTCAAAAGAAACGTCTTCCTTTTCTCTTGAATAATTGATCTGTCTATAACTAATGTCATCATAGTCTTTAAAATACTCTTTCCAGTCAATATCATTCTCCTTAGTCTTTACTTTTTCACTATTACTCGTTTTATCAAACTCTCCCTCCTGTATATTCGATACCTCAATGACAGGATTTATTAATACTTGTTCATTTATAAATTGATTTAACTCTTGATAATTATACTGCAATATTTGTATAGATTGCTTTAATTCAGGTGTCATTACCAGTTTTTGAACTTGCTGAATATTCAAACTCATTCCCAAATACACCTTAAACCACCGCCTTCTACGTTATATACACATCACCTTAAACTACTTAAAATAATCAGATGGATTCATTTCTTCTCCTTAAATTATATCATTAAACATAAATAAAGACAATCTGGGTTACCTTAATATTGCTTTACATATATAAAAAAGACAAGGATAAAACCTTGCCTACCTTTTTCCCTTTTCATATGGAACTCCATTTGCAGCTGGTGATGCTGATTTCCCTACAAACCCCATAAGTACAATCAAAGTAATAACATATGGAATCATGGATAATAAATGAGTGGATATTTTAAATCCAACTTGTGGACTTCCTAAATAGATTTGAACTGCAGTCGTTGCTCCAAATAGCAAACATGCCCACATAGCTCCTTGAGGTTTCCATTTCCCAAATATCATAGCGGCTAAAGCAATAAATCCCTGCCCTGATATTAATGTAGGTCTAAAGTTAGCTATGATTGCCATACTTAATGATGCTCCACCTAAACCTGATAGAGCACCTGATATAATCACAGATAAATATCTTATTTTATATACACTAATCCCCAGTGTATCTGCCGCTTCAGGATGTTCTCCAACCGCCCTAATACGTAAACCCAATTTGGTCTTATATAATACATACCAAGAAACAAATACAAGAAAAAGTGCAATATATACGGATATATATTGATTAAAAATAGGTCCTAAAATAGGGTTGTCTTGTAATAAATTATTAAAGGGTCTTAACAACTTAGCCTCAAGAGGAATAGCTGGTGTTGTAGTTGAACCTCCGAATAATATTCCAGCTAAAAACAATGAAACTCCTGGTCCTAAAAAGTTAATTGCAATACCCGATACAACCTGATCCGCATTAAACGTTACAGATGCCACTGCATGAAGTAACCCAAATAATCCTCCTGCTATTGCGGCGATTAAAAATCCCAACCAAGGAACCCACCATACAGGACCATATAGATCACACAATAAAAAAGTAGATGCAGCGCCCGAGAAAGCACCTATCGTCATCATTCCTTCAATTCCTATATTTACTACTCCACTATTTTCAGAAAAGACACCTCCTAGGGCTCCATAAATAAGAGGAGTCGCATACATAAGTGTAGTTCCTAATATAAAAGCTATACTTTGAATCATTATTTAGCCTCCTTTTGGAGTTTTCTACTAGCAAAAAACTTTGTTATAAATCGGAATACTCTATATATGGCAATGAAAAATACAATGGATCCAATTACAATATTAATTACTTCTGTTGGAATCCCTAATAGTTGCATATTAGAACCGCCAAAAGTAATTCCTCCAAATAAAAATGCCGATAATACCACCCCAAGTGGTGAGTTATTTCCAATTAGTGCAACTGCAATTCCATTAAATCCATACCCTTCTGTGGCAGATAATACAGAAACATGATATGCTTCACCCATTACATGAAGTGCCCCTGCTGCCCCACCTAGTACTCCTGCAATTGTCATGGCTAGTATAACATTACGATTTACATTAATTCCACCATATTGTGCTGCATTCTTATTATGTCCTACAGCTCTTAATTCATATCCTATTGTTGTTTTAAACAACACATAAGAAATAATCATTGCTATAATTATTGCAACCAGTGTTCCCCAATGTATTTTAGCTGGTCCTATAAGGCCTTTTAGCCAAGTGATTGTAATTTGAGCCGTCTCTTGAATGTAATAAGATGATTCAGATCCTGGCATTTTAACACTTTCTCTAGTTACTACGTAATTAGAAGTATATAATGCAATCCAGTTTAACATGATCGTCGCAATAACTTCATGTACACCATATCTGGCTTTAAGATATCCTGCAATAGCACCCCATAATCCAGCTGCTAAAATAGCACCAATAAATACGATTGGTATATGAATAACGGCTGGTAAATGAATAAAATATCCTAACAGCGTTGCCACTAAAGCGCCTATGATAAATTGACCTTCTACACCTATATTAAACAATCCTGTTCTAAATGCAAACGCAACAGATAAACCCGTTAAAATTAAAGGTGTGGACTTTATAATCGTTCTTGCTATATATTTAGGTTTTGAAAAAACACCTTCTATCATTGCACGATAAGCATCTATTGGATTATATCCTGATATTGTAATTACAACTGCGCCTACAATCAAACCCATTATAATAGCAAGTATCGTAAATAGTAAAGTTTCATTTGCAATTTTTTCTATTATTCTTTCTTTCATACTTCTTGATTTCATTAATGTCCACCTCCTGCCATCATTAATCCTAATTCATTTTCATTTATTTCTTTAGCGTCAACAATTCCTACAATTTTCCCTTCATAGATAACAGCAATTCTATCAGACACACTCATAATTTCATCCAGTTCAAAAGAAACTAATAAAACAGCTTTATTTTTATCTCTTTGTTCTACCAATGAACTGTGTACAAATTCTATAGCCCCAACATCTAGTCCACGAGTGGGCTGTGTAGCAATTAATAAGTCCGGATCATTCGTTACTTCTCTTGCTATAATCACCTTCTGTTGATTTCCTCCAGATAACGCCCTCGCTTTATTCTTTTCATCTCTAGGACGAACATCGAACTTCTCCATTAATTCTTTTGAAAATTTATTTATATTTTCTTCCATAAGTCTTAGCCCTTTTGAAAAAGGTGTTTTTCTATAGTTTTCTAAAACCATATTTTCTTCTACTGTAAAATCTAATACCAATCCATGTTTTTGTCGATCCTCTGGTATATTACAAATTCCCGATTCGAAAATTTCTCTAGGTGTTTTGTTCATAACCTCTTTACCATTAATACTGATTTTTCCTGATTTCGTTTTTCTAAGACCTGTTATAGCTTCAATCAATTCACTTTGTCCATTTCCATCTACGCCAGCGATTCCTAATATTTCACCTGCTCGCACTGATAAATCAAGTCCATTAACCACACCTATTCCTCGATTATCTTCTACCACTAAATTTTCAATGTTTAATACAATTTCTCCTGCTGTTTTTTCTTCTTTATCTACAGCAAAACTTACTTCTCGTCCTACCATCATAGCTGCCAATTGATTTTCGTCCGTTTCAGAAACATCTACTGTACCAATTTGTTTTCCTCTTCTAATAATCGTACAAAAATCTGCGGCTTCTTTAATTTCTTTTAATTTATGTGTAATAATAATGATTGATTTGCCCTGTTTCGTTAAATTCTTCATAATTTGAATAAGTTCTTTTATTTCTTGTGGTGTTAATACTGCTGTAGGCTCATCCAATATGAGTATTTCTGCACCTCTATATAATGCTTTTAAAATTTCAACACGTTGCTGCATTCCAACTGTAATATCCTCTATTTTGGCTTGGGGATCAACATGTAACCCATATTTTCCAGATATTCTTTTTACCTCTTCTATTGCCTTGTCCATATTTAACTTACTCCCAAAAGTAGTTGGTTCCATGCCAAGAACAATATTCTCAGCTACAGTAAAAGTTTTTACTAGCATAAAATGCTGATGTACCATTCCTATGCCATTGGCAATTGCAATATTTGGGGTTTTTATATCTACTTTCTTTTCATTGATAAAAATTGCTCCACTCGTCTGTGTATATAAACCATATAAAATATTCATCAAGGTAGATTTGCCAGCACCATTTTCACCTAATAATGCATGTACTTCTCCCTTATGCACTTTTAAGTCTATTGAATCATTTGCTACAAAATCACCAAATTTTTTTACAATGCCCTTCATTTCAACTACAACTTTATTCAAGTCCACATTGCTTTTTTGCTTTTTCAATGATATACCTCCTTACACAAAAATCGATCTTGTCTTTATTCTTCTCCTAAAGTTATGAAAGTATAACAATCCTTCATATGGAATATTTAAGCCCAGAACTACTGTCCTGGGCTTAATGTTTAGTAATTATTTCATAGCTTCATATTCTTCTTTATTTTGTGGTACTTTTATTTCACTATTAATTATTTTTTGTTTTAAAGCTTCAACTTCAGCTAATATTTCTTTAGGTACAAGTTTATCAGATGTTGGAGCAATATCTACGCCACCTTCAGCTAAACCATATACAACTGTAGATCCACCTTTCCATTTACCTTCTTTTAAATCTTTCGCAGTATTGTAAATTGCATTATCTACACGCTTAATTGCTGATGTAATTACATTTTCTGGAGCATCTTTATTTTGGTCTTTATCTACACCAATAGCATATTTATTTTTCTCTTTTGCTACTTCGATCATTCCATTACCAGTATCGCCAGAAGCATGGAATATAATATCTGCGCCATTTCCATAAAAATTCTCTGCAATACTTCTACCTAAAGCAGGCTTGTCAAATGCTCCTGCATATTGCTCCATTACTTCACACTCAGGATTTGCATATTTTACCCCTGCTTTAAATCCATAGTGGAAACGATTAATTACAGCAAAGTCCATTCCACCTATAAAACCAACTTTATTCGTTTTAGTCATCTTACCTGCAATATATCCCACTAAGAAAGATGCTTCTTGCTCTTTAAATACAACACCAATTACATTTTCAGGTGTTTTTTCATATGCATTATCAATAATAGCAAATTTTTGATCTGGATAATTCGTAGCAGCTTCTTGTACTTGATTTCCCATTAAGTAGCCTATACCCCATACTAAATCACTGTCTTGATCTACAAGCCTTTCTAGATTAGACGCATAGTCTGCTTCTTGTTTAGATTCTAAATAATTTGGTTCAATGCCTAATTCAGATTCTGCTTTTTGTAATCCTTCCCAAGCAGATTGATTGAATGACTTATCATGTACACCACCTACATCTGTTACCATAGCGATTTTTAAAGCTTTCCCTTCAGCTTTTTCAACTTCTTTTGGTTCTTCTGTCTTTTTAGTACAACCTGACATTAATCCTACCGTTAGAATTGTAGCTAAAACCAACGCTGTTACTTTTTTAAACATATTTTATTCCTCCTTATTTACTTTTATTATATGTATCCATATTATCTATTATAGAAGTTTTTTCCCATTTTGTAAAACGTTTTCCGAAATTTTTCATAAACAAGAAAAAACTCAACAATTTTCTCCTTGTTTCACTACAAATTTTGATTTTTCCAATATACTTATAGCCTTGGATAATTTTTCTTCACTTACGAGTACAATAGGGCCTGTGCAACCCATACCACTTTCAGCATATATACCAGATCTCCAAAGTTCCTTAACCGCATCTTCTAAATCCATAATATCAATCCCTGATACAGCACCCGTTACGACTTCTTTGGGTGGTACTATCAAGTTTTCTTCACCTGGTTTATCTTTTTTTGTATCTTTTATTAGAGATTTTAGAATCTCATCTAATTTTGCTCTCTTAGCTTCTTTAAATTCAGTTTTTGCAACTTCCATTATATTGCCTAGTGCTAATTGCGCTCCATATTTAATAGCATTGGCTACTACAGGTACTCCAGAAGCCCTTGAAATAATCAAAATAGTTCTCCTATAGTCTTCTCCAATACCAGGGCCATATCCATATCCTAATGCTTCATAACTTCCTCCTGTACTATATGATGAAAAAACCTTCATCATTATATTCCCTGTTAAAGTGTCTGTTACCATAACATCAGCTGTTCCTCTAAGTAAATCATTTCCTCTCATTACTGCACCACCATCAGCACGCATGGATTCTGCAAATTTAATATTATATCCATTTGACGATAATTCTTTCAATGCCCTCTCTACTTGTTTTGCACCATCTACATTTAAAATTCCTACTTTAGGCTCTTTTATACCCATTGCTTTTGAAGTAATGATTCCATATAATGCATTTTTAACCATTGCTTCTACCCGATGTACAGATGCTGTACCTGTTGTAGTGGCTAAATACATTTCTTTTCCAAGTCCTGGCGTAATGACTTTTCCTACGGTTGATACCCCAATAGGAAAATTATAATGCATTGTTACACAAGCTTGAAGATAACCTTTATCTAGTAGTTCTTCCATTTTATTATACATTTCTTCTTCACTATTAACTTCTTCCACTTCCAGTGAAGTATTTACTTTGGGTCCAATTAATACAACTTCAAAATTTCCATCATCCCTTGCTGCAAGTTCTGCTCCTTTTACTAAATTTTCTATTCCATGTTCACTTCCTAATGTGGTAATCCCTATTTTTACCTTTTTTTTAAATCTACCTGTCTCCATAGCATCTGCTATATCCATAAAAGTTTTTCCAATCATTTGCTTTACAGATTTATTTTCCGTCATTATATCACCCCTATTCCTTTAGTAGCTGTGATGCGAAATCTCTCATAGACTCTGCTATCATTTTTTTAATAGTCTCCTGTGATACACCTACTTCTTCTGTTTTTCCACTATTTCTTTCAATAACAATTGACACGCCATCAAATAAATTCGTCATACGTCCTAAGAACAAACTTCCTTTTCCTATAATCATCGCTCTATTTATATTTCCTTCTGTTAAATCCTTCATTGCAAATCCTAAGTATGGAACGCCTGATGGAATATGTCCCTGCGTAGGTGCCCATCCAGGCATACCATGCTCTTTTACAAAGTTGAGTAATTCTTTTCGCTCTAACTCATTTCTCTTAACGCCTAATGCGCCGATCATCTTATAATTTGCTTCAGGAACATCTCCTGCTCCAGCTGGTTTTGTGATATCAGGATTTTGCATTTCTACAGAATATTTATCTATATCGGTAATCTTTAATCCGCCTCTTTCTAATGGCGTCGTAACAAGGGCAGTAATAACTGCTTGTGGAGAAGATCCTGTTCCCACAGTATGTTTACCCACTAAATCAGTCCTTAGTACTGGATTTACGCCATCATTTTTACTAATTAAAATAGCAAATGCACCTAATACATCTTCTAAAATTGGCATTTCTTTTTTCACATGATCTTTACCATTCATACCTAATTTTGCAGTAGCTCCGCCTGCTACAATCACAACATTTTCATATATACCCGATTTAACCAATGCCGCTGCTTCTATCAATGCATGGGTTGGTGCAGCACAAAAACCTCTTGTATCTGAACCAGTTGCATTTACAGCTCCAACAGATTCAGCAATTGCTTTTGCAAAGTTTCCCCCACCTCTTTGATTCATATCACCACATGCTTCTTCTGAACATTCTATGACATACTCTATATCTGAAACATCAATATTATTTTTATTAATAAGATGTTTGAAAGCTAACATACCAGATGCTTTTACTACAAGATTTTCAAATAATATATGTGCAGTTAAGTTCAAATCTATATCATGTGCTTTTTTTACGCATCCAACTAAATTCCCTTCATGATAAAGCGCTTCTGCATGCTGCTCTTTAACCATTTTTTCAATTTCTTCTATTTCTTCTCCTTCTTTTAACTGATCCATGTCATTTTTAAACAAAGGATGATTTTGCATTTTTACTTTTAAATTATTAATAAATTCTTTTTTTAATTTTACTAAATCAAAGGAATCAACAATTTTTAATAAACAAATAAATTCATCTTGTGGCATTATTTCTCCAAATTTTCCAAAACGATTTGCTTCTGGTACATCTTTATCAAACCATGGCAACTTATAATTTCGCAGATCTTCAGGTGTTATGTTTCCAATATAAACTTGATTTGGTGCATAATTTATAACTTCTTCATAAGTTCTAATATGATCCGTTATTTTTTTTAGATATTCTGACTCAGGGTTTGTTATTCTTTCTGTTGTTTGAGTTGTGCCATTGTGAATAATCATATCTGGGGTATGAATTAGTGCATATCCCGCCCCTTTTATTACTGGATAACTCATTTCATTCACCTCCGTAAATTTTTACTAATTAAATAACTGCCAGCTGCAAAAGCAGCTGGCAAATATTTTTAATCTTCAAACACTCTTTGGCCATCAACTTCTGTTTGCAAGGCTTTAAGTGCTTTCTCAACTAATTTTCTTCTTAACTTTTTCTCATCTTCTTTCTCCAATGCTGGATTTCCAAGAGGATGTGGAATTGCTATTGTAGGTACAATTCTATTTGCTCCAACCGTTAATGAAATTGGCACTACTGTACACATATGAACTACAGGAATACCCGTTCTTTCTATTTCTTTTACCATCGTTGCACCGCAACGAGTACAGGTACCTCAGGTTGAGGTTAAGATAACAGCTTCTACGCCATCTGCTACTAGCTCCTTTGCATATTCAGCAGCAAATTTTTTGGCATTTCCAACGGAAGTACCATTACCAGTAGTTGTATAGAAGTATTTATGAAGTTCTCCGATAACGCCCTCTTTTTCTAAATCTCTTAATACATCTACAGGTAGTACCCTATCTGCATCTTCATTGGCATAAACTGGGTCATATCCACCATGAGCAGTTTCATAAGTTTCTTCCGTTAAATCCATTACACCTTCTATATCATATTTTCCATATTTAGATGCACTTGAAGACTCTATACGATCTGGATTTCCTTTCGGTACAATTCCTCCAGAAGTAAGAACTGCAAGCTTTATTTTTGATAAATCCTTAACTGCTTTTCCAGGTTCTACATTATCAAATTCTGGCATTGGATACTCAGTAATAAACGCTTCTCCTTTTAACTTCTTAATGAGCATATCAACCGCTCTTTTTGATCCTCTTTCTTCTCTGAAAATATTCTTTCTTATACCCCTAGGTATATATCCATCTTCACCAGGAGATTTAATTTCTTCATTTCTTGCTAATTTAAGCGCAAATTTCGCTAAAGCTGGAGCTGCGGTTCTCATACTAGCAGCAGAATTTTTTGTTTCAATAATATAAACATCTTTTTTGAACATATCTGCTCCTGGATTTTCTATGTACATTGCCGTTACAGCTGGAATATTTAATTCCTCTTGTATAGCTTTCGTAATAGCGCCACAAGCTACACCATATCTTCCTGCATTAAATGCGGGTCCTGCAACAAATAAATCTGGCTTATATTTCTTCACCATCTCAAGTATATTAGACTTTGCTTCTTCTATATTTTCATTGAAATAAGAATCTCCACAAATTACAGTAGCTACAATTTCTGCTTCATCTTTAAAAGTCATATTCAAAGCAGCTCCTGGACCTACTATACCGTCTCTTACTTCAGGTTTTATATCCGCTTTTTCTTCCCCACCAATTCCTGCAAAGAATTGATTTATATAATGAACAACTCTAATTTTACTCATGTTTTCCCCCCCTCTCTATTTTAACCCGGGAAATTTTACTAATATTTACAAAATTGTTCTCTCATTGATTTCATTTCTTCTACAATTTCATCTACATCTAACACCATTTCCATCATACCAATTTGTTCTTCATATACTTCACCATCTACTGCTTCTTTAAATTCTGGCTCTACAACATGATATACTCTAAGTCCTAACTGGACTCCAGCTAACGAACCTGCAAAAGTAGGATCTCCATTTGTCACTGTTTCAGCAGCTAATCCTGCTGCCTCAGCTTCTGCTGCTCCAAAAAGTACGATAATATTTTCCGCACCATACTTTTCTGTCATGGATTTTACCCTATTTTGATTTTCTAGGTCCATTGCTCCTGCCGCCGTTCAGACAAAGCACTCAGTAGCTGAGAACACGACTTCAGCACCGGTTCCTTTTAGACATTCTTCTATGGCAGGACCTGGTATACCATCTCGATCACCAATGATCATGACTTTCTTTCCATCAAACATATTCATGGTTACCACCCTTTCTTAATATTTTTAAAATATTTTTTATTATGAATATTTGTTATATTAAAATCCTATTGTGGACAATTTATTGAATCCCAATTCATTTGTAGCTCCGGTAATCACTTGGATTTCAGCTTCAATGCTTCCATCGGCTCTTAAACTTCCGTCAAAACCACCTGCTATTTTATCTGTATAATCTAACATACCAATAATTTTTTTCATTGGCGGAAGTATAATTACTTCATTTGCATTTCCACCAGTTACTACTGCATCAGCTTTGGCATCTGCATCCGCTAAAGATTGAGAAGCACCATCTCTTCCAGCATACTCATCGGTTACAATGACAGTCTTAATGCCTTCATTTTCTATTTTTTTACAATTCATAATTAAGTCAGTATCTGGATTTCCAAAACCTTCTTGTGATACAATAGCCCCATCCAATCCTAAATATTTACACAATTTAGCTGTCCAATTTGATGATCTTTCTTTATCTGCAAGATAAACATTTTCATTTGTGATAATGATCCCTACAAAATTAATATCTTTTCCATGTCTTTCATATAAATCATGAATGATTGGATTATTTTGATGGTGATATGTAGTATTCTTGTCACAGGCAGAAACACAATTCCCACTTAAAATTGCTCCATCCATTACCTCTGTAGGATAAAGAATTGTAGGCACAATCTTCTTTGAATCCACTCCATAAACATAAGTATCATGAAGTAATCCTTGGGTTTGAAGCATATATACATATCCAACCTTTGGAAGGTTTGGATACTCATTAATACTTTCCAATAATGGTTTAGTTTCATACACCTCAACTTCATCAGGTTGTACATCTTTACCTACTTTTCCTATAAAAGTAGCCACTTTTAATCCTGCCATTCTAACTGCAGCCTCATATTCATGTTGCTTTAAACCATCTACAGGTTTAATAACTAAACAAACATTGTTTAATTTTGAAAATGGAGTAAATTCAGATCCAGGGCCTGACATATCAATAATTCCTTCCTGAAATCCAACAATTTTACCACATGTAATTACTGCGGCACCTTTCAATACATGTGTTCGACCTGTTCCTACTGTTGTAACTTTACTCATTACTCCAGGAAATATCTCTCCTTGACCTTCTACTTTTACTCTCGGTTCAATTACATCTTTAACAGGTGTAATCCTAGTCTCTTCCCCTGGTTTAGCAAGCTCTACCTCTACACTTTTTATGTGCTCATCTTCCATAACAATATCAATAATTTTCTGCTTATTTACATAAAGTGTTCCACTTTCTATTTTCGTCGTGTCACCAAATTGAACATCTACAATGTTAATTTTCCCAAGTTCTAGGCGCACATAACTCACCTCCCTTTATATTATAACCCACACTTAGTGAAATTAATCCACTAAGTGTATATTATTACTCTACATTTCTTTGAATCATATTTGAAATATTTATTTTGTTAGCATCCTCTTTTGTGACTTCATCAATCTTTTCACCATCTTTATATAATACAATTGTTGGAAGTCCTAATACTCTTTGTGATATAGCAAGTCTTCTAGCTTTTGTTGTGTTAAGCTTTGCAAATTTAACTTTTCCTTCATATTGCTCTGCTAATGCCTCTACATCTGGCATCAATGCTTTACAAGGTTCACAACCATCACTCCAAAAATCTACAAGAACATATCCACTAGATTCTAATACTTCTGATTTAAAAGTTTCTTTATCTAATGCAAACATATCTATCACCTCCTATTCTTCAAAATTATTTTCTATATATTTTTCAGCTTGAACAGCTGCTACTGCCCCATCTGCTGCTGCTGTTATTACTTGTCTTAGGGTTTTGACCCTAATATCTCCAGCAGCAAAAATTCCACCTACATTCGTGTTCATATGCTCATCTGTAGGAATATATCCAGCTTTATCTAATTCAATATGACCTTTATAAATTTCACTTACTGGTTGATATCCAATAAACGGAAATACGCCAAAAGTACCATCCTCTTCAGCTGCTTTATGCTCTGTGATCTCCCCTGTTTTTCTATTCTTAAATACAATGGATTCTACAATTCCATCCCCTTTAATTTCTTCAACTGCCGTATCCCATATAAAATCTATTTTTTCATTCTTAAAAGCCTTCTCTTGAATAGATTTTGCAGCTCTTAACTCATCTCTTCTATGTACAATTGTTACCTTTCTTGCAAATTTTGTTAAGTATATAGCCTCTTCTACCGCAGAATCTCCTCCGCCTATTACAAATACTTCTAAATCTGTGAAAAAGTCTGCATCGCAAGTAGCACAATAGGATACGCCTTTTCCTATAAGCTTAACCTCACCAAGGCATCCAATTTTTTTTGGCGTAGCCCCACTAGCAACAATTATTGATTTTGCTCGATACTCAGTTTCCTCACATTTTACTATTTTTACTTTTTCACTAAAATCTACTTCAACCACATTTCCTTTCTTTCTTTCTGCTCCAAATTCTTCTGCTTGTTCTACCATTCTTGCAACTAAGCTAGGTCCTGTTGCTTCTTTAATAGAACCTGGATAATTAGCAACTTCATTTGTAGTAACAATTTGTCCACCAGTTCTATCTTTCTCTAAAATTAGTGTTTTCATTTTGGCTCTTGCTGCATATAATCCAGCTGCTAAACCCGCCGGACCCGCCCCTATAATTATTACATCATATAAATTTTGCACTTCTTTTCCTCCTCTAATTTTAAATATACATACCCAAACAACTATTTTATACTTTTTATCCCATTATCTCAACATTTTTTAAATTGATAGATGCTTTCTATGGCACTCTCTATCAATGAAAAATCAATGACTTGAAAATCTTCCAATATTTTATTTGTCCATTTAGGTGTTTTTTTAGTTTTTAAAAATTTACTGGCCGTTTCAATACTTTTTTCTATAACATCTAATGAATTTAAATCTAAATTTTGTTCTTCTTTAATAACAATTGTAGACTTATAGGGTGTTTCATTTGGTTTTATACTACCTGAAAGAGGATGTGTTAATAATCTATATCCATTATGTATTTTGTCTCTTGTCATATACAAGATATCAAGATAACTATATTCATTAGAATATATTATTTCCATTTTATCTTTATTTTCTTCAAAAACTTTAGGATTATTCGTAATTAAAATATTTTTCATATTTTCACCTCAGTTCTAGACATAAAGAAAGACAGAAAAGCATGACAAATATACGATTGCCATGCTTCTCTGTCTTTTAACCTGAGAGTTTCTTCTAATAAATAGAATTGCTCCTTCGGTGCTCCATAGTAGAGCTTTCCAGAGTACTGTCAAAATGCGGTCCTTTTGCCTGAAAAATTCGCTCTTAGATAGGCACTATCCATTCGCTTGTCCCTTCGGCTATCTATTTAAAGATTCTCTCCCGCATTTATCAACCAGACGTTTTTTCTCTGTTATTCAATTTTTTAATTTCTATATTCATTATATTAAAAAACAAGCATGTTTGCAATCTATTTTTTAAATTTTTGCTCAATTTGTATTTTTCATTTTATTTGAATATTCATCATTTTTCTTCTTTCATATATAGCATTGCTAATAAGGTTGGTCCTGTATAAGTACCAATGGTACATCCAATCTCTGTTTCTATTAGTTTCGAAGGAGCAAATTCTTTTATTACAGCCTCTTTTAATTTTTCTAGCCCCTCTATATTATCTCCATGTGCAATACATATGTATTCTGTGCCTTTTTTTATACCCCTTTCCTTTGCTAACTCAATCAATTTATAGATTATTTTTCTGCTTCCTCTTACTTTATCTAATACTTCTACTTTTCCATCTTCTATGGTGAGAATTGGCTTAATACTCAAGATTTTTCCTATTGTTGCTTTTGTAGCACTTAATCTACCACCTTTTTCAAGAAAATCAAGTGTTTCTACGGAAAATAAGTGATCTATATTTTCTTTCATTTTTTCAATTCTTCTAATAATCGCTTGTTTGCTCTCACCAATTTCAGCCATTTTAGCTGCTTCAACCACAATCATTCCACAGCTATACGATAGTGCTAAAGTATCTATTACCGTAATTTCTTCTGATTGCATTTCTCTTTTGGCCATCATTGCCGATTGGTATGTTCCACTAACACCCGATGAACCGTTTATTACAATCACTTCATATCCTTCATCTAAATTCTTTTTCATTTCTTTCATAAATACACTTGGTGGAATTTGAGAAGTAGTAGGTAATTTATTGCACTCTTGTAGTTTTTCAAAAAATTCTTTAGAACTAAGATCTTCCCTGTCTCTATACTCATCATCTCCAAATATTATAGTTAAGGGAATCACAGTAATATTGTACTTTTCAATCAATTCCTTTGGTATATCTGATAAACTATCCGTAATTATTTTTATAGGTTTCACTTGATTTACCTCCTATCATTTCTCATATCTATATTTTATTATTTATGTAAAAAAGTTACAACTGCTTTTTTTGTATTTATGGATAGGATTATAAAAAAAAAGAGCGTTATCGCTCTATACTAATCCTATAAACCCTATTTGTCTTAATGCTTCATATAAAATAATATTAACTGTATTTGATAAGTTTAAAGATCTCGCTCTTTCATTAGGAACCATTGGAATTTTTATGCATGTATCACTATTTTCCCCTAACACGTTCTTTGGTAATCCAGCAGTTTCTTTCCCAAATACAATAAAACAATTTTCCTCATACTTCATATCACTATAATATTTCTTCGCCTTTGTTGTAGCAAAATAAATTTTAGCACCTTTATTTTTTTCAAAAAATTCATCTATATTTTCATATATATGCAAATCTAATAAATCCCAATAATCTAATCCTGCTCTTTTTAAATGTTTATCATCTATAGAAAATCCTAATGGCTTTATTAGATGCAAGCTTGTTCCAGTAGCTGCACAAGTTCTTGCAATGTTTCCTGTATTAGGTGGAATTTCTGGTTCAAATAATACAATATTAACAGACATCTTCTCTATCTCCTTTATATATGTACTTACGATTTTAATAAATTATATCACATTCATTATAATTAAGTACATATATTATTGATTCCCATGCAATTTCTTTATTTTATTTTTGTCTACTGCAATCTCATAATTATAAACTGCTTTGCTAACTATTGTTTCTGCTTCTTCTAGAGGAATCCCTTTTAAAATCATTTTTTCGGGCTCTGCAACCCCTATATTTTCATTATATAATTGATAGAGATAATGAATTCCTTGCGGTAAAAAACCTAACATTCTAGCACATATTGTATCCGTAGCTACTGGATCTGTCCCTGCAATAATAAGCCCTTGTATATCTACTGCTTTTCCATCTGATGGTCCTGTTCCTATCATGGTTTTATCAGCACTTACAATCGTAATATCTATAGGGATTTCTTTTGCCATTGCCACAATAAATCCATGTAAGTCATTATGAATACCTAAGTTTTTTTTTGGAAAACCATGAATTTCTGCTGGAGGCCATCCTAATGCAATATTTTTTATTCCCGCACTCATGGTTGCTTCTTCATGCTGTTTTAACTGTGTAAAAGAAATAAGCACATCAATTTCATCAATGATTTCATGGATCTTTGTTTCACAGGGATTCGTATGATCAAGTTTAAGGTTAACATATGGGCCATAGTTTAGATCTACAAACGTCACCTTCTCCTCTTTAATAATTTTATCATACCCAACATCTGATAGAACTTTAGGCGTAGGGTCTCCGCCAGAACCTACAGCAATATATATCTTTTTTGGATTTTTATTCTTTACATAACGGATAAGTGTTCGTAATGTTTCTGGCCCTACTACAGTAGCCGTATAAGCTGGTTTTGACTTTACCCAATTGGGTGTAATAGCCACTACATCACCTTCCTTGATGATTTTATCCATATCTAGCAATTCTAGGGCTTTCACAATTGATTCTTCTTCTTTTTTCTCTTTCACAATAGCAACAACGGCTTCTTCTATTTTTCTTTTCCTTCTCATCCTCATCAGCTCCTTCTATTTCTAGTTATAGTATGTCCACATACAAAGATCTTCAAAATAAGATTTAACAATTTATAACTTTATCACAGCAAAAGCTGAGGCATATACCTCAGCTTCATTCCTTAAATAATATACTTATGCAATTGATTTTCCTTTTTTTCTTAATTTAACTTGCGGCTCTCTTGGGAGTCCAAATAGTGGTATGAATCTATCCCATCCAGTAAACGTAAGAATCAACATTGAACCTACTGCTACAAATGCCATAAAATTCATCCTAATTATATCTGTAGGTACAAAATCATAAAGCGGATATACGGCTTTTGCAATTGCAACATAGAATAATATGAAACAGTGCCATGGAATTAATTGTGAACCATATACACCCATTGCATCAGCAAAAGTTGCGTTTCTTAATCTTAGTTTATACATATCTTCTTCATTTGCCTCTACATTTTCATCTGTAATCGTTTTGATAATTGGACTTATTGTAACAATCTCAGCAGTCTCATCCCCAAAAGCAGCATTCCCAAATAGGCAAAGTACTGCATTGTAAAACATAAGCTGCCTTACATTTTTGGCCATACTTACCAACGTCTTAGATATAGGTTCAAATGCATTCATACTGTTCATGATTCCACCAAATGAAGCAACCCACATCATCATTACGATAGACCAACTACCTGCATCTGAGAACCCTGTATATATAAGATTTAAGAATCCATCATCCCCAGTCATAGCTGTAACAGTTCCTGCTGAAAATCCTAAAATTAGTGCAGATAATATACCTGCTCCTAAACAAATCATTGTCTGAAATCCTTTAATAGCCATTCCAATAACGATAAGCAATGGAATAATCATATACATTGGTACACCATTTTTAACTTGCTCAAGTAAAGTTACTGCCGAAGCTCTCTCTTGAGATAAAGCATCCCAAGCTTCTTGTGGAATTGCATTAATAGCATCAGCGGCATTTCCTACTGTACTTGGAAGTCCCATTGATACACCCACAAAATAAATAATCATTGCGGTAACGAAAGCACATATGGCTGACCAAACGCCCTGATGTCTAATCCTATGAATAATCTCTACTTTTTGCAATCCTGAACTCAGTACTGTGGTATCTGATATAAGACCTATATTATCACCAAAACAAGATCCACCAGCTATTGAACATACTGTTAATATGATATCTCCACCAACAATATGATTTAACCATAAAAATACGGGTGCACAAGCTGCAAAAGTTCCCCAGGATGTTCCTGTTGCAATGGATAATATACAAGTTACTACAAATCCTACTACTGCAACTGACTTAGCTGTAACCCCCATCTTTAATGCAGCAATAATAATTGAAGCCCCAACGCCTGTTGCCATAAATGATTCGGCTAAACCATATGCAAACATTAGAATGAAAAATACAATAACAATTTCCCTTACATTATCCAGTGCAAATTCTATAATTTCTTTAAATTTATACTTTTCTGTAATCATCGCCACAATTGCTGCAACAATAGTTGCAATTGGTGCTGCTAATAATACATCTATTCCTGACATCATTAACCCTGCGAGTACAAAAATCGGTGAAATCTTAATTAACCCCATATACATCCTCCTTATTTAATATAACTTATTTTCTATTCCTAAACAATTTCACCTCCTCACTATTTATTATGTAATATCTCTCTAAAATTTAGTGAAAGATATGACAAACCTCTACTAAATAAAGTTCAACTTCTATTGTTTTGGATGTAGGAACACTTCAAGTTAAATATTAAGAACATTCTGATAGTTCTTTGTATATAAAATCGATTTTATATACATCTAATCGATTTTATATACAATTTGTTCCCTATATCCAGTAGTAACTCTCACATAGCCTCTCAACGAAATATCAAATTCTTCATCTCCTGTATCTACGAGAAAATGTTTTCCTGATAGTTCTCGAATCTTATGATTACTAGCAATTACTATGATATTTTCTTTCCCTACTTTCTTAATAACCTCTGAACTAATTTGTTGATTCCCTCTACCAAATAAATATCCTTGCCCTCCAATAGGGGTAATAATCAATTTACACACTTTATCACTTATTTCTTTTAGCAATTCTTTTTCAGTTAAATCGTTTTTAACTACCTTTCTATTGCATATCAAGTCTACTCCTAAAAGCGTATACCGAAGCCCTAACGCCTGCATAATAGGACGCGTAGTGGAACCTGGACCAATGATATATAATACGTCCTCTTTCATATGATTTATAACATCTAATGCAATTGCTCTTTGAGCTCCTTCATCATTCATAATGCTCCCAGATTTTTTTCCCTGTAAAAACTTTGGGTCATATGGAATTTTCAAATATCCATATAATCTTGTATTTACAATCCCTTTTCTAAAAGCATCTTCATCAATATCCATCACTTCTACTTCTTTTACTTTTGATACGTTTCTTTTAAGATACAATAGTGCTAATTCTCCAGCCTTTTTAGGACTACTTGCATAAACGGCTGAATGAATTTTTACGCCTGCTGGAATTCCAACTACAGCTAGATTCTCTCCAACTGCATTATAAATATCTCTAGCAGTTCCATCTCCACCCGCAAACAAAAGCAAATCTACTTTTTCTTCTAGTATCCTTTTAGCTGCCTCAATTGTATCTTGTTGATTACTTTCTCTGTCTTTTATAGTTGAAATTACCTTTATCTTAAATCCACATTCTTTCGCTTCATTTTCACCCATTTCGCCAAAATACGTAACAATCTCTATATGATCTTTTATCTCCATAAGTGCTTTTAATGCAGAGATTGCACGATTAGGCGCTTGGGGAAAGGCTCCTAATGCTCTTGCTTTATCTACAACACCATCCGTTCCCTTTAACCCCACTCTACCGCCCATCCCAGCAATAGGATTAACAATTAGCCCTATTCTTTTCAATTTTAATCATCCTTACTTTTCTGTATATTTTTTTAAATAACTTCTCCAAGTAATTGCCCATTTTTCTGGATCATCCATATTTGATTCATCCACTTGATGGCATGAACTTGCAAATGGAGCATTTTCAAATTTATCAGGCGTTTCATATGCTTCATTAAATATATACTTAAGTGTTTCTATATATTCGTCTAAATCTTCTTTAGATGGAGTTTCCGTAGGCTCTAGCGTCATTGGCTCCGGTATATAATAAGGATGATGACTACACCAATAATGCATACCAAAATCCATCATTCTACGTTGAATATCTCCCGTTGTAACACCTGTATCTTTCGCTAATTTTTCAAGTGTGTATCTAACTTGCTCTATTCTCTGCTTTCCTTCTATATACGGTGCATCTACACAATCCAATTCCATTAATTTTTTAAACATATAATTATTATTAAGTACAGCTATCTTTGCTACTTCATAAAGACCTTCTGCGCCTAAGCTTCTGATCCATGCATACGCTTTCATAATTACGGGTGCAACGCCATTAAATGATCTAATTTTTCCAATACTATTTGGAACATCATAGTTCAAATAATATTTTTCACCATCAAAATCGATTAATGGTGCTGGCATAAATTTTTCTAGCTCTTTAGTAACCCCAACAGCTCCTGTAGCTGGTCCCCCACAACCATGTGGCGTTGAAAATGTTTTATGAAGATTAAAGTGACACATATCAAATCCAGCTTCCTTTGCTCTTGTTACACCTAGTAATCCATTGGCATTGGCTTGGTCATAACAGCAAAGTCCTCCATTTTTATGTACTAATTCTGTGAACTCTTGTACTTTCGTATTATATACACCTGTATCTTCAGGATTTGCTACGAAAAATGCTGCTGTTTTTTCTGATACAACACTCTTAAACGCTTCATAATCTGGATAGCCATCTTTATCAGGATGAATATAAATAATCTTGTATCCTTTTAATGCAGGCGCTGCTGCATCAGAAGGATGAGAATAAATTGTAGTAATAATTTCATCTCTTTGATCTACTTCCCCATTTGCCTCATGATAAGCTCTTACAAGTGATGCCATAGCCATTATAGCCTGACTACCACCACTTGGTTGAAAACTAAAACGATCCATACCAGATATTTCTCTCATAGCAAGATCCGTTTCATATATAATCTCTAACATTCCTTGTACAGTACTTTCATCTTGCAATGGGTGAATTTCAGCCATACCTGGTAATTTACCTAATTGTTCATTTACTTTCGGACTGTATTTTACAGTACAAGTCCCTTGCCCAATTTCTATATTTACATCTGCACCTAATGTTTCTTGAGACAATCTCACGTAATGTCTTAGCACTCTCGATTGAGAAATTTCCGGAAGATTTACAGCTTCTTTTCTTAACATACTTGAAGAAATCTTTGATACTCCATCTCCTACTTCTTTTGTAATTTCATCATCAGCCTGTGGTACTAAAACGCCTCTTTCTCCTTTTTTACTTAATTCAAATATGATAGGTTCATCCCACTTGGCTTGATGAAAACCCGTTCTAACTTTCAAACTTCTATCTATTCGTTTCATTCTTATCATCCCTTTCTATCACTAAATTTAATACTTACGACTCAACAACTTCTGCTATAGCTGATACCAAGCGATCAATATCATCTTTAGTATGAATCTCAGTAACACAATATAGGGCACTTTCTCCTAATTGTGGAAAATCTTTTGACAAATCTTTTCCACCAAAAATTCCCTTATCTAATAATTTTTTGTTGATTTCCTCAACAGTCTTACCCGTTTCATTAAAATCAACAGCAAATTCTTTAAAGTTTACTGTATCGAATTTAGAACCCTTAACCCCTTTAATCTGATCTAACCTCTTAATCGCATATTGAGAATTTTGCATAATTGTTTGACCTAATTCCCACATACCTGTTGGACCCATTAATGACAAATATACACCTGCTGTAATTCCCCACAATGCTGATTGTGTACCAACATATTCTTTTCCTCCTTCTCGTAAGTGTCCAAAAGAAGTTCTATCATATGCAACATCACTAAAACCATATTCACCTTCAACAGAAGTTTTTGCAATACCAAATAGACGAGATGGGAACTCCATTACAAATTTTTCTTCATCACGAGTAGCCATAAAACCAGCTTGACCTCCACCATAGTTCATATGCATTCCTAATGGCTGTAAATCTCCACAAATAATATCTGCACCATATTGACTTGGCGGTGTTAATACGCCTAATGAACTTGGATCTACGCCTACAACACTAAGTGCATCTACCGCGTGTGCAATATGAGCAATTTCTCTACCATGGTCTTCAATAAATCCTAAGAAAGAAGGATTTTCTATGTACACACAAGCTGTCTTATCAGAAATTTTTTCTTTTAAATCGTTCAAATTTAACTGACCTGTTTTTTCATCATAATTTACTTCAATAAACTTAATATCTGGTGAACAATAATTTTTCATAACTAAATATCTTTCTGTATCAATTGACTTTGGAACCAATGCTTCTTTTCTTCCGGTCATTCTTGCTGCCATTCTAACTGCTGTAGCTGCTGCTTGAGCCCAATCCATCGTTGGCACATTTACTACATCCATATCTACCAATTCAGCTACTAAACTTTGATATTCAAATAATGTTTGAAATCTTCCAAAATCGTTATATGGCTCTCCGCCATACGCCGTTAAGAATTCACCTCTTGAATTAATCTCATCACAAACTGCAGGGACATAATGCTGCCAGCATCCTGCTCCTAAGAAATTCAAATAATCTTTGCATGACTTATTTTTGCTTAAAAGCCCTTCCATATATCTTCTTAATTCATACTCAGATTTAAAAGCTTTAGGAAGATTCATATTTTCTTTTAATTTTATTTCCTCAGGTATTTCTGCATGAAGTTCTTCTAAATTATTTAAACCAATTTCTTTTAGCATTTCTTCTTGTACTTCTACTACAGAGTTCGGAATATATGGATGATTCTTGAATCCTTGTATAGCCATATCTTTATACCTCCTACATTTATTTATATTTGATTAATTTAAGCAATTCCTCCACCATCTACAACAATTGCAGTACCTGTAATCCAGCTAGACAAATCACTTGCTAAAAACAATACAGCCTTTGCAATATCTTCTGTAGTTCCTAGTCTTCCAAGGGGTCTATCCTTACCACAATCTTTTAAATATTCTTCTTGTGATTTTTCATCAACCACAAGACCTGTTTGACGTCCTTCATCTCTAAGCATTGCCGTATCTGTATCTCCAGGATTAACACTGTTTACACGAATATTTTGTGCACCATGATCAATGGCCATTGCACGCGTTAAATTAACAATCCCACCTTTAACTGCACAATAAGCGGCTGCATCATCTCCACCTTTTAATCCCCATCCTGATCCAGTATTGATGATACTGCCTCCGCCACCTTCTTCCATGACAGGAATTACATATTTAGATAATAAATAAGTTCCTTTCAATCCTACATCTAATACAAAATCCCATTCTTTTTCTTCCAGTCCAACTACAGTTTTTCTTACTGTTACACCCGCATTATTAAATAAAATATCAATACGTCCAAAATCTTCTTTAATTGAATCTACAACTTTTTTTACATTTTGAGGAGATGTAACATCGCATTTGTAAAACGTTGCAACTCTACCTTCTTTTCTAATGTTGTCAGCTTCTTTTTCTCCTTGATCTTGTACATCTAACATTACAACCTTTGCGCCAAAGGCAGATAAAAGTTGCGATGTAGCCAAACCAATACCTCCTGCAGCTCCTGAAATTACAGCCACTTTACCTTCTATAGACAAGAAATTTTTTTTTTGTAACATAGTAACCCCTCCTTATATGTTTAAATACTTTTACAAGCACTAAAAAACCATTTCTATTCTATCATCTATTTTTATATGCATATATCATGCCAAAGAATATATATAAAATTATGTTCTGATGCTCTCTTTACTTTTCAACATTCTTTATACTTATTAAAGACTATTATATTGAAACATTCTTTTATTACAATTATTTTATGCCAACTTTGGCAAATCATTTGCCAAAATTTTCAATATCTTATATACTATTATTAAACAATTTAAACAATTTTCTGAAAAAGGTGATTATATATGACTTATTTAAAAACCATTCAATCTACATTACAAAAACTCATTTTAAGTATTTCAAAATCTATTAACTTTGAAGTAGCCATATTTGATAACGAATGTAATTTAGTTACATGTACTGAGACTTATTTAAAACACAAAGGCAGTACAGTACATATTCCTTCTCTACAAGAAGTTCTTTCATATGGAGATGTTTTAGTAAATAAACCTGGATATATGAAATCTTGCATGGGCTGTCGTTTTAAAGAAGATTGTCCTGCTACCATTGAAATTCTTAATTGCATCAAATTATCTAATGAACCCATTGGAATTATTGCTTTAACCTCTTTTAATGAAGAAGGACATAAAAGACTTAGCGAAAATATTGACATTTATCTTGATCTCCTGAAAGAAATTTCTGATCAAATTTCAATAATCATATGTAATAAAAATTATAATCCTCATTCAATAGAACTTAATAAAATACTTCAAGTAGTAATGGATACATCTCCCGATGCTTTAATTATTACAAATAACAAAGGAATCGTTACGCACTATAATCCTACAGCTTTTAATTATTTTTCATTTTGTAAGCACTATGAAAAATCAATTCATCAAATTTTACCAAAGGTTATCGTTGAAGACATATTAACTGGAAAAAATGTAGCCGCTGGTTATAATCCACATAAAAACCTTCATTGTATTATCACTTCAATAGCCATAAAAGATAACGAAAAACTCTCTTCAACTATTATTAAGATCCAAAAGAAAAATCCTCTAACGATCTCAAATAAAACAAACCTCATTGCTCCTATAACATCAGATCTTTTTAAGGGTAATAATAAATCCATAAAAATAATAAAAAAACAAGTTCAAAAACTTAAGCATAGTAACTCTTCTATCCTTATTACAGGAGAAACAGGTACTGGAAAAGAAATTTTGGCAAAAACAATTCATGCTCATAGTAGTAGGGCTCATGCACCTTTTATCCCTATTAACTGTGCAGGTATTCCAGAAACTCTTTTTGAAAGTGAATTATTTGGATATGAGGAAGGTGCATTTACAGGGGCAAAAAAAGGAGGGAAACTTGGACGTTTTGAATTTGCACATGGTGGTACTCTCTTTTTAGATGAAATAGGAGAAATGCCTTTATTTATGCAATCGAAGCTATTACGAGTTCTTCAAGAACACACCATCGAAAGAGTTGGTTCTACTCGTTCACTTTCAATAGACATTAGAATCATAGCAGCTACAAATCAGAATCTTGAAGAAATGGTTGCGAACAAAAAATTTAGAGAAGATTTATTTTATCGTTTAAATGTTATCCCTTTTCACATACCCCCATTACGTAATAGGATAGACGATATTGAAATTTTATCAAAAGAATTTTTGCATAAATATAACATACAACTTCACAAAAACATATCTACTTTTTCAAAGGAAACCCTTTCTGTATTTCATATATATGAGTGGCCTGGAAATGTTAGAGAATTAGAAAACACAGTAGAATATGCTGTAAATATGACTGAGAATGATTTTATTAGCGTAGACAATCTTCCTCAACGTATATTAAATAATATTCCTACATCAGATATATCTAAAATCAAGAAAAAGATAAGAAACATAGAATTTGATACAATTAAAGCTACACTAGACAAATATGGTTGGGATGTACATGGTAAGACGAAAGCAGCGAAAGAATTGGGTATAGGATTGAGAACATTATATAGAAAGATAAAATCTTTCGAAAAATAAAAATGATGATAGAAATACCTATCATCATTTTTTATTATTTCTATTTGAAAATATAATTCCCCGTCTCCTTCTATATATATACTCCTCCATATTTTTCATTTTACTTTCTAGCTCTTCTATTTGTTTTTCAAGCTGCAATATATCTTTTTCATGATTTTCCTTTAAATTACCTTCTACTAATTCACAGTTTTTCTCTTCTTTTATATCCTTTGTACCTTTTTCTACTTTATTTAATTCTTGGTCTTCCATTTTATCTCCCTCCTTTTTTTTTTTTAGAACTATCTCCTCAGCTTCATTTAATGAACCAAATCCAATGAAAGAAAATTCTGGATATTTTTTACCAAAAGCATGATTCAATTGATATGTATTGTTTAATTCTTTATCTTTCGATTCAAATTTGTACCTAAAAAATAGATTTTCTTTCGTTCCTTTCCATACATAGGGTCCATTCCACGAAATTCCATTATTCAGCGTAAATGAACTGACGATCTGGTCATATTCAGTCCATACAGTCCATAGTTTATTTTCATCTATTACAAATGTAGGGTACATACAATTTGCATGATTTGATAATTCTTTTTCTAGTACCTTCGTCCATTTATTATTTAGGTACTTATACTTATCATATTTTATAGTCAAATTCTCTTCAATATAAGATGAATAGGATAAATGTAGTATTTCATTGTTCGTCATGATTATGTCTATACATAATTTATCATCATCACTTGAGGTAAGTTGAACAGGCACTTCCCATACTTTATCTGAATGATTAAATTCTTTCACAAAAATTTGTTCTGTTGTATCTACTACATTATAATATCCAAGTATAAACCCTTTTTGTGTTTTAATTAATTGAAATGGATTTAATAAGCTTTTTTTAGTAATATCCATAACTTGTATATTGTTCCATTTCTCTCTATCATAAAAATGATGATATATTCTATATTTCATATCTACTTTATCAAAAAGAGTACAATAGAGAATATGTATATCTTGGTTGTATGAAATAATATTTAAATTAAAAACATCAAGTCCATTTGCATCACCTAACAAATTTTCATCCCAATTTCCATTTTTAAAGCACCTTATAATCATTTGTTGATCTCTTCTCCTGTAAACTAAGTATAAGCAATCATCTTCATCAATTGTAACATCAAATTCAAGTGTGGCATTCTCAGCTAATGTAATAGTATGAAATTTATCCAAACTCTTATTAAAATAGATAAATTTTATTTTCTCTTCTTCCCATAAAAAACTATATACACTTCCACAACGATCTGTTATTAAAACATTTCTTTGATTTGCAAAGGACATACTTCCACCATCCCCCATATAAATTTGTACTTATATAATTCTCTTTTCCTACTATCCTATTATAAAACAACAGTATATATGACAGTTTTATATAAGAAATGTAACAGAAAATTCCAAAATGAATATACTAACATTGAGAACAGTTATTTTCAAAAAAATAAAGGGGGTAACAAACATGACATGTAATAATAATTCACCTCAACTTAGTCTAGCCCTTCCAGATAAATGTTGTACGGCTACTACAGGCTGTGACTGGGATGGAACATTAAGAAGGGTAAGAACTGAACCTATATATGTACAAAAGGTTTATGATGCTAAATTATTTAATTTGCAAGCACTAAGAACTGTTGCTGATCAAAAATTCAGACCTGCACTTGGACCTGGCGTAAAAATTATTAGAGTTCTTGATCTTAGATGCAAGAAATTCTTCAACCCAAAAAACATTAATGATGAAAGAAACTTAAAAGTAACTCCTGATACAACTGTATCAGGCGCAGAATTTGTAGAAGATGGATGCGGTAATCCAGTTACAGTAGTTGGTCCTGATGGAAATTATTCTGAAAAAATATTATATACAGATACCACAGAATGTGATGAAGAACGTAGACCTAAAGGAACACCAATATTTGGTACTCAAAATGTAAAAATTACCGGTAATGTTACTGTTGAAATTGATGTATTATATACAACTGATTGTTCTAAAGAATGCGTAGCAACCTTATCTGCAAATGTTCCAGTATCATGTGACGAAGCACCAATCATTTTAACAAATTTCTTTGAATTATGTATGCCATCTGTATTTGATACTGCATTCTTACCTCGTTTTACTGAATTTTGTAATATAGGCTGTGAAACAAGACTAGCAACCAATAGTATTATGAGAGATATTCGTATATGTCCTGTAACTGGTAACACTAAAATTAATTTAATCATTGCTTTATGTGTAACTTGTGAAAAGAAAATAGTTGTTCCAGTTCAGCTTTGTGTTCTATCAACTGGTTTCCCTGTTCTTTCACCTATAAATCCTGCAATATGCTCAACATTCCCTCAACTATTCCCGAATCAAATCGACAGCAGACATCCATGTAGATGCGCAGAAGGCGTTGAATCTACAGAAGCTCCTGAATAATACAATATATCAAAAACCGCTCAATATTGAGCGGTTTTTGTTAATTCAGTGAAATTTTTCAATAAATAAGTAAATTTATACGATAAAACTATTTTTAATTTGTTATAATATATGTAAAATATATAGATATGAAAGGTGATGATCACATGTCATATGAAATTGAAATTATCAGAAAAGATGAACTTCAAACAAACAATTGGTCAGGAGGAACGACTACTCAACTTGCTATATATCCAAAGGATTCACAGTATAGTGAGCGTAACTTTAAATGGAGATTGAGCTCTGCAAAAGTTGAAGTAGAAGAATCTACATTCACTTCCCTTCCTGATATCAATAGGATTATTATGATTATTGATGGAGCATTACATTTAGAACACGAAGGACATCACAAATCTTTATTAAAACCATTTGAACAAGATTCTTTTAGTGGAAATTGGACGACAAAAAGTTTTGGAAAAGTAACAGATTTTAATCTAATGACTTCTAAAGGATGTGAGGGTAATCTTGAAGCTATTCATATTGAAAAAGATAAGTACAGTAAAATTCTTTTAGAAAACAAAGATTCCTCAGCATCTACTCATGCTCTTTATTGTATTAATGGATGTGTAAAAATACATAGCTCAACAGGTGAATTATTGAATTTATCTAATGGAGATCTCTTAGTACTACAAATGAATGATAATTTTAAGAAAATGAATTTAGAAATACATAATGAAAAAGATATGAGGGTTAATTTGATTAAGTCCTCTATGAAATATTAAAATATATAATTATTTACAATACAAAACACTTGCCCAAAGGCAAGTGTTTTTAATATTTTAAAGCGAGCAAATCTATAAGCCGAGTTCTGTATTTGACAGCCATCTATCTAGGCCTACTGTTACCAGTAGGCTCAAGCGACCTACCATGGGACACGACGGGCAGCCGCTATATGGTCCCTACTTGGTCTTGCTCCGGATGGGGTTTACATAGCAGACTAGTCGCCTAGTCTCTGGTAAGCTCTTACCTCACCTTTCCACCCTTACCAGATAAAATCTGGCGGTATCTCTCTGTTGCACTTTCCTTGGAGTCACCTCCACTGGGTATTACCCAGCACCCTTGCCCTACGGAGCTCGGACTTTCCTCGTACATGTCGAGCATGCACGCGACCGTCTGACTTACTCACTTTATTTACTTTTTAACGACAAATATTATAATATCATAACATCTCTATATTGTCAAACTACCTTTATTATTAAATTTCTTCATTATATAAAATTCTACCGCAATTACTACACATAACGATTTCTTTTGCTCTTATCTTTTGTACCGTAATTATAGGCAAATCCATATGACAACCCATACACATATTTTCTTCTAATTTGGCTAAAGGCTTATTTACTCTGTTTTTAATTTCATTATACAGTAACATATTCTCATGAGAAATTTCATTCTCTAATACTTCTTTTTCTTTCTCTAGTAAATTAATATTTTTCTCTTTTTCTTCCTTATCTTTATTTCTTTTACTTAACATTTTGTTAATCTTTACGCCTAAAGAATATTCCTTGTCTTTTTCCTCTTTCATATTTTTCTCCATTATTTCTACTAAATCAATTTGTTTAAGAATTTCCGTATCTAAACCTTCAATTTCATTTTCTAAATCTTCCTGTTTTTGCATTAGTTTTTCTAGTTGTTTTGAATCTTTTATATTTCCACTATATAATCTTTCCTTATTCTCTTCTCTATTAAATTCTGATTTTTTCAGTTCTTTTTCTAATTTATCTAATTGTTTCTTTTCTACTATTAGATCTTTTTGTTTTTTTTCACAATCTTTCTTAAATAATTGGTGATTCTTAATCATTAGTCTAATATCAGTACCTTTAATAATTTCTTCAAGGAATATTTTTTCTTTCTTCTTCTTTTCTTCTATTTCTTGCAATTGTACTAACTTCTTTATCGGATTCATCTACTCCACACCTCTTAAATTTATTTTTTTGTAGCAAAAAAGAATAGGTCTGAACCTATTCTTAATACACATCAAAAGGATTTATATTTATATCTGATACAAAAACCTCAATATCATATCCTTTTTCAATCATTTCATTTTTAATATCTTTTGCCAATGTTTTACATACTATATCTTCTGTTTCAAAATGACCAGCATCAATTACTGCAATACCTAGTTGTTTTGCATATTGGGCATCATGATATTTTACATCTCCAGTAATATATAAATCACAACCTGCCTTATATGCATTAGAAATGAACTCTGCACCACTACCAGTACATAGAGCAATTTTATTTATCTCTTTTTTATCATTCCCTACTACCTTTACAGATCTTAAGCCTAATTTAAATTTTATACTTTTAACGATTTCTAATAAAGTTGTTGTTCTACTAAGAACACCAATTCTTCCTAATCCAAATTCTTCATTCTTCATAGAAGAAATTAATGGTCTTTTTTCTTTAATATCCAATAGGTCTGCTAATACATCGTTCGTGCCTCTAGCTATTATATCTAGATTGGTATGTGCACAATAAACGGCAATCTCATTTTGGATTAACTTATACACCATATTGCCTATTGGTTCGTCTGTTTTAATGGATTTCATAGCCTTAAAAATCAATGGATGATGACAAATAATCAAATCAGCCTTCCTACCTATAGCCTCATTAATGATCTCTGGTGTTACTTCTAAACACACCATAATTTTTTTTATAGTATTTGAGGGATTTCCAATAAGTAGACCTACATTATCCCAACCTTCAGCCAAATTATTTGGGATCATGTTATCCATCATATTTGCAATATCATTTAATATTTTAGGCATTTCTTCACCTCTTCAAGCTTTTTAATGTGCTCCTTGCATTCTTCAAGTTTTCGTTTCGCATTTTCTGTAGTTTGATTCAATAAATTGTCCATTATTTTTTGATATTTATTTATTTTCATTTGTATATACTCTTCTAGTAATGGATCTTTATTTTCTATCAATTTTTGTCCAATTTCAAAATAAATATTATCATTAACTTCCTGCTTGCCTTTTTTTACAACCATAATCTCATAAATTCTATGTTCCTCACGAACCAATGCTTCATCAACAATACAAAACCCATTATTCACTAACCATTCTCTAAGTTCATCTTGCGCTACCATTGGTTGTAGAACAAACTTATCTATAGATTTAGTCACATTTGGATATCCTAATAATATATCTCTAATCAATAGTCCACCCATACCTGCAATGATTACTGTATCTACTTCATTTGGTTTGATTTTCTCAAGTCCATTTCCTAATCGAGTTTCAATATTATTTTCAAAACCATATAGTTTTATATTTTTATTTGCACTGTTTAAGGGTCCTTCATTTACATCTGTTGCAATTACTTTTTTAGAAATCTCATTTTCAACTAAATACACTGCTATGTATGCATGATCTGTACCTACATCAGCTACCATTTCTCCATTTTTTACAAATTCAGAAACTTTTAATAATCTTGGTGTTAATTTCATAATAAATCCTTTCTATTCCCATAATATTCATAACATAATTTTTCTCTATTATTTAAAACTATCATTAAGGAGGTTTTGTTTATGAAAAATAAAAATTCAAATAACGCTCTTCCTTTCACATGGGGTGGTACCACTCCTGAATGGCAACAAGAAGCAAAAGACATTACATTTGAACTAAAACCTAAAGAAACAAAAGAAGAAATAAAAAAAGATATAGAATATGGAAATCAAAAACAACGTTGGTAATAAATTTTAAACAATCATAAAGATTCGCTTAGACGGCGAATCTTTATTCTAAATAATCCTTTAACTTTTTGCTTCTACTTGGATGTCTTAATTTTCTTAACGCTTTCGCTTCTATTTGTCTAATTCTTTCTCTTGTAACATCAAATTCTTTTCCTACTTCTTCTAATGTTCTTGCTCTTCCATCATCTAATCCAAATCTTAATCTAAGTACTTTTTGTTCTCTTGGCGTCAATGTATCAAGCACTTCTATCAATTGCTCCTTTAACATAGAAAATGCTGCAGCTTCTGCTGGTGCCGGTGCATCATCATCTGGAATGAAATCCCCTAAATGACTATCTTCTTCCTCTCCAATAGGCGTTTCTAGCGATACAGGTTCTTGAGCAATTTTTAATATTTCACGAACTTTTTCTTCTGTCAAATCCATTTCTTTTGCAATTTCTTCTGGTTTTGGTTCTCTACCTAATTCTTGAAGCAATTGTCTAGATATTCTTATTAATTTATTGATTGTCTCTACCATATGAACTGGAATTCTGATTGTTCTCGCTTGATCTGCAATAGCTCTAGTAATGGCTTGTCTAATCCACCAAGTAGCATACGTACTAAATTTATATCCTTTACGCCAATCAAATTTTTCCACAGCTTTAATTAATCCTAAATTTCCTTCTTGTATTAAATCTAAGAACAACATGCCTCGACCCACATACCTTTTTGCTATACTTACAACAAGTCTAAGATTCGCCTCACATAATCTACGTTTAGCTTCTTCTTCCCCGTTTTCCATTCTTTTTGCAAATTCAATTTCTTCTGCAGCTGAAAGCAATGATACTTTTCCAATTTCTTTAAGGTACATTCTAACAGGGTCATCTATATTAATTCCCTTTGGAACAGAAATATCTATCTCAACTTCTTCTTTACTTTCATCAATTTCTTTTTCTTTTTCTCCTACAATCTCAATGCCCATAGAAGTCAAATTATCATATACTTCTTCAATTTGATCTTTATCAATATCAATTTCTTCCAAAGTATTCATAACTTCAGTATATGTTAACATACCTCGTTTTTTTCCTTTTTCTATGAGTTTTTTCACTAATTGTATCTTTTTACTCTCCATTTTTATACTCATTATGCTTCCCTCCCTTCACACACTCTTATAACTTTTTTAATTCTTTTGTTACTTTCTGATGATTTATACATAATTCATTTATCCTCACTATCTGCTCTTGTGATTTATTTTTTATACATTCTAAGCTCTTTATATTGATTTCTATTTTTTTCTTTTCTTGCATCAAATTATACTTTTTAATAGTATCAAGATAATCCATTACGGCTTTTTGTATATTTTCTTGCGGTATAATTCGATCATTAATTTCTTTATAAATTACAATATCATCTATATCTAATTCTCTTAAAATATAAGCATTATCTATTTCTCCATATTTAGAATATAATTCATAAATTATTTTAGCTATTTTCTTATTACTCTCACTTATAAAATTTTCATAGGAAAAAATATCCTTTATTTCATAAAATATATCTTTGCTATTTATAATCATTTTTAATAAAGACATTTCTGCTTCTAAATATCCACTCTTATTTAGTGGCTTTTCAGGTTTAATACTCTCTTTATTAGTATTCCTATCCTTGTTTCTTATATACTTACTGTTATTGTCTCCAAATTTTTTGTTATTTGTTTTATTTTCAAACTTATAGTTTCCATAAATTTCTCGATTGATAGCATCAACTGAAATTTGAGAGTCTAAAGATATTTTTTTTATATATGCATCTATTTCAACAGGACTTTTTAATTGTTTTACTATTTTTGTGATCGATTGAACAAATTTAATTTTACCTTCTGTAGTCGTTAAATCATTCTCTTTTTTTGCTAACATTATTTTATAATCAACTAATAACAATGCCTTATTTATATCTTCTAAAAAAACTTGTTTCCCTCTTTTTCTAATCAATTCATCTGGATCTTTTCCATCTGATAAGCTTACGACTCTTACTTGACATTCTGATTCAGTTAAAATTTCCATTCCTTTTAAAGTTGCTGCTTGTCCTGCTTCATCTGAATCATAAGCTATAAAAGCTTTATCAGCATAACGTTTAAGTAATTGTCCTTGTCCTTTTGTAAGTGCGGTTCCTAATGAAGCTACCACATTTTTTATTTCGTGTTGATAAAGAGAAATCACATCCATATATCCTTCTACAACGATCATTTCTTTTTTTGATGTTATCTCTTTTTTAGCAAAGTTTAGCCCAAATAAATTATAACTTTTATTAAAAACTAGCGTTTGTGGCGAATTTAAATATTTGGGTATTGAATCATCCATCGCTCTTGCTCCAAATCCAATTACTTTTCCAGTTGTATTTATAATAGGAAATATAATTCTATTTCTAAACCTATCATAAAACCGATTGTTTTTTTCAGTTATTAATCCAGCATTATGAATAGATTGTTGGCTATATCCCTTTTCTAAAAGATAATTTTTTAAAGATTGCCACTCATTTAATGCATATCCTAATCCAAATTTTTTAATCGTTTTAACATCTAATCCTCTTTTATACAAATAATTCAAAGCTTCATTGGGTTGATTCATTAAATTTTTATAATAGAAAATGGCTGCATCTCTATTCATTTGGTATATATCATTTTTCTCACTTATTAATTCTTTTTGTTCCTTAGATACTCCTTCTTCTTCAATGTTAATTCCTACTTTTTCTCCTAACAAACGTAATGCATCTACAAAATCTACATGCTCCATTTTCATAATAAATTCAATAACGTCTCCTGCTTGTCCACATCCAAAACAATGATATAATTGTCTATCATTTGAAACAATAAAAGAGGGTGTTTTTTCATTATGGAAAGGGCATAAACCTTGATAATTATGTCCAGTTTGTTTTAGTGGTACGTATTGTGAAATGATTCCTACAATATCATTTCTTGCCTTAATTTCATCAATTAAACTTTCACTAAAATTAATATTCATACTGGTCACCTATATAGTCCTTTTATTTATTCTTTCTCCATATTTATAAAATTCCCTTTTCTTTCTAAAAAAATTATTTTTTTTATGTTTTTGGACTATTAAAAGTGTTGCTAATAATTCTAGCTTGATCTTTAATCATTTCACCTTCTTTCACAATTTATATAGTATATTTTGTAGTATCATCTATTTTCATTTGTCAAAACAAAATCTCAAAATCTGTGCAAATCAAATCATTTGCAATAATCGTCATATTTCTACATTCTTCTACATTCTATATATATCTCTTGTCTATCATTATTCGACATTCATATATATATTATTCGACATTCATATATCTTAATCCTTCTTATATTTTTCCAAAATTATTTTAAATAATAAATACATAATTTTCCGAACTATAAACGCCATACTTTCGGTACATAAATTTCTAAATATTTATTGATTATATATCTATCCGTCATTCCTGCTATATAATCTTTTATCACCTCTTCAAGTCCAAACTCATAAATTCTAACGCTAGTTTCTAATGGAATCTTTTTATAATCCCTAAAAAAACAATCATATAATTGTTCTATTATATATTGTGCCTTATCTTCTTCTTTTTTAGACTTTTTGTTTAAATATACATTTTCAAACATAAAATCTCTTAATTTATTTGTATAGTATTCTATTTCTTTACTCATTTTAACTTTATTTTTTTCATAACTATTTTCAATAACATCCATAACCATATTATTAATTCTCTCACTATTTGTTATTCCAAGATATTTAACACAATCTTTGGGAATATCTTCATCACAAATTATATTTGCTCTAATGGCATCATCTATATCATGATTAATATATGCAATCCTATCACTAATTTTTACAACCTGCCCTTCTAAGGTACTCGCTTGTTTTGTTCCTGTATGATTTAAAATGCCATCTCTCACTTCAAAAGTCAAATTTAACCCAAATCCATTTTTCCCTTTTTCTAAACAATCTACAACTCTTAAACTTTGTTCATTATGTCTAAATCCACCTTTATGAATAGTATTTAATATTTTCTCTCCGCTATGTCCAAAAGGTGCGTGCCCTAAATCGTGTCCTAATGCTATTGCTTCTGTCAAATCTTCATTTAAGCTTAATGCACGAGAAATTGTACGAGAAATTTGAGAAACTTCTATTGTATGCGTTAATCTTGTTCGGTAATGGTCTCCTTCAGGCAAAAGAAAAACTTGCGTTTTATCCTTTAATCGTCTAAATGCTTTAGAATATAAAATACGATCCCGATCTCTTTGATACTCCGTTCGAACATGACATTTTTCTTCTTCAATTTTTCTTCCCACACTATCTTTTGATTTCAAAGCATAGATAGATAATATTTTTTCTTCATTTCTTTCTATCATTTCTCTTACTAGCATAACAAACTCCTTTTTTCCACGAAATATGTACTTTTTAATATATATACCACTGTTTGTACTTTATTACTCTTAATTTCTCAAAAAAAAAAGAAGAAGGGCATTTTTTTATAATGCATCCTTCTTTCTTCTTGTTATTTTTGTAATGCTGCACGAGCCGCTGCCATTCTTGCTACCGGCACTCTATATGGTGAACAAGATACATAATCAAGTCCAAGCTTATGACAGAATGCAATAGATTCTGGATCTCCACCATGCTCACCACAGATACCTAATTTAATATCTTTTCTAGTTTTTTTACCTAAATCTACTGCCATCTCCATTAATCTTCCTACCCCTACTTGATCTAGTCTTTGGAATGGGTCCTTTTCAAAAATTTCTTTTTTACGATATTCTCCTATAAATTTACCTGAATCATCTCTTGAAAATCCATATGTCATTTGCGTCAAGTCATTTGTACCAAATGAGAAGAATTCTGCGTGTTTTGCAATTGCATCTGCAGTTAATGCTGCTCTTGGAACTTCTATCATTGTTCCAACTTGATATTCAATTTCTACGCCACTTTCTTTAACTAGAGCATCAACCGTTTTTATAATTAATTCTTTAATTATTTCTAATTCTTTTTCAGATCCAATTAGTGGTACCATGATTTCTGGTTTTATATCCAATTTCTTAGTAGTTTTCACTTCTATAGCTGCCAATATAATTGCTTTTACTTGCATTTCATATATTTCAGGATAAGTAATTCCTAATCTACACCCTCTATGTCCAAGCATTGGATTAAATTCTTTTAAATCCTCTACAGTCTCTTTTAGCGTATTATACTCTACACCTATTTGCGTTGATAATACTTTAATATCTTCATCATTATGTGGTAAAAACTCATGTAGTGGAGGATCCAACAATCTAACTGTAACCGGTAACTCTCCCATAGTCTCATAAATCCCTACAAAATCATTTTTTTGGAATGGTAACAACTTATCTAATGCAACTTTTCTATCTTTTATATTTTTTGATACAATCATTTGTCTAACAGCAATAATTCTTTCTTCGTCAAAGAACATATGCTCTGTTCTACAAAGTCCTATCCCTTCAACTCCAAATTTCATTGCAACTGCTGCATCTCTTGGTGTATCCGCATTTGTTCTAATTTTTAAAGTTCTAAACTTGTCTGCCCATTCCATCAGCTGTCCAAAGTTTCCTGTTAGTTCAGCTTCTTGAGTAGCTACACTTCCAACATAAACCGCTCCTGTATTTCCATTTAAAGAGATCCAATCTCCTTCTTTGAAAATCTTATTCCCTACTTTAAATGTTTTATTTGCTTCATCCACTCTTACTTCTCCACAACCGGCTACACAACATCTTCCCATACCTCTTGCTACTACTGCTGCATGTGATGTCATTCCACCTCTTGCAGTTAATATTCCTTCTGCACTGACCATACCTTCTATATCTTCTGGTGAAGTTTCTAATCTAACTAAAATTGCTTTTTCACCAGCTTCTTTTGCTTTTACAACATCTTCAGCATTAAAATATACTTTTCCTGTAGCCGCTCCAGGAGATGCGGGAAGTCCTTGAGTGATCTTTTCCGAATTTTCTAAAGCCTCTGGTTTAAAAGTTGGATGTAATAATTGATCTAATTGTGTTGGTTCGATTCTTAGAATTGCCTCTTCTTTACTAATAATTCCTTCATTAACCATATCTACAGCAACATTTATTGCTGCTTTAGCTGTTCTTTTTCCATTTCTAGTTTGTAAGAAAAATAATTTTCCTTTTTCTATTGTGAACTCTATATCTTGCATGTCTTTATAATGATTTTCTAATCGTTCTGCAATATTTACAAATTGCTCATATACATCAGACATCGTATCTTTTAATGCTGCAATGGGTTGTGGTGTTCTTATACCTGCAACTACATCTTCACCTTGCGCATTCATTAAGAACTCACCAAATAATTTCTTTTCTCCAGTAGAAGGATCTCTTGTAAATGCAACACCTGTACCAGATGTTTCTCCCATATTTCCAAAAACCATTGATTGAATATTTACAGCGGTTCCCAAATGACCTGGTATATCATTAAGTTCTCTATATACGATAGCTCTTGTATTATTCCAAGATCCAAATACAGCATCTATTGCCATTAATAATTGTTCTTCTGGTTTTTGTGGAAAATCCTTATGGGTTTCTTTTTTAACTAGCTTTTTATATTCATTTATAATACTTTTTAAATTCTCTACAGTTAGTTCTGTATCTAATTGAATTGAATTTTTTTCTTTCTCTTGGTCTAATACATTATCAAATTTATATTTTGGTATATCTAAAACTACATCTCCAAACATTTGGATAAATCTTCTGTAGCTATCATATGCAAATCTTCCATTCTCCGTTTGTTTTGCTAGCCCTTCTACAGCTTGATCATTTAATCCTAAGTTTAATATTGTATCCATCATTCCAGGCATAGAAACTACAGACCCTGATCTTACAGATACTAATAAAGGATTATTTATATCTCCGAATTTTTTATCAATCTGTTTTTCAAGTATATGTAAATACTCAAAAACTTCATCTATAATATTTTTATTGATTTTTTGTCCATCTTCATAATATTGATTACATGCTTCTGTACTAACAGTAAATCCCTGGGGAACTGGAAGACCTATTTTAGTCATTTCTCCTAAATTGGCTCCCTTTCCACCTAGTAAATTTTTCATTTCTTTACTACCTTCATTGAATGAGTATATATATTTAGTCATATGTCTCAACTTCCTTTCATACGTTTTATATATTTAAAATTATTACATTCCTTTTCTTTCTTTAATAATATCGATAATAATATTTGCACTTTCTTCAATGGCTTTATTTGACACATCAATAATTGGACATCCTACCTTTTTCATAATCTTTTCAGCATAATCCAATTCTTCTAAAATTCTGTTCAAATTTGCATAACTAGCTTCATTTCCTAATCCTAATGCTTTTAAACGTTCTTGTCTTATTTCATTTAACTTTATAGGATTTGTAGTTAATCCTATAATCTTTTTAGCATTAATTTTAAACAACTCATCTGATACAGGTACTTCAGGTACTAATGGCACATTAGCTACCTTTATATTTTTATGTGCAAGATACATACTAAGTGGTGTTTTAGACGTTCTTGAAACGCCTATAAGTACAATATCTGATTTGGCTAGCCCTCTTGGATCCTTTCCATCATCATATTTTACTGCAAACTCTATTGCCTCTACTTTTTTAAAATACTGCTCATCTAATTTTCTAATTAATCCTGGTTCATTTTTAGGCGTATCTTCTAAAACAATCTTTAATGCATCTATAAGTGGTGTCATAATATCAACTGCAATGATCTTATGCTCGTTTGCATGTTCTATTAATATTTTTCGCAATGATGGAATTACCATGGTAAATACAATCATTGATTTTTCATTTTTAGCTTCATTTAGAATTTCAATAATCTGTTCTTCATCCGCTACATAAGAAAATCTCCTAATTTCATAATCTTCACATTGAAACTGACTTATAGCAGCTTTTATAACTTGTTCGCCTGTTTCTCCAATAGAATCAGAAATCACATATACAACTAAACTGCGATTCATAAATGAATCCTCCTTTTACAATTATGACCTTCCTAGTTCAACAAATAATTTTGTAATGTTTGTTTTAGATATTCTTCCTATCACTTTATAATTTTCTTTATGATCTTTTATAACTTTCTCAACTACAGGAAGACTATCTACTTCATGCTCTATGACTTTTATTGCTGCTTCTAATATAGTTTCCTCTTCACTGGTCATAACAATGTTTGGCATTCTAGTCATGATCAATCCTACGGGCACTTTATTAATATCTATTCCACCCATAATATTTTTCAAGAAATCTTTTCTCGAAACTACGCCTGATAAATATCCGTCCGAAAGTACATATATATTTCCAACATCCTCAAGAAATAAGGTGATAATTGCATCATATAAAGTTGCTTTTTCATCTATAACTACTGGCATGGACTTCATATCCTTAACTTTGATACTATTAATATGTTTCGCTATAATATTGGAAGCACTACCTCCAGAATATATGTATCCTACTTTTGGTTTTGCATCTAATGCTCCAGTCATGGTTAGTATTGCAAGATCAGGTCTTAAAGTAGCTCTTGTAACATTTAACATCTTTGCAATTTGTTCACTCGTAATTGGATGGGTAGTCTTTACTATTTCAATGATCTTTAGTTGTCGTTGTGAAAATTCTATAATCATCACCTCTTTCTACACATCTCTCTAATATGTTATACTATTTGATTTATATGTTACATTATATACTCACCAGAAGAAATATTCCACTCTTTTTTTATGGATTTATTTAAAATAAAAGCAATAAAGATATTGTGTATAATGATTACACTTTTCCTTATTGCTTTTACTATTGAACCTATCGTATATTAAAATTCAATTTTTCTTTGAATATAATTTTCAAGATCTTCAATTTTTATTCTTTCTTGCGTCATTGTATCTCGATCTCTTATGGTAACTGTATGATCTTCTAATGAATCAAAATCATAAGTAATACATAATGGCGTACCGATTTCATCTTGTCTTCTATATCTCTTTCCGATACTACCGGTTACATCATACTCGATCATAAATTTACTTGCTAATTTTTCATAAAGTTCATTTGCTTGTTCACTTAATTTTTTAGTAAGTGGTAATACAGCAGCTTTAAACGGTGCAAGTGCAGGATGTAATTTTAGTACAGTTCTAGTTTTTCCATCTTCTAATTCTTCTTCTTCATATGCATCAATTAAAAATGCCAATGTCACTCTGTCTGCACCTAATGAAGGCTCTATACAATAAGGAACATACTTTTCATTAGTCACTGGATCTTGATAGCTTAAATCTACTCCTGAATGCTCCATATGCTGTTTCAAGTCAAAATCTGTTCTATCTGCAATTCCCCAAAGTTCTCCCCATCCAAATGGAAACTTATATTCAAAATCTGTTGTGGCATTACTATAATGTGATAATTCTTCTTTATCATGATCCCTTAATCTTAAATTTTCAGCGTTCATATTTAATGATAATATCCATTTTCTACAAAATTCTTTCCAGTATTCAAACCATTCTAAATCCTCTCCTGGCTTACAGAAAAACTCAAGCTCCATTTGTTCAAACTCTCTCGTTCTAAAAGTGAAATTACCTGGCGTAATTTCGTTTCTAAAAGATTTTCCAATCTGTCCAATTCCAAATGGCATCTTCTTTCTAGAAGTTCTTGCTACATTTTTAAAATTAACAAATATTCCTTGAGCCGTTTCTGGTCTTAAGTGAATTTCTGATTTAGAATCTTCTGTAACACCTTGATGGGTTTTAAACATTAAGTTAAATTGTCTAATATTTGTATAATTTAATTTCCCACATTCAGGACACTTAATTTCATGATCTTTAATATATTCTTCCATTTTTTCGTTAGACCAACCATCTACAACAGCAGGTTCTCCCTTTTCTGAAAGATAATCTTCTATTAACTTATCTGCTCTAAACCTTGATTGACACTCCTTACAATCTAATAGAGGATCATTAAATCCTCCTATATGTCCAGATGCAACCCAAGTTTGTGGATTCATCAATATTGCAGTATCTAATCCCACATTGTATGGTGATTCTTGAATAAACTTTTTCCACCAAGCCTTTTTAACATTGTTTTTTAATTCTACTCCTAATGGACCATAATCCCATGTATTTGCAAGTCCTCCATAAATTTCAGACCCTGAAAATACAAATCCTCTCGCCTTTGATAGCGCAACAATTTTATCCATCGTTTTTTCTGTTGCCATTACTGTTCCTCCTTATATGTACAAAAATAAAATCTTTCATCCCTGTTCAAGGGACGAAAGATTATCTTCCGCGGTTCTACCCTAGTTATTACATTTTACTAAAGTTTAACATATGAATTATACATTGTAAAGATATAAACAAGGATTTATTGCTCTAAATCATCATCATTGTCATCTTTATTATTTTCGTCTTTTTTAAGTGTGATTTTTTCTTTATATTCATTCATTTTAGACTTTGCATTATCTAATGTATCCTCAGCCATTTCTTGAATATCAATTACTTTTCCATCTGTTTTTATAATTTCAATTTTGCATTTTGACAGAAGGGCTGTAGCAAATCCTAACATTGCTATTGGAGGCGAAATAAGCGCTCCTACTGCACCTGCTGTAACAGGGATATTCATAATTATGTCTTCGTCTTTTTTTAAAATAATTTTTGTGACATTTCCCTTTTTAATAACATCCTTTATCTTCTCTAGTACCTCATTCCCCGCTTCTGAAACACTGCTTGACCATGTAGAATTTTTCTTTTCTTCAATATAAATAATAGCCTCAATGATATCTCCATTCGTATTTTCTAATGCTTGTTTGGCTTCTTTGTAGCTTACTCCAGTTCGATCTCGAACCAAATCTATTTTTTCTAAAGTTATCTCCATAACAGCACCACCTTATTTTATTATTTTAATGTTTCTATAGCCTCTAAAAAAATCAAACTTTTAAATTCACTTTTATCTATCTGTGTATAGATATAATTTTTTATTATTTTATCTAATTCTTTTCTTATTTCTTCTTTTATTTTTAATTTAGCTATTTGTGACAATTCTGTTCTCATAAGATATACGATTACATTCATTGTAATGGTAGAAATATTCATAGCATATGGGTCTGTATTAAAACACTTTCTACAAATTATACCTCCTTGACGTGAGCTGAATTTAACTTTATCCAGTTCACTACTTCCACAACAAACACATATATTCATCTCTGGTTTATATCCAGCATACACTAACAATTTCATTTCATATGCTTTCACTAACGTAATAAAATCACTTTTTTTACTTAAAAATTCCGTAAGCACTTCTATTAAAGTTTCAAATAAACGATTATTCGTTTGTCCTTCAATAATTATACTTTCCGTTAATTCTAATATATATGAAGCATATCCTAGTTTTATAACATCCTCTTGCAATTTGTAAAACGAGTTCTTTAAATCCATTTGAGAAATCTGATACAAATTTTTACCTTTAAATAATACGGCTTCCCCATACAGAAAAGGTTGTATTGTCGTTGAATTTTTCCCTTTTCCCTTTTTCCACCCTTTCGCAACTGCCTTAACTTTCCCTAGTTTTTTGGAAAAAAGAGTTAAAATAGCTTCCCCTTCTCCAAATTTACTTTTTTTTAAGACAATCACATCTGTCTTTATGAGCATTTTGCCACCTCTATAAACTAAATAATTGAATGTTCTTCTTTTTCCTCTTCTTCATTTGTTTTTTCTTCTAGATCCTTGTAGCAAAGATAACTGTTCAAATCACCTGTACTTAAAAATACATTCCAAGCAATATTTTCTAACACCTCATTCTCTCCTTTCTTGGATCTATAACTAATATATATATATTAGTTTTTACTCTCATGAGGTGTAGATATACATTGTAATTTTTACTATAAACAAATGAATTTATCTTATATTGATAAGATTTCCTACGATTTATATCCTAACTGATTTAACAAATTATCTTGATCTCTCCAGTTTTCTTTCACTTTTACCCATAACTCTAAAAATACTTTTGAACCTAAAAGCTTCTCAATATCTTCTCTCGCACTTTTCCCAACACCTTTTAGCTTTCTTCCATTTTTTCCGATGATAATACCTTTATGAGATTTTTTTTCGCAATAAATAGTAGCACTAATATCTACCATATCTTTGTTTGTTCTTTTTTTCATCTTCATAACTTCTACTGCCACGCCATGTGGAACTTCTTCATCTAAATAATGTAACAATTTTTCTCTGATTATTTCACTTACAATCACTTTCTCCGGTTGATCTGTAATCATATCTGCTGGGAAATATTGAGGTCCTTCAGGTAAAAACCCTATGATTTTTTTAAGAAGTACTTCTACATTTTTATTTTCAAGTGCAGATATTCCAACTATATCTTTAAAAAGGTTTAGTTCATCATACATATAATATAATTTTTCAAATTCCTTAGGTTCAATCTTATCAATCTTGTTTATTACCAACATAACAGGTGTTTTTACTGTTTTTAGCGTTTCTAATATGTATCTATCTCCGGGTCCCATATCAGCAGTTTCATCAACTACTAATAAAATAACATCTACTTCTTTTAACGTCTCTACTGCAGACTTTTGCATATATTCGCCTAGTTTATTCTTAGGTTTGTGCATTCCAGGTGTATCTAAAAATATAATTTGAAAATCTTTTTCAGTATAAATTGTTCGAATTTTATTTCTAGTTGTCTGAGGCTTATCAGACATAATTGCAAGTTTCTCTCCTAATACTTGATTCATTAGTGTAGATTTTCCTACGTTTGGTCTTCCAATAATTGTTACGAATCCTGATTTGAATTCCATTAATTAACCTTCTTTCTGATTCTTTTTATTTTTTTCTAAATCGTTACCTGAAAAACTATATGGTAATATTTCTTCCATTCGAAAAGTCTTTATTTCCTTTTCTTTGTTTGCTAAAACAATCTCAATCTCACTACCAAATTCATTAATCACTTGTCTACAGATTCCACATGGAAAAGTATAATCCTCCAAATCGCTTACAATAGCAATTTTTTTAATATCTTTTTTTCCATCTGAAACAGCTTTAAAAATAGCCGTTCTCTCTGCACAATTGGTCCCCCCATAAGAAGCACACTCAATATTACAACCTGTATATACAGTTCCATCTCCTGTCAACAATGCTGCTCCTACTCTAAAGTTGGAATAGGGCGCATATGCATATTCCTTTGCTGCAATTGCTTTTTCAATTAATTCTTGATCTGTCACAAAATCCTCTCCTTACTTATTGAATACTACATTCAAAATTAGTCGGTATAACTTCCATCCAAGTAACCCCTGGATTTAAATCTATTTCTTCCCCATTTTCATAGAAAAATTTTGTAATCCCTCTTCTAGATGTTTTTTCCCAAACAACTTCTTTCATTTGTCCATTTGTTATATATAAGCCTTGACCCTTTCCTACTAATTGGATTTCTATTCTTCCTTCATTATCGATTACCGTTGTACTTACTTTCTGTATCATAATATTTTTAGCTGACAAATGTTTTTTTGATTCTTCATCTAAATGCTTCTGATCATTGATGTATCTATAAAATACCATAGCATCTTCGTCATAAACAAAACTTACCTTATAATCTTTTGAATATGGGATTACAATTTTACCAAGTTGATCTCCACCAATAGATTGATCTTTTTTGTTAAATTTTAATGTGTCGAATGTAACTTGTTCCCTATATCTACTTTGCATTGCTGCTTTTCTAATTGCATTTGTACTTGTATACTCATTATGGGGTCTTGATTTATGAGACTTTCTCCAAAATATACTTTGATCTCTAGATTGTGCACTAATATCTGCTATTTTAAAATTCACGATATCTTCAAGTGCTTGTGGACTTCCTCCATCATGAATATACAAAGCATCGTATTCCATTGCTTTGTTAATAAAATAAGGTCTTGCACTTCTAACAGGTCCAATTAATTTCGGTTCTCCGGTTAAAAAAATTGCCATATATCTTGTAATATTACCTTCTGCTAACATTTCATAAATAATTTCTGCTTGATCCAGACCGGCTTGTGGTCGTGCTTTCACTTGATTATCAAACATTACTGCAAAAGGTCTTTTTTGTATGGTTTCTTGATCAGAATCTATTCCACTAATAGGAGATACAATTATTTCTTCTTTTTCAATTTCATTCTCACTTTTATCAATTACAACTTGAGGCTCTTGTTCTACAGATGTAGGCATTTCTTTTTCTTCTTTAGCACATCCTCCTAAAAATAATATACCCCCTATTATTATAAGTATTGCCAAATTACATTTTTTAAACATGTCCCCCTCACCCTTCCTTCTTCGGTTCGTTTTTATTTTCAATATGCAATAACCCACCTGATATAACTAGTTTGACTGCAGTTTCAACAGATATATTTAATATCATAATATCTTTTTCTGCAACCATGACAAACATACCTGATGTTGGATTTGGTGTAGTAGGAATAAAAATACTTTTCATTTTTTCTCCAGTTATTTGACAAATCTCATTTGGCGCATCTGCTGTAACAAATCCTATTGTATAAATTCCTTTTGAAGGATATTGTACTACCACCGCACTTTTAAAATCATCCTTTTTTTTCATGAATATTGTATCAATCACCTGTTTAATTGACGAATAAATAATACTAACCATAGGAATTTTACAAATTGTTTTATCTACTAAATAAATAATTTTCTTACCTAAATAATTCGTAGCGATTACACCCGTCCAAAATACAATCAAAACAGTTAACACTACACCTATTCCTATAATTCGAAATCCTAAAATATTTTCAATTGGCACTCTAAAAATCGAATCGATCATGTTAAATAGCCATATAATCAAGGTTATTGTTCCTACAATTGGTATTAATACCAATAGTCCAGTCAAAAAAATCTTTCTGACATCTCTCACAAGCATTGTACTTCCTCCATTACTACATATGTTTTTTATATATTTCAAGCTGATCTATTCTCCTATTTTCTACATTTAAAATTTTGAATTTCACGTCATCTACTTCTATTTCATCATCTTTTTCTGGAATTCTTCCTAATAAATTAAATACAAAACCACCTATTGATTCATACTCATCTTCATAAAGTTTTACGCCTAATACTTCGTTTACTTCTGCTATAGACGCTTTTGCATTTACAATAATTATATCTTCCTGTACCTGTTTAATAAAATCAATTTCTGCATCAAATTCATCGAAAATATCTCCAACAATTTCTTCTAATATATCTTCTATTGTAGCAAGTCCTAATGTACCCCCATATTCATCTAATACAATTGCTATATGTACCTTTTTCTTTTTCATTTCTTTGAGTAATTCACTTACCTTCTTGCTTTCTGGAACATAATATGCAGGCCTGATCAACTTAAGTAGACTAAATTCTTCCCTATCCTTTATATACTTGGAATATACCAATAAATCTTTGGCATATAAAATCCCGATCACGTTATCTATGGTATCTCTAATAACAGGTATTCGTGAATAACCATAATTAATCACTACATTTAAGCATTCTTCTAGTGTAGCATTTTCTTCTACATAAATCATATCAATCCTAGGAACCATTACCTCTGACGCTTCCATCTCACCAATCTCAAATATACTATTGATCATATCTCTTTCTTGTCTTTCTATAATTCCCGCTTCCTCACCTACATCTACAAGGGTTTTAATTTCTTCTTCTGAAACAATAGCCCTATTCGTATCTACCTGTACTCCAAATAACCTTACAATAAAATTTGTAATACCTGTTAATACTTTTAAAATAGGAAACAAAATAAAGGATAACATTTCTAAAATGATTCCAAGTTTCATAACTACGCCTTCAGCATGATAAGAAGCATAGGTTTTTGGCGTAATTTCTCCAAAAATCAATATGGTTATCGTCATGAAAACCGTAACAAAAAGTGTACTATTTTCACCAGAAAAAAATTGAAATGTCAATTCTGTGGCAAGTGCAGTAGCTGCTATATTCACAATATTATTTCCTATTAATATAGTCGCTAATATTTTAGAAGACTTTTTCATGATTCGCTCTAATACTTCGACCTTTTTAACGCCTTTATCTTTAAGCTGTTTAATTTTAATTACATTCATTGATGTAAGTGCTGTCTCAGCACTAGAAAACAGTGCTGAACAAAACACCAATACAAAAAGCAATGCAATCTTGATGGATGTATTATACATAAACAATCCAATTCCTCCTAATACGATCTTAATAAATCATTTGAAAAAACAATACTGTAATAAAAGTACCCAACAAGGCGCCCATCATCACTTGAAAAATAGTATGAACATTTGCATCCACTCTACTTTGAGCAACTAAAAGGGCCATTAAAAAACATAATATAATCACAATTGTATTAGACGACATAAAACTAATCGACGTCAAGATCGAAAATGCTACTGCCGTATGACCACTAGGCATGCCGCCTCTTAATGGAGTTCCCTTACCTATATAAACTTTTATACTCACTACAACCATAACTACAATAAAAAAACTTATAAATGTAGTATGAAGCATAGTATTTCTAATTTTATTTAAAACCTTTTCTGTTACGATACTCACTTCATCAAAAAAAATAACATATCCTACAATTACTGCGTTCACTGCTGAAATCAATACCGCTCCCGCTGATACGTCTTTTGCTATTTTCGCTAGTGGATGATACGCATCTACCGTTAAGTCTATTGCTGCTTCAATGGCTGTATTAATCATCTCCGTTATAATCACTAATCCAATAGTAATACATAACACGATTAATTCCATCTTAGAAATCTTAGAAAATAGACTTCCTAGTACAACGATCATTCCAATCATATAATGAATTTTCATATTCCTTTGTGTTCTAATAGCATATAAAATACCCTTTATTGCATAATTAAAACTATCAATTATATTTTTTACTTTCATTAAAATACCTCACTCATCATTCTCTTAGTATACCCATTTGTCCAAGAACTTCTTCTTCCTTTTTTCTCATAGCCTTAGTATTTTCTAAAGTATCATGGTCATATCCCATTAGATGGAACATACTATGCACCGTTAAGAATAATACCTCTCTTTCAAATGAATGTCCATACTCAAAAGACTGTTCTTTCGCTTTTTCCAAAGATATTACAATATCACCAAGACACATACCTATTTTTATATCATCCATACTTTCATATTGTGGAAATGATAGCACGTCCGTTTCCCTATCAATATTTCTATATTCTCTATTTAATTCATGTATCATTTTATTATCTAACAAGGTTATGCTTATTTCAACGTCTTTACTTACCATCTCTTTCTCTAAACATATTTCTATTGCATTGATCATTAAACTTTCTAATTTTGATTCGTATTTCATTTTATTTTGTCTATTATCTATTAATATATTCAATTACTCTGTCACCTCAATTTTTCTATTTTCTAACTCAGGATATTCTATTCTCTCATGAAAAATACCCATTAATACAGTTTTAAAAGTGATCGCTATTTCTCTCAAATCTTTTAGTGTAATTTCACACTCATTTAATTGTCCATCCGCTAGCTTGTCCTCTATTATTTTATCAATTAAATTTCCTATTTTTTCAGCAGTAGGTTCAGGTATACTTCTTACTGCAGCTTCTGTAGAATCTGCTAGCATAACAATAGCAGCCTCTTTTGATTGTGGTTTTTCTCCCTTATATCTATAATCATTTTCATTAATATTATTATTTTCTTCTTTTGTAGCCTTATGATAAAAATATTTTACTAGGGTTTTTCCATGATGCTGATTTATTATATCAACAATTTCTTTTGGTAATTTATTCTTAATGCCTATATCTGTTCCATCTTTTACATGGCTTATTATAATCATAGCACTTAAACTTGCTCGCATTTTATCATGTGGATTTTCTGATGTTAATTGATTTTCTTTAAATAAATAGGGTCTTTTCAATTTTCCTATATCATGATAATATGCACTTACTCTAGCAAGTAAACCATTTGCACCGATTGCGTCTGCAGCCGCCTCACTTAAATTGCCTACAATAATACTATGATGGTAAGTTCCAGGCGCTTCTAACAACAACTTTTTAAGTATAGGATGATTTGGATTCGATAATTCTAATAGCTTAAATGGTGTTAAAATTTTAAATACAGACTCTAAAAGTGGCAATGACCCGATTGCTACAATTGCACAAAATATACCATTTAACATACCATAAAAACTATCTACTAAGATTTTGGTAATCTCATGGTGATTTATAAATCCCAACCCAAATATAATCATAATATTACTTAAGCTAATCATAAAACCTGATAGAAATAAATTTGATCTTTGATGCGTACGTGTAATACCACACACACCCACAATGGCCGCCATAATACTTGTTATAAAAAACCCAATATCGTATCCATTGCTTATAGCAATCAAAACAGTCATACTTAGATTGATCACGATAGCAAATCTAGCATCTATTAATACGCCTAATAAAATCGCAGCGGTTCCAATAGGAACAACATATGGTGAAATATCATACAACCTTTTGCATACAAAATAAGAACATAAAAATATAATTAAAATGAGGTACATTTTTGACACAGATAAAAAAATATTTTTATGGAATACATATATATATATAATTAGTACTGCTTGAATAAATATAACCAATAGGGCAACGCCTAAATATAATGAAAAATCTTCATTACTTTTCCCTTTTACAATTCCTACGTCCTTAAGAATTTTTAATTTTTCTGGTGTAATCGTTTCTCCTTGTGCTACAATAATATTCCCTCTTCTTATTATAACTCTATCTACACTATTTTTTGCTTCTTCTATTTTCCGCTGAGTAGTCTCCACATCTACAAAACGATTTAGTTGTATAGACGAATTCACGATCTTCGTTCCTAATAAACGTATTTCTTCTGTAAAGTCCTCTAATCCATTAAAGTATTTTTTTATTTCTATTTTCTTCGTTTCTAATTCCTCTTCTTTGATTCCTATAGTCATTACTTGCGTAACCATTTCATAAATATAACTTTCCATATTTTTAATTTCTTTATCAGAAGTAAAAATTAATAATCTTAATTCGTCATCCGTTAAAGAAAGCGTATCTTTTTCTTTTAATAGTAAGATTTTTTCATCTTCACTGATTTCTTCTATTTCTTTTATTTTATAAACATTTGTAAAAAATTTCTCTATTTTCTTTTTGACATCTATTTGTATAGTTGGATATAATATTTCTGTTGCTTTTACAGATTCGATAGCTTTTGTTATTGCTCTTTCTGTAGAAATGTGATCTTCCACATCTCTAGGTGCTTTAAAATCTATTGATGCTTGTTGACCTACTTCTAACTCATACTTATTGGGCGCTAGATTAATAATTGTACTGGTAAATATGGTTATAAAGAAAATACATACTACCATAACATAAGTAACTGTTCTTTTACCTAATAACTTCATAACCAACATACTATTTAATCTGTTTATTATACCTTTTATAAAGGTCATCTATATTTCCTCCCGCTTTACTTCTCTTTAGTATTTGTTTTGTTTTTTTCAAATTGATCATAAGCCTTAATAATTCTTTGTACTAATGAATGTCTAACAACATCACTTTCATCTAAAAATTGGAATGATACACCTTCTATATCATTTAAAATATTGATAATTTGTCTTAGCCCTGATTCTCTTCCTTTTGGTAAATCAATTTGCGTAATATCGCCTGTTATAATAGCTTTAGAACCAACCCCTAATCGAGTTAAAAACATTTTCATTTGTTCTTTCGTGGTATTTTGTGCTTCATCCAATATTATAAATGCATTTTCTAACGTTCTTCCTCTCATATAAGCCAAGGGAGCAACTTCTATCAGTCCCCTTTCTTTATACTTTAAAAAAGTCTCTCCTCCTAATATATCATATAATGCATCATATAATGGTCTCAAATAAGGATCTACTTTTTCTTGCAAGTCTCCTGGCAAAAATCCTAAACTTTCTCCAGCTTCTACAGCGGGTCTAGTAAGAATAATTCTTCCTACTTTCTTATTTTTAAATGCATTTACTGCCATTGCCATTGCTAAATATGTTTTTCCTGTTCCAGCAGGTCCAATTCCAAATACAATATCATTATTTTTTATGGCATCCGAATATTTTTTTTGCCCTATTGTTTTTGCTTTTATTGGCTTTCCTTTTGCGTTCATACAAATAACGCCCTCTAAAAGCTGATCTATTTGATTTTCTTTTCCCTTTTCATACAAACTTATCGTATATTTTATTTTTTGACCATCTAAAGTTTCACCTGACTCTAGTATATTCATAAACTTATACAATAATTTTTCTACTATTTCTACCTTATCATTAGTACCAATGATCACAATTTCTCCTTGCCTTGAAACAATATTAACATTAAATTTGTCTTCTATGATCCTAATATGCTCATCAAAATTTCCGAATAATTCTTTTATATATACAAATTCAGTAATCACAATTCTTTTTTCCATAGATTTTTTTTCCAATTAAACACCCTCCTCAAATTCTTTGGGATATATTATTTCTTGTTGCTCTCCTATATTTTCTGAGGCTTCAATTGTTAGTTTTGCTTTTATTATATTCCCTTCTTCATAAAATATAATATCTTTATTAATAATCTGTACATTTAGCGGCATTTTTTTCACTAAATCTACTTCCATCTTTTCAGCCAAGGATTTTTTTGCAACACTCTTATCGATTTTTTCCTTTATTTTAATGGCTTCATAATATTCTTCTTTAATGATTTCGACAGGGATTTTGATATTCCTCCACCTAGAAAGACTTTTATCTGTCTTCTTTATTATAACATCTTTATAAGGTATTTCGCTTGCACCTAATGTAGTTTCTGTATTTCCAATTTTTATAGTTCTCTTAACAATTTTATTTCCCGTCTCTACCTTTTTAACCTTCACTAATGAAATTTTATCATTTTCTTCATAATAGGTTTTTGCAATTACTTCTCCTAACCCATGTACATATCTAACATCCATATCTTCCCTATTAATTATGCCTGTAATTAATTCCTGTCCTTTTTTCACTACATCTCCTTTTCGAACTAAAGCATCTCCATTTTTGGCAATTATTTTTTCTATCACTCCATCTTTCTTGGCAACAATATTGCATGGTAGATCCTTTGAAATCTCCTTATGTATATTCACATTTTCTACAATTTCTACAATCACTTTTGTACCTTTAAAATGGATGCCTGCCCATGCTAGATTTTCAATATCTATCATCATATTATTTTCAATATCAGATAAGTCAACTCTATATTTACATACACCAATTTTCAAACCTCGCTCACTTATATATTCTTCTATTTTTTCTTTTGGTATTTTATCATTACCAGTAATCTCCATATCCCATACGAATGAAGTTATTCCGCAAACCATGATGATGGAAATAATAAAACCAATCATAAACATTTTCCTTACTTTAATCCTATGGAGAAAAAAAGGATATCCTATTTTCGTCTTTATCTTCACTTTACAACCCGACTTTTTCACAATATGTCTAAGTTCTTTATACCCTCTCAAACCTATTTTTGCTTCTAATGTAGTATAATCTATACGCATAATATCCCATAAATATATACCCTTTGAGATTGTATAATTAATAAACTTTTCTAGATGCAATCCTTCTATTCTAATAAAAACATATCCTCTGAAAAAATTCCAAATCCTTACTACCAGCAAAACAACCCCCCCTATTGTAGAAATTCAATGCTATGTATTTTTCCACATATAACAATCTCTTCTGAGACGATATTTTTAATCAATAAATCATTTCCCATAATTCTAAGAATTCCATCTCTTGTATTTACTCTTATTCTAACTTTTGTGTATTCAATAATCCCTTTATGATTTTCAATATATAATTGTAAATTCCCTAATAACGTTATTCTTGGAAGATCCAACATAATATCCTTGGGAAGCTCTAATAATTCAGAAATACTTTCTTTTATTTCTTTTGTTTTTCCTTTCATATAATACTCCCCCCTTTTATATAGTAATCTTATGCTTACTTAAGTGAGTCTATTCCTTATAAAAATAAGTCAAGCCATGAAAATGATCTTCATGGCTTGACTTATTTTTAAATAAAAAATGACCTAATATTAGGTCATCCTCTTTTTATTGTAAAAATTCTCTTACAAATTTATTTACTATTTTGCCATCAGCTTTTCCTTTTATCTTAGGCATTAATGTTGCCATTAACTTGCCCATATCTTTCATGTTCTCAGCTCCGACTTCTTCTATTGACTGCTTTACAATCACTTTAATTTCATCTTCAGTTAATTGCTGAGGTAAGTATTTCATCAAAACATCTATTTCAGCTTTTGCTTCATTTACTAAATCTTCTCTATTACCTTTAGCAAATTCTTCAATCGCATCATTTTTCTGTTTTACTTGTTTGATCATTATATCTAAAACTTTTTCATCATCCATTTCTACTCTATTATCAACTTCATATTGCGTAACTGAAGCTCTTACCATAGTAATAACAGATTTCTTGAGTTTATCTTTCTCTTTCATAGCTTGTTTTAAATCAAGCATTAATCTCTCTTTGAGGGACATTTGTCACACCTCTTTTAGAATTTCTTTTTATTTCTTTTTGCTGCCTCTGCTTTGTTCTTACGCTTCACACTAGGCTTTTCATAATGCTCTCTCTTTCTAACTTCTGATAAAACTCCAGACTTTGCACATGAACGCTTAAATCTACGAAGAGCACTCTCAAGAGTTTCGCTTTCACCAATTTTGATTTCTGACGCCATCTACTTCTCCCTCCCTCCGCTTGCAAACTTGTGTTGATAGAAAAGTATACGCTAAACAAATATATACATTCGCCTAGCACTATGTTAGTATACATTAAATTTACCATTTATGCAACAGTTTTTAACCTGCTGGCCAATTCATTTGTTTTCCTCCTAATAAATGGAAATGGATATGGTTAACAGTCTGACCTCCAAGTTCTCCACAATTATTAACAACTCGGAATCCTTCTTTACTAATTTCTAGTTTTTTTGCAATTTTACTTATGCAAAGGTGAATATGTCCTAAAAGTTCCTTATGTATATCTAATACATTATTTAACGATTCTATATGTTCCTTTGGAATTACTATAACATGTGTAGGTGCAGCTGGTTCAATATCATGAAAAGCGATCACTAAATCATCCTCATATACAATATTAGCTGGAATCTCTTTAGATGCAATTTTGCAAAAAATACACTCTGACATAGACTCACCTCCTTTTTACAATGCTAATACTATATATCCTATTCTACAAAAACGAACAAACTCCTTCTTTTAAGAAGATTAGTTTTTATTACCTATAATCATTCCCATTATAGCTTCATTATATGTTTCTTCTAATTTAACAGAAACAATTTGCCCGGATAGCTCTTCTTTAGATTTTACAAATACACGAATGTAATTATCCGTTAACCCTTCATAAAACCCATTCATTTCTTGACTAGCAGCTTCAATTAAAACCTTTTTTCTACTATTTATAAAACGCTTATTATATTTAATTAAACATTCTTCTGCCAAATGTATTAATTTTTCACTTCTTATATTTTTTATATTTCCCAGTACCTGTTCTTTAAATTTGGATGCCGGCGTACCTTTTCTTGGAGAATATTTAAAAACATGAATTTGGCTAAATTGTATATATTTAACAAATTTCATCGTTTCATCAAATTCTTCTTCTGTTTCTCCTGGAAATCCTACTATTATATCAGTAGTAATAGATACATCGTTTATAATCCTTCTTAGTCTCTCTACAATCACTTTATATTCACTCGTATTATACTTCCTATTCATTCTCTTTAAAGTCTCATCACATCCACTCTGTAAGGATAAATGAAAATGCGGACATACCTTTTCTAAACAAGACAATTCATATATAAATTCCTCCGTCATTATTGTCGGTTCTATAGAACTTAAGCGAATCCTTTCAATACCATCAACCTCATGTACCCTCTTGATTACATCTAATAATGTAATATCTTTTAAATCTTTTCCATAAGATGCTACATGAATTCCAGTTAACACAATCTCCTTGAAGCCATTTTTAGCTAATCTATTTACTTCTTTCACGATTTCATCTATTTTTCTACTTCTAATATTCCCTCGTGCATAGGGAATAATACAGTATGTACAATACTGATTACAACCTTCTTGAATTTTGAGAACTGCTCTAGTTTTCCCCTTCACTTCCCCTATTGACATTTCTTCAAATTCTTTAATTTCCATAATATCTGAAACTGCATTGATTTTTTCTTCTTCAGATTTAAATTTTTCCACATAATCCACAATTTTTTTTCTGTCATTCGTACCTAATACAATATTTACACCTGCTATTTCCATTACCTCATCTGGTGAAGTTTGGGAATAACATCCAACAACAGCTATAATCGCATCTTCATTGTTTCTTTTTGATTTACGAATAAATTGTCTTGATTTACGATTTCCTAAATTTGTCACTGTACAAGTATTAATTATATAAACATCTGCAATTTCCTCATGATCTACAATACTATATCCAGCTTTTTCAAACAATTCACTCATAGCCTCTGTTTCATATTGATTCACCTTACAACCAAGAGTATAAAATGCAACCTTTTTCATTTATTTGCCTCCCAAATCACCAATCTCATACATTACAATACCTAAAGCTACAAAACCAGCAGTCTCTGTTCTTAGAATTCTTGGTCCTAATGTAACAGATTTTGCACCTACTTCTTTTAATCCTTCAACCTCTTCTTTTTCAAATCCACCTTCTGGCCCTACAACAATTGCGATCTTCTTTGACTTTTTACTTGCCTGCAAAATAGATTTAATGCCCAAATCTTGTTCTTCTTCATAAGCTACAATAACTAAATCATATTGAGATATACATTCTAACAGTTCCCTATAATGCAAAGGCATATCTATTTTAGGTATAACCCCTCTTTTACATTGTTTAGCTGCTGTATCAGCAATTTTTTGCCATCTATCAATTTTCTTTTCTTCCGCCTTTTTGTCTTTTAATTGCACAATGGTTCTTTCTGTAACTACTGGTGTAATTTTATTGATTCCTAATTCCGTACATTTTTGAATAATCAAATCCATTTTGGTTGATTTAGGAATTCCTTGAAAAAGCGTTACACAAATTTGTGCTTCTGTCTGAGACTCTTTTTTTTCTAAAATTGTAGCTTTAACCTGGGTTTTATCCACTATAGAAAGTTTTGCAATATACTCCTGATTTTCTCCATCACAAACTTCTATAATATCATCTTTGGATAATCTTAAAACCTTCACTATATGTTTTACATCCTCTACATGATCAATGATAATTTCTTCTTCAGAAATATTTCCTTTATGAACAAAAAATCTATGCATAATGATGATCTCCACCAATTTTTGAAACAATTGCAGCCCATTCACCTTGTCTATCAATGCTTATTATTTCAAATTTATTTTTCTTTAATTCTGCAACTACTTCATCCACTTTTTCTAATATGATTCCAGAAGCAATAAAAACTGCATCTTTTTTCATAAAATCAGAAATATAAGAACTTAAGCCCATAATAACATCTGCCATAATATTAGCTACAATTATATCCGCCTTACCATTTACTACATCCATCAAATTTCCTCTTTTTATTTCTACTGTATCCGCAACTTTATTATCAGATACATTTCTAATAGAAGCATCCACAGCAACTTGGTCTAAATCTACACCCAATACTTCTTTTGCTCCTAATTTAGCGGCAACAATTGATAAAATTCCACTTCCACACCCTATATCAAATACTAAACTATTTTCACTTATATACTTTTCAAGATTTTGTACACACATCATTGTAGTTTCATGGGTTCCTGTCCCAAAAGCCATGCCTGGATCTAATTCTATAATTAATTCATTTTCTTTTGGTTCATACATTTCCCATGATGGTTTAATCACTATTTGGTTTCCTATTTTTTTAGGTTTATAATACTTTTTCCATTCATTTGCCCAATCTTCTTCATACACCTCAGTTGTTGTCACTTCCCCTAATCCCTTATCTAAATTAAAAAGAGGTATTCTTTCAACATTCTGCTTTATTAACTCTATTATATCTAATAACTCTTCACTTTTAGGTAAATACCCTTTTATAATTGCTCCTTCATAACTATTTTCTAAAATAGACTCATCAATATAATCCCAATCTCCTTTTGCTTGTTCTTGGAAAATAGAATCATTAGAATCCTCTATAGCAACCCCATCTACTCCTACTTCATATAAAATATTTGCTACCGCCTCTACCGCTTCTGTTGTAGTTTTAATCTTAACTTCTATCCATTTCATCTTTAAAACCTCCGTAGCTTTCACATTTACCTGTTATTATACCCTGCCAACTTATAATTTAACATATTATTGCTACCTCTTTTATAATGAAACACCCAGCATTTACTGGGTGTTTCATTATATTCCTAGAATGTCCTTTGCTTTATCAACAAAACTCTTTCTTTGTTCATGTACCTCTTCGCCCATTTCTTCAGCAAACTTTTTTAACATATCCTTTTGTTTTTGATTTAACTTTTTCGGTACTTCTACAATGATTTTTACGTAATGATCTCCTCTACCATGTCCTCTTAAACTTGGTACCCCTTTGCCTTTTAACCTAAAAACAGTTCCGCTTTGTGTACCTTCAGGAATGTTATATTTAACCCTTCCATCTAATGTAGGAATAATTAATTCCTCTCCTAAAGCAGCTTGAGCAAAGGTAATAGGAACTTCACAAACGATATCATTGCCATCTCTTTTAAATATTTTATGTGATTTTACTCTTAAAACAACATATAAATCTCCCATAGGGCCACCCTTAACGCCTGGTCCGCCTTCACCTCTTACTGAAATTGCAGAACCTGAATCTACACCTGCTGGAATTTTTAGTTTTATCGTCTTATTTTTTAATACGTTTCCAGTTCCATTACATGTCTGACACGGTTGTTCAATAACACTTCCTTCTCCATGACACTCATCACAAGGCTTAACATTTACAAATTGTCCTAAGGGTGTTCTTTGTGCATAACGCACTTCTCCCGTTCCATTACATTTCGAACATGTTCTTTTAGAAGTTCCCTCTTTTGCACCTGTTCCACTACAAGTACTACACTTTTCGTGTTTTTTAATACTTATTTCCTTTTCAACACCAAATGCAGCTTCTTCAAAGGTAATAGACATTTCATATTGTAAATCTTCCCCTTTTTGAGGCCCAGATCTTCTTCTTCCTCCGCCACCAAACATATCAAATATATCACCAAATATGTCTTCAAATCCTCCAAATCCAGAGGCACCACCAAATCCAGATGCGCCACCAAACCCGCCTTGCCCATCTACACCTGCATGACCAAATTGATCATATCTAGCTTTTTTTTCACTATTTCCTAGAACTTCATAAGCTTCATTAATTTCCTTAAACTTTTCTTCCGCTTCTTTATCTCCAGAATTTCTATCTGGATGATATTTCATCGCTAGTTTACGATAAGCTTTTTTGATCGACTGTTCGTCTTCCCCTTTTTGAACATCCAATACATCATAATAGTCTCTCTTTGACATCACTCTCACTGCCTTTCTAATCAGGTTTTGTGAGAAAATCACAAACTACATCAATTATATGAAAAATATTTATTTTTTGCAACTCATTTAAGAATTATAAGGCACCCAATAGGGTGCCTATTTTAATCTTCTATTTATCCTCATCTACTACTTCATAATCTGCATCTACAACATTATCATCTTCTTCTGTTTTACCTTGCTCACTACCCGATTGTTGTTCTGCTGCTGCTTGCTCATACATTTTTTGTGATATTGCATGGAATGCAGTAGTTAACTCCTCAGTTGCTTTTTTAATCTCTTCATCGTCTGTTCCTTCTAACATTTTCTTTAGATTTTCTAAAGAAGACTCTACTTTAGACTTCTCATCTTCAGTAATTTTATCTCCAACTTCTTTTAATGTCTTTTCAGTTTCATAAACCATAGAATCTGCTTTATTTCTATTTTCTATAGCCTCTTTTTTCTTTTTATCTTCTTCTGCAAATTTTTCTGCATCTTTTACCTTTTGTTCTATTTCTTCATCAGAAAGATTACTAGAAGAAGAAATCGTAATTTTTTGTTCTTTTCCTGTTCCATTATCTTTTGCACTTACATTTACGATACCATTCGCATCAATATCAAAAGTTACTTCTATTTGAGGGATTCCTCTTTGTGCAGGCATAATTCCACCTAGTTGGAATCTACCTAATGTAATATTATCTCCTGCCATTTGTCTTTCTCCTTGAAGAACATGTATATCTACAGAAGTTTGGTTATCCGCAGCAGTAGAGAATACTTGGCTTTTCTTAGTAGGGATCGTAGTATTTCTTTCAATTAACCTTGTCAATACGCCTCCAAGTGTTTCAATTCCAAGTGAAAGTGGTGTAACATCTAGTAACAATACATCTTTTACTTCTCCCGTTAAAACACCTGCTTGAATTGCAGCACCTACTGCTACACATTCATCAGGATTTACGCCCTTATGAGGTTCTTTCCCAGTTAATTTTTTAACCGCATCTTGAACCGCAGGAATTCTAGTTGATCCTCCAACTAAAATAACTTTATCTATATCTCCAGAAGCTAAATTCGCATCTTTTAACGCTTCTCTAGTAGGACTCATACTCGCTTCTACCAACTTTGCAGTTAATTGATCAAATTTCGCTCTCGTTAAATCTATATTTAAATGGATCGGACCTGCTGCCGTAGCAGTAATAAATGGAAGATTTACATTTGTTGTTTGTGTCGTTGATAATTCTTTCTTCGCCTTTTCAGCAGCTTCTTTTAATCTTTGTAATGACATTTTATCATTTCTTAAATCTACACCATGCTCTTTCATGAAAGTTTCAGCTAAGAAATCCATAACTGCCTTGTCAAAATCGTCTCCTCCAAGATGGTTATTTCCTTTTGTAGAAAGTACTTCAAATACGCCATCTCCAAGTTCTAATATAGATACGTCAAAAGTACCGCCACCTAAATCAAATACCATGATTTTATGATGTTCTGTATCTTTATCAAGACCGTAAGCTAATGATCCAGCTGTTGGCTCATTGATAATTCTTTTAACTTCTAATCCCGCAATCTTTCCAGCATCCTTAGTTGCCTGTCTTTGGCTATCTGTAAAGTATGCAGGAACTGTGATTACAGCGTCTGCTACCTTTTCGCCTAAATAACTTTCCGCATCTGCTTTTAATTTCATAAGGATCATAGCAGAAATTTCTTGTGGTGTATAATCTTTACCATCTATGTTTACTTTATGATCTGTTCCCATTTCTCTTTTAATAGAGCTGATCGTTCTCTCTGGATTTGTAATAGCTTGTCTTTTTGCAGTCTCGCCCACTAATCTTTCTCCATTTTTAGTAAATGCTACTATGGATGGCGTAGTTCTATTCCCTTCAGCATTTGGAATTACTACTGGTTCTCCTCCTTCTAAAACTGACACACATGAATTCGTTGTTCCTAAGTCAATACCTATTATTTTACTCATTTCACAAATTCCTCCTTAATTATATAAAAAATTATTTTATCACTTTTACCATGCAAGGGCGAATTACTTTATCATTCAAAGTATATCCCTTTTGAAATTGATCCACTACAGTTTCTGATTCATACTCATCATTTTCTTCTTGTAATACTGCATGATGATAATTAGGATCAAATTTTTGACCAATTGCATCTATTTCTTTTACATCATTCTTAGTAAGTACATCTAAAAACTGCTGATGAATCATTTCAATTCCTTGTGTAAATGATTCATTTGCACCTTCATCTTGATTAGACTTAAGTGCTCTTTCTAAGTTATCTATCGTTGGCAATAAATCTACTATAAGTTTTTCATTAGCAAATTGATAAATATCACTTTTTTCTTTTTCTGCTCTTTTTTTAAAATTTTGAAAATCTGCAGTCATTCTTAAATACTTATTATTAATTTCTTTATTTTCTTCTTTTAATTTTTCTAATTCTAGATTTTTTGGAGATTCATCTTGATCGCTGTCATCTTTTTTATCAGCATCCAGAATATCTTCCTCTTGAATTACTTCTTCTTGATTTTCTACATGATTCTCTTTCATCCATAACCACCTACCTAATTTATTTTGTCTTCCTATCAAACCATATTTACTTTCTCTTATCTTCATTTAATATTTCTGATAAAGTTCTTGTAATACTTCTAACAACAGATGTAGTATAGCTATAATCCATCCGTGTTGGACCTATTACACCAATTTTACCTACAATGAATCCATTATATTGATAGGTTGCAGTAATTAAACTACAATTTTTCATCTCCAAATGTTTATTCTCTTTTCCAATGGTAATATCTAATTCCTCTTTACTACTTAATAGCAAATCTATCAGATATTCTTTTTGGTCCAATAATGTCATGAAATTTCTTGCTCTATCTATATTGTGATATTCTGGCAGATCAAAAATATTTGTTAATCCTTCTAGATACAATTCTATACTTACCATTTCTTCTAATGCATTCATAAGTGCAGGAAATATTTTTTTCACAATAGCACTGTATTTAATCACTTCTTCATACATATTCTCTATAATGAAAGCTGTAATATCACAAATTCTTATACCTTTTAACTTAAAATCTATAATTCTTGATATAATCTCCAAATCATTAAAGGTATAGTCTTCATCTACTCTAATAATTGTATTTTTTACAATGCCTGTTTCAGATACAACAATCAATAAAATTACATTAGAGTCAATAGAAACAAGCTTAACATACTTTAATTTTCCTTGTTTTAACTGAGGCGATAAAACAATAGAAGTTAGTTTTGTCGTCTCCGATATGAATTTCGCAGTATTTTCAATTATTTGCTCAATTTCTCCTACACTTTTAATAAATTTCTTCTTAATTTCATTTTTTTGTTTTTGTGGATTGGTACCATTTTTCATTAAATGATCTACGTATAATCTGTACCCCTTATCAGAAGGAATTCTTCCGGAAGAAGTATGTGGTTGTTCTAAATATCCCAGTTCTTCTAAATCTGCCATTTCATTCCTAATAGTAGCTGAACTAATGCCTAAATCATATTTTTTAGCTAAAGTTCTTGAGCCTATAGGCTCTGCTGTAGTAATAAAATCTTTAATTATGGCCTGCAAAATCTTTAATTGTCTATCTCCCAGCCCCATAATCTCACTCCCATTTGTTAGCACTCTCTTTAGTCGAGTGCTAAACGATTATATTTTTAAATTATCACTAAAAAAATCTTTTGTCAATATCCTTTTTAATATTTTTTAATCTAATAAAAATTCAACGAATACTTGATTTGATAAATCTATCCCTTTATTTGTAAGTTGAATATTTTTATCATCCACCTTCAATAGCCCTTGGGATTGTAATTTCAATATTTGTTTTTCATAAATTTCAAAAGGACTCTTTTTATATCTCTCTTCAAAGTATTTAAGATCTATGCCAGCCATCATTCTAAGTCCTAAAAACATAGTCTCTGCAATTTCATCTTTCAAACTATTTTTTTCTTCAATAATATTACTACTTTTATCCTGTTTTATATTATAAATATACTCTTTTATATCATTAGTATTTGAAAATCTTATTCTATTTATATATGAATGTGCACCTAATCCAAAACCAATATATTCTTCATTTTTCCAATAAATTTTATTATGTTCGCATTCATAATTTGATTTTGAAAAATTTGATATTTCATAACGATGATACCCATTTTTCTCTAAAAACCCTTGTGTATATTCATACATCTTCCTGTCTTCTTCTTCGTTTGGCAAATTTAGTCTTCCACTTTTATATTCTTTTTCAAAAATTGTATTTTCTTCTATTTTTAAACTATAGGACGATATATGTTCTGGATTTAAGTCCACTATATTTGACAAAGTTTCTTCCCAATGGCTAAAAGTTTGATTTGGAAGTGAAAACATTAAATCAATATTAATATTATTAAATCCATATTCTCTAGCCAAATGAAAGTTTTTTACAAATGTATCTTTATCATGAATTCTACCTAATTTTTTTAATAATTGATCCTGCCAAGCTTGCAAACCTATACTCAAACGATTTATTCCACTTTTAGTATAATACTTTACTTTTTCTTTCGTAAGAGTACCAGGATTACTCTCAATACTAAATTCTAAAAAAGAATCCATCTCAAAAGTTGAATATAACACACTTAGTATTTTATCTATATCTTTTATAGTGAGTATAGATGGAGTCCCTCCTCCTATAAAAATAGATTTAATCTTATATCTTTTAAATTTTTCTTTTGAAGATTTTATCTCCATACAAAGTGCATCTACATATTCTGAAATTATATGTTCTAAATTACTAAAAGATTGAAAATCACAATAATGACATTTCTTTATACAAAATGGTATATGTATATATACCCCTAACTTCTTCATACCTGCATCTCTCCTATAATAGATTATCTAAATAACATAAATAGCCACCTATTAGGTGACTATTTATCCTCATCATATTTAAGAATTGCCATAAACGCCTCTTGTGGAACTTCCACTGATCCAAGCTGACGCATACGTTTTTTACCTTCTTTTTGTTTTTGTAAAAGTTTTTTCTTTCTACTAATATCTCCACCGTAACATTTAGCCAATACATCTTTTCTTAATGCACTAATATTTTCTCTTGCAATAACCTTATTTCCAATAGCCGCTTGAATAGGTATGGCAAACATATGTCTTGGAATTACTTCTTTTAATTTCTCACAAATAATTCTTCCCCTAGACTCAGCCTTGCTTTCATGCACAATCATAGAAAATGCATCTATTATATCTTTATTTAATAAAATCTCCATTTTTACTAATTTTGATCTTGAATACCCGTTCAATTCATAATTTAGTGAAGCGTAACCTTTGGTTTTAGATTTTAATGCATCAAAGAAATCATAAATAACCTCATTTAAAGGTAACTCATAATGCAATGTTACTCTTTTTTCATCTAAATACTCCATATTTTTCATGTTACCTCTTCGATCTTGACACAACTCCATTACATTTCCAACATATTCATTTGGCAACATAATCTTTGCAGCTACAATCGGTTCTTCCATAAAAGAAATTTCTTCTGTGGGCGGTAAATTTGTAGGATTTTGTATCATTACAACTTCATCATTCGTCTTTGTAATTCTATAAATTACACTTGGAGAAGTTGCAATAAGATCTAAATCAAATTCTCTTTCAAGTCTTTCTTGTATGATTTCCATATGTAAAAGTCCTAAAAATCCACATCTAAATCCAAATCCTAACGCATTGGAAGTCTCCGCTTCAAATTCTAATGCTGCGTCATTTACTTGTAATTTTTCTAACGCATCTCTTACATCTCCGTATTTTTCTCCCTCTGCTGGATATATTCCACAATATACCATAGGTACAGCTTTTTGATATCCTGGTAACGGTTCATCTACCGGATGATCTGCACTTGTAACTGTATCTCCTACTCTAACATCTACAACATTTTTAATACTCGCTGTTAGATATCCAACATCCCCTGCTTTTAGTTCATCTACAGGCACTTGCCCAGGAACAAATATTCCTACCTCAGTTACTTCAAACTTCTTACCCGTAGCCATCATTAGAATCTTATCTCCACGTTTTACAGACCCTTGTTTAATACTTAAATAAGCAATGATCCCCTTATAACTATCATAATAGGAATCAAATATTAATGCTTTAAGCGTTCCATCCTCATCTCCAGTTGGAGCAGGCACGTGTTTAACGATTGCTTCTAAAACATCTTCCATATTCAATCCCGATTTAGCAGAAACCAAAGGAGCTTCACTAGCATCAATTCCTATAATTTCCTCAATTTCATGTTTTATTTCTTCTGGTCTAGCACTTGGTAAGTCGATCTTATTAATAACAGGAACAATTTCTAGATTTTGATCAAGTGCCAAATAAACATTTGCTAATGTTTGTGCTTCTACACCTTGTGCTGCATCTACTACTAAAACAGCTCCCTCACATGCTGCCAAGCTTCTAGAAACCTCATATGTAAAATCCACATGTCCAGGTGTATCTATTAAGTTTAATATATATTCTTCTCCTGTTTTATCTTTATATACCAACCGAGTTGTTTGTAGTTTTATGGTAATTCCACGTTCACGCTCTAAATCCATGCTATCTAGTATCTGCTCTTTCATCTCTCTTTTTGTAAGCAGCCCAGTTTTCTCTATTAAGCGATCTGCAAGTGTAGATTTTCCGTGATCAATATGTGCGATGATACTAAAATTACGTATCCTTTTTTGACGATTACTTATCATCTACTAATCCTCCTCTATATGCCTTACATAACATTCCACTAATCCTTGTTATTATAACATAATTCATTTGGACCGTATAGTTTTATATAACAATAACCGAGCATAAAGCTCGGCATTTATCTATTCTTTGTGAAACATATTATCTTGTTTTTTATTTTTCCTAAAAAATTATATGTATCATTCTTTACATCAATATATTTATTTTCTAATTCTTTTTCATTTATATAAAATTTTTCTCCACAAAAATAAACTTTGTATAGAGACTCATTCACCTTTTCACAAGCAAAAATATTTTGTTCTTGCCTCTTAGTCATTTCTTGGAAAGAATGATCTACTCTAATTAATGATTGAATTAGTAAAACAAATAAAAGAATTATATAAATCCACTTATGTTTTTTCTTATTTTCTCTATATCCTAATTTTTCTTGTTCTTTTCTTTCCGTCCTATTCATTCGCATCACCCATATTATTATAGACTACTGTTCTTTTTTGATACTCAAAGGGATCGTTAAACGATCCCCTTAAATATCATTCTTTTATATCTTTAATTACTTCATCTACTATTTTTGCTACATATTTAGCAGTTCTCAAAGATTCATCTATATAATTAGCATTATTTCCTACTTCAAGAAGCACATAATAATCTGAATTATATCCATTAAATTTATAAGGTTTTGTAATGGTCTTTTTCGCTAACCCTGGATAATATTTATCACTTTTTGCTTTTATGTATTCTGCTAATACCAACAATTTTTCTGCATTTTCGTTTCCCGTTCCTACTACAATGCTGAATTTTGCAACCTTTTCGTTATTAATGGTTACATAGCTTCTTTCTCTAACTTCTTTACTATTATTTGGTGCTGCATCTCTGTGAACATCAAATACAATTTTTAATGAAGAATTATTTTTTAAATTTTTACGTAATGTTTCCAAAGAACGAACATATGCTTTTTGATAAGAGGGGTAATCATGAATGGTATTATCATGAATAACATTATATCCCATTTTACCCAAATGATCTGCTAATACATCTCCAACTGCTCTAACTGTATATTTTCTATTTAAAGAATGAAAATTACCGATTGCTTCTGGCATATAAGATTCCGTTGCATGTGTATGATAAATAAAAATAGACGGTTTTTTTAAATTTAATTTTACTTTATTCGGTTTTTTGACCTTCGAACTAATTACCTTGATCGTATCTAATTTTTTAGACTCATCCTCTTTAGGATTATCTTGTATAGGTTCTTTACTTTCCTTACTTTCTATAATCTTATCTTTTTTAACCTCTTTTGATAAATCTTCTATCTCTATATTTTTAGATACACTAATCTCTTCTTGGTCTTTAACATCCTCATATTCTTTTGTCAATTCTTCTTTATTATATAAATTTTCTTGCAAATTATCATTTTTATATTTATAGCCATGTTTTTCTGCTAAATCATCATCCATTTCGTCTAACATGCTTATTTGTGCCTTAAATAAAGTTTTCGGATCTTCATAGTCAAAATTAACGACCTTAGATAAAAAATTTTTCGCAATTGTACTACTATCAAAATCTCCTTTCTTTTTATAACTGATTTCCATGGCAGGAATCGTCTTGCAAAAAAATAACTTCATCCATGAATCCTTCGTATCTTGTTGTTTCTCTGCTTGTACTACTTTCTGTTCTTGTTGGGTTGTATTTGCTTTCACGGACGTATGATAAAGATCAAAAATTAGTACCCTACACGCTACTATACACATAATACCCGTAAGTAAAACACAGATCCACTTATAACATTTTCTGATTTCAATTATCCTAATTTTTATCACACCATGCACCCCTCTTTGACTTATCTAAAAGTTTACTGTACTATAAGATTATATGAGTTATAACATGGATATATGATAATTTATCGTAAATATCTATTCACATCCTTTAAATCAATTCCTGGATGTATAGCAATATTAATTGCATTTGCAATAATCTGAGAAATATTTCTTATAATCGTATCGATATCCTTCGTTGTAACAATCATATTTGCACCATAGGGTTCTAATGCATCCCTTATAAGAGCATATTTATCTTCATCAGATATTTCTTTTAATAAATTATAAAATTGAGATCCTTTTTCCGACTGCTCACATAAATGTTCAATCACCAATTTAATCGTATCATTTGTCAACGTAGCTGCATCTACAACCGTAGGTACTCCAATTGCTAGTACAGGTACGCCAAGTGTTTCCTTACTCAACTCTTTTCTTTTATTTCCAACCCCGCCTCCAGGACGAATGCCCGTATCAGAAATTTGAATTGTAGTATACACCCTTTGCATTCTTCTAGATGCTAATGCATCTACAGCAATGACCAAATCAGGCTGGGTTTTTTCAACGATTCCTTTTATAATATCCACCGTTTCTATCCCCGTTGTGCCCATTACACCTGGTGCTATAGCACTCACTTGACGCATGGTGGGATCTTCAATCTTGCCATACGCTTCAAAATAATGTCTTGTTACAAATACCTTAGATATGACTTGTGGACCTAGGGCATCTGGCGTAATATCCCAATTTCCTAATCCTACTACAAGGGTTTTAAATTTTTTCTTTTTCGGAACCAACTGCACTAATTCTTCTGCTAAAAGCTTACTCATTTTATCTTTTATATCTGAATCTGCTTGCTTTAGTGATTTTGATTCAATGGTAATATAAACACCTTTTGGTTTACCCATTATTTGACTTCCTTGTTCATCTAACACTTTTACATACGTAATAGTAGCTATATCTTTTTCGTACTTTTCAACTTCCACGCCAGGAATTTCTTGCTGTTTGTTTTCTTTGTACATTTCTCTAGTTTCTAATGCTAAATCCGTTCTTATTTCAAACATTATTCACACCTCCCATTCATATAGTATTAACTTTTTCATTTATTTTATGTATGAAAATAATTACTTATGTAAATTAAATAAAATAGTAGTTTTCCCTTGCAATTTCAGAACAATCATGATAAAATGATTTTTGTTAACTTAACTATAAGGGGGGTGAACAGGTTGGCTAATATTAAATCTGCTAAGAAAAGAATCAAAGTTATTCAAACAAAAACAGCTATGAACAGAACTGTTAAATCAGCTGTTAAAACTGCTATCAAAAGATTTGAAGAAGCTTTAGCTACAGGTAACACGGAAGAAGCAACAAACAAATTCCGTTATACTGAAAAGAAAATTATGCAAGCTGCTGCTAAAGGAACTTTCCATAAAAACGCTGCTTCAAGAAAAGTTGCTAGACTAGCTAAAAAGCTTAACCAAGCAATATAATTTATTTTCAACCTTTATAAATTCCCCATAATTGAAAAGCGTACAAAGTACGCTTTTTTTGATATCTTATATTGTTTTGGAGAACTTTCCAATAAGTAGTTCTATACCTAATCGAGGATTTATTTTCCCTTGTTTAATGTTAGCATCTGTATAAAGGCATTCTTCTAAAACTTCTTTTAGTGCCTCTATATTAAAATGCTTTACCTGCCTTATATATTTCGTCACAACAAAGGGTTGTAATTTTAGCTTTGGCCCTATGCCTATATTCGTGTATCCTTGATTGATCATTAATTTTATTTGATATAGATGTCTAAATTGCCTTATAATCATATACAGTATTTTCACTTCAGACTCTCCTTGAAGTAACATATCATTCAAAAGCAATAAGGCCTGATCTGTCTTATTTTCTCCAATAGATTCTACCAATGTAAATATATTATTTTCCAAAGATTTAGGTGAAATAGTTTCTATATCCTGACAAGTAATATAATCTCTTTCTCCCACATAACTTGATAGCTTTTCAATCTCATTTTCTAAATCCTTCAAAGTTTTAATGGAATTTCTGTCTTCATATCCCACAACTTCTATTAATAAAGACCCTTCTTTATTTGAAATACTTTTATTTCTTTTCTTAAACATTTTAACAATCCATTTATGAAGTTCTGTTCCTGATAATTTATTAAACTCTATAATACGACCACATTTTTTGATGCTCTTAAATAGTTTTTTTCTCTTATCAATTTCTTCCGTCACTAAAAAAAACAAATATGTACTCTTGGGCATTTCACTTAAGTACTCAGCAATTTTTTTTTCTCCATCTTCATTTATATTCTTTCTTTTACTAAAAAAACATTCAAAATTCTTTATTATAACAACTCTCTTTTCTCTCATAAATGGCAGCGTCTCACATGCATTCAATATAAAGTCCACACTGGTATTTTGCCCATCTATCAATTGATAATTTAATGCTTGAAAATCTTTGTCCACCAAATCATCTTTAATCGTGCTTATCGTCTTTTCAATCAAATAATATTCTTTGCCACAAAATAAGTATAATTGTTCTAACTTATCTTCTTTTAAAGATTTAAGTAACTCTATATAATTCATATCCTAAGCCTCCAAAATTCCCTTATAATTTAATCTTTAATCATTGTCCTTACATAAATTTTTTCTCCATCTAAGGTTACTATAACTGCCCCTTGCAAATCATTTCTAAAAACGGTACTCCCTATTTGTTTATATCTACTCAGTGTTTCTTTACTTGGATGTCCAAATGTATTTTTACCTACCTGTATAACAGCCACTTTAGGATTTATACATTTTAAAAATGTCTTTGTACTAGCACCACCACTTCCATGATGTGGCACTTTTAGAATATCAATATTTTCGCATAAATCTATAATTTGTTGTTCTCCTTCAATTTCTATATCACCCGTAAACAATATTTTTTGATTTTTATATTTCATCGTACAAACAAGAGAATTATTATTAAGATCATCTTGTGTTTTATACAATAATTTTTTCTTTGGATGTAGTATATCTATACTTACATCTTTTTCAATTTTTATATGATCACCTTTTTTTACTTTGTAAATGTTTGTATTGTTTTTAATACATATACTTAAAATTTCATCTAATTCTTTCGAAGGGTACTCCTCCGTTCCAATCATAATAGCACCCAGTTTCCATTTTTTTGCTACCTCAACCAATCCTCCAATATGATCATCATGTACATGTGATAATATGATTAAATCAATACTTCGAATTCTATTCTTCAATAAATATGTTACTAATTTTTCTTTATATATTTTTGTTTTCCCTCTTTTTTTATCAACTGGACCACCATCTATTAAAATATTTTTTCCCCTAGGGGTTTCAATCAATATACAATCTCCTTGTCCTACATCAATAAAGGTAATTTTCATACAATGAAAAAACACATTACTCATAACCGCAAATAGTAAATATGAAAAAACAATTATACCTATTACAATTTTTTTATTAAAATAATTTTTAAAATCTTCATCCCTATTTTTTACAGCTAAAATACCTACTATTATATAATAACAAGCGATCAAAAATAAGTTTGGAGAAACAACCTCCATACTGGAAAAAGGAATTCTTTTAGCTACATAACTTATACCTATCATTGCTTTCAATCCAACTAACACAATAGGGCTTACTAAAAATCCCAACTTAAAATAAATAGTACATAATATGATCATAATCATCGCGACAGGTACAATATATCCTACAATTAATACAATAGGAATATTTATCATAAAACTAATCCCTGAAATTTGATTATAATGATAAGCAACAATAGGTATAATACCCATTTGTGCTGAAATTGTAATAGCTACTAATTGGGCTAAACATTCTGGTAACTTATATAATTTTTCTAGGATCATTTTATAAAATAAAATAATAAATAACACAGCTGTAAACGAAAGTTGAAATCCTATATCTAAAAGAACCATTGGATTCACAATCAAAAAATACAATACTAATACAGAAATACAAGATAATGAATCATATCTCCTATTCACAAAGGTCGCAAGATTACATATAGCGACCATCAACGTAGCTCTAACTATAGATACTGCATATCCAGTAGTCATCACATAAATATATAAAACAATTAATATTATCACATTTTTTATAATTTGTCTCTGCCTTTTTAGCATCTTATTCAAAAACATATATACAATCCCCACATGTAAACCAGATACAGCTAATACATGTGCAATACCCACTTGCCTAAATAGTAAATATAGATCTTCATCAATCGATTCTTTATCTCCAAAAAAAATACTACAAAGTAGTGTTCCTTCCTTCTGTGGTAAAATCCTCAATATATTTCTCTGAATATTTTTTTTTATATTATGTGAACTTCTTAATAAAACATGTTTCCCATCTCCAATGATCATGGGTTTTTTCATATCTGAATATAAAATACTATAAATCTTTTTCGTCTTTAAATATTTTTCATAGTCAAACATATTAGGATTTCTTCTCGTCTGTGGCATTTTTATAATTCCGTGTACTTTTATTTTTCTCCCTACAATATTTTCTGATTTAATGAATTCTTTATTAAATTTAACCAATATTTTTTCATTCATCTTATATTTTTTATTATTCATTAGTACATTTTCTGTTTCTACTATAAGTTTAGAATTTCCTAAATCATTTATAACCTCTCCTACTAATTCTACACTTTCATTTTTAAATACAAAGATTTTTCCACGATCATTATTGGATACTTCATAATTTAAAATGCCCATCATGAAGATACAAACTATTAAAAATACTATTTTTATATCTTTTCTTAAAATAAAAACACCTACAAATACCATAGTAAAAATCATCATTGACACAAATATACAAGTCATACAAAATATATGTTGTACTATAATACCTAAAATATAGGCAAACCCTATTCCTACTATAGGTCTTCGCATAATTGTTTACTACTCCTTTTTTTGTATTTCCTGTATTCTATCCTATTTTTTCTATAAAAAAACAAAGACTTCCATATATTTTGGAAGTCTTTGTTTTTTATCTAAAATTTTCTTTGAATTTATTAAACACATTCGCTTTCTCTAGCCCTAGCATTAATGGTACAGCTAATATGCCTCCACCAACAGCCTGTGTAATATTACCTACTACACCTAATACTGCTGTTGCAAATCCATATAGCATAGTTTCATATGCAAGATATCCTCCTACCATAATGAATCCACCAAATAAAACAGCTATAGAAAAAACTGCGATCTTCTTACCTAATAATGCATCTTCATTTATAAGTTTATGATAAATATATCCTACAATCAACGCATCTAACCCTTTGATTACAAAAGTGGCTGGTGCATAAACGCCATAGCCTGCTATCATATCTGCTAAAAATGACCCTAATGCAGCGGCTAAACTTCCAACTACTGGTCCTAATAAAATACCACAAAGATATACCATACTATCTCCTATATGAATATAACCTTTCGTAGGCGTAGGAACCTGTATCAACATAGTCCCTACCAGAACCAAAGCTGCCATCATTCCTGCCATTGTAAGTTGTTTAATATTAAGTTTTAACATTGTATCGTTCCCCCTAAAATAATATATACAGTAATAATTACAATTAAATTATAACCCCTAATTGTATCTATGTAAAGTGTAATTTTAGGGCAAAAAAGTTTTATTGTATCGATATGTTTTTCATTAAGAAGATTGCTTATGCGCATTTTACTAATAAATTCTTGTAAACAAGAATTTTCTCAACTAATTCGCATATAGTTCCCATCTAAGTTATAATTTATAAACTTCTGGACTACGATCTAAAAAGCAAGTTATTTTTTTACGAACACGCTCAACTAGCCCAAGATCTATATCTACTGTCATAACAGTTTCATCACCATTAGCCTGTTTTACAATGTTCCCCCAGGGATCTACTACAAGACTTTTCCCAGGAAAAGTAGCTTTATATTCTTTTCCTATTCGATTTACGCCTACAACGTACATTTGATTTTCTAAAGCTCTTGCACAAGCAAGCACTTCCCAATGATTTAGTCTAGTTTCAAACCACTGTGCGGGAACAAATAAAATTTTAGCCCCTTGTAATGCCATTGTTCTAACGAGCTCAGGAAATCTAAAATCATAACATAAAACGATTCCACATTTTACCCCATCTATTTCAAAAACTGTAGCATTTTCTCCTCTTTTCATATACGTATTTTCTTTTGCATGTCTTACCAAATGAACCTTATCATAATATGCCTTTATATTTCCTTTTCTATCTATTACATAAGCTCTATTATAGATATCCTCTCCATGTTTATCCGCAATAGAACCTGCAATAATATTCACATTATGTTTTACACACAAATCTCTCATTATAGTTTTTGTAGGCTCTCCATATTCATCTGCAATATCATTAATATTTTCAAAGCTAAAGCTTGTATTCCACATCTCAGGTAAAACGATCACATCTGGTTTTTCTTTCGCTGCTTTTTCAATCATTTCAATCGCTTTTTCTCTATTTTTTTCTGGATTAGAAAATTCTATGTCCATTTGTACAATTGATATTCTCATTATTCTCACTCCCTTAATACACATGATAACCTTTATAATCATTTTCTAACTGTATTTGAAAAAATAACGCATAATATGCGTTATTTTTTTAAATACATTCCATCTCCAACTTTTTTTACACCATCAATTTGTAAAATTAATTTATCTACAATTAAATCCATATCTCTATAATGAAGGGATATCTCTTTTTTCTTTAGATATTTCATAATTGTAATTAATCTTATAGGATAATCACATGGATTTTTAAAATAAGGGTGTTTTTTTATATAATATAAAATGCGTTTTTCATCAATACCAAAAATATTAATCACTTTTTGATAATCTGTATTTCCTTCTAATTCACTAATCAAATACTCAACCTGACTTGTAGGCTTATTATATTTTTCTAGAACTTTCTTCAACTCTTTAAGAAATTCCAAATTTTCTCCTTTATCTTTCTTATAAGTATCTAATTCCAGATATATTTCTTCGCTACACGAATCAACCAGGTCTGACAATGATATTTGCATAAAAATCTGTTTCCCCCTTTTAAATTTTCCCTCTAAAAACTATATTTTTTCATATGATACATTATGGATATTCTATAGTTTTTAGATCTTACTGTCAATTCCCTAAATCACTCTTTTTTATTCTAAATAAGATCTTCAAATTTTATAGTTTCATCTTTATAATGATGAATTAACTCACCTAATTTTTTTTCTATCTTTTCTTTCACTTCTGTTCTCATTTCTTTTGAATCACATTCTATTTCCAATCTATTATCGTCTACTACAATATTAGCTAAAAGCTCTTCATCCTCAAATAAATTAAAACAGCTCATCTTATTTTCTTTAAACTCCAACAAGATATTTTTTTCTTTTTCAAAGATATCTTTGATTTTATTCATATCTTTGATTAAATATACGCTTTGCCATACATCGTATTCCTCTTCATCTTCCACTTCTCTATTTATTAAATCTCCAATAATAGCTACATATTTGTATAGAAGAAAACTATTTTCTCTCAAAAAATCTTTCCAACTTACAAATTTATATTTTTCTTTATTCTCTTGATATTTAACAACCACATTTCTCTCTATGGTCTTTTTTAACATCTCAGGTATGTACGTAATTTCTCCAATGGCTTTGTATTCCTCGGATATAGATATGATTCTAGAGAAAATCAAATCATGTTCTTTCATTTGCTCGAAATCTGATGATTTTAGTCTAACTTCATTTTTCATAAAAATATCCTCAAATATTCCAAAATCTCCTTGTAATTCTTTTAATTCATATATACTCAAATAGGATTGACACTTTTCCTTTATAAACAATTTTTCTGAATCAGATAATTCATTATTCTTCATATCAAAAAACTTTTGGATAAATGTTTTTTCATCTGCCATTTTGTAATCGTATATTAACCAATCATTAAAATCAACCATCATAACATCACTTATATTTAACTGATCCATTTCCTTATAAAATAATTGTTTTGCAACATTCATTTCATTTTTAATGGAATCTTGGAAAACAAATCTTAATATCTTTTCTTCTGTACCTATTTCTAATTTATCTAAATCCATAAATTTCGCTCCCTTTATAATTACTATTTTTATATTAACTTATCATTATTATATACTATAAATAACAAGTATAAAACCAGATATACCTGATTTTATACTATACTTTCTTGGTTGTCTAAACTCAGTAAATGTGAAAAAACAGGCGCTACCTTGTAAAACTTATCTAATCTCATTTCTTCTCTTTCTTCTAGCGAATATATTCTTTCAAATATTTTTACTAAATCATTTTTACTAAAATTAGAAAAATCTAAATGTAAAAATTTCTCATATAAAACATTTGCTAATTCATCATCAATTTTAAATAAGTCATAGTCACTATACTTAAAAATTTTTCTAATCTGCTCATTTTCATCTTTTTGTAAATCCAGTATAGCAATCTCATACAAAATACTAATTTTTCCAGATATATTCTTTACTAGTTCTTTCCATTTACAAACTCCTTTTTCATTCATTTTCCCATAACATAATTTGCTATCCTCAATGTATCTTAACAAAATAAATTTAGCACAATGATTGTAACATGATTTATATAAAAACAATTCACTCCATTTTTCATTATCTAATTTCATGTTTAAGCGATGATCAATTCTCAATTTCTTTAAAATACCTCTATTTTCATATTTATATTTAATTATAAAAATATTTATAAATTTCATCAGCCCATCATATAGTGGATCTATTGAATCCATTAAAATGCTCCTCCTTTAAACTACCAGTCTTACTCCATATTATTCTGCCTGTCTGAATTTGTGTTCCATAGACCACAAAAAATTTATAAATATCTAGTTCAAATATACTACTTTCTTTCATATATTTCTATGAGGTGATAATAATGATAAAAAAAACATGTATTATTCTTATGATTTTCATTCTTTTATTTGCAGCTTATCTATTTAATATATTTTCTAATCACAATCAATATATATCTACATTTAAATCTTATGTCATTACACAAAAAAAAATTTCACAAGAGCTTTTAACTGATTATTATAGTACCCATAAAAACATTCAGCAAAAGGCTAAACATTCAATTATATCTACCACTTTAAAAAATCTAGAATATGAGAAGTGGCTCCCCTACATGGATTACATCGATATACTTGTTTATTTTTCAGATGTTCTACCAGGCAATGATCAAGAATTAATTGTAGCTCTAAATCTATCAAAAGACGTATCAGTAATTGCTATCTATACTAAAATCAATAACGAGTATATCTTTACTAATAAAATTGAGAACCTTTTGCCAATACAAAATATCACTTTTATTAAAATGCCTGAATTAAATTATAATTCTTTAATTACTGACCAACTTTTAGATGAACGATTGGGGGCTTTTTATATAGAAGAATTTATAGAAATTTTCACTTATGTTGATACAGATTTTAAAAGTACTTGGAAAAAAACAAAATACTCTGATGAAATTTTTAATCTTGAATGGATAGACGCTGATGCCTCTCCTAAAGACTGGCTCAAAATAGTTAGTAAAAGTGATATTACCTTCAACGAAAAAGTTCCATTGACGATAGACGTTTCTACTCATATAACAAAATTTAAAGCAATCAGTACTAAATTTCCTTCACTAGAAGAATTCAAGATTATTGACCAAAAAAATGAGCAGGAAAAATTTTATTGGGATTCTAAAGATCAGAATTTCCTACCTATAAAAAACACTCAATCTTCCAATATTGCACAAGATACAAATAACTTAATCCAAACTTTTCTTGGTTTAAAATCTAATACTTATCCTGTCCTTCCATACGAAAATCAATTTCAATCGAGTAGGAGGTAGATGATTAATTCATCTACCGACCTCTCACACCACCAAGCATACCGTTCGGTACTTGGCGGTTCATTAAGACAATCTAATTTTCTTGTACTGTGAGGATAAACTCTTAAAACCATGGTTAATCAATCTTTGATTAGTTATGGTTTTATTTAATATTGGACTATTGGATATTCTCCAATATCCTTTTTTTGTATTTGCATATTCCCAGGCTTTCTGTTTTGGTACCCCTAATTTCTTTAGGTTTTTAAATCGTGTTTTGGTTTTCTTCCACGTTTTCCATATACAAGCTCTAAGGCGTCTGCGCATCCACTTATCAATTTCTTCTAGTTTATTCCCCATATCTGCTAATTTATAATAGTTCACCCAACCAGTTGTAATTTCTTTTAGTTTCTTAAGTCTAGAGTTAAAATTCATACTCACATTTCTATTTGTGATCTTTCTAATCTTTTCTTTAAGACGTTCATAACTTTTTTTATGCACTCTAAACCTAATACCACCTTTAGTGTAGTAAAAGCTATACCCTAGGAATTTTCTTTTTATAATAGATGACACTTCACTTTTTTCAGTATTTACCTTTAATCTCAACTTTTTCTTTAGAAATTTTGTAATACTTGCAAGAACTCTCATTCCACTTCTTTTGCTTTTGACATAAATATTACTATCATCTGCATAGCGACAGAATTTATGTCCTCGATTTTCTAGTTCTTTGTCAAGTTCATCCAGTAAGATATTGCTCAACAATGGACTAAGTGGTCCACCTTGTGGTGTTCCATCTTCTGATTTTACAATCACACCATTTATCATTATTCCTGAGTTGAGATATTTTCGTATTAGTTTTAATACTCTTGTATCTTTTATTTTTCGTGCTAGAAGTGCAATTAGTATATCGTGGTTAACAGTGTCAAAGGATTTTTCTAAATCCATGTCCACAACATATCTGTTTCCTTCATTAATATATTTCTGTGCTTGTTTTAACGCCATATGTGCACTTCTTTTCGGTCTAAATCCATAACTACTTTCAGAAAATTCATTGTCAAATATTTCATTTAATATTTGTGCTATAGCTTGTTGAATTAATCGGTCTACTACTGTTGGTATTCCTAGTAATCTTACTCCACTATTTGATTTTGGTATTTCTACTCGTCTAACGGGTTGTGGTTTGTATTTTCCACTTAACAGATTTGAAATCAAAGAAGAAACATTTCCTTGTAGGTAAGTCAGAAGTTCATCTACTCTCATTCCATCAACTCCATGACTCCCCTTATTTTTCTTTACTCGTTTATATGCTTCGTAAAGATTTCTCTTACTTACAATTCTTTCGAGTAATTTTTCAGTACCTATTTCAGATTTGGCTTTCAGATTTGATAACGCCAATAAATCACTATACACTTCCTGTTTATCTTGAGTTTCCAACTCTACTTCCACAGAATAGCCTTCTTCTGAAGTTTTCTGTATTCTATTCATGTTTATTGAGTGTACCAATCTTACTCATCTCCCTAATGTTCAGTCCTTCCCATTTATTCTATAGTTTTAAATGGTACTATGACCTCTGCTGACTTCTGATAGTTCAACTATGCATTACTGCATAGGTTATCATTTAGATATATTATCTTTTGATGATGTATCTATCAGATCTCCCCAGGTAAGAACGTAATCTTTCATTCCATCTATCTGCCACATTTACTGCTATAGCTTTCGGGTGATACGGACTTTGTTTTGTTATGCAAACTCATCCAACTATACTCAGCCTCTTATGTGATTCGTGTTCCTCAGACCAGAATTTTGCCCTCCGACTTCCTTCAGATTCCACCTCACAGTGGACACCCTTGTCATTGGCTAACGTCTATATCACCTTCGACGCTCGGGACTTTCACCCTATAGATTACGCCCATGCTGAGCGCACAAAAAAAGAAGAGGTGTTAAAAACACCTCTCCTTTTTCTACCCTAATATACTCTTGGAAAATCACTTTACTAACCAATAGTAATTATAACTAAATATCTAACATACTTCAATAGTAATTTTTTCCTTCCACTATATATTTTATTCATTTTTAAAAATATTTTATTGATCATATGATACTATAATTTTAATAATTTCTTCTCTTAAATGATCCGCCTTGTCAAAATTAATATTAGGAATATAAAAGCTTTCAAGAATGTCATGTTCTTTTTTAGCTCTGGATATATTCTTAACACCAGACTCTATTAATAAATTTACTAACTTTTCATCTTCTAGTAACGCTTCTTTATATTCTTTTAATAAGTCCCCATCCATCAAACCATTAAAATCTACTTTTTTATAATTCTTATCCTCATATTTTTTACTCGTAGTAAATGTAATATTCAAACTTGGAATTACTATTGTTTCAATATTCTTCTCATCTAAAGGTTCATAATATACCTCTACATCAAAACCTTTCTTAACGGATTCACTAACAATTCCATTCATCAAATTTGAAATTCCAGTTACATAAGTTCCATCAACATAATATACTTCACTACTACTGCCAATGATACTCTCATAATAATCCGTTAATCCATTTGGCGTCAATGCACTTCCAAATAAATGTCTAACCTTACCTTCTTTTTTGATTTCATTATGGTTATTGAATATCTCTCTCTTTAATCCTTCTACCATTGTGTTAAATTTTTGTTTATCTAGTGCTTCCTCATATACAACCTCCATATCATCTCTCAGCGATTTTGCTGCTGCAAAAAAGCGATAAGCCCTTTTAAAAAGTTTTCCTATTTTTGTAGTAGATGTAATAATCTCATCTTTATTTTTTTCCATAGCATCTCTATCCCAAAACGCTCCAAAATTAAGTATCTCATCAACTGCTCCTGGATATTTAGGATCTACTATATGTGGCGATGTTCCATCCATCATGGCTATTTTTAATTTAGGAATAACCACTCCATCTAAAGAATTATTGTCCGATGAACATTGATGAAACTCAACATCATATCCTAACTCTGCCATTTTATATCCTATTTTTTTCATAAAATAAGATTTACCTACTCCTGGTCCGCCCTTAATCACAAATATGCGATTGGCCTCTGCCCCTATAATATTATCATAATATGAAAAAAATCCTTTTGCTGTATTCCCTCCCGGAAAAACTTGCTTAATATATCCTTTTCTATTCATTTTTATTTTCTGCTCCTTTCTAATTACTTTCTTCTATCCTTCCATATATATGATTATTTATAGCATTTGTGCATGTCCTTTTCTTTTAAAATACACGCAATAGTCTTAGAAAAGCAAAAGTTATAAATTTAACAAAAGAAAACGATAACAAGTTTGAATTTTCAGATAAATGAATGATCGCCTCCTGCATTGCCTAAAATATTGAAAAATAAAAATCATTTTATTGTTTTTTTGTAGGTTTTTGATTTTTATTGTATCATTATGTATATACTAAGTTTAACAATTTCAACAAAATAATTTAAACAGGAGGTAGTTTATATGTTATTAGAATTAGACATGATTCAAGCCATCGCTCTTGCTGTAGTAGTTTTATTAGTAGGACAAATGGTACGTAAGAAGGTAGATTTCTTAGAAAAATTTTGTATCCCAGCACCTGTTATCGGTGGACTTATTTTCGCTATTCTTGCATTAATATTAAAAGTAACTGGTGTGTTAGAACTTAATATGGATGCAACTCTTAAAGGTGTATTAATGACAGCGTTCTTTACAACAGTTGGATTTACAGCTAGTTTCAAATTATTAAAAAAAGGTGGAGCTCAAGTTTTTATGTTTCTTGGAATAGCTACAATATTAGTTATTCTTCAAAACGTTGTAGGATTTAGTCTTGCAAAAGTATTTGGGTTAAATGAACTTCTTGGTTTAGCAACAGGTTCTACACCTATGACTGGTGGTCACGGAACATCTGGTGCATTTGCTCCTTTATTTGAGAAAGCTGGAGCTACTGGTGCTACAACTGTAGCAATGGCTTCTGCAACATTCGGTTTAATTTGTGGTAGTATGATAGGTGGTCCTATTGCAAAGAAATTAATTGACAAGCACAATCTTACAGCTAAAGATTCTTCAAAAGCAAATACTGGAAATGTAGAAGAATTAGAAGTAGAAACTTCTAACGAACTTATTCCTACTAACTTCTCTGCAGCTGCAATGCAAATTATCATTGCAATGGGAATAGGTACACTTTTATCAAGCTTACTACAAAAAACAGGTATGACTTTCCCAGCATACATCGGAGCAATGTTTGCCGCTGCGATTATGAGAAATATATCTGATGTATCTGACTCATTTACGATTGTTAATAAAGAAATCGATATCTTAGGAAATATTTCTTTATCACTTTTCTTAGCAATGGCATTAATGGGACTAAAATTATGGCAATTAGCTGATTTAGCAGTTCCTATGATCGTAATGTTATTTGCACAAACTGCACTAATGGCATGCTTTGCATACTTCGTAACATTCAACCTTATGGGTAGAGATTACACAGCTGCAGTTTTAGCTGGAGGTCACTGTGGATTCGGTATGGGTGCTACACCAAATGCAATCGCAAACATGGAAGCAATCGCAGGGAAATATGGTCCAGCACCAACTGCATTCTTCGTAATCCCTCTAGTAGGAAGTTTGTTCATAGATTTCTTCAACGCAGGAATCATTACATTCTTCATGAACTTAGTATAAATAAAAAAAACACATACTTCGGTATGTGTTTTTTTTATTTATATAATCACTTTATTATTTACAGTATGCTTTAATCTTACTATGGAAATACTATTTTAGAGGTGATTATATGAAAATCATAAAAAAGACTATGATTTTATTTATGATATTTTGTTTGCTTTTAAGTAGTGCCGGATGTACCAAATCTCAGAAAAAGCCGTCAAAAGAAGATGCAAACAGTAAAAAAGCTATGCCAGAGGTAATTAAATCTATCGAAAAAGATATACTTTTAGTTATGCAACAAGTTGACTTAACTCTTTATTTTAATAGATCTATTGAACAAAAAAAACAACTTGAAAAAGAAATGCTAGAAATGAAAAAAATATTAAAAGATGAGAAATCTAGTGGTGAAAAACCAAAAGAAGAAAGTAGCAATACAGGTGAAGATAAAGAATCCCAAAAGGAAGATGTATCAAAAAAGGAACCGAATCCTTTAATGTTTCCAGAAATGGTCCTACAAGATATCTTAAAAAACGAAAAAGTTTTACCAGAAGATAACGAATCAACAAAAGCTCCTACAGATATAAATGAGACATGGAAAAAAATTAATACTACCATCATTTCAATTCACAATAAATTTAATATATTAGAGCCTCTGATTATTGAAAAGAATGCAGGTTCTTTAGCCATTACAAAATTCAAGGACACACTTGATCAATTAACAAACTATGTATTAGAAAAAAAATATTTTGAGACCATTACACTGGCTAATCAGCTAACGTTATATTTACCTGAATTTATGGCTCACTTTGAAACGAAAATTCCACCTACAGCCTATACACTCAAATTTTATACACGGGATATCGTTTTAAAATCCTCTAAAAATGACTACAAAAGTGCTAACAATAATATAAACGAGCTCATACAAAAAAGTAAGGTTCTAAAATCTTTTTTAACAAACAAAAATTCCAAACCTATCATTGAGAAATTTGATGCAGCTTTAGTTAATTTTCAAAATGCAGTAAAAAAACATGATATTAATCTTATTAAAATAAATGCAGCCATTGTTATGAAAAACATTGTAATCATTTCAAAAGAAATAGAAAGCAAAATATAAAAGCATCATACTTATGATGCTTTTATATTTTGCTTATTTTTCTGGTTTTGGTGGCATATTTCTCTTGTGTTCAGATCTTTTATGTAAGCTTTCAATAATTTCTCTATCCCTTTGCGGAATGTCTTTTCCTTCTAATAAGTCATCTACCATGTCATAGGTTGTACCCATTTCTTTTTCATCTGTCTGTCCTTCCCAAAGTCCTGCTGATGGTGGACGATTTATTATACTTTGCGGTACCCCAAGGTATCTTGACCATTCATATACTTCCCTTTTTGTTAGATTTGCAATTGGTAAAATATCTACTCCACCATCTCCATATTTAGTATAATATCCTGTGTGAACCTCAGCTGCATTATCTGTCCCTACAACTAAATAATTTAATGTATTTGCAATGGTATAGATCGTACTCATTCTGAGCCTAGCTCTTAAATTGGCATCACTCAATCTTGGAATGGAATCACCATCTACTAACTCTTTATCTTTCATTTTATCAATAACAGTTGTAAATAATTGATCATGAACATGGCTTAACTCCACTTCAACATATTCAATATTACATCCTTCAACTACTTTTAAAGCGTCTGCTTTATCTTCTTCATGACTCTTACAAGGTAAAATGACACCAGCAGAATTGCTTGGAAATGCTTCCTTAATAAGATAAGCAACCAATGCTGAATCTATTCCTCCTGAAATACCTACAACTAAGCCTTTCGTTTTAGACTCTTGCACTTTATTCCTTAGCCAACTTACTACTTCATTAATTTGTTCTCTTATGTTTTTATTCATGCATATTCTTTCCCTTCTTAAAAAATTATATATTATTTAAAGTCAAATAAAGATGTACTTAAATATCTTTCTCCACAATCAGGGACAATCACAACAATTTCTTTTCCTTTTCCTAATTCTTTTGCTTTTTTTATAGCAGCATAAATTGCAGCTCCTGATGAAATACCTACAAGCACCCCTTCTTTTATTGCAACCTCACGTGCGATTTGCATTGCATCTTCATCTTCTACTTGTACGATTTCATCAATCACTTTTGTATTTAATATTTCAGGAATAAATCCTGCTCCAATTCCTTGAATACCATGAGCTCCTGCTGGCTTCCCTGAAAGTACAGCAGATTTTTTAGGTTCAACTGCAACGACTTTTACATCTTCTATTTTATTTTTTAAAGTTTCACCAATACCAGTTATTGTACCACCCGTTCCTACTGCCGATATAACCATATCTATTTTTCCATTCATTTGGTCTAGTATTTCAATAGCAGTGGTATTTCTATGTGCTTGTGGATTTGCTAGATTTTCAAATTGCTGAGGCATAAAATAAACTGGATTTTCCTTGATCATTTGGGTAGCTTTATTTATGGCCCCCTTCATCCCTAATGCACCCTCAGTAAGCACGATCTCTGCACCAAAAGCTTTTACCAATTTTCTTCTCTCAATACTCATGGTTTCTGGCATAACTAATATTACTTTGTATCCCTTTGCAGCACCAATCATAGCAAGACCAATTCCAGTATTGCCGCTTGTTGGTTCAACAATAACTGAACCTTTTTTTAAAATCCCTTGTTTTTCAGCTTCTTCAATCATGCTTAATGCAACTCTATCTTTAATACTGCTTCCAGGATTAAAAAATTCTAATTTCAAATATACATTCGCATCTTCTTCTGTTAAAAATTCATTCAACCTTACCATAGGTGTATTTCCAATTAATTCAACAATATTATTTGCTACCTTCATAGTTATCCCTCAATTCATAGTTTTCTTATCGGAATTCACGGGTTTATTTTATTACATTTTTTTCAATATGTCAATAATTTTCTATTCTTTACCTGCTAGTAGTTTTCCATCTAATCGTTCTAAATATAACGTATCTAATATGGATATATCCGCTTTTCCACTGGTTATATTTTGAGTCATTGCCCTCAATTGATCACTACGATCCACTTGCGAATAAGCATATATATTTACAGCATCATCAAATACAGTATCTTTTATAGTATATCCATTATTGAATAACTCATTTTGCATTTTACCTAACAAAGAATATTCAATGCGAATTTTTATAATATCATGTAATACTTTTTCAACAATTTTAGCCTCAGCTAAAGCCAATTTTGCAGTAGCCGTATATGCTCTAACCAATCCACCTGTGCCAAGCTTTATTCCTCCAAAATACCTAGTCACTACAATGGCAGTATATTTAATATCTTCTTTTTTAAGCATATCCAACACAGGCATCCCTGCTGTTCCTGCGGGTTCACCATCTTCACTATACTTTTGCACTTCAAAATTTTGACCTATTACATATACAGGTACATTATGTGTTGCATTTTTATGTTTATTCTTTATACTTTCAATAAATTCAATCGCTTCGTTTTCATCACTTACGGGCTTCGCATAGCCAATAAATCTAGATTTTTGAATAGTATGTTCTATCTCTGCATATTGAAATATAGTTTTATATTCTTTTATCATGAAATCCCTCCATATAATGATAAAAGAGTAGAATTAACTACTCTTTTATCATTATACCATTATTTCACTTAAAACTAAGTCTTTATATTTTTTATATGAAAGGTATACCAAAGATTTATCTTGACTATATGTGATCATGTTCATTGCCTCTGAAAGTTCAAAAAAACCTACTGCCTTAAACTCTAACGCTTCATTCAATTTGCAATCATCATCGAAAGCTCTCATTAAATACCATACAATTTCATTGCAAACTGGTTTTTGTCTTGTAATAGAAAAAAATTCGTAACACGTCTCTCCTATAGAAGATATTACCTCAGCCTCAATATTTGTTTCTTCCTTTACACGGCTAATAGCAATATCCTTAGACAGATCTTTGTTACGAATTACTCCCTTTGGCAATATCCACTCATCTTTTTCATTTTTTAAAAGCAATACCTTATTTTCTAAAAACACAACTCCACCTGCACAATTTCTAAAAAGCATTTGGCATTCCTCCTCTTAATTGATATGATATTATTTAATTATATACCCATTATACCAAAGAATATTCTAAATATTTTAAAATATTTTCTCTTATTAAATATTATTTCTTTTTTTAGAAAAAAGATACATAAAATGAAAAAACATCTATAGAAATTTTTATTTCCATAGATGTTTTTTCATTTTATTCTGATACGATGTATTCTGTATATTTATTATAATCAGCGATATCTAAACTAGTTTCAATCAAAACACCATCTTCTTTGTATTCAGAAGAGTCAAACTTAGTCTTTTCACATAAAACAGAAACAATATTTCCTTTATCATAAGGAATCAACAGAGTTACTTTTTTCACATTAGCAAATACTACATCTTTTATTTTCTTTAATAGAATATCTATCCCTATTTCCTTTAAAACAGACATCGCTATGGTATGCTCATCACAATATATCCCATTTTCATCATCTGGTAACTGATCGATCTTATTAAATGCAATAATTATAGTTTTTTCCTTTACCCCCAATTGTTCTAAAACATTATTCGTAACCTTCATTTGTCCCTCATAATCTTCATTTGTAGCATCTACTACATGTATTAATAAGTCAGCATCTTGTACTTCTTCTAATGTAGCTTTAAAAGCTTGTACTAATGCATGTGGTAACTTACCAACAAATCCTACCGTATCAATTAATATAAATTCTTCTTTTGTAGGCAATGCCATTCTCCTATGGGATGTATCTAGTGTGGCAAATAGCATATCTTTTACAAAAACGTCTTTTTCATTGTCATAATCTAATCGTTCCATCAATTTATTCATCAACGAAGACTTTCCTGCATTTGTATACCCGACCAAAGCTACAATAGGTATTTCACTTTTTTTTCTTTGCTTTCTTTGGGTTTCCCTATTTTTCTTAACTTCGTTTATTTGTTTCCCAATATCACTAATTCTATCTAGAATACGTCTTCTATCTAATTCTAACTTTGTCTCTCCTGGTCCTCTTGCGCCTATACCAGCACCTGTTCTTGATAAAGATCTTCCAAGCCCAACTAACCTTGGTAATCTATATCTTAACTGGGCTAGTTCTACTTGCAGTTTCCCTTCTCTCGACTGAGCTCTTTGAGCAAAAATATCTAAAATCAAAGCAGTTCTATCAATAACAGTAACATCTATCACTTCTTCTAAATTTCTAATTTGAGCGCCTGAAAGTTCATCATTAAAAATCACTAAATTAGCATCTAATTCTTCACATAAAATTCTTATTTCATCTACCTTTCCTTTTCCAATGTAATAGGTACTATCTATTTTGGGCTTGTTTTGGATAAGACTATGTAAAACTTTTGCGCCTGCTGCCTTTGCTAATTCTGCTAACTCTTTTAAAGAATTTTCAACACTTGTAATTTCATTTCTGCTACCAAGATCAATTGATACTAAAATTGCTCTTTGTTCTATAACCTCTATGATCTCATTGTTTTCATTAAATTCCATTTCGTCACCAACCTTAATTTGTATTTATACTATATTATAATCCAAAATGTATATATTTCAAAAGCATATCTGTATTTTATCCATTTTACAGAAAAAAAGTCAGGTACTAAAACCTAACTTTTAAATAAATGAACGTATAAATACGATTAATATGGCTATTGGTCCAACATACTTTATAAGAACTCCCCACATGGGTGCTAAAGAAAACTTTAACGTTCCATTGTTTGTTGCTTCTTTAACGGCTTGATCAATTCCCCATATCCATCCTATAAATATACAAAGTAATAAGCCTCCTAATGGGAGTAAAATATTACTAGTAATATAATCATACGTATCAAAGAATCCTTTTCCCGGAAGAATCGTTATATGTGACCAAGGTCCCATTGACAAGGAAGCTGGCACACCCATAATGAATATAGCTAAACTAATTAAAATTGTTGTAAACTTACGATTCCATTTCCACTCATCTACTACATACGCTACACATACCTCTAGCATTGATATAGAAGATGTAAGTGCTGCAAACAATACCAATAAAAAAAACATAAAAGCAAATAATCCACCTAATGGCATTTGGGAAAAAACGGCAGGCAAAGTTACAAATATAAGCCCAGGACCAGCTTCAGGCTCAAAACCAAATGCAAAAACTGCTGGTAACACTGCAAGTCCTGCAAGTAAAGCAATACCTGTATCCACTAAAGGAATAATAGCTGCACTTTGAGGAATATTTGTATCCTTATTTAAATAACTTCCATACGTAATCATACATCCCATTCCTAAACTCAATGAAAAAAACACTTGCCCCAATGCATTAAGTATAACATCCATATTTATTTTAGAGAAATCTGGTACTAATAAATATTTAATTCCTTCCACGCCTCCAGGTAAAGTCATTGAGCGAATAGCAATAATCACAATCATAATAAACAATGCTGGCATCATAATCTTGCTTGCTTTTTCAATACCTCCGCCAATTCCCCCAAGAACAATTATAAAAGTTAGTACCATAAATATTGCATGATAAAATATAGGTGTCATAGTACTCGATACTAAATCATTAAATATATTTCCTAAAACCTTTGGGTCACTACTATACAATCCTCCTGTTACAGATTTTATGATATAATTAATAACCCATCCACCAACAACACTATAAAAAGAAAGAATCAGAAATCCCGCTAAAACACCTAATCCACCAACCCATGCCCAATTTTTACGTATCTTTCTATACGCACCTATTGCATTCAATTGCGTATGTCTTCCTAAAACAATTTCTCCTAGCATCAACGTAAAACCAACAAGAAATAAAATAATGAAATATACTAATACAAAGGCTCCACCACCATTTTTTCCTGCCATATAAGGAAATTTCCATAGGTTTCCCAATCCAACAGCTGAACCAGATGCTGCTAATATAAAACCGATCTTAGAGCCCCATTGTTCTCTTTCTGGCGTTTGATTTCTATTTTCCATATTTATCCTCCTATGTTTGAATACTTATTATAAATAGTCTAATTTTTTTACTATCATTCTTATTAGGATATGGAATTTAAAAAATAATAATCATAAAATAAAATTCACAATATAGAAATATCTGAGTTTATATTCCTAGAATTCATTAGGTATAACATTCGTAATTTCTTCTTTTGGTACAGAAATGTAATTTTGTGGAACTCTACCAACAATAACAGTTTCTGCAATAGGTACAGATGATGCCACACTTACTGCCTTTGATGAGAATGGTACAATTACTCTAACTTTTGTATTTACAACTAGATAAATTCTATGTCTTGTTTGGTTAATACCAGACTGTTCAAATTCTGTCTTAAAATCTACACTTACCATTCCAATAGGGGTAATATTAATATTTATTTTCGGACCATATTTTGCCAATAATTGACTATCAAATACGGTTCCTATAGGCACCATTACTGTAGATACCTTTATTTTCTTTATATTATCTTGAATAGTTAATGCTACTTCTGATGCTAATTTATTCATCATAACCGTATTCGCTTGCATCATAGTTATATTTCCTTCTGTATCTGTTCTTATAGAGATAAGATCTTCATACTTAATATTTTTTGAAAGTTTAGTATTTACAGCTTCATTAATTGCCCTAGTTGCAATTTCTCTTGCTTTAACTTCTGCTATAGCTATAAATGCAGGCTTTATTTTCTGGTCAACTACTAAAAATGCATAGATGACTACTAAAATAATAAGTATCATACAAATAAATACTTTAAAACTTCCTTTTGATTTTCTACGGCGGTATGGTTTATAACCCAAAAAAACACCCCCTTCATATATAAATATGCTTTAGGAGGTGTTTTAGTTACAATTTTAAAATTGACATAGATCCAATATTTCTATTCCTTCAAATATGGCATAAAAAATTGACGATATTGTTGATCCTTCGCTTCATTAATATATTTTTTCGCAACATAATTACTTGTATCTGTGCTCATAAATTGTAGCATGGCAGCAACAGTACCATAATCATTCGTTCTATCAACATAACTTTTTACAGTATCATCAATGCCTTTTATACTCATATATTGACGAATAGCATACATGTAATTAAAATCATTGGTCTTATCAATATAATCCTTAACAATTGCATCAACTTTATCTATACTCATATGAGGGATATAAACCATTATACTGTTCATATCACCTGTTTTTTCTATGGTTTCACTAGCCAAAGTATCATAATCTGATTGGTTTTTAAGTTGAGTAGAAACATTGTTAGTAAAATCATCTTTATTCATGATTTGTAACGCATTTTCGTCTAGTTCATTTTTGGTTGTATTATTACTCATTATATTTTGCGTTGAAGCTACTTTATCTGATTTTATTCCGCCTGCTGTAAATACAATTGTAATACTTATTATTCCAATTAACAATCCACATATAAAACTTTTAACATTAAATTTTTTCATTTTTGACAACCTCCCGTATAAGTTTATACCATATTTTAGCATTTTTCAATTATGTTTTTCTATTTAAAACAATCTAATTTATTGCTAATTGCATAAATCCATAAATATTTTATCTGCTTCAAAATAGATTTATCTATTTTAATTTCTTGCGTTATATCTCTTCTAGAAAAATGCTCATAAAGTATAAGATAGATTTTGTGAAATGTTGAATTTTTTCATAATTTAATTTTAGAAATATAATGGTATACTATAACCGTGCGACAAACAATATATTTACCTATTTTATCAACTTTCTATGAATTTTAGTAATATCTTTACAAATTTAAAACATAGTTATGAACTATAAAATTAATTCACTATTAAAAATTTCTTTATTATAGGAAGTGATCTTATGGAAAATGATAAATATTTCTTAAAAGTCATGACATACAATATCCATAGCGGAAAAAACATCCTTATGAGGCCTCAATTAGCTAAGATTATTGAATTTTTAAAAAAGGAGCAAGTACATATTATTGGAATGCAAGAAATAAATGAAAATAATAAACGAGGTTCTCAAGTTAGTACTATTAAAAATACTTTGCAAATGAATCATGCCTTCGCACCAAATGTAAAAATTGGTGATGGCTATTATGGCGTGAGTATTTTTACTTCCTTTGAAATAATAGAAGTGAATCATATTCCTTTGCCTAGTAAAAAAGAACAACGCGGTCTTATACATACTGTTTTAAAAATAGGAAATAAAAACCTCAATGTACTAAACACACATTTAGGTTTAAATGCTACTACAAGAACGAAACAGTTTGAAAAAATCGAGAACTATCTCAAATCAATCCATTCACCTTTTATTTTAATGGGTGATTTTAACACTACCAATCCTCAATTTAATACTATTCCTATGATAGATACTGCAAAAAAAATGAACAAAACACATTTATCAACTTTTATGTGTTCCAATAAACGAATTGATTATATATTTACTTCTAAGTCTATACAACTGCTTAATTATAATGTTCTTCCTGTAAAAATGTCCGATCATTATCCTGTTATTGTAGAAATGTTAATTTAATGTTTTGTGTAAATTCAATTCATAAAATTACTGAGTAATTTAAACATGTAAAACTTGACAAATAACGTCATTTTTTATATACTAATTTGTGATAATTACATATATCCATACATTTAATTTCCGGCTTGCCACCGTTATAAGGTGAATGTGAATTCGTATTCACAGAAAAGGGTAATAACACGGAATTTGTTTCGTCCCTTAAATAAATTGATAATTTATTTAAGGGGCGTTTTTTTTATAATCTAAAGAAAATTTTCAAGGAGGTTCTCATGATGGATCACGCAAGAAAAACCAAAGAAGGATATTTATTAATTGCCATATGTGCAGCATGCTGGGGTATGATGGCTATATTAACACGAAAATTAAGTGAATTAGGCTTTGATTCTATGTCAATAGCAACACTCAGACCCACTTTTGCAGTACTTTTTTATGTACTATTTAATTTAATTAAAAATCCAAAATGCTTTAAGACTGATTTAAAAGGTATTTTATTTTTTCTTATATATGGTATATTTGCATTAGATGGAATGTTTATCTCTTTTACATATGCAGTTAAATATACTAGTATTGCAACAGCCTCTGTTTTGTTATTTACAAACCCTATATTTGTAATGATTATGTCCTACTTTATATTTAAAGAAAAATTCACCTATAAAACAATCTTAGCGCTACTTTCATCAATTTTAGGATGCTTTTTAATTTCTAGAGGCTATGATAGTGAAGCATTTAAAATAGATAATTTATTTGGAATAGGGATGGGTGTACTATCAGGCTTTACTGTTGCATTACAAAATGTGTTAGGTAAACTTGGTGCAAAAAAATATTCACCTAACACTCTTTTAGTTTATTCTTTTTTATTTGCTGCTATTTTTTTATGGTTCTTTAGATCACCAATATCACTTATACAACAAACAAACAGTACCACATCTTTATTTTATATTATTGCCATAGGTTTTGTAGCAACCGTTATACCCAATGGATTATTTGTAAAAGCATTACAATATGTTGAAGCTGGTAAAGCTAGTATAATATGCAGTATAGAACCTATAATAGCGGCTATATTAGGTTATCTTATTTATAGTGAAACATTAGAAACTCCCCAAATTATAGGAATGGCTTTCATCTTATTTTCTGTAGTATTAATTCAATCAAAAAATACAGTAACTGCTAAAGCAAGAAATAAAAAAATACTTTCTTATCAATAATTTTAAATATACTAGCAAATATAAAACGCACCCTTATAGGGTGCTTTATTGTAATGTTCATTTCATCTTATATACAAATCCTTTATAAACAACAATGTTTAATAAAATAATATAAATCAGCCCTATAAAATAATAGGCATTATATGTAAACATCAATATCCCTTCTCCATGAATCAAACTGCTTATGGCTTTTGCAGACCAAAATCCTGGTGCAAATGAAAAGAACAATTCTTTTTTATCTATAAAAAACAATGCTATTATTGGAAAGATCAGAATAATACCCGTTCCCTTCATTACTGCAAATCCTTCAATTTTATTCTTAGATAAAATATTTATAAATAATCCTGTCATTGGAGCAGCTAAGGAAGCTAAAAAAGAAATTGATAAGATATTATAGAATGTGAGATTTCCAATATCTGAAAACCACATTACATAAGCACATGCACAAAATGAGAGAATAAAAACAGTAATCAATCTAAATGACAAAAACTTATGAATACCAAGAGGTGTAACCTTTATAGCAGTAAGAATATGATCATCTCTATCATCTAAAATTGAAAAACCTATTAAAGCTCCATAAATCTGGGGTGTCATTAATGTTAATATTACAAGGATTAAATCCGTAAACATATTTATGTTAAAACCGCTAGCATCAGCAATCCAAGGTATAATGAATCTTCCTATGATACCAAATAAAACTGGATAAAAAACCATAAAAGCCATCAAAGGATCTCGAGTCAATTTTTTAAATTCACTTGATAAAAAGCTTGCATACATATTAAACACCACTTTCTTTTATAGCAAATTCATCAAACTTTTTTAAAACAACAAAGTATAATAGGATTGATATTATAAGTAAATAAAAAACAGATAAATATACTTCCCACGGTTTTATCCCCCCTGTGGAGGCATTTAATAATATCATAGAGGTTTTTGTGGGAATAACATAGAATATTTTTTTCATACCTTCATTTCTAATCATACCCACCTGCTCCAATAATACAGGTGTCATAAATACAAAACTATATGTGATCATCCACATCAATAATCTAGTAAAGTCTTTAGAATAATAAGTAAATACAAAACCAATAAGAGAATGAAAAAATGATACCAATACAACTGCACTGAATAACCCTACCATATTGATATTTATTTCTTTAAATAATTTTGCATATACATATAAAATGATTAGTGTCTCAATATTACTAATGCTATTTGCAAAAGTTTTTGCTAAAATATATTCTGCTTTACTAATAGGTGATACCATCAAGGTTTTAATAATTCCCTCTTGTTTTTCAAAAAACATAGTCACGCCTATCAGCAATATGGACATAGAAGTAACATCTAAAAAAATAAATAGAGGGAAAATTTGGGTAACATCATGTATCCCTGTAAAATGCATAATGCCAATCCAAATCAATGATATAAGTACACTTGCTGCAAGAATATTATATTTCTTCATTCGTTGAATTTCTCCTAATAATAAGACTAAGAAACTACCCATGCTTTTCCACTCCTGTCACTTTTATAAAAATATCATCAAGGCTTGTCTCTTTACTATGCATCGTAATAATTTCTTTCGTTTTTATAATCCTCAAAAATTTTTCATTCATGCCTAAATGATTTAAGTCAAAGGATTCTTTCTCTAAAGTTTCATGGTTTTTGTATTCTATATCAACTTTTCTCTGTCCATACTTTACTTTCAAATTTTTCACCGTATCAATTTCTGCAATCTTTCCATCTGCCATAAAAGCCACACGATCACACAATTCATCTACATCATTCATCAAATGGGTTGTTAATAAAACAGTCCCACCTTTTTGCTTAAATTCTTTTATTATATCTTTTACAATTCTCGCATTTTTAGGATCAAGTCCGTTGGTGGGTTCATCTAAAAAGAGAATTTTAGGATTATTAAGTAATGCTCTTACAAAGTTCAATCGTCCCTTCATCCCTTTAGAATAATCACTTACCTTTTTGTTTCTATCATCATAAAGTCCCACTCGTTTCAAAAGATAGTCCGTATTAGCATTTGCTTTGTATAATTTCTTAAAAAAGTTTAAATTTTCATTGGCTGTAAGCTTAGAAAAGTGCACAGGCATTTCAAAACCCACACCAATTTCTTGATAAAAATTTTTACCATATGATTTTATATCATCTCCCTTATATAGAACTTCTCCACTGTATTTATGTAAAAGCTTAATCAATATCTTTTGTGTTGTACTTTTCCCTACACCACTAGGACCTAAAAGTCCAAATACTTCTCCTTCTTTAATTTTAAAGGTTACCCCGTTGATGGTATTTTGTTTATTTTTAGGATACTTAAAAGTTAGATTTTTTACTCCAAACATTTCTATTCCTCTCTCTATTGTTTTTTATTTATAATGCCCATTTCTTAGTATATAGATGCATTTAATAATACTTACCTTATAGGTACATACTATAGTATAGAGGTGAAAAAAATGAAATTATTTATACCAGACATTGCCTATATAAATCCTAAAAGTTTGAATTATGAAGCAGGAAAAGCTGCTAAAGAATATTTAGAAAAGCAAAATGTTCCTATCGTTCATTCTAGAAGTGTCTCAATAGAAGGAAACTCCCCTTCTGAAAATTATGTTAAAGCAAAGAAAACTATTTTCATTACTATAAATGCTCAAAAAAAATTAAGAAATTGTAAACCCTCTGCCGATTATCAATTTTCTCTATCTAGTTCATGCCCAGGTCACTGCGAGTATTGCTATCTACAAACAACACAAGGTGAAAAGCCTTTTATGAAAGTATTTGTTAATATTGGTGATATACTTGCTGTTATTCAAGAACATATAAATAATAATTTACCTAATATTACTACTTTTGAATGTGGAAGTATCACCGATCCAATTGCTCTTGAACATTTAACAGGAAACCTTAAAAAATGTATAGAGTTTTTTGGCAATAGCACAAATGGTAGCCTTAGAATTATTACTAAATATAATAATGTAGATTCTTTTTTAAACATAAAGCACAATAGACATACAAAGTTTAGATTTAGTATAAATACTAGATATATAATAGATAAATTTGAACATAACACATCTAGTTTTGAAGAGAGAATAGAAGCTGCAAGAAAAATTGCTAGTGCAAACTATCCAATAGGATTTATTATTGCTCCTATTATGATCTATGATAATTGGAAAAGTGAATATGAAGAATTACTTAATAAATTAAAATCTCAATTAGGAGATTATAATGATCAAATCACCTTCGAACTCATACAGCATAGATTTACAGCTACTGCAAAGGAATTGATACTTACTAGATTTCCTAAAACACAACTTGATATGAACGAAGAAAGTAGACAATTAAAATGGGGGCCCTATGGAAAATTTAAATACATTTATCCAAAAGAAAAAAGCAATGAAATGAAAGATTATATTTCACAGCTTATAGGTAAAAACTTCAAAAACGCTAAAATTGAGTATTTCACATAAAAGGGGAATAACTATTAAAAGAAAAAAATTAAAGGTTAATTTATATGTAAATTAGCCTTTATAAGCAAACACTGCTTTTATATTTGCAATGATTTCAACTTTTCCTGCTTTAATTGGTGTAGTAGTATCTGGAGATCCTAATGATGGACGTTTATATAAAGGGATATGATCATACCTTTCTTCTGATATTCTAGTAGGCGTTTTATTAACTATAACTTGTAATTTGTTCTCGATCACTTCAGCTTTTTCTATAGCATCTTGAATTGCAAGTGTTAATGCTTGACGATAGTATATTGAAGGATTGGATAAGGTAAAATAAATGTTTTTTACTACATTAGCACCATTTGAAACGGCTGTATCGATTATTTTTCCGGTTTTTTCCAAGTCCCTTATTGTAATTTTAAAATTGTGTGTAACTTTATAACCTCTAAAAATTTTTTGTCCTTCTATATAGTCATATTGCAAATCAATAGAATAAGCTTCCGTTTCTATATCATCTTCTTTAATACCCATTTTTTTTAATGAATCAAGCATTCTTGTAGAATCTTTAGCATTCTCTTCTTGAGCAATCTTTAATTCTTTATTTTCTGTTACAACACCTAAAGTAACAATCGCTATATCTGGTTGAACTTTTATACTTCCTCGTCCTTCTAGCTCCATACTGTATCCACATATATTCGTAGTCCCATGGACATATGGATTATAAGGAGGATATTGATTTTGAGATTTGAATGATACCATATTATACATAGTTTTAGCTTCCTTTCTTTTAAAAAAATTCTACCATTCTACATAACAGCCCATTTTCAGGAATGATATCTTGTATTTGATAAATTGGAACTGAAAAGTACGGAAAACCCCATGGACGTGGTCCAATATCATATTGTTTATAATAAATGATTAGATTCTTATATGCTATATATTATATTCTGCAATCAACATATTGTTACATCACACAATGTAATACACAAAAAAATATGACAGAGAATCATTCCCCATCATATTTTTTATAAAAGCCTACCATTCTTACTTTGTTTCTATTCCATAATGATCACAAAGGGCTTTAAGTCCACCGTTAAATCCATTTGCGATAAAATTAATCTTCCATTCTCCTTTGTACCTATATATTTCAGCAATAACTAAAGAATTTTGTTGAACCAGGTTTTCTGTAAAATTACACCTTATTAATTCTTTTTTATTAGTGCTGTCTAACATTTTCAAAAAACCATTCGTTACTTGACCAAAATTTCGATTTCTTGATTCTGCTTCATCAATGGTTGCTGTAACAGCTATTTTTTGAATATTTGAAGGTATCTTTCCTAAATTAAGCTGTATGATCTCATCAAATGCATTACAAAGTCCTGTATTATGATCAGATTTAAGAACTACACATTCAGAACTGCTTTTTAAATTATTGTAAAATATAAAATCTTCTTCTTTTGTCTTATTATTTTCATCTACCATAAATAGTGAAATATCTATATCAAACGGAACATTGGATTGTTGCTCCCACTCTACGCCTATTAATAAATTATTGATATGAGACGTTATTTGATTTAATGAAATTTTCTGTCCCTTAGAAACTTTAAGTACATTACTTGAATCAATCTTATTTTGTAATTGTCTATTCTTCTTTTTACTATTGTTTGGCTCTATAGTCTGATTACCATTTTGAATATAATTACTTTTTTTCCCTGTTTCTATAGCAATATTAAAATTTTGATAGTTACTCTTTCTACCTGTATCTATGCTAATATTATTATTCGCCTTATTTGTTCTTACCATTGGTTCTATTGTTAAACTCAAAACATCACCCTCTTTCTTAATTTTTCTAGTCTACAGAAACACCTACGCCACCAATTCTTTCTGCTGGTTGCACAATAACTGTTTCTCCTTTACTATGAAATTTAAGAAAATAAGATTCTCCTGATGTTTGCCCAATCAAAGTCTTCCAACTTACATCTGCTTCAACAGATGGATCTGTTCCAGTCCAACAAACAACAGCATCAGGATCAACGACACATGGAGTATCTAAAATAATTGGATTTCCATTACTCATTATTGCAACTTGTGCTCCATCACTCTCACCTGTAAGTGTAGAAGTGAACATCCCTTTTTGAGATAATACGCCTGCGCCTATAAAACGAATTCCGTATTTAACATTCTCTGTATAAGCAAGTAAATTTTCACTCTCCACCCCTATGCTTTGCCCTGCTCTTAGGGTTATTACTGTAACATGTTGTGCATTATCTGCAAGATATAATGCGCCTGATCCCACGACTTTCATAATAGGTATATTCTCACCTGTTAGTTTTCTTGCAGCAAGCCTTCCTAATGATTGTAATAATCCTTGGTTTTTATTTGTATCTAAAAGAACTTTTTCAAATTTAAACTCGCCTTTATAAGCTACCATTGCACCTTTCCTTGCATACATTACGCCATTGCCTTCACATACACACGTTAATTCATCTTGGCTTCTTAATTTATACATAAAATATATCCCCCTTTTCATATGTCTTATTTCATATCATACAAAATCATATACAATTTCAATCATTGCATTTATTTTCTATTCTACACTATTTTCTTATTCTCCTTCTATAAATCCATATACTTTACAATACTATTTCAATGCTTTATCAATTAACTTACTATAATTTTTTATTGCAGTATCCTCAGAAGTCAATCCATCATTCCATAATTTTCCAATTTCTGGCTTATTTGAAAAATAGAGTGCCTTTAAAAGGATCTCCGGTCTATATTCAAAATGTAGAATATCAAAATGACCCCATTTTCCACCCCAGACAAAATTATTTTTTTCAAAAATTTGTACAATTTCTCTTGGATAAGACCGTAGTCTCTTGTTACCTTCCTCTCTTGAGGTCCATTTCCAATAATCACTATTTGCTCTTTTAAGATCGATTGCTGTACCAAAAGAATGAGGACTTAACCTATTTGTCCCTGCAATAAGACGATAATTAAAAGTACCACTAGTTGGAAATACAAAAGAATACGTAGTCTTCATATTTTGTGTCATGGGCACAAGTTCTTTCATAACTACCTGTAAAGCATCTGCTGCTTTATTGTTATGATTAAATGAACAATTCTGATATCCAATTTTTACATTTTCAAGATTTAACTTAATCTGTTCCTTAGAACCTCCATAAACCTCTTTTAATAATGAATATACTCTAATACGCCCAGGATCAAAATCTTTTTCCATTAATTGATGTATATCCGAAATAGGATATATCTGCTCCATCATATCTTGCAGGTCTGGGTTTCCTAATTTTTCTTGAAAGCTCTTTACTTTTTTGTCATCGTAAAGAATTTGTTTTCCTGATTTCATTACCACATATACCCTACCATCTGTCTTTCTTTCTACATTTTTAATATACTCAGGATAAGCCATCATCAAGCATAAAAGATCCCGCTTCATGGTACTATCATAAATCATAGCATCAGGGTTTTTAGAAACCCTATTTTGTAAAGATTCTTTTTCCACACATCCACTAATGAGACATATGCTTATAATCATTGTAGAAATAATTAGCTTTTTCATATTCTATGCCATCCCTTTATAAAAGTTTTATAAAACAAATTATTTTCCCAGGAAATACTCTGTTTTAAATAGTAAAGTTAAAGTTTAAGTTTTGCATTAACTTTAACTTTAACTTTACTGTTTTATCAAAAAACCACTTCTTATTTATGATTAGAAGTGGTTTTTTGATATATTTATTATTCTTCATTTTCCCTTATCATATGCAATTTATCAAAAGCTTGAAAAATAAAGCTTAATAAAATTGCAATGATTGTAGCTAATGCCATTCCTTTCAGCTCTACTGTACCTATATTAACATGAATTCCACTAATACCAATAATCAAAACGACGGAAGTCAATACTAAGTTTTTAGAATTACTATAGTCTACTTTTTCTTCTACTAGCATTCTAATACCTGATGATGCAATCACACCAAAGAGCAATAAAGATACGCCTCCCATAACGGGCGTTGGAATTGTTTGAATTAAAGCCATTAATTTCCCCACAAAAGACAATAGTATAGATAATATTGCAGCTCCACCAATAACCCAAACACTATACACGCCCGTAATAGCCATAACACCAATATTTTCTCCATATGTTGTTACGGGTACTGAACCAAAACATCCTGAAACAATGGTAGATATACCATCTCCCAACAAAGAACGATGTAGTCCTGGTTTTCTCATTAAATCCTTTTGTACAATATTCCCCGTAACGATAAGATGCCCTATATGTTCTGATATGACCACAAGTGTTGCAGGTAAAATCACCATAATTGCATCTAATCTAAATTCTGGTTTGTAAAATTTAGGCAGTGCAAACCATGGTGCTTCTATAATCTGCGTAAAATCTACAATATCAAGACAAATAGATAATATATACCCTGAAATAATCCCAATCAATATAGGAATAACCCCAAAAAATCCTCTAAAAACTACAGACCCAATGGTTACAATTGCAAATGTGGCCATTGAAACGATGATTGTTTTCGTTTGGAGAATATCAGCTGTAAATCCAGCCATATCTGCTGCAACTGGAGCCAGTTCTAATCCAATCACTGCAACAATTGCGCCTATGGCAGCTGGTGGAAATACTACATCAATCCAATCTATTCCAACCATACGAATGATTAATGCTACTACTGAAAAAATCACACCAGCAGCAATAAATCCTCCTAAAACTGTATTGTATCCATATTTTGATAGAACCATTAAACCTGGCGATATAAATGCAAAACTAGACCCTAAAAATGATGGGATCTTTCCCTTAGTAATCAGTATAAATAACAAAGTTCCTATCCCATTAAATAGTAATACAATAGCTGGATTAATGTTAAATATAGTGGGTACTAGTACCGATGCACCAAACATTGCAAAAAGATGCTGTACACTTAAAGGGATCGTTTCTAAAATGGGTAATTTTTCTTCTACGTCTACTTTCCTTTTCTTCATCCTATCGCTCCTTTAATTTTGTCTTTCGTTTATTTCACTGAGAAACCCCATCATTCTACAATGGGGTTTTTAAATGTTTATACTAGAACTATTTTTCCATCTTCTACATTCACTTTGATATGATTACCTTCTTTAAATCTATTTTGAAGATATGCTTCCGCAATTTCGTCTTCAATATATCGTTGAATCGTTCTTCTTAAAGGTCTAGCACCATATTTATCATCATATCCCTTTTCTAATATAAATTCATTTACTTCCTCTGAAATTTCTATGGTCATATCTTTTTCCTTTACTTCATCCATTACTTCTTTCATCATTAAATCTATAATTTGACGAAGCTGTCCTTTCGTAAGACTAGTAAATACTATGGTTTCATCTATTCTATTTAAAAATTCTGGTCTAAATATTTTTCTTAATGCCTCTTTCATTTCATTTTCCAAATCACTATAAGTATCCTTACCAAAACCTATTTGACTTGATTTAAAATTAGTTCCTGCATTGGATGTCATAATAATTACAGTATTTTCAAAAGAAACAACTCTACCTTGACTATCTGTCAATCTTCCATCTTCAAGAATCTGCAAAAGCATATTAAACACATCTACATGTGCTTTTTCAATTTCATCTAAGAGAATAACAGAATAAGGCTTTCTTCTTACCTTTTCAGTAAGTTGCCCGCCTTGATCATATCCTACATATCCTGGAGGTGCTCCAATCAACTTCGAAACCGTATGTTTCTCCATATATTCAGACATATCAACCCTGATCATAGCTTCTTCGCTTCCAAAAAGCTCATACGCAAGTGCTTTTACTACTTCTGTTTTTCCAACGCCTGTAGGTCCTACGAAAATAAATGAAGCAGGCTTTTTCTTTTTTCTAAATCCTGCACGATTACGTCTTATTGTTTTAGATAAACTTATAATGGCTTCATCTTGCCCTATAATTCTTGTATGTAATCGTTCTTCCAAAGTTAATAACTTCTCAGCTTCCTCTTCCGTAATCTTTTGTACTGGAATTTTAGTCCAAGCCTCGATTACAAAGGCAACATCTTCTATCGTAATTTCTACATTACTAGATTTTTCTTGAATTTCATTCATTTTTTCATTAATTTTAAATTCACTCATTTTACATTGAGCAATTTTTTCATAATTATTATCCATTGCTGCAGTTTCTTTCTCTTCTTGAATTTTTTTCAACTCTTCTTTTAATGCTTCCAACTCTATAAGCCCTTCATTTTTTAAATTTGCTCTGGAACCAGCTTCATCAATTACATCTATTGCTTTATCTGGTAAAAATCTTTCTGTTATATACCTTTCCGATAAATGAACAGTGGCTTTTATTACTTCATCAGATATTTTTACTTCATGATACTCTTCATAATAGTTTTTTATACCATTTAAGATTTCTATGGTTTCTTCAATAGTAGGTTCTTCAACGAGTACAGGTTGAAATCTTCTTTCTAGTGCTCCATCTTTTTCTATATGCTTTCTATATTCTTCAATCGTCGTTGCACCAATTACTTGTATTTCACCCTTAGCAAGCGCAGGCTTTAAAATATTAGCAGCATTCATAACGCCTCCATGAACCTCTCCTGCGCCCATAATGTTGTGAACCTCGTCAATAACTAAGATAATATTGCCACATTCTGTAGCTTCTTTTATGATGGATTTCATACGCCCTTCAAACTGTCCTCTAAATTGTGTTCCTGCCACAACAGCTGTTAAATCCAAAAGATACACTTCTGCATCAAACAATTTAGTCGGTACCTGTTTTTCAACAATTCTTACAGCCAAACCTTCCGCTATTGCTGTTTTTCCAACACCAGGTTCACCAATTAATATAGGGTTATTTTTCGTTCTTCTGTTTAAAATTTGTACTGCCCTATCGATTTCTCTATTCCTTCCAATAATCTTATCAACTTCCTTATTCTTAGCCTTTTCTGTTAAATTCACACCATATGTATCTAAATGTTTTTTCTTGTTTTTAAACTTTTCATTTTTTTTCTTATCCTTTACATCTTCATTTGTATTTGAAAAATGGTCTTCTTCGTCTATTTGGTCCTCTTCATAATCCGTATCTTTCATTTTGGGAAATGCACCCTTTAAAAAGTTCGTAAACATATTGTCTTTACCTAATTCGTCCTTATCTATATCTTGAAACACATCACCCATTTGTTCTGTTAAATTCTCAATATCTTCTATACTCATACCCGCTTGCTTCATCAATTGATCTACTACTGGGATCCCTATTTTCTTTGCACATTCCATGCAATAGCCTTTAATCTCCGATTTTTCACTCTCTCCTTGTGACGTAAATACGATTGCTAAGTTTTTCTTACAAATAGAACACATCTGCATATATATCATCTCCAAACTCTCATGTTTAAATAAAATTATTTTTATTACAGTATAACATATTTGTATATATATTGAGAAAAAAGTCCTCTATACTATTTTTCCATACTTGTTTTTTTATATGTATATATTGTTCACGAAATATAACAGCTATATTTTTTAATAAGGTTCGTGTTTATATAAATAATATTACTAATATTCATATAAAAATTCGTCTAAGTATTGACTCTGAGGTATAAATACATTACTATTGTATAGGCGAACAAACTAAATATAAACTTCCATATAATTCGTGTAATAAGGTCACGAAGTTTCTACCAGCTAACCGTAAATTGCCTGACTATGGACTAAAAAACGATAGTAAGTCTATTAGTCAAGGGAGGACATCCAATGGAATTAACAAAACAAAAGAACAACACTTCAACTTTAGACCGCATGTTTAAATTAACGGAGAACGGTACAAATGTAAAAACAGAAATTATTGCAGGCATTACAACTTTTATGACAATGGCATACATTCTCATTGTTAATCCAAGTATTTTATCATCTACGGGTATGGACTTTGGCGCATTATTTACAGCAACAGCATTATCCGCAGTAGTTGCTACATTAGTAATGGCTCTTTATGCAAATCTTCCATTTGCATTAGCACCTGCCATGGGCCCTAACGCATTCTTTGCTTTTACAGTGGTGAAAAGCATGGGCTATTCCTGGGAGTTAGCTTTAACTGCAGTCTTTTTAGAAGGTATTATATTCATTCTTCTTACTTTTGTAAATGTCAGAGAAGCCATCATAAATGCCATTCCGTTGGTTCTTAAAAAAGCTGTTTCTGTTGGTATAGGACTTTTCATAGCATTTTTAGGTCTTTTTAATGCTGGCATCGTAGTAACAGGTATGTTTCATATGGGTGATGGTAAATTAGATGGTGTTCCCGTAGCACTTGGCCATATTACTTCTGGTCCAGCTCTATTGGCAGTCATCGGATTAATTATTACAAGTTGCCTACTTGCAAAGAACGTTAAGGGTGCATTACTATTAGGAATACTATCTACAACGATCATTGGTATACCTATGGGTGTTACACAATTACCAGAAGGATTAAACTTTATAAGTGCGCCACCATCCTTAACACCTATATTTTTCAAATTTGATTTTTCAGATATATTTTCTTTGAAAATGCTTACAGTATTGTTTACATTCTTATTCGTTGATATGTTTGATACGGTTGGTACACTTGTTGGTGTTGCCACAAAAGCAAATATGCTAGATGAAGAAGGAAAAGTGCCTAGAGCAAAAGAGGCATTATTCGCAGATGCAGTTGGAACTACCTTCGGTGCAATTTTAGGTACAAGTACTGTAACAACTTTTGTAGAAAGTGCTTCTGGTGTTGCTGATGGAGGTAGAACTGGACTTACCGCACTGTCTACAGCATGTATGTTTGCTTTAGCATTATTTTTATCTCCATTATTTATAATGATTCCACAAGCCGCTACCGCACCCGCACTAATTTTGGTGGGATTATTTATGATGTCACCTATAAAAGAGATCAATTTTGACGACTTTACTGAATCCATTCCAGTTTTTTTAACAATCATAATGATGCCACTTACTTATAGCATTTCAGAAGGTATCATATTTGGTATATTAAGCTTTGTTATATTAAAACTTGCAACTGGAAAACAAAAAGAATTATCTCCTTTAATGTATGTAATTTCGTTACTATTTATAATAAAAATGATTGTTGGTTAAAATATATTTTCAAAATAAAATACACTTTTAGAATAGAAAAACCCTTCTTTAGGGTTTTTTTAATTCTTTTACATTTTTAATTCTACAATAATTCCTTCAATAAATTTTTTCACATTGATTTTTCCACCACAGGATGATTTTCCTCTAGCATAATCCATTTGTTTTCTTACTTCTTTAAAATTAAATAAAACACTGCTATATTTTACAAATATTTCATTGCTATAATCTTCTATCCCCAGGTTCGCCAGATTACTTAGTGCTTTGTTCATAGCCCTACGTATCCTTTGCTCTATGGTTCTTGTATTTAATGACATATCATACACTTCACTATATCTTTCACTTAGCAATACATACAACTGAGACATTTTTTGGTGTAATAAATTATTTCTAGCAATATTGTCTTCCTCTAACAATATTACGATCATTTCAATAATATCATTGCTTCCTGCCTCTCCATTAACACCTAATTGAGAAAGTATTTTCTTTAGTCTATCCTTGTCAGTAATAATACTATTATCTTTTACCCCTGTATATTTTTGAAATTCACTAATACTAGAAAATGCCTTCTCGAAAGATTTGATTACTTGTTGCATTTTTAATCTTTCTTTTACTTTATCAATTACGGCTCTTACCTCGATCACATTGATGGGCTTATTGATAAAAAACTCAATGCTTTTTGTATATGCTTTTGATATCATTTCTTTAGAAGTAACTTGAGAAATCATAATAAAGTGTGTATTCATATTACATTCTCTTATTTTAGATACAATTGTTATTCCATCTATTCCAGGCAATAGTAAATCGATCAATACAATATCTGGATTTAATTTTTTGATATCTTCAATGGCATCTATTCCATTATCTGCGTCTCCAACTACATCTCCTAAATTAAATTGACATATAATATTTTGCAAAACCTTCCTTATACTTTTATCATCATCTACAATATAAAAATTTAAGTCCATCAAATCACTTCCTTTGCATAATTGAAAATTTAGGAATCCTTATGGTAAAAATAGTATTTATATCTTTTCTTGAACACACAATAATACTTCCATTAAAGTGTTTTTCGATTAACTGTTTTACATGGGTTAGTCCAATACCTGTTGACATTTCACCCGTAAATGCATTAAATTTTGTTGAAAATCCTGGTTCAAAAATCAAATCTACATCTTCTTGTTCTATCCCACTTCCATCATCTATAACATTAAATATACAATCCTCACCTTCTATCACTTGGGTAACCATAATATGGCCATCTTGGTTCATAGCTTCGATTGCATTGATAATAAGATTATTTAAAATAGATATGAGTGGATAAAATTCCTGGGTTGTAAGATTATTTTCATGTTGAAACTTTAACACAATTTTCTTTTCTGTTATATCCAGTACTTTTTGTGTATTATCTCTAATAATTCCAAAGATCTCTTTTATACCCATACAAGAGCTTTTATTTTCTTCTGAAATGGTTTTTTCTATTCCTGTGGCAACTCTCATGTAATCTTTTTTTATCTCATGAATGTCTTTTGCTACAGACAAAGCATCCTCTTTTAATTCATCCTCTCTTAACTTTTCATACAAAGCATAACTTTTGCTCATTGCATCTTCAATATCAATGGTTGATTTCCTTAGAAAAAATAACTCTGTTTTTAAATTTGCAATAAACATGACTAACTCCCTATATTTTTTTTCACTTTGCTCCCTATTATATCTATTCCTATAGTAAATAATTACATAATAAATATTTACCGTAACCAACGTTCTTAAAATACCTATCATTATAATATATAAAATTTCATTTTCAAATGCATAATTTATATTTTCTCTATTTATTGATATTTCCACAACATTTGGAATGGTTTCACAAAACCAAAGAAACAATATACCCAACTGTGGTACTTTTATCTTTTCTCGAATATCAAATAGTTCAAACATAATTCCAAAAAACATATAAAATATGGCTACCTGATAATACATTCCCAGTACTTGTCCTAGTGTAACTTGTGGATTACTAATCATATACACAAAACATCTAAACACAAGAACAAATCCACCTACCATATTTGTACCTAATAGAATGGGAATATCTTTAAAATATAAAAGCATAAGGGCAAGAACCGTTACACTAAGGGAAAATCTAAAATTGGAATTAAATGGAGTGAAATAAAATTGTCCTGTAAAAGTTGTAAATATACACATAGCCAAAATATTTTCCACTTTTTTTCTATCCAAGTTCAACAGCTCTCCTCTTTAATAATTACTATTTTTTATATTTTCTTGATATTATATCATTAAATTGGCAAATACGGGATAATTTTATCTCCACCTTATAAAATAAATACCTCATCCCATATAAAGTCCATCATCGATTTCATAACATATAGCTTTAGAGTTTGTTTCTTTTTTTACCCACAGTGCTAAATTGATCAATATATTTTTCATTCTTTCCATGTCGTTGAAATAACACATGATCAATTTGGTATCTGTTGTATTTATACTATTTTTTTCATCCTTCCAATATCCAATACCATCGATCATCGTAGCTCCGCCACTTAAATCAATGAGTGTTCTCAGTACATGATTTAATATTTCATCCATATCAGATTTAGGAATTTCTTTATTTTTTCCATCTCTTAATGGAATATAAATAATAAATTTATGTGTGAATTTTAATTTAATCATAATCTCATACTCCCTCTACTATCATTTATATAGATATTATGTACATATATAGTAAGAATATGTTTTTCAAAATTTAAATAAAGACTTTATTTATAAGTTCTATCAGTTTTGTAAAAGATAAACTTGATTCACCAAATAATAGATTGAATATTTACAAAACATTGAATCATGTGTTAAAATTATCATATACAAAAATTTCATGAAAATAGAGGTTTTGAATATGAATATTAATCTAATTGGCGTACCACTTTTTTATGGGGCAGATAAAAGAGGCAATGAATATGCTCCACAAAAACTAAGAGAAAAAAATATCATCAATCTTTTAACAAAACATGGTCATACTGTATATGACTGTGGAAATGTCAACGTTCCACATATTAAAGAAGATAATAAATTTTCTCATCACCCTAAAATGAAATACTTAAAAACAATCGTAGAAGTAAATACTAATCTTGCTCACTTAGTCGCTTCCTCTTTACACTTTAATTGTTTTCCTCTGATTATTGGAGGGGATCATTCAGTAGGTCTTGGTAGTATATCGGGTGCCAGTAAAATATACAATAACCTAGCAGTTATATGGTTTGATGCCCATGGTGATTTAAATACCTATGATACTACTTTTTCAGGAAATGTTCATGGAATGCCTTTATCTTCTGCTATGGGCTTAGGTCATGAGGATTTAGCGAATGTTTATTTTAAAGGAAAAAAAGTCAAACCAGAAAATATTTTTATAATAGGTGCTAGAGATTTAGATTCAGGTGAAAATATGATTATAGAAAATGAAAAAATCAATGTATATTCACCAGAATATATTCGTGAAAAAGGTATAGAAAATATTTCAAATGATATTATGCAAAAACTCCATAACCGTAATATAGAGGCAATTCACTTAAGCTTTGATTTAGATTTTTTAGATTCTACATTAGTAGCTGGTACTGGCACACCTGTAAAGGACGGTATGAGTATTAGGGAAGCAAAAACATTTTTCAAAACATTAGCCCAAACAAAACTTATAAAATCTATGGATTTTGTTGAATTTAATACTTTATTAGATGTAAATGATGCAACTGCTGATATTTCAATAGATTTACTTAATTATATTTTTAAATATCTATAAAGGCAAGGGATTGATCCCTCGCCTTATTAATTTCCACCAACGATTGTTTTTTCTACTCTTATATCTTTTATACAATCCTTATTAATTTTATATAAATCATCAGAGAGTACTACAAAATCTGCATACTTACCCACTTCTATACTTCCCTTTAACGCTTCTTCATGAGAAAGATAAGCAGCATTTATAGTAAACATATCAATAGCTTCTTTGATCTCTACCTTTTCCTCTGGCATCCATCCACTTTTTGGCATTCCCTTCAAGTCTTTTCTAACAACAGCTGTATAAATACCATAGAGAGGATTAAAGCTTTCGATGGGTGCATCAGAGCTTCCAACACATAGGATTCCTGTATCTATATATTTTTTCCAACAGTAGCTATACTTTAATCGTTCTTTTCCTATTCTATTTTGTGCAATATCCCAATCTGTATTTAAAAATATAGGCTGAATGTTTGCTATTATATCTAACTTCTTAAACTTATCTAAAATTTCTTTTGTTCCAATCTGACAATGAATGATAGATGGTCTAAATCCCTTATTTCTATACATATCATAATGTCTTTCATAGGTTTCTAATATTATTCTCATCGCTCTATCTCCAATAGCGTGAATGGACATATCAAAATCATTTGTAAAACTTTCATATACCAATTTGTCTAACTCATTTTCTGTCATAAGCATTAACCCTTTGTTCTCTTGATCATCCTCATATGGATGATCTAATGCTGCAGTTCTAGAACCAAGAGAACCATCAGAAATAATCTTAATAGGACCAATCCTCAAATTATTAATATTATACCCAGATTTCATACCCATTTTATTATATGCATAAATATCCTCTACCCTTGCAACTCTAAGTTGAAGAACAACTCTAATTGGTAGCTTCTTATTCGTAGCTAAATCCTTAAATACATGCCACAAAACCTCTTTATCTTCAACAAATGGAAAATCGTCTGTATGGACGGTAGTAATACCTACCTTATCTAAATCCTGACACCCCTTGATAATTAGCTCTTTCATTTTATCTTTTTCCTTAATTCCAGGCATTATTTCTGTAACTAAGTCCATGGCATTTTCTCTAAGTATCCCTGTAGGAACACCCTTTTCATCTTGATCTATTCTTCCACCCTCAGGAGAAATTGTATTTTCATCAATCTTTGCAATTGCTAAAGCCTTACTATTTACCACACAGATATGGTAACAAGCTCTAATAAAGTGAATAGGATGCACTGTTGAAATTTCATCTAATAAATATCTATCAGGAAATTTTTTATCATCAAATTTATCTTGATTCCATCCTGAACCAATTACCCAGTCTCCTGCTTTAATATTTTTCTCCTTTATAAAATTTCTTACTCTTGTTACTAATTGTTCTCTTGAGGTTACATCATCTAACATAACTTCATATAATTTTTTTTGACTATACGCGATTAAATGCATATGGGCATCTGTAAATCCTGGATAAACTGCTTTTCCTTTTAAATCTACAATTTCATCTGCATCATTATAATACGGATCAATTTCCTTTGAATTACCGCATTTTATAATTTTTCCATCTTTCACTCCAACAAAATTAATTTCTTCATTTTCATGAAAGAAACTACCGTTTACAAATAGTTTATCAAATCTTTTTTTCACTCCGTTCCCCCCTTTTCAACCACTATTTCTATCTCCTATAGATATTCTATATTTTCATATTGTTACCTCTTATTTTTTATGCTTTTAAGCACAAAAAGAAGCTCATAGTTTTTTAAAAAAATCCTATGAGCTTACACTTTTATTATTTTTTATTATTATTTCAAATTCCTCTCTTGCTACAGGGGGGCTAAAAAGATAACCTTGCATCTTATCACATTTTTTTTCCTTTAAAAATTCTAACTGTTCAATTGTTTCCACACCTTCTGCCGTAACTTTAAGATTCAAATTATGTGCAAGGGATATAATAACATTTACAATATTCTCATTGTTTTTATTTAAAAGACAATCTTGAATAAATGATTTATCAATTTTAAGTTCATCTAGCGTCATATTTTTCAAATAATTCAAACTAGAATAGCCAGTTCCAAAATCATCCATAGCTATATATATTCCAAGTTTCTTTAACTCATTTAGAATCTTTAAAGTATAATCCATATCAATTACAGCTGTACTCTCCGTAATTTCTAATTCTAAGTACTTAGGATCAAGCTTTATTTCATCTAATATATTTACAATCCTTTCAACTATATTTTTCTGTCTAAATTGACATGCCGAAAGGTTTACGGAAACTCTAATGGGTTCATATCCATCTTCTTGCCACTGTTTATTTTGAATACATGCAGTTTTTAATACCCACTCCCCTATAGGTATAATGAGTCCTGTTTCTTCTGCTATGGGTATAAACTTTACGGGAGATATCATGCCCAATTGTGGATGTTTCCAACGTATTAAGGCTTCCATGCCCATAACCTCATCTTTATTTATATCTACTTTTGGTTGGTAATAAACGACAAATTCTTCTCTTTCAATTGCATATCTCAAATCTGTTGCAATTTTTAAATTCTCTAAGGAGTTTCTATTTAATTCTTTCGTATAAAACGCATAATTATTTCTACCTATATCTTTTACTCGATACATAGCCATATCTGCACATTTTATCAACGTTTCTAAATCATCTCCATCATATGGATAAATACTCACCCCGATGCTAGCAGTTATGTACAATTCATATCCTTCAAGTATAAATGACTTTTTAAAAGAGTTTATTATTTTCTTTGCAAATTCTTCCACATACTTTTCATCCTCTATTTGCGTTAACAGTATACCAAACTCATCGCCACCGATACGACCAAATATATGCTTTTCTTCCATCATATCACTTATTCTCTTCGTAATTAATTTTATAACTTCATCACCCATTACATGTCCTAAAGTCTCATTGATTGCTTTAAATCTATCTATATCAAAGACTAGGATGGCAAGTTTTCTGTCATCTTTAGTATCTTTAAGTGCATTCGAAACATAGTTTGAAAACAACCCTCTATTTGGAAGACCCGTAATTGTATCATAATCCGAAAAATAGTTGGACTTATCTTCTACTAATTTACGTTGCCTATACAGTTGTCTTTTATACGTATCTATTTTTGATAAATCACTTTTAATGATTATATATATCATACAAGCTGTTACAATTACATAAATCCATCCCTTAAATAATTGAATTCTATTTTGTAGCACTATATCTTTTACTAATCTATTTAATAATTCATCTGAAAATAATATCCACAAGCATCCTACAAATCCATAAATCAAAGAAATTTTTATAGGCAATAAATTTTTTCTTGACAATTTAACATCTTCTAGTTCCATTAAGAGACCCCCTATAGCGCAAGCAAAATATATGTCGTTTTTTATCTACTTACGAAACATTATATCAAATATATTGATGTTTTCACACCTATAAAAATAAACTATTTATAAAATATTAAAATACCTCTTGAATAAAATGTGTAAATTTAAGGAAAATACACTATTATTTTTACATTGTATATAAAAAATAGCGATGATATAATTTAGTTAGTTATTTAAGGGGGAAATAAAAAATGAAAAAATTTTTATCGACCATACTTTGCATTGGAATACTCTTTGGAAGTGCTCCTACTTATGCAGACTCATATGTTATGCATACAATTCAATCAGAAGATACATACTGGACAATCTCACAAAAGTATAATAAAGATTTACAAACCCTTCAATCAATGAATAACTCCTCAGAACAAGAACTATACGAAGGAAATATAATAAAAATCCAACCTGTTAAAGCCGGGAAAACCATTTCTATACAAGTTGATGGAAAAGAAGTCTTGCCAGATCAAAACCCGTATTTAGAAAACGCTCGTACATTTGTGCCTATCCGTTCAATAGCCGAAGCGCTCAATATAAAAGAAATCAACTGGGATGATTCTACTCAAACAGCCATATTAGAAAATAATGGACAATCTATACGCTTACCCCTTGGTTCAAAAACCGCAACCATAAATGAAAAAAAGGTAGAACTTGATGCCCCTATTACTGTTTATAATGGACGAACATTCATACCTGTCCGTTTCGTTGCAGAAGCTTTTAATTGTAATGTTAACTGGGATGATGAGCAACTACTAGTTGATATAAAAACTAAAAATAACTATACGGAAGATATATATTGGCTATCTAAAATTGTAGAAGCGGAAGCACAGGGTGAACCTTATGAAGGAAAATTAGCCGTTGCTAATGTAATCATAAATCGAAAAAACAACGCTACATTCCCTAATACCATTAAGGATGTTATTTTCGATCGAGCATACGGATTTCAATTTACACCAGTACTTAATGGGGCCATCTATAACACGGCTTCTGAAGAAAGTATCCAAGTAGCCAAACAAGCACTAGACGGATATAATAACGTAGGTGATTGCCTATATTTCTTAAACCCTCGTATTTCACAAAGTTTTTGGATTGTAAACAATAGAACAATTTATAAATCTATCAATCAACACGATTTCTACTTATAAAAAAATACCGATTCTTTTGAATCGGTATTTTTTTATACTATTTTTCATCTTAAAACTTTTACTAAAAATACACCAATCATAGTAATACCAATAGTTACATTGATTACAACACCAAGCATATATCCCAGCATAGTTCCAAAGCCAGATTTCATTGATAATTTTAACTCTTTTCCATAACATAATTCTCCAATACATGTACCTAAAAACTGTCCTATTAATAACCCTGGTATGCTAAACAGCAATACCCCCGCTATACCCCCTAAAAATCCTCCAATAATACCTGCTTTGGTAGCACCAAATTTTTTTGCACCTAATAAACTTGCAACATAATCAAATACAAATGCCAAAATCGTAATAACTGCAAAAAATACGATCCATGTCACACTAATTTTCTCAAACTTTGTAAACATGCCATAACCAAGGCTTGATAAAAAAATCAATCCATTTCCAGGTAATCCCGGTACAAAAATACCTATTAATCCAATGACCATTAGAATCATTACGACAAATAACACAAAAACACGCCCTTTTACAATCATATATTACATCCTACACCAATCTGACAGGATAAAATTCTGGATAAACATTAGAATTTATAGATCTATTTCTAATTCTTTCATATGTGGAATATGTATAAGTAAAGAAAAATTATACAATCCTACATTAAAGGAGAATTATTATGAGACATATATTAATACACAAAAAAATTTCTACAAGTATTATGCTACCTTTATTATTTATTCTAATGATTATAGATTACCCTTTAACTTACTATGGAATGTATGTACTTAGAACGATTGAAGAAGCAAATCCCCTTATGCTAAAATTTATGGAAATGCCTTTTTATAAGGGTTTTCTAATAAGAGTACTCTATAGTTTGTTCTTTATTTCTCTATTAAAATATGTAGAACAATATAAATATCCTGTTGTATATAGAAAAATTTTATTTGTACCTTTATCTATCCAGATTATTCCTTATACAGCCCATGCTATGTGGATTTTTAACTATATGGTATCCTAGTGTTTTCAACCTATACATTTTTAAAAACTACGAAATCTTACTTTCTTAACAGTAAATATCCTACCCTTAATTTTGGTACTCTGAAGTTCTTCATATACAAAATCACCTTTTTTACCAAAGATCTCTACATATGAACAAGTATCCTGTACATCAATGATACCGATATCCTTTGGAATAATTCCTTCCATATTACTAATTGCTCCAAGGATATCTCCTGGTCTCATTTTTTTCCTTTTTCCTGCATTTATACGTATTTTAGTAATTTCTCTATTGATCTTATCGCTTCTATCTCCTTTTGCTTTATGTGTAATCTGTTTTTCAAAAATCCTTTCGCCTTCTTGAATTGCTTCTTTTTCTCTTTTAGGTATTTCATGCTTTATATATTCCTCAATGTCATTTAGCATCTCCACATCACCCTGAGACACAAAAGTAATAGCGATCCCTCCATTACCCGCTCTTCCAGTTCTTCCAATTCTATGAACATAGCTTTCTTTTTCTACTGGAATATCATAATTTATAACATGGGTAACATCATCTATGTGTATTCCTCTAGCAGCCACATCCGTTGCCACTAAAAAATCAAATTGTCCTCGCTTAAATCTTTGCATTGTATTTAATCGTTCTCCTTGTTCCATCCCTCCATGCAATCCTCTACATGAATATTTTTCATTTTTCATCTGTCTTATAATATTTTCAACCTTTTCTCTTGTATTACAAAATATAATGCAACGAGATGGTCTCTCTGTATAGATTATTTTATTTATAAGATTAAATTTTCTATGCTCCTCCACTTCATAATAAGCTTGTTCAATTTTTTCTGTAGTAGAATCCTTTGAATCAACTTCAATTCGCTTAGGATCAATCATATATTGATTACATATTTCTTCGATTTTTTCAGGCATTGTTGCAGAAAATAACATAGTTGCCCTATTCAGAGGTAAGGTTTTTATAATTGCTTCTACTTGATCTATAAAACCCATATTAAGCATTTCATCAGCTTCATCTATAATAAGATACTTTATTTCTTCTAAATTAACATTTTTTCTTTCCATATGATCTAAAATCCTACCTGGGGTAGCCACGATCACATGTACGCGCTGTCTTAGTTCTCTTTTTTGCATTTCTATAGGTTGTTTACCAAAAATTGCAGCACATCTTATTTTTTTAAATCTCCCTATATAAGCAATATCTTCTTTTACTTGTACTGCTAATTCTCTAGTTGGCGTAAGCACTAGTACCTGTGAATTTCTTTGTTCTAATTCTATTTTTTCACAAATAGGAATAGCAAAAGATGCAGTTTTTCCACTACCTGTTTTCGATTTGACGATTATATCTCTATTTTCAAGAACAAAAGGTATAACTTGTTGTTGAACCGCTGTTGGCATTTCATATTCTAATTTTTCTAGTGCTTTTAATATTTCTTTATCCAAACCAAAATCTCTAAAATTCATTTTATGCATTCTATTTTTCCCTCACATTTCATTCTTTAGCCGCTCTTTATATTATAAACTCATTTCGTTTAATACATCCCTTAACTTTTTAAGTTCTTCTTTTGATAACGTTATTCCTTTTCCCATCTTTTCGTGTTCAGGTGACCAGTCTCTCAAATCATATTTTGGTTCTCTATCATTCCAGCTAATAAGATTTAATTCTTTATTCCAACCTTTCGCTGATTCAGATATTACTGCAATCTCTTCTGTTATGTCATACTTAAATCCTGCCATATCACTCATCCTTTCTCACTTATATTAAAGAGTTCCATCTATTTGGTAATTTTTTAGTAATTTAATTACATAACTCAATGTATAAAAATCTCTATCTAGTTGAACTTCAATGATATTTAATCCTTTGATTAACGTTGACTCATCAAAGTTATCTAATAAGATCATTAAGTTTAATATGTTTAAATCACCATCTTTTGTATCAAAAACTCTTGCCTTTTTTACATAGTCATTTTTCATTACATTTTTAACAGCCATTTCAAGTTCTTCGCTAATTTCTAATTGTGGCATTTCATGAAAAATTCTAATGTTTAAATCTTCTAAATTTAAATTTTTAGCTTTCTCTATATTACAGGATAAAAATATAGTGTTTTTGAATTGTGCATCTTTGAAATTAGCTCCCTCTAAATTTACGGAGTCAAATACAGTATTTTCAAATGTAGCATTTGTAAAAACACTACTTTTTAAATTTGTTCCAATAAATTCTGTCCATCTAAAGGTACACCCAAAAAAAGTACATGCCTTAAAATGTGCGCCTCTAAAACTTGCATAATCAAAATTTGAATTTGAAAAATTGCTATTGTAGCACTTACTTCTCAGAAGATTTTTATACATAAAGTTCTTATTCTTTTTCTCTATCTTATTATAATTAAAATTTCCAGGAACACTTTGATTTTTAGCCATTTTTTCCTCCATTATAAATACGTTTATTTACTATTGCTTATTTTTATAAGCGTTAGATGTTCTTTATAATATTTAATTCACAATTTCCTTAACTCTACCTACAATTCCACTCTCAAGCATGACTTTAATTCCGTGATGATGATTAGGTGAGTTTGTAAGAAGCTTTTGAACCACACCTTCTGTTAATTTTCCAGAACGCTGATCTTGTTTTTGTACAACTCTAACTTTTATACCTGGTTTTATATTTGCTCGTATCGTTCCACTCATATTATTTTCCCCTTTCTTTACTTACGATATAGTCTAACAACTGTCTCCACATGTGGAGTGTGTGGGAACATATCCATGCACTTAACCTTGTCCACTACATATCCATACTTTTGCATATCTGCTAAATTCTCTGCTAAACTCTTTGGATTACAAGAAACATAAACAATCTCTTTACACTTATATCTTAAAACCTTCTGTAAAGCTTTAGGATGAACGCCTACTCTTGGAGGATCTAAGATAATAATATCTGGCTTGTCCTTTAATTCATCAAGCTTTTTAAATACATCTCCAGCTATGAAATGACAATTGTCCAGATCATTCATTTTTGCATTCTTGTTAGCTGCCTCGACTGCCTCTTCAATCAATTCTATCCCTAAAACCTTTTTTGCTTTTTTAGAAACAATTTGACCGATTGTACCCGTTCCACAGTATAAGTCAAATATAGTCTTATTATTGGCATCTCCTAAAAATTCAAGTGCCATGCTATACAATCTTTCTGCTCCTAATGAATTGGTTTGGAAGAATGAATATGCAGATACCTTAAACTTAAGCCCTAATATTTCTTCATAAAAATAGTCTCTTCCATACAATACTTCCAATTTTTCATTGACTACTGCATCTGCTACATTATCATTGAACGTATGTAGAAATCCTACTAATTTTCCTTCAATAGGTAAGCTTTTAATCATTTCTACTAATTCATTCATATCCCATACGATTTGAGTAGAAGTTATGATGTTTACTAATATTTCTTTCGTTGTTTTTGCTTTTCGTACGATTAAGTGTCTTAAATATCCTTCATGACTTCTATTATTATATAGTGGAATTTCTTTTTCTCTGCAATAGTCTAAAATACTTTTTAGAATCATATTGAAGTCTTCGTCTACGATTTTACAATGATCTACCGTTACTACATCTGTAAATCTTCCTTTTTTGTGCATTCCTAGGTTAAGTTCTCCCCCCTTTGTCTCATTCCCGAAAGAATACTCCATTTTATTTCTATATTCGTATACTTCTGGACTTCCTTCTATTCCTAAGAAATCATATCCTTTAACGCCTGCATCATCAATCAGCTTTTTAACTAGATTCGCTTTTAGTTCCTTTTGCTTTTCGTAGGGTATTGTCTGATTTGCACATCCTCCACATAATCCAAAATGTTCACAGAATGAATCTATTTCTATATCAGCACGCTCAATTACTTCAAGTAACTTACCTTCTGCATGATCTTTTCGATTCTTTTTAATCATAACTTTTACCGTTTGTCCCGGAATACTATTCTTTACATATACTTTTTTACCTTCAAGAGCTCCTATTCCCTTCGCTGGAAATTCTAAATCTTCAATTTTAACTTCTACTATATCATTTTTTTTCATTATCTATTGCTCTCCTTAAAATTTACTTTATATTTTACTTACTATTTATCATAAAAGCCGAGTGTTTCTTTAAACTCGGCTTATGCAATCTCTTGGTACTCTTCCAAATAGCAGTCTGCTACACTTATAATTTCATCTTTAAAAGGCAGTGATGCTTCATCTGCAATGGCATATACTTTCATTCCTGCTCTTTTTGCAGCTAACACGCCTGCATAAGTGTCCTCAAATGCCAAACAACATAGAGGTTCTACACCTAAATCTTCTGCTGCTTTTAAATACACATCTGGATATGGCTTTCCTCTATCTACTTCGCATGATGTTCTAATTCCATCAAAATAGTGTTCTATTTTATTGCTCTTTAGAACAGCCTCAACCAATTCTCTTGAATTACTAGTTGCAATTCCTATTTTTATATTTTTAGCTTTTAGCTTGTCTAATAATAGTTTTACTCCGTCTTTGAGTATTATTCTATTTGCATAAAAATCTCTAGCCATATCTAACCATTCGTTCTTTATTTCATCTATAGAGTCTGCTATATTAAATCGTTTTTTAAAGTAATTTGCTGTTTCAGTAAAACTCTTTCCCTCAATTTCCTTTTGTAACTCTAAATGTGGTAGGCTTAAAAAATCAATATTTCTTTTCTCTAAGTATTCAATGTCTATTTGTTTCCAAATCCACATAGAATCTACTAACGTTCCATCTAAGTCAAAAATCACTGCTTTTACTTGATCCAACACCTTTCATCCCCCACTTTCTAAAAATACTATAGCTCTTCAAATTTATCCTTTTATTATTTATTATATAAATGACATCTAACAAAGTGACCTTTTTCTACTTCTATATTTTGTGGAGAATTTTTACTACAAACATCCATGGCATAAGGACATCTTGGGTGAAATCTACATCCCGTTGGTGGACATACTGGATTTGGTGCATCGCCCTTTAATATGATTCTTTCACTATTAGTATTTGGTTCGATAGAAGGTATTGCAGAAAATAATGATTTTGTATAAGGATGATAAGCTCTTTCATAAATTTTCTCTACATGGGCCTTTTCGACTATTTCTCCCAAGTACATAACACCAACTCTATCACTCATGTAATGAATAACATTTAAATCATGTGAAATAAATAAATAGGTTAAATTCAATTTTGATTGCAATCTTTTCATCAAATTTAAAATTTGAGCTTGTATCGAAACATCTAAAGCAGATACGGGTTCATCTCCTATAATAAACTGAGGGTTTAACATCAATGCTCTAGCAATAGCAATACGTTGACGTTGTCCTCCACTCAATTCATGGGGATATCGATTTGCAATACTTTCTTCTAATCCCACTAGTTCCATCATTTCATAGACTTTTTTCTGTCTTTCTTGTTTATTTCCTTCTCTATAAATCACTAACGGCTCTTCTAACGTCCATCCAATTTTTTTCTTTGGATTTAAAGATGCATAAGGGTCTTGAAAAACAATTTGCATATTTCTACGAATTTTATTGGAAAAATTTTTCCCACTACCTGTAATTATATTTCGCTCAAAATAAATTTTTCCTTTTGATGGTGAAATTAATCCTCCGATCATCAATCCCATAGTAGATTTTCCACATCCACTTTCCCCTACTAATCCAAAGGTCTCTCCTCTGTAAATTTCAAAGGATACGCCATCTACAGCTTTTACATATCTTTCTCTTTCCCATATTCTTTGTTTTGGAACTGAAAAATGTTTATGAAGAGACTCAACTTCTAATAACGGTTCATTTTTCATAGCCTAAGCTTCTCCTTCTTCCTGTGCTAAAAAGCATCTTACTTGATGCTTGTCTTTTATGCTATTTAACAAGGGCTTTTTTTCAGTACATTGTTTCACTGCTTTTTCACATCTTGATGCAAAACTACACCCTTTAGCTCTTTCTAGTAACGATGGGACTCTTCCCTTTATTGCCTTAAGAGGTGTTCCTCTTTTTTGGTGTGTTGGAATTGCCTCCATTAATCCTCTTGTATATGGATGTGCACCTCTTTTGATAATTTCATCTACCTTTGCTTGCTCTACTACTTGCCCTGCATACATGACTACAACTCGATCACAAGTTTGTGCAATAACACCAATGTCATGAGAGATAAAAATAATGGTTGTTTTCATTTCTCTATTGATTTTTTTCATTAATTCTAAAATTTGAGCTTGAATCGTTACATCTAATGCAGTGGTTGGTTCATCAGCAATCAATAGCTTAGGCTTACAAATGAGGGCCATTGCAATCATGATCCGTTGTCTCATTCCCCCAGAAAGTTCATGTGGATATGAATTAAAAATTTCCGTAGCTCTTGCTAGTCCAACTTCCTTCATCATATTTATCGTTCTTTCTTTTGCTTCTTTTTTAGAAATACCAAAATGTAGAATTAACCCTTCGATCATTTGATGCCCAATTTTATATACAGGATTTAACGAGTTCATAGGTTCTTGAAAAATCATAGAGATCTCATTACCTCGCAATTTCTGCATATCTTCTTCTTTTAAGGAATTAATATTTTTATTTTCAAAGTATATATTACCACTTACAATCTCCGAATTTTGGGGCAATAACCCCATTAACGCTAATGAAGTAATACTTTTTCCACATCCAGATTCCCCTACAATTCCCAGTATTTCTCCCTCTTCAACCTCAAAAGATACGCCTTTAATAGCTGGAAGACTCCCCTTAGAAGTATGAAAGGCAATGTGTAAATCTTCTACTTTTAGTAATATGTTATTCATATATTCCTCCTATTTTCGGGTATCACACATGTCACGTATCCCATCTCCTAATAAGTTAAAACCCAATACAGACATGGTAATCACAGTCCCAGGAGCAAAAGTATACCATGGCGCTTTCATTAAATAACCTTGGGCTTCGTTTAGCATTCTTCCCCAACTCGGATGAGGTGGCTGAACACCCAATCCTAAGTAACTAAGTCCTGCCTCTGCCAATACAGCAGTTGCAAATCCCATGGATGCTGCAATAATAAGGGAGGACATTACATTTGGCAAAATGTGTATAAACATTATCCGAAAAGGCCCTGCCCCAATTGCTTTTGCAGCTTTAACAAATTCAAATTCTTTGTATTGAATAAATCCACTCCGGGCAATACGTGCAAATGTTGGGATGGAACGAATTCCAATAGCCAGCATCGTATTTTGTGTGGATACTCCAAAGACAGCAATAAACACTAACGCTAACAATATACTAGGAAATGCCATTAACGCATCTATGATTCTCATAACCACTTCATCAACCCATCCACCCATATAACCTGCCAATGCACCAATAATAATTCCACCTATTAACGCAATCAATACAGATACGGTTCCTACATAAAAAGCAGTTTGTGATCCTTCCATGATTCTGCTTAGAATATCTCTACCAAAATTATCAGTGCCTAACCAATGCTTTATACTTGGCGCTTGAAATCTTTCCGCTATTACCATTTTATTTGCATCATAAGGTGTATAAAACAAACTTATAATCATAAGAAATAGTAATATCGCTACAATACCTACCCCTATATATAAAGCTAAGTTTTTCTTTAACTTCATCTTCTTCACCTACTTTATTTGAATCCTAGGATCTAGTGATTTATATAATATATCAATAATAAAATTAATACCTATTACTACACTTGCAATGTACATAACAATACCTTGAATGAGAAAAATATCTCTATATTTAATAGATGCTACTAATAACCTTCCTAGCCCTGGTAGAGCAAATACTTGCTCTATAACCAAGCTTCCACCAAGAACACTGGCTACCATCATTCCAATAACTGTTATTACTGGAATTAGTGCATTTTTTAATACATGGCGATAGACGACCAATTTTTTACTAAATCCCTTACTATAGGCAGTTCTAACATAATCTAATTTCATTTGTTCTAACAAACTCGTTCGTAAATACCTTATAATTACTGCTATAACTGGAATGGACATTGCTAAAGATGGAAATAATAATGATTTAAAAGCCCCTATCATACTTTCATTCCAAGGAATGTATCTACCTGGTATAAACCATCCAAGTTTTAATCCAAATATTAATATAAATATAATTCCTAGCCAAAATGAAGGAATTGCCATTCCCAATTGTGTAATAATAGAAATTAAATAGTCACTCCCTTTATTATGAGACCTAACCGCTAAAATACCAAGAGGGATCGCCACAATAATGGCAATCCCTATAGACATGATGGCTAAGGATAAGGTAACTGGCAATCTACTATAAATCAAATCAACAACTGGCCTTGAGAATCGAATAGACGCACCAAAATCTCCTTTAAGCACATTTGACATCCAATGAATATATCTCATATGCATAGGTAACTCTAATCCCAATTGTGCATGCAATTCTTGAATTTGGCCTTCTTCTGCATCTAATCCTAAAATTGCAAGTGCTGGATCACCTGGTATAAGCTGAAAGAGAACAAAAGTTATCATTGAAACAAACAATAACGTAATAATTAACGTACATCCTCTCCTTAGCAAATAATTCATAACCTATTCCCCTATCTATTTTTTTATTTCGTATAGTAAATAGATGACATATCTTGAATATAAATTGGATACATCTTATATCCACTGATATTTTTATTCATTGCTACTGTAAACTGTGGATCCATAATATATACAGCTGCTGCATCTTCTGTTAATTTCTTTTGTGCTTCTTTATATAGTAAAACACGTTTTTTATCATCATTGGTTTTTATAGCAGTTTTTATAATTTCATCATATTCTTTATTATTATAATTCATAAAGTTTTTACTATAATCTGATTGATATCTTACAAGAATATTATATGGATCTAGCTTTCCAGTTAAAGAAAGGATGGTCATGTCATAATCTCTATTATTATAAACACGTTCTAGCCATACACCCCACTCTACAAGTTCAATCTGTGCGTCAATTCCTACTTTCTTTAATTGTTCTACAATTACTTGTCCTGTATCTACATGAAATGGATAGTTTGATGGAATAGCAATCTTTGTTTTAAATCCATTTTCATATCCTGCTTCTTTTAATAACCCTTTTGCTTTCTCTATATTTACATCATATACGGATTCTAATCCTTCTTGATGGTACTTTGCCATAACAGGGCTCATATTAGAACCTAATTTAGCGCCATACCCAAAAGCAACTGCATTTATGACTTCATCTACATCAACTGCATAGTTCATAGCCTTACGTACACGAATATCATCAAAAGGTTTTCTTTTATTATTCATAGCCATAAGTTGAACCATATTTTGTTCTCCGTTAACAGTTGTAAACTGTCCGCCTAATTCTTCAACCCGATCATTTGGCAAACGTGGAAAAATATCGATTTCCCCTGCTCTAAAACTAAGTAATGCGGCTTCTCTATCAGGAATAATACGAAACTCTACTTCATCTACATGTGGAATTCCTTTTTTCCAATAATCTTTATACTTTTTGATAATAATATTTTGTTCTGGCGCATAAGATACAAATTCAAATGGGCCTGTTCCAATTGGTTGATCCTTAAAATGACCTTCATTTTTCTTTGGTAATATTGCTACCGTTAAATTTGTAAGTAATGAAGCATCTAATTCTTTCAACTTAATGATAATGGTTTTATCATCCGCTGTTTCAATTTTTTCTACTTTTTCAAATCCAGATTGTAGTGGTTTTCCTGTAGTTAGGCCCATTACTCGATCTAAAGAATATGTAATATCTTCTACTGTCACGGCATCTCCATTATGGAATTTTATTCCTTTCCTTAATGTAAACGTATAAGTTCGTCCATCATCAGATATTTCATAACGCTCAGCTACTGCTGGATAGAGTTCACCCTTTTCATCCGGCTTTACTAATCCTTCAAAAATATTAAACACTACTTCTTTTGTACCTGCGCTAGCAGCAATATGTGGATCTAATGAATCCATGTCTTGCTCAATCATCATTACAACATTGCCACCCTCTACAGGCGTTTTTTCTACGGTTTCCTGACTTTTACTTTCTGATGGATCTGATGAACTACATCCAGTAGCAATCATCAAACTCATACAAGCAATCATACAATAAATAAAAATTTTATTCTTCATGTGCTCACCTCTTTATATATGTAATTGTCCCTTATCATTTTATACATTCAACCTATGTCCGTCAATAATAAATCCTATACTATTTATCAAAATCTTTTCTGTCTATTATACTTTTGTGTTTGTCTTTGGATTCTCGTACGTACCTATTTAATTTTTTTAAATTTATAGCCCATAAATATAGTACAAAGGGAATGAATAAAACCATAAGCATAGGTATTTTTGACATAAGAATAAAATCAAAAATTCCATGTAATAGCATTGGGATTAACAATGCTTTTTTTAAATTTCTTCTGCGAATTTCTTCATCCATAGAAAATTTTGCTATTGAAAGATAGTATCCCATAGTAACACCAAACAACATATGTGCTGGCACAGATAATATGCCTCTGTATAATCCTATGTATGCATTTGCTGAAAATCGAAATACAATATACATAATATTTTCTACGGTAGCAAATCCTAATGCGGAAAATACTGAATAGACAATTCCATCCAATTTTTCATCAAAGGCAGAGTGATTATATGCACTTCTTAATACAACACTTCTTTTAAAAAACTCCTCAGTAAAGCCTGCAACAATAAATGATACATAAACCACACCCAAAACGCCACTAAAAATATTAAACCTTACTAATATACTTTCTATAACAGCAATTGGAATTACTGATAATGCACCCAATAAAAATACTTTTACTAATAATCCAATGGGTTCACGATCGTATCGATCCGTTAAGTATATCCCTAGTGCTAAAGCAATCCCTGGCGCAACAGCAATCATCCATAATCTTATCATCACCACATACATCCTTTCATTACTAAATTAAGTTTAGTATTTGTATGTAGTGATGTTTTTAACTTAACTACTTTTTACAAATTTGTATTAATTTTTTCTGCAATTTCATTTAAATAAGCCCATCTCTGCATTTTTTCTTCTAATTCCTGTTCAGCCTTATTTTGCTGGTCTGTTAAAGATTGTAGTTTTTCAAAATCACTTGTACATTCATTTATTTTAGTTCCTAGTTCTTCTAACTTATTTTCTAATTCTTCGATTTGACCATCAATCTGTTCATATTCTCGTTGTTCTTTAAATGTGAATTTCAACTTTTTTTCCTTGATTTTTTCTGGCTTTTTCTTTTCCTTCGGCATTTTTTCTTTTTGTGAAATTTCTTGTTCTGTTTTATAAATTGTATAGTAATCAGTATAATTTCCAACATAATATAAAATTTTTCCATTACCTTCATATACAAAAATCTTTTCCGCCATCTTATCTAGAAAATATCGATCATGAGAAACTACAATTACAGCCCCTTGGAATTCATCTATATATTCTTCTAGAATGGTTAACGTCGCAATATCTAAATCATTGGTTGGCTCATCTAAAAGAAGTACATTTGGAGAACTCATAAGAATTTTTAATAAGTATAGTCTTCTCTTTTCTCCCCCTGATAGCTTAGAAATGTAAGTCCACTGCATCGTTCCATCAAATAAAAATCGCTCTAACATTTGTGATGCAGTAATTTTTGTCCCATCTGCGGTAGTTACATACTCAGCCTCATCTTTAATATACTGAATTACTCGAAGAGAATCATCTATATCCATATATTCTTGAGAAAAATATCCTAGTTTTACTGTTTCTCCAATATCCACAGTCCCTTTATCAGGCTTTATTTTGCCTGCCATTATATTCAGTAGTGTAGACTTACCAGTACCATTTGGCCCTATAATTCCAATACGATCTGCCTTTTGTATGATATAAGTAAAATCTTCAATACACTTTTTATCTCCAAAGTTTTTACTAATATTTGAAAACTCGACAATCTTTTTCCCCAATCTACTACTTGCTACTGAAATTTCCATAGCTTGTGTTTTATCATTTGTAATAGAATCATCTAGTACTTCAAATCTTTGAATTCTAGCCTTTTGCTTTGTTGTTCGTGCTTTTGCCCCTCTTTTGATCCATGCAAGTTCTCTTCTATATAGATTTTGTTTTTTCTGTCCCTCTGCACGCTCAAGTTCTTCTCTTTCTGATTTTTTTATTAAAAAGTCACTATAGTTTCCATCATATTTGTATAACTTTCCCTGATCTAATTCAATGGTTCTATTTACAACTCGATCTAAAAAATATCTATCATGGGTAATCATTAAAAGAGCACCTTTTCGTGCATTTAGATATTCTTCTAACCATGAAATGGTTTTATCATCAATATGATTGGTTGGCTCATCTAAAACCAATAAATCCGATGGTGCAATTAATGCACTCGCTAGAGCTACTCTCTTTTTTTGACCCCCTGATAATGTTTTAATCTTTGCGTCAAAGTTTGAAACCCCTAATTTTGTAAGAATTGTTTTTGCTTCGCTTTCTAATTGCCAAGCGCCTAAACCATCCATTTGTTGTTGTATGTTTATTAATCTTTGTTGTAATACAGAATCATTTGGATTTTTTTCTAAAATCTCTATGACTTCTTCGTATTCTCTTAATACAAGCATAACAGGAGAAGTTCCTTTAAATACTTGTTCTAATACAGTAGCCTCTAAATCAAAAGCTGGATTTTGATTTAAATATTCAATACTTATACCATTTGTAATGGTTATTTTCCCAGTATCCGGTGTATCCATTCCAACTAATACCTTTAATAGAGTAGATTTTCCCGTTCCATTAATACCTATTACGCCTATTTTTTCTCCCTCTCCAATTCCAAAGGAGTCAATCTCAAATAATGTTTTTTCGCCATAACTTTTACTTAAATTTTCTACAGATAATAAATTCATAAAAATCCCACCTTAAATCGTTTATGGATATCGTCTTATTATAACATATTTACTTTATTTCTTTAGTAAAGAAAAAGCCTAGAAATCCTAAAAGGATTTCTAGACTGCTTTTTTCTGATCTTCATCAAGAATTGGAAGCTTATATTTTAAAAATATCTCTTTTACACCTTTAAGATTTTCTATTGTAGGTGGCTTTACGTCTTTTAATGGATATTCTATTTTTAATTCTTCCCACTTCGAAACACCCATTTGATGATAAGGAAGAATTTCTACTTTCTCTACATTGTCTAATGTAACAAGAAATTCGCATAACTTTTCCACATCATTTTTATCATCTGAATATCCTGGTACTAGTACGTATCGAATCCAAACAGGAATATTTTTTTCACTCAAATACTTTGCAAACTGGAGTGTTTTTTCATTACCTACACCTGTTAAATCCTTATGTTTTTCAGAATCAATTTGTTTTATATCCAAAAGTACTAAATCTGTATAAGGTAAAAATTTCTCAGCTTTATCTATATCACAATATCCTGAAGTATCCAAACAAGTATGAATTCCTTCCTCTTTACAAGCTTTGAACATTTCTGTGACAAACTCATATTGTAGTGTAGGTTCTCCACCTGATAAGGTAATTCCACCCTTTGTAAAGGAGAAGTAGGGCTTATATTTTTTTACATCTACCAATATTTCATCCATCGTCATTTGTTTGTGCATATGATTTGCCCAAGTATCACAATTATGACAATATTTACACCTCAGTGGACATCCTGCCAAAAATAATATATATCTAATTCCTGGACCATCTACGGTTCCACAAGTTTCAATTGAATGTACACTAGCAGTTGTTTTCATATAAATCCCCTCCCCAAATTACATAATTATAATTACATACTCATATGGAATGTACGATTAATAATATCCATTTGTTGTTCTCTCGTTAATTTTATAAAGTTTACTGCATATCCTGATACACGAACTGTTAATTGTGGATATTTCTCTGGATGATCCATTGCATCTATTAATGTTTCACGATCAAATACATTTACATTCATATGGTGTCCATTTTGTATAAAGTAACCATCTAATAATCCTGCTAAATTATTTTTTTGGTCTTCTTTTGTCTTCCCTAATGCATTTGGAACGATTGAGAATGTATAAGAAATACCATCTTCACTATGTTTATAAGGTAGTTTTGCAACAGAGTTCATCGATGCAACAGCACCTTTCATATCTCTTTTGTGCATTGGATTTGCCCCTGGTGCAAAAGGTTCTCCAGCTTTTCTTCCGTCAGGCGTACTTCCTGTTTTCTTTCCATAAACAACATTTGAAGTAATTGTTAATATACTCATTGTTGGTAATGAATTTCTATAAGTTGGGCACTTTCTAATCTTATTCATAAAAGTTTTCACTACATTTTTCGCTATATCATCTACACGGTCGTCATCGTTACCAAATGCAGGATATTCTCCTTCAATTTCAAACTCAGTAGCTATGCCGTTTTCATTTCTAACGACTTTTACTTTTGCATATTTGATTGCAGAAAGTGAATCTGCTACCACTGATAAACCTGCTATGCCACAAGCCATGGTTCTTAAAACATCTTTATCATGTAATGCCATTTCTAATTTTTCGTAACTGTATTTATCATGCATATAATGAATAACATTTAATGCATTTACATATAGCTTAGCTAACCAATCCATAAGTCTATCAAATTTTTCCATTACTTCATCATACTCTAGATATTCTGAAGTAATTGGCTCAAATTTTGGTGCAACTTGAACCCCTAGTTTTTCATCTACACCACCATTGATTGCATATAATAATACTTTTGCTAAGTTTGCTCTTGCACCAAAGAATTGCATTTGCTTTCCGATTCTCATCGCAGATACGCAACAAGCAATACCATAGTCATCTCCCCAATAAGTTTTCATTAAATCATCATTTTCATATTGAATAGAAGATGTATCTATAGAAACTTTTGCACAATATTTTTTAAAGGTTTCTGGTAAATCTTTTGACCATAATATGGTTAAATTTGGCTCTGGTGCAGATCCTAAATTGTATAGTGTATGAAGTATTCTATAAGAAGCTCTTGTTACAAGGGTTCTTCCATCTACACCCATACCGCCAATAACTTCTGTAACCCAGTTAGGATCTCCACTAAATAATTCATTATAACCTGGTGTTCTTAAGAAACGAACCATTCTTAATTTCATAACAAAATGATCCATCATCTCTTGAAGTTCTTCTTCCGTATAAACACCATTTGCAAGGTCTCTTTCCATATAAATATCTAAGAAAGTAGTGACTCTACCAATACTCATGGCAGCACCATTTTGCTCTTTGACTGCTGCCAAATATCCCAAATATGTCCATTGAATGGCTTCTTTACTATCCTTAGCAGGTTTTGAAATATCAAATCCATAAATTTTACCCATTTCAATTAATTCATATAATGATTTAATTTGTTCTCTTATTTCTTCTCTTAAACGAATGGTATCTTCAATCATCATATCTATTTCTAATGAAGTTGATTGTTCTTCTTTATCTTCAATCAATCGATCTACACCATATAGAGCTACTCTTCTATAATCTCCAATGATACGACCTCTACCGTATGCATCTGGAAGACCTGTAATAACACCTGTTTTTCTAGCCAATCTTATTTGTGGCGTATATGCATCAAATACTCCTTGATTGTGGGTTTTTCTATATTTTGAAAAAGTCTCTTCTATCTCTTTATCTAATTCATATCCATAAGCTTTACAAGAATCTTTCATCATCTTGATTCCACCAAATGGCATAATCGCTCTCTTTAAGGGGGCATCTGTTTGAAGCCCTACAATCTCTTCTAATTCTTTATTTATGTATCCAGCTTTATGAGAAATAATCGTTGAAATGGTTTTAGGATCAATGTCTAATGTTCCATTTTTCTCTATTTCTTTTTTAAATAAATCTGATACCTCTTTGAAAAGTTTTTTTGTTTTTTCTGTGGAAGATGATAAAAATGACTCATCTCCTTCATATGGAGTATAATTTTTTTGAATAAAATCTCTTACATTAATTTCTTCGTTCCAATCACCCTTAGTAAATCTGTTCCATGCCTCCATTTGCCCACTCCCTTTTCTATATTATGAAATATCATTATTTTTTATTTTTTATAGCGTACATTGTATACAATATACCTTTCATAAGTATAATACGTTATTTCTTTAAATAATTCAACCTTTTTTTGTTAATTATTTCATGAAGTTTCTCATCCCTATAGAAATATAAAAAATCCCTCCTTGACTTGTAATTGTCAATTCCGGGATTTTTTTCAAAAACAATATAGACCGCCCGGACTTGTAGCCCAGACGGTCGGCATATCTTCAAACACACTCCATGTGGTTCATTCCACTTCCGTCAGTCATGTGTTTTGTATTAGATAAATATTTTTTCTTTCTCTATCATAATAACATATATTGATTTTTTGTCAATATTTTTTAAAAACGTTCGTATATTTATGTATCTTTTTTAAAAGAATGCTGTCAACGTTCGTTTTTATTCCGTTGTGTCATGTGCATTTTTGCATCTACATGTGTTGTCAATTGTGTTTTTGCCCATTCTAGTTCTTTTTTTATTTTTTCTCTACAGACAGGGCAATATTCATAATGAGCTGAAAGTAACAAACAACCACATCTTTTACATTCCATGTTTAAATACTCATTTGGAATTTCAATAAGTCTACCTTCCCTCACAAAATTATTGATTACGTGATAAGGAATCTTCGTCTCTTGTTCTATTTCGAATGCAGTTGCTCCAGGATATTCTTTTAGGTATGCATCAATTTTATCAAAAATTGCTTGTACTTTCTCAAAACATTCTGGACAGTAGTCACGAATAGATTGATCACTAATCTGCTTTTTACATTTCTTACAAGTTCGAACTAATATTCCATTAGAATATTTTTTTCTCATCCATTTCACCCAATTTTTCTATAAAATTTTAAGCGGTTTGAACTCTAAATAATCACTAGATGTCAAATAATACTCTACTCCATTGTATACTCCTTGTAATCCAACCTCAAAAGATTCTTTTCCATGTAAATGCCCATACACAACTTTTTTAATATTATATTTTTCATATATCTGCGTAAATCCAGATGGCTCCAATTTATCATTTGTGGGCGGATAATGGCTCATTGCAATGATATTTTCACAATCCTTCTTAATGGCTGAATCTAATGATAATTCAAGTCTTTTTAACTCTCGCTCATACACTTTCTTGTCTTTTTCAGTAAACTTATTTTCATTTGGACAAAGCCATCCCCTCGTCCCACATATGGCAATGTTTTCATACATAAAAGAATCATTTTGAAGAAATACCATATCATCAAATAGTTTATTCATCTTCGTTATGGATGCCCACCAATAATCATGGTTTCCTCTTACTAAAACTTTCTTACCTGGAAGCTTATGAATCCATTCTAAATCCACCATAGCTTCGTCTAAATTCATCGCCCAAGAAATATCTCCTGCAATTAACACAAGATCATCATCCTTAATCATTTCTATCCAATGACTCTTTATTTTTTCATGGTGATTTGCCCAATGTGGTCCAAAAACATCCATAGGCTTATCTACACTTAAACTCAAATGTAAATCTCCAATTACAAATATCGACATATATTCACCTACTTTATATAATCCAAATATCCTATTTTATAACTACCTATAACTATATATAAACAACTTCATCCTTTAATTTTAAAAGGGTGTAATTATATAATAAGGAGTGACTTGCAATCTTCATACTTGCTGGAACGACGTTTATATAATTACACCCTTACTATAAAAGTTGTTTATATATATTATACCCTAAAACAATTCATTTTTCTTATAAAAATCAATCCCTTTCTTTACGTGCTCCCAAAAGGTCCTATTTATTTTAGGGTACATGAATTGCACTCGTTTATTTAATGCTATATAATATCACATGAAATCAAATTTTTAAGGAGTGATTCACTTTGAACGAGTTAAGCTTAATCTACAATAGACATAGTGTAAGAAAATTCACAAATGATCCTATCCCTACTGAGCATATCAAAGAGATCATCAAAGCCGCTACCTATGCGCCATCAGGAAAGAATGTTCAAAATTGGCATTTTGTCGTAATCACTGACAAAAACAAAATAGAAGAAATAGCTCAAATCGTAGAGAAGAAAAATGCTCAATTGGCAGAACAACTTACTGATGAAAATATGAAAAAAAACTTCACTAAATTCGTAAGATTTTCTACTCTTTTTAGAAAAGCGCCTGTTTTAATTTTAGTATATGCTGGTCCATATACGCCTACTGGATTAGATGTTTTACAACAAATAAATGCAAGCAATGAAGAAATACATACGCTGCTAAGACCTAACCCTGCTATTCAAAATATCGGTGCAGCAGTTCAAAATCTAATGTTAGCCGCAACACAAATGGGTTATGGAACTTGTTGGATGACTAGCTCTAATTATGCAGCAAAAGAAATCGAATCATTTGTTGGTTTTGAAAAAGAAGGATACTTCCTTTCTTTATTAACCCCACTAGGTGTTCCAGATGGAGAACTAAAAAGCCCTTCTAGAAAACCAATTGAAGAAATAATGACGATTATATAAGGGAGGAATTTAGTTGGCAAAAATAACATGGAAACCTGGTACAATGATTTATCCAGTCCCTGCTGTTATGGTAAGCTGTGGTGATTCTGAAGAAAACTACAATATCATTACCATCGCTTGGACAGGTACCATCTGTACAGATCCTGCAATGACATATATATCTATTCGTCCTGAAAGACATTCTTATGAATTGATAAAAAGAACGAAAGAATTTGTTATCAACTTAACAACAGAGGATTTAGCTAAAGCAACAGATTTTTGTGGTGTAAAATCCGGAAAAAATATTAATAAATTTAAAGAGATGAATCTTACGCCACAAAAGGCGAGTAAAATAAATGCACCTATGATTGCACAAAGTCCTGTTAATATAGAGTGTAAGGTTGAGCAAATCGTTTCTTTAGGATCACATGATATGTTCATAGCAAAAGTATTAGCTGTAAATGTAGATGATTATTATCTAGATTCTAAAGGTAAATTTAATTTAGATCAAGCAAAACCTATATGCTATTCCCATGGACAATATTATTCACTAAAAAATTCTATAGGACATTTTGGATTTTCTATTTCAAAGAAAAACAAAAAGCAAAAAAAATAAGAAAAGTGTAGCTACACTTTTCTTATTCAAAAGCTTGATATTTATCTACTATATATTTGATTCTATCTCCTAGCTTTTTTAATTCCATAAAATTTCCAATGTCCCACGTATCATCAAATTCTTTTTGGAATTGATCCGCTTCAACATCTTTCCCAATTACTCTTAGCATTTGTATATTATTAACAACACTTGATACCGTATCCGATTTAACTTCAAACAACTTCTGTGCATTAATAACTTCATCTCTAATCTGCCACATCTCCTCATCTAATTGATGTGCTGCTTCGGCAGATTTTTTTAGGCGTTCTTTAATTTTTTTAGGTATATTTTTTTTGTATTTATAATTGATAGAGTGTTCTATAGTCGCCCAAAAATTCATAGCCAACGTTCGAATTTGAATTTCTGCAAAAATCTCTTTTTGTCCAAAGGCAGTTTGAATTGGATATTTAATAATTACATGATAGCTTCTATATCCACTTTCTTTTTGATTTTTTATATAATCTTTTTCATATTGTATCTTTAGATCTTTTCCATCTCTTTCTCTAATTAACTCTAGTACTTTATATATATCATCTACAAACTGGCACATAATACGAATGCCCGCGATATCTTCAATTTTTTCCTCGATCTCATGGTCTGCTATTTCATATTTTTTTGCTTTTTCTATAATACTAGAAACTCGTTTTACTCTTCCTGTAATAAATTCTATGGGTGAATATTCATTCATTAGTCTCAATTCTGATCGTATGGCTTTAAATTTAACCTTTAATTCTTCTACTGCTTGTTCATATGTAATTAAAATCTTTTTCCACTGTCTCACCCTACTCACATCCCTTTATGATAGTACCTCTAGAATGCATTTTCATTCATCTAGATATTTTTTTTCCCCTCTCTAATTTTAAAGTAACTTCGTCTTATATTCAAGCTATTAATTTACTATTTTAAAAAGTTCACTCATTTGAAACCTAGACCATTAAAACACCTATGATGTATACATCATAGGTGTTTTAATGGTTTTATATATATTCTAATAAATTCAATCTTTATAATCCAAATTGTGCTATGTATTTAGCTAAATCAACAACTCTATTTGAATATGCCCACTCATTATCATACCAAGAAACTATTTTTAGTAAATTATCTTCTACCATCATTGTAGAAAGACCATCTACAATTGAAGAACGGCTATCCTTCTTATAGTCTATGGAAACCAATGGTTCTTCAGAGTATCCTAAAATTCCTTTTAAACTTCCTAATGAAGCTTCTTTTAATCTTTCATTCACTTCTTCAACCGTTGTGGATTTCTTTAATTCTACAACAAGATCTACTATTGAAACTACTGGCGTCGGTACACGCATTGCCATGCCATTTAATTTTCCTTTTAATTCTGGTATTACATTCGCAATTGCTTTTGCAGCACCTGTAGAAGTCGGAATAATAGATTCCGCTGCAGCTCTTGCCCTTCTAGGATCTTTATGCGGACTATCTAAAATGCTTTGATCACTGGTATATGCATGAATCGTAGTCATTAATCCTTTTATAATTTCAAATTCGTCATTAATTACTTTAGCAAAAGGAGCTAGGCAATTTGTAGTACAAGATGCATTTGATATAACATGATGATGATATTTATCATACTCTTTATGGTTTACACCCATAACAATGGTTTTATCTACATCTGTTCCAGGTGCAGAAATAATTACTTTTTTAGCCCCTGCCTGAATATGCTTTAAAGAACCCTCTCTTGTTGTAAATTTACCTGTAGATTCAATCACTATATCTACACCCAATTCTTTCCACGGAATTTCTGCTGGGTCTCTCTGTGCAGTAAACTTAATTTCTTTATCCCCTATGATAATACTCTCTCCAGTAGCCTTTACTTCTTCAGGTAATATTCCATAAAGTGAATCATATTTTAATAAGTGAGCATGCTTCTCTGGTCCACTCGTACTGTTGATAGCAACAATTTCTATTCCCTCTGGATTTTCTAACCACGCTCTTAAAACATTCTTTCCTATTCTTCCAAAACCATTAATACCTATTTTTACAGACATCCTAAACATCCTCCCAAACTCATATTAATACATATATTTAAATTTTTTCATCGAATTGATACATACTATTAGCGCCAATGTGCTATATTTCATAATTATAATAACATATATAATTGGTTCTGTATACACAATTATACATTTTTAGTCAAAAAAATAGGGATAAAATATAGTCTATATTTTATCCCTATTCTTCATAGATGTTTAAGTGCCTTGGCACTTAAATAATCATATTTTTTACCTTGATACGTTTCAATGCCATCCATTTTTTCATCAATTCTATCTTTTATTTTCCACCAACTCGTACTCCAATTGCAAAATAGTGTATTTTCCTTAGGTGCTCTGCCAATTAATCTTTGTACTACAATGGTAGGATTCAAATATTCTAAAAATAAAATCACCCGATCAACATATTCTTCCAAGCTTATTATTTCCACTTCTTGATCTTCATACATTTTTGACATTATGGTATTTTTTACAATATATAAAGAATGCAATTTCACTTGGTCTACCTTTAAAGAAGATAAAATTTTTGCGCCTTCTATAATATCGTCCTCTTGATCCCAAGGCAGATTTAAAATCATATGGGTACAAATCTCAAACCCAAAACTTTTAATTTTTAAAACTGCATCTATAAATTCGGCTAGTGAATGTCCTCTATTTATTTTTTTTAACGTATGATAATTAACACTTTGAAGCCCTAGCTCTATAGATATATTAATATTTTTCTCTTGCTCTATTTTTTTTAAAAATTCTAGATATCTATTGTCTATACAATCTGGTCTAGTTGATATTGCAATTTCAACAACATCCTCTTGACATACCATTTGTATATATTCTTTAAATTTATCAAAGGATACATATGTGTTCGTAAAGTTTTGAAAGTATGCAATAAATTTATTTGCTTTATATCTATTTCTTATATATTTTATATTTGTATTTAGTTGGTCTATTACTGATATACTACTCTCTAAATTTTCAAATCCTGCTCCTTCTTCTCCACAAAATATACATCCACCTTCTCCTAGCACACCATCTCTGTTAGGACAGGTTACGGGTATTTGAATAGGAATTTTATAAACTTTTTCACCATATTTTGCTTTTAAATACTCTGAATAAATTCTATATCTATTATTTTGCATCTACTAGAATACTCCTTTTTTATCATTTATATCTATCGTCTCACTTTAACTGGTACAATTTCTAATCCTATGTTTTCAGGTATATATTTTTCTATATTACTTCCAATGTTTTTTTCTTTTTTATTTTCATATGATTCACCTAAAACAATTATATTTATCTCATTTTTCTTAGCAATAGTTCTTAGTGCTTCTAACACATCGTGTGCTCTAACCACATTTAATACTGCTCCATACTTTTTTGACTCTTCAAATAAATATTCTAACGCCTCTCCATCTTCTTCTTTCCCTAAAAAGTGCTTTCCCTCTTTTGCTACATGGATAACAAACAGATTTCCATTATGTTTATCTCTTATTTCAGCACCTCTCTTAATCAATCGTTCACATGTCTTTTGCGTCGTAACACATACCATAATATTCTGAATCCCATCCATTAAATAAAACTCCCCTCGACAATGATTAATTATCAAAAACGTTAAATATTATTGTATATTTAAAATAAATGTATCTCCTAATCATTATACTATAAAGCTTCATTTACTACTAGGGATAATCCCCCTTAGCTTATGTTACGTCATACAATGGATGCTACAAGTAATACATTCTCATTGTCAGCGTATATTTCATCAAATTGTTCTATAGGAAGAGGATTTGTCCCTTTGCCTACTTCTATTGTATACCCCGGTTTTCTATATTTATCAATAAACCAGTCTTTATATCCTGCATAAGAGGCAATTCCATAGGTCTCATCTAGTGCATATCCGCTCATTTTTGAAAATAATTGCCCTATTGTCTTCGCTTCTTGGGAAGCAAGATTTTGGAAATTCCAATAGATCACTTTTCCTTGCGTATGATATGCTATGACCAATCTAAAATCAAGATTTCTGGTAAAGTCAGCTACTGCCTTGCTTTCTGGCTCAGATTCTGGATAAGGTCCTGAATACCTTGTAGGTCCAGGTCCAAATACGCCATATTCTTTTTCTGCCTCCTTTGATTTCTCCCATAATGCATCATAATTATGATTTAAATCAACACCTCTATTATTCGCTTGCCAGTTTTTTGAAAAATCAGTACTTCCTTTATTCCATTCTATCAACTGATTATAATATGGATTGTCTTTGTGTAAACCATTTAATACCAGCTCTATACCATCAGGATTAACCATAGGCATGATATATATACTGCTTTCTTCCCATATATCCCTTGGACTATAATCTCCTATCTTTGTGTTATCTACATATGCTTTTGAAAAATTCTCAATAAACTTCATCAATAAAACAGAGGTAATCCACTCAAGAGAATGATGTGATCCATTATAAAACACCTTGTTTGGGCCTTTACCTAAACGAATATAATATAAGTTTCTGCCTAATACGCTTTTTCCTCCTATGCCTACCTCCAAAAAAGGATATCTTACTTTTAAACCTTCTATATCTCTTTTCATAACCTCATAAGTATAATTAATATCCGTATCTACTACATCGATAGAATAGGGTACGATTATTTGCTGTCCAATTTGAAGATTGTATGGATTAAGTCCAGGATTTGCAGTCATAATTTTTTTTACACTACTATAATATTTTTTGGCTATTTCATATATTGTGTCTCCTTGTTTTATCGTATATTGATCATATCCTAACAATAGTGGTTCCATTGCTTTATATGTGTTCTTCCCAATGATTCCATCTGGAATGAGACCATTATCTTTTTGAAACTGCTTTACAGCTTCTTCTGTTTTTTTCCCAAATATTCCATCTATCGGCCCTGGATCATATCCTATTTTCTTTAAAAGAGATTGGATCTCCATTACTTGCGTTCCCTTATCTCCTATTTTCATACTATTCATATTCATCACCTCCCTATTATAATATCCCTATAAGCAACCTTTGGTGATGAACATTTTCGTGCATCTACTAAAAAAAATATGTTATACTAACTATTACATACACACATAATTTGGAGGGTAAAAATGAAAAGATATACAAAAATCATCAGACTAACAGGAAATTATTTTACAAAAGAACTTGTAAAAAAGAAACATTATCAAAATCAACTAAGAGAAATATCAGAAGATACCGTAGCTAAGGTTTTTCTTGAAGGAGATACTGAAATTTTAGTATATTTCCAAGAAACAGCGCGAGAGGTTCTTATTACACCTTTGAGTGATCAAAGTGACATCAAAAAATATCTAGGTAGTAAATTTATATAAGGCATACAAAAAACCTATGATACACCATGATCATAGGTTTTTCATATAGTCTAATCATTGTTTTTTTTCTTTAAGTGTCTTCTACGTAGTTGTCCACAAGCAGCATTAATATCACTACCCAATTCTCTCCTTATGGTTGCCTCTATTCCATTTTTCTTTAGTACCTCTTGGAATTTTCTTATACGCTCCATTTGAGCAGTCTTGTAATCTCGTTCTTCAACTTTATTAAGAGGAATTAAATTTACATGACATAACATTCCTTTAATCCTTTTAACCAATTCTTTTGCATATTCTTCTGTATCATTCACTTCGCTTATCAAAGCATATTCAAAAGTAATACGTCTTTTTGTTTTCTCTACATAAAGTTTACATGTATCCAGCAATTCTTTAATGGGATAACGATTATTTATAGGCATCATGCTACTTCTTAATTCATCATTTGGCGCATGTAATGATATTGCCAAAGTAACAGGAAGTTTCTCATCTGCAAAATCCATCATTTGTGGGATCAATCCACAAGTAGAAATAGTAATATTTCTAAAGCTAATATTCAATCCTTCTGTATGATGAATTAACCCTAAAAATTTTAATAATTCGTCATAATTATCAAAAGGTTCTCCGCTTCCCATAATTACAACATTAGATACCCGCTCTTTACTATCCTTTTGTATACATAGTACCTGATCTAATATCTCAGATGCAGATAAATTTCTAATGACTCCGTCAATGGTCGATGCACAAAACTTGCAGCCCATTTTACAACCTACTTGTGAAGATACGCATACGGTATTTCCATGTGCATATTTCATAAGTACACTTTCTATTATATTTCCATCTTCAAGGGTAAATAAATATTTTCTAGTTCCATCTATTTTAGATATTAATACATCCTCTATCTTTAAATTATTTATATATGATTTTTCATGTAACTTTTCTCTCAGCCCTTTTGATAGGTTTGTCATTTCATCAATAGCACATACCCCTTTATGAATCCACTGAAAAATCTGCTTTGCCCTAAACTTTTTTTCTCCTAAGCTCTCTAAAAACTTTTCTAATTCCTCTATTGTACAATTTTTCAAATCTGTTTTTCCTGTCATACATCCACACGCCTTTCTTATCAAAACTGATAAACAAAACCTTAGCGAAAAAATCACTAAGGTTTTATTTATTCTTCGTCAAACTGCGAATCATATTCTTCTAATACACGTTCAAATTCTTCATCGTCTTCTACCTCTATATATTCTTCTTTTCCATCGACTTCAACAACTTTATATACAAATGCATCATCTTCTTCTCCAATAGGTGCTAATAGAGCATATTTGTCCTCTTCAATCTTTACTATGTCTACTACCTCAAAATCTACATTCTTTCCATCTTCATCAACAAACGTAACGATCTTTTTATCTTCCATATAATAATCCTCACTTTCTAATTTAATCTATTCATTATTCTTAACTTTATTATAATTATTTAAACCTTTTAAAAAAAGCCAGATATGATCTGGCCCTTATAAACTTATTTTAATAATTCTTCATTTGAAGTAACTTCATAGTTTCCTTTTAATCCATCTGTATATGTTTTATATGCTTCATCTTGTTTCGTTCTTAATAAGTAATTATTCACTTGATCTTTTACTTGTTCAAACGGAATAAGACCTGAAAGCTTCTTATCTTCTACAACTATAATGTGGTATCCAAATTGAGTTTTTACAAGTTCACTCATATCTCCTACTTCTAATTGGAAAGTTGCTTCTTCAAACTCAGGAACCATTTTCCCTCTTTCAAAATATCCTAAATCTCCATCATTATCTTTAGATGGACACTCTGAATATTCCTTTGCAGCTTCTGTAAAGTCTTTTCCTTCTTTTAATTCTTTTAAAACTTCTTTTGCTTTTTCTTCATCTTTGATTAAAATATGTTTCGCTCTAGCAGATTCAGGCTTAACAAATTGATTTGGGTTTTCTTTGTAATATTTTTGAATTTCTTCTTCTTCTACCTTGATATCACCAATTAATTTTTTTACTGAATATTGCTTTAATAAATTTTCTGTGATTACCTTTAACTCTTTTAAATAAGCTTCTTCTTTGTCAAATCCCTTGTCTATTGAATCTAAATAAAGCATTTCTTGAATAATCATTTCATTTAATAAATATTGTTTTCCTGCAAAAGTATTTAGTTGCATAGCTTGCTCTTTTGGTGCATGCATCAATGCAAAATCTAAATCTTCTCTTGTAATTTCTTTTCCACTTACAGTGGCCAGCACTTGTTTATTCATTTTAATTCTCCTTTATGTATGGCATTCTTCATTATAATAACATATTTTTAAAATATCGTCTAATATAATCCAGTTACTCCATACGCATATTATTTTCCTGTATTAGCTTCTTTTTTTCTCCATAATAATTCGTACCCCAAACACCTAACAAAATCATCAGGCATCCCATAAATTGATATATTGTAAATGATTCTTTTAAAATCAATACACCCGCAGCTATAGAAGTAACCGTAATTAAATTACCAAAAATAGCAGCTCTTGACGCTTCCATATTGGCAAGTGCATAATTTACTAAGAAAAATCCGATTACAGACGATAAAATGCCCAAGTACAATACTGCAATAAGTACAGATTCATTTCCCAGTAAACTGATATATACTATATCAGTTCCAGTTATAAAATGCTTACCCATTGACACAACATTAAAAAATACTGCCCCTGTACACATCATAAAAAAAGTTGTCTCTACGGGTTTAAACACTACAGATGACTTTCTAGAAAGAATATTTAACATGGCTGCACAAATGACAGCCATAAATAGGAAAAATATTCCCCATATAGTTCCCTTGTCATTGCCACTTCTACTTGCTAATACAATACTGATTACCCCTATTAAAGAAACGCCAATAAAAAGCACTTGTTTCTTTGAAGGAATTTCTTTTAAGTATATTGCTGCCAAGCAGGTTACCATAATTGGAATGATGGCCATCATCATTCCAGCCTCTGAAGTTGTAGCACTTCTTACACCTAGTGTTTCAAAAATAAAATATAATACGGGTTGAAAAATTGATAAAATCAATAATGGCTTAAGATTTTTTCCCTCAAAATTAATTTTTATAATGCCTACCGCTTTTAAAATTAGTAATAATAATGTAGCAATCCCAAAACGAAGAGCCAATAAATCAATGGGATCTATCATCTCTAGTGCTCCTTTTATAAATAAAAAAGAAAACCCAAATATAATAGAGGATGAAATACCTGCAATAATAGGTAACATTTTTTCATTTTTGTTCATACTATACGCCTTCCTTACTATTATTATTGTCCATATGTGATTATTTTGCCTCTTCTTCCCATTTTACACATTTGATTCCCTCGATCTTTCTAATACTATTAAATAAAATCTCCGTTTCAAAATTATAAGGAATCTTCAATACAACATCCAGATGTAAATTTCCAGATATTTCATCATTTTCTGAAGTGGATAGCTCCATATGTTTAATAATAATATTACATCCCCCTATTGTTGTTCCTACTTCTCCAATCAATCCAGGTCTTTCATGTCCTATTATATGCAACATCTTATATTTAGATTTAAACATACTTTTTTCAAAAAATCCTAAACTCACTAGCGTAAATAATACAATACCCGCTGTAATCAATCCACCTAAATAATATCCATTCCCTATTGCAAGTCCAATACATCCACAAACCCACAAGCTTGCAGCGGTAGTTAGTCCATGTATGGAGCTCCCTTGAACCATAATGGTTCCCGCACCTAAAAAGCCGATTCCACTAACCACTTGTGCTGCTAACCTTGCTGGATCTCCGCCCAATCCTATAAATCCATGCATAGAAACCAACATTATAAGGGCCGATCCTACCGTAACTAAAATATGCGTTCTAAGTCCAGCAGGTCGATTATGGGCTTCTCTTTCTATTCCAACCAATCCACCTAAAATAGCCGCCAAAACAAGTCTTAGGACGACCTCATACTCACTAATCATTTCTCCCCCTCCATCAACTCACCATTTATTATTCTTTATTTGAACCCTTTTCAATAATTTCCTTTACAGTGACTATTTTACCTTGTCTTAGCTGTATAGGTGTCACTTCAATATTTAAATATTTCATCATCTTATACATAATGAATTTTTCTCTATCTTTTACAATATTAATAACTTCTCCCTCTTTGTTCATTCTTCCAGTACGCCCTGCACGATGCAAATAATCTGTATTATTTAATGGTAAATCCATGTTAAATACATTAGTTACATCTTTAAAGTCCATTCCCCTTGTAAATAAATCTGTTGTTACAAGAATTCTTAATTTCCCCTTATTAAAAGCGTCTAACAAATGCTGTCTCTCTTGATTTTTTGTTCTCGTTTGTATTCCACCTACTAAAAATCCTAATGACTTTAATTCTTTTGTAAATCTATCTACATTTTCATTCTTATTAATAAAAACCAAAGATTTTTTAGGTTTTATTGACGTTAATATTTCGCCCAACGTTTCTGTCTTCGTTGGTGCTTTACTAACAATATACTCATGCTTAATACGACTAGGAACTGGTTTTGCATGATCTAAATGAATTTTTATAGGATCTTGCATGATTTCTTCTAATACTGTTTTTGCTTCTTGTGAAAGGGTCGCTGAAAAACTAACAATTTGTCTTTCTTTTAATGTACCTTTAACAACAGCTAAAACTTTTTCTTTTAGACCTTTTTTTAGTATTTGATCTACTTCATCTAATGCAATGGTTTTAATCTCATGAAATTTCACTTTCTTTTCACTTGCCATATGTAATAGTCTTCCTGGTGTTGCAATAATCAATTGTGGCTTATTTTTTAATTTTGTTATTTGTCTTCTAATGTCCATTCCCTCTACAACAGCTTCTACAACAATATCTGTTCCTTTGATAATGTTCTTTGCTTCTTTATGAATTTGAAGACTCAATTCTCTACTAGGTGCTAACACTACCATTTGTAGTTTCTTTTGAGAAGCATCTATATTTTGAATCATGGGTAATAGATAGGCAAATGTCTTTCCTGTTCCAGTCTTTGCTTTTCCAATAATATCTTTTCCTTCTAAAGCATATGGAAAAGCTTCAGATTGTATTTCTGTAGGTTCTTTTATATCCATCTCATTCAAATTGTTTATTATAAAATCTTTAAATTTATAATCATTAAATAGTTTATTCACAAATGACGACTCCTTTTTATTTTTTTATAGTATATCCTTACTTTAAACTAAAATCAAACACTTTACTATCTTTTATTTAAAATTTTGTAGCACTTTTATATCTCTCGCATAGGATGATAGTATCAGCACTATAAGTGAGGTGAGAAAACATGGCTTATTCAGACCGAGAATTACTTGCAAGAATTATAAAGTGTGAAGCTGGTGGAGAAGGAGAAAATGGCATGAAAGGCGTTGCAACAGTTATTATGAATAGAGTTAGAGTTCCCTATGGAGAATACCATAGCTTGAATCAAGGTGATGTGCGAAAAGTAATTTATCAAAAAGGCCAATTTGATTGTGTTCGCTCAGTCCTTAGAGGAATTCCTAACCCTCAAACTATTTGGGCAAGTCCACCAGAACAAATCCATTATGATATAGCTGATTGGGCACTTTCAGGTAACAGATTATTTAATATTGGTTATTCATTATGGTACTTCAATCCATTTAAACCCGCTTGTCCTTATGAATTCCCGAGAAATGGAACAGGCAGTTTTCAAGTAAAAGTAACGCAACATTGCTTCTATAATCCAACAGAACTTTATGCTCAAACTTAATCATTACTTATAATTATTATGTCCCTTTTAAATTATATAATTAAGGAGGATTATCCATGTTTAACAATACTTATCCAAATCATTTTTTTCCAAAGATGCCCATGTATCCAATGATGCCTGGTGTACCTACACCTTCTTCTGCTATGCCAGATTATCCCCAAGATACTGAACCCGAAACACCTATCACTGTACCACCTAATTTTGAAATTGTACCACCCCCACCTGTACAGGATGACATTAATTACACACAAGGATTTCTTACAACTAAAATTGGTCAATATGTAAAAATCGAATTTTTAATTGGTACCAATCTATTTATCGACCGAGAGGGTAAATTATTAGATGTTGGAATTAGCTATGTTGTAATTCAAGAACCCGAAACAGATAACGAACTAATGTGTGATATTTATTCTATTAAATTCGTAGAAATATTTAACTAGTAATTAAGATAGAAAGACTACTTTTTTATAATAAGTAGTCTTTTCTATGTAACAAAACAAGTACACTTAGCATATTTATATTATAGATATTTAAGAAAGGTGTTGATTTTTAATGATGTATAATCCTTACATGCAGTATTCTTACCAAAACATTGTTATTCCTTCATACGTAAGAATACTCCACGCCTCCCCTGATGCACCACCCGTTGATGTATATGCTAGTGGTAAACTAATTGCTAAAAACTTAAAATATAAACAATTTACAGAATATCTACCTTTAATTCCTGGTAAATACAGCATCCTTGTTTATCCTGCTGGAACAACCACTACACCTGTCATCAATACAAGCTTGGATGTAATGCCTAATTCAGACTATACAGTAGCAGCTACAGGCCTTCTAAAGAATATAAAACCACTTGTTATACCAGATACTGCATCTGCCATGATGCCAGGAATGTCACAATTAAAATTTGTACATCTATCCCCTAATGCACCTATGGTAGATGTTACTTTACCAGATGGAACCATACTATTTAGAAATGTAGAATTTAAAGAAATTACACCAAATCTTATTATTCCCCCAGCAAATTATACAATACAACTTCGTTTAGCAGGTACAGATAAAGTTGCACTTAACGCTCCAAATCAATTAGTAAAACTCAATAGATATTATACGATATATGCAGTAGGTCTTGCAGGAGATACGCCTCCTTTACAAATTCTAACCGCTTTAGATAAAAGTTCTTATTAAATATTCAAATAATAAAAATCTGAGATAACAGATCTCAGATTTTTGCTATTTAACTTTTAAACTTCTGTAAAAGACCTTCAAGCCTTTCTGCTAGCTCCGAAAGCTCTTTGGCAGCATTACTTATATCTATTGCCCCTTGTGCTGTATCTCTTGATGCAATACTTATTTCTCCAATACTTAGTGCAATCTCATTGCTGCTTCTTACAATTTCCTCTGAAGTCTTAGCAACTTCACGTACTCTATCATTAGACTTTTCAGTATTTCGTGCCACTTCATTCGATGCAATAAATAATTCAGAAGCAGAACAAGCTACTTCATTTACACCTTTTGCAACTTCAACAGTACTTCTTGTTACATCTTTTGCATTATTTGCTACTCCTTCAATTTCTTTCGTAATCAAATTCACTCTATCTGCTGATGAAGCTATAGCATTAGAAATTTCTCCTGTTGTTATGGATTGTTCTGTAACTGCTGACGCTATTGTATTTGTTATACTCGTAGTTTCTCTAATAACTTCTATTATTGTATCCACTGCTTTTACTGCATCTAAAGTATTTTCATTCATCGTTTCGATCTGTTGGCTTATCTCATCTGTAGCTTCTGCTGTTTGTTTTGCAAGCTCTTTTACTTCATTTGCTACTACAGCAAAACCTTTACCTGCTTCCCCTGCACCTGCTGCTTCAATTGCTGCATTAAGGGCTAACATATTTGTTTGATCTGCTATATCGTTTATTACATCAACAATCTTTCCTATTTGTTTTGATGATTTGCTTAACCTATACATAATTTCTTGTGTATCATTTGCTTTTCTTTCTGCATTTTCTGTAATATTTCTTCCACGCTCACAATTTTCACTTACATCATTTATAGAAATATTCATTTCTTTTACTGCTATTACAACACTTCCCACTGAATTAGATATCTCTTTTGAAGAGTTTGATACCATATTGATACTATTAGAAATCTCTTCAACTAGTTTTGTTGAATCATTCACGCCTGTGGAGCTTTGTTCTGATGCAGCAGCAATATTTCTAATGGTTGCATTCATTTCTTCTACTGCGGATGCAATTACATTCATATTTTCACTTGTCTCAGAAAAGGCTGTTGCTGTTTCTTCCATATTTACTGAAATTTCTTCTGATGTACTGCTCACAATATCTGTTTGTGCATTCATTTCCTCACTATTAGATGCCATAGTATCTGAAACTATTAGTAATTCTTTTGATGATTCATTTAATGTCTTTGTAGTCGTATGTATATCTTCTATCATTTCTTTTATTGATAAAATAGAGTGATTCAATGCATTTTTTATTCCAGCAAAATCTCCCTTGTAATCTCCTTTCATAGGAACTGAGAAATTTCCTTTAGCCATTTTATCCAAGACATTCGATGCTTCTTTTATAGGCTCTGCAAAGGCTTCTAATGTATCATTTATACCTTCAATCACTTTTTTAAATCCAATAATTTTAAATTCATCAGGATTTCCTTTTGTATCAAGTTTTCCTTCTAATACATCATTTACTAATTTTTCAATCGTATTTACTGCTCTATTTTCTTCTGTTATATCAATAAAGTATTCTAATGCTCCAATAATATTTCCATTTTCATCTTTAATAGGTGCTCCTGTATAACGAATAGGCAAATCGCCAAAGGGCGTCTGTCCAATTGTATTTCCTGTAAAAATACCATTTTCTTTTAATGCTCTTGTTAATTGACAATCCTTCGTATTGGTGTGATCAGATCTAAATAATGCCTCTCTCTTTTTTCCTATACATTCATTAGGTGTTTTCCCAATAACTTTTGCTGCTGATGGATTTACATATAAAAGTGTATGTTCTGTATCCACTGCTAAAACCCCTGTGGGAATATTATTAAGATAGGCTACTTTTCTTTGGGCATCTTCATTTATTTCCTCTACCTTGTCCATAAACTGATTAAAATATTTTGCCAATTTTCCAACTTCATCTTCAGATAATACTTCTATTCTTTTCGTAAGGTCTGCATCCCCACTAGCAATTTTTTTCATCATATCCGTTGTATCAACAAGAACCTTTAAGCTTCGTTTAATTACAATGCTTAAAAAAACAGCAATAATAACTGCTAATATTATTGTTATTAGTATAAATCTATCTCTCATTGCATTTACATTCCCTAATAAATCACTTCTAATAGTAGTCATAGCAATAGACCATCCGGTAGATTTCACAGGTGCATATGCACATAGTTTTTCTTTTCCTTCAAAATGATAGTACCCAACATCTTTTTTTCCAGCAACCATTTTCTTTGATATTTCAACCAATTCTTCATTTCCATGCTCCAATGTATTTACTTTCAATATATTTTCTGCTATAGGATGTGAAATAGTTATACCACTTTTATTTATCATATACCCATATCCAGATTCTCCTACTTTCTCTTTATTTATTTTATAATTTATTTGCGTCATTTCAATTGTAGCACCAAATATACCTATGACATTGTTAAGATCATCTTTAATGGGTGCTGCTATTACAATAATAGGAACCCCTGTCGTTTTAGACATAACTGGCTCTGATATAACAGTTTTACCAGTTTCCATAACTTCTTTAAAATATTCTCTATCATAAATATTCAGAGTTTCCCCCTTATCCGTATTAGAATTCCCATTTGTATCAGCTATGAAAATCACACTATAACTACTATGAACATTTTTACGTTCTGAAAGATATCCTTGAATTCTATCCCAATCCATAGATTTTACCTCTTCAGTTGTGGCCAATATCTCTACTTCTGTTTTCCACAGTATCAAAAGCTGATCTACATATGTAACCAATTTTTCTACTTTGCTTATTCCTATTTTTTCAATATCATCATATATTATTTTCTTTGCAGACGAATAACCACTATACGATATGAGCATAAAACCAATAATAAATAAAACAAGTACAAATGCTATAATTTTTACTCTCAAACTTGATTTTTTCATATATATATATCCCCCTATTTATTCAGTAAAATTTGCTCTGAATCAATAATCATAATTAACTCATCTTCAAACTTTACTACTTCCTTTAAGTACTTACCTTCCATATTTCCTAAATTTGCAGGTGGAAGCTCACACCAATTATCTTCGATTGTAATAACATCTTTCGCTTTGTCAATAAGAAGTCCTACATAATGGCGGTTATTCGGATTTGTTTTTAAAATAATACATGAAGTTTGTTGGTTATTCAAACTATTTCCATGTTGAAGAATTTCAGAAAGATTAAACAATGTAACAATCTGTCCCCTCATATTAAACAGCCCTGCAATATATTTAGGTGCTTCAGGTACTGGATTAAATTCTACATTTCTATTGATTTCTTTTACTTTTGTGATATCTATTCCGAACAATTCATCTCCTAAATAAAAGACCAATAAAGTTCCCTTCATATTCTTCCTCCCATTTTATTTTAGTTTTTAAATCACTTTATTTTAAATAACATCAATGCAACATCATCAGCAAAATCTTTTGTATTTCCTTCATCAGATGAACAAAGTAAGTTGTCCACAAATTTTTTAGGATCTGTCTCTATTAAATTGAATTTTTCTGATACATAATTGTACATACTAGTCCAATCTTCAAAAACGCCATTTTTTCGTTTACTAAATAGCCCATCCGTATATACTAAAATTGCATCTCCCTTTTCAATTTTTGTATATTTATTTTCATACTTTGCATTTTCAAATATTCCCACTATAAAACCATTTTGCGTTAGCATTTGTACCCTTTCTTCTTTTTTCTCAAATACGATTGGATATGGATGACCTGCATTTGAATATATTAACTTATCTTTTCTTATACATCCTACAAATGCTGTAAATGCAGTATGATTAAAATAATCGCTAGGATCAAACATATCTATCACTATATTATTCATATTTTCTAATACTTCTTTAGGTGAATTATTATGATACTTAATGCAATCATTAAACAACACTTTTACCATGGAAGATACCATCGCAGCAGCAATCCCATGACCAACTACATCTGCTATTATAAACCAAATATCATCCCCTAGGATCACACAATCAAAAATATCACCGCCTATTTCTATAGAAGGTAAATACCTAGTATATATATCTATTTTATCTAAACACTTTGACTTAGGCATCATAATATTTTGAAATAGATGTGCATTGTTTAATTCATCTTTTATTTTTTCACTTAATTTTTTAATCAATTTTTTCTGTTCATAATGTTTTAGGGCATTTTTTACTTTTAATGGTAGTACTATTTTCATCTCATCTGGAGAAAGTGGTTTTGCAAAATAATCCAATGCACCATTTTGTAATGATTTTTCTATATTTTCTATATCTGTTAAAGCAGAATTCACAATAATGGGTATGTCCTTATACAATGGATTTGACTTTAACGCTATCAATACTTCATATCCATCCTTCTCAGGCATCATTAAATCAAGTATGATCAAATCAATTTCTCTTTCTTTAACTATTTCTAATGCTTCATTGCCATCCTTTGCTTCATAATATATACTATCTTTTAATTTTTTCTGTAATAATGCTTTCATAAGCATTCTATTTACAAACATATCATCTGCAATTAAAATACTATAGCTCATAGTCATTCTCCTCACATTTCAAATCCTAGATTCACACTAATATTCCCTAATGAAGTTTCTCTATCAACTACAATTAATATTAATCCAAGTAATATACTTTTAGATCTATTTCTAAATTTTCTACTATGAATTTTTTAAATATATTTGTAACACATGATTTATGTACAATATAATGATTCTTCCCTACGATTGTAAAAGGTGGTGTTAAATCAAAATAATATTCTGTATTTATTAACTGAGCTTTTATCCTACCTGTAATCATATTTACCAATTCAGCTACCCCATCATATAGATCTTCATCTTCTAGTTCAAAAGGAGGAATTCCTGTCATATAAGCTACGATAGTGGCAGCTGATTCTTTTGTCATAGACAATGAAAAAATAGCATTCCTTTTTCCAAAAATGAACATCATCCCCGAAATTTCCACCGTGCTTATGTGGTCTTCTTCATCATTTTTATAATGCTCATCTATATTAAAACCTGTCATCGTTTCTATAACATCTTTTACAGCATTTGTACATGCTCCTTCTACAAGTTCTCTATCAATATTCATGATCAACACCCATTTCCTAAACATTCTAAAATCTTTTTCATCATTTCTTCTATTGTAAAAGGTTTAATCATGTAATTTTCTGCCCCAGCTTGAATAGATTTTACAATATTTCCTTCTTCTGTTTCTGTGGTTACCATCATCACTGGAATTTTTTTATACTCATTATTTGCTTTTGCCTTTTTTAAAAATTCATATCCATTCATACCTGGCATATTCCAATCTAATAATATTAATCCAATATTTTTATACTCCTTTTCCAATACCAAAAATCCTTCTATCCCATCACATGCTTCCAATAATTCATATCCTAATGTTTCTACAGCACCTCTAATAATCTTCCTGACAATAGAAGAATCATCAATAGATAATATCTTCATCTTCTTCACCTCTTTCTGTAATATGGACTATTTTGATAATAATTCTTTTCAAAATAGTCATCTTTGTTGTTTAGTAATTCCGAACTCCCTATAAACAGTAAACCTTCATCCTCTAGGGCATAGGCAATTTTCCTTACAATCTCTTCTTTGAATTCTTTCGAAAAATAAATCATCACATAACGACAAAAAACAATGTCGAACTTACCTAATAATAAAAAACTGTTTTGTAGATTAAAAGCTTTAAATCTAACTGCATTTTTAATCTTTTCATCTATTAACCATACTCTGCCTTGACTTTCAAAATATTTATTCTTATATGTTTGGTCAAGTCCCCTCATAATGGAAATACTATCATATCGTCCCATCTTTGCAATCTGCAAAACAGTACTTGAAATGTCTGTAGCCAGTATTTCAAAATCATCTAATGTAATATCCTTTATTCCATTTTTATTTAAAAAATGATCAATACACATAATAATGGAATATGGTTCCTGTCCTGTTGAGCAAGCTGCACACCAAATTCTAATTTTAGACTTTTCTCCATTTCTAATTTGGTTTATATATTTAGGAAGAAGAACTTCTTCTAATATAATCCACGGTATTTTATCACGAAACCAAGATGTTTCATTTGTTGTAATTGCATCAATGATTTTTTCTGTCATATGCTTGTCATCTTGCTTTATAATTTTACTATAAAATTCTGAAAAGCTAGACAAACCTGAAGAAATTAACAATCTCGATAGTCTACTTTCTATCAAATATGCTTTTTCTTCCCCTAATGAAATACCACATTTTTCCTCAATATATTTTTTCATCAGTGTAAACTCATTAGAAGATAATTTTGGACTCATATTTTACTCAACTCCTAATAACACCATTTGAAGCAGTTTCTTCTTCTGTGGCCAAACCTGTACTTTCTACTATATATTTAAAACATTTTTTAATCTACTTAATAAGTTTTCTTTATCAAGTTTACATTCATAATAATCAAATCCTGCTTCTAAACCTTCATTTTTGCTACACTCATCTGCCATAGAAGTTACTGCTATTAATGGTAAGTCTGAAAGTTTTTCATCTTCACGAATTGCTTTTGCAAAAGTATATCCATCCATAACAGGCATTTGAATATCACTTATAACAGCATCTATCTTTTTTTCTCTCAAAATATCAAGGCCTTCTTTTCCATTTGATGCCATAGCTACTTCATAGCCGGCCCATTCAAGATAATCCTTTTCAACTTTTGCAAAAAACGGTGTATCTTCAACTACAAGTACGGTTCTCTTTTCTCCTATTTTATTGCTATCTTGTACATGATAATATTCCGGTACGCCTATTTCAAGTAATTCATATGTATTGATCAAAAGAACAATCCTGTCATTTAAAATTGTAGAACCTATTAATCCTCTGACCTTTATATTTTCTTGATTAAGATTAATACGAGTCTGAATTGTATCATAAATTTTTTCAATCAAAATTCCTACTGGATGCTTTACAAGTTTTGGAATAATTACATACAAGTGTTCTCCTTTGTCATTCCCTTTGCTTATTGGTAAAAATTCTTCAAGATTTATCACTCTTAAAGAATCTCCACGATATTTTATGTACCCATTTTCCCCTATTCTTTCAATATCTCTTCTATTGATCTTCTCTACACGTGAAATAAGAGAAAGATCAACAGCAAGTATTTCTTCCCCTGAGCATTTAAAGATGAGTAGATTGTTATATTCTTTACTATCTTCTTTTTCCTTAAATAAGTCAATTTTATCGTTTTTCTCATCTTCTTCATTAAATCTTAATCCTGCTTTTGTTACTATTCCATCTATATCAAGAATCAGCGATGGCTTTCCATCTCCCAAAATAGTTACCCCTGAATATGATTTGCAGTCCTTTAAATATTTTGGTAATGGTTTTACCAATATTTCTTCTTCATCATAAATTTTATCTACAACCAATCCCACGCATCTATTTCCTAATTTTAAGACTAAAATTCTTTGGATTTTTTTACATTTTTTTTCTCTATCCTTTTGTAATTTATCTAATCCAAGTATATCTGAAAGATAAATAATGGGTAGTAATTTTCCTCTTAACCTCAAAACTTCAGCATTGTTTATATATTCTATTTTTTTAGATGCATCATTTGGTTTAATTCTTACAATTTCTTGTAAATTGACTTGTGGTAATGCAAAACACAGTCCCTTTACTTCAACAATTAAAGAATATATAATCGCCAATGTAAGTGGCATAATCAATCGAAAGGTTGTTCCTTTTCCTACTACTGTATTTACTTCAATTGTTCCTCCCAATTTTTTAATATTGGTCTTAACAACATCCATTCCAACACCTCTACCTGATACATCGGTAACTTCATCTGCTGTTGAAAATCCTGGATTAAAAATAAATTGCAGAATATCTTGCTCACCCATCAAATCCATTTCAGCTTTATTGACCAGTTCTTTTTCTACTATTTTTTTTACGATTATATCTTTGTTTATTCCTTTACCATCATCTATTATATCAATATTTACACATCCGGCTTCATGATATGCTTTCATAATTATTTTTCCCGTTTTTTGTTTTCCATTTTTTTGCCTTTCTTGAGGATATTCAATGCCATGATCTACTGCATTTCGCACTAGATGAGTTAATGGATCTGCAAGTGATTCAATGATTGATTTATCTAGTTCTACATCTCTTCCTTCTAATTTTAATTCTATACTTTTATTTAATTTTTTAGATAAATCACGAATAATTCTTGGGAATTTATCAAATACATTTCCTATGGGTTGCATTCTTGTGTGCATAATTTTTTCTTGTAATTCTGTAGTAATTCTATCAACATTTTGTAATATAGGATTGATTCCAGGAACACTCTTTCTAAAACTATCAATAGATCTTAATAACTGATTTCTTGCTAAAACCATCTCACTAGCAAGATTTAACAATTCATTCAAAAGGGATACTTGCACTTTTATACTATCTTCTCCATTGCTGGTGTTATGTTTTTTTTCATCTTGTATTTTTTCATTTTCAGGTTTTACTATTTCTTCTTTCACTAATTCATCATATTGATCAAATGATTGAATCATTTCATCAATATCAATATTTCCATCCAACTCTTGAATATTTTCTAAAGATATATCTAAGGCTAATGGTAGTAGTTTTTTTTCTAAAACAGTAGTAAACACAAAAACAGAATAAATCTCAAAAATATCTGTATATGAATAAATAATAGTCCCTATGGATTCTATTTTTTTCAAAAATCCAATTGAATCAATCTCTTTTTTGCTTACATTTTGATTTACCTTTAATTTCACTTTGTATATATGGTGTCCATGCCTTGCAGCATCTTGGATCATTTGTCTTTCAACAATATAAGGATCATAGTATTTTTTTTCATCATCTACAAAAACTTTTTTTCCTTCTAAAATGACCGTCAATTTTTTTATGTGTTCAGATATTTCAACTTTTTCACTCTTATAAACATCTTCAATCAAAGCTCTCAGGTGATCGTTTGCGGATAGTAATCTATCGATTTCATGATTGCTTATTTTAAGACGATCATTTCTCACTTTCCCAAATATATTTTCCATTGCATGGGCTAATGTAACAATTTTAGATAATCCAAAAAAACCTGCTGTTCCTTTTATGCTATGCACTGAGCGAAAAATACTATTGATAGATTCTAAATCAATAGTAGATGTTTCTATTTTTAATAATTCCGACTCAACATTATTCACATGTGAAGATGCCTCTTCTACAAACTCTTGAATAAATTCTTCGTTTTGTATCACTACCTCCACCTCTTTTTAATCTTTATTGATTTTAATTTCACAAAATCTACCCATCCAATTCTTTCAACCATTTAAATAAACTATTTCTTGCTCTACCCATTTTTTTTGAATAATACAAAGCTTTATCAGCATTTTTCAATAATTGTTCAAGTGTTTGATTTTTATCCTCAATCATTGCTATCCCTCCACTAAATGAAATAGATACTGGTTCTTCCATATCACAGTGTTGAAACTTTATCTGATTTAATCTAGTTCTCAATCTTTCCATAACCTTAAAAGCGCCTTCTTCTTTTGTCTCTGGCAATATAATCAAAAACTCATCTCCACCAAAGCGATAGATCTGATCAATGGAACGTAAGTTTTCTTTAAAGAAATCAGTAAATTTTTTCAACATATAATCGCCTGCCAAATGACCATATGTATCATTTGTTTTTTTAAAATAATCTATATCTAAAAAAACAATAGAGAAAAAATGATTATTTCGTATAAATAATTCTCTTTGTTCATTTAATCTCTCTTTTAAATATATTTTCTCATAAGCACCTGTTAATGGATCAATCATCCTATTTCTTTTATATGAATGTATTCTTTTTAATTTACATTGTACTCTAGCAACCAGTTCATCCATACCAAATGGTTTTGTTATATAGTCATCTACCCCTAATTTATATGCTTTTATTTTATCTGTTGTCAATTCACTTGCTGTCATAAAAATAACAGGTATATTTACATATTCTTTACGAATTTGTTCTAAAACCTCTAATCCATTTTTCCCTGGCATCATTAAGTCCAATAAGATTAGATCTATTTTATGATTTTCTAAAACATGTGAAACTTCATCAGAATTTGAAGTAGTCATTACATAGTATCCTTTTTGTTTTAATCCTTTATTTAAAATTTTTAGAATCACAAGATCATCATCTACAACTAAAATATTTTCTGCACAGGCCTTATTATTATACTCTTCTCGTTGATTTTGAATTGAATTTTGTTCCTTTTGACTCAACTCAGACATCCGTGTCAAATCTTTTATTTCTTGATATGTATCTGCTAAACCTTTTAGTAAAGTTGAAAATATCTCATCTGTGATTTCATTTTCATCTTCAATATTTTTCATATAAGCTTCATATTTATTTCCAATTTCATAAAATATATCTAGCCCAGAAGTTTTAGCAGCATTTTTTAAATCGAAAAAATAATTTTTCAACGCCTGTAACTCTTGCGGTCTTTTAAAAATCCTATACTGCATCAAACATTCAAATATATGTTGTATCTTCTGATTTTGCTTATTTAAAAATATTTGTCTGCTTTTTTTCATAACCGTCTCCATTTCCCTAACATTAATTTAGCAATCTACTCATGTTTTATAATAGTATATCATTTTTCCCTATATATTTTCAATTATTGCACATTAATTTCAAATAGTTCTACTATAACAATACAAAGAAATTCATAAAAAAATAAGCCCTAAATTGAGTTTTAAAATACTAATTTAGGACTTATCCTTTTGACACTACTATTATTATACTCTTTCTACTTTTATTCCTGTTTCATGTCCGTTGATATTTTGTTTTTCTAATTCCGTTTCAACGATACTTTCCATAGAAACCCCAAGAACTTCTTGCATAATATAATCTTTATGCATTTCAACAGCCTTCGTCACTTCTTCATCTGCATTGAAATAAATCTTAATCTTATCCATCATTTCATATCCGTTATTTTTACGCATTTGTTGAACTTTTGAAATAAATTCTCTAGCAAATCCTTCATCAATTAATTCTTGTGTCAAGTTTGTATCTAAAATTGCAAAGAGATTATCCATCATCTCTACAGTAAAGCCTTCTTTAGCAACAATATTAATCAATACGAATTCTTTATCGATAGATAATTTTTCTCCATCTAAATCTATTTCTATACTTTCTCCAGCCTCAAGCTTAGGAACTACCTCTGATGTATTTAAACTAGATAATGCTTTACCAAATAATTTAATTTTTACACCCAACTTAGGTCCTGCTGTCTTAAAGTTTGGTTTTAGATTAAAGTTCATAAACTCGCTTAGATCTTTTTCAAATGTAACCTCTTTTACATTCAATTCTTCTTTCATTAATGGCACTAAATCACTGATTAATGATTCATATTTTCCATCTATTAATACTTTTTGTACAGGTTGACGAACCTTAATTTTAGCTTCTGCTCTTGCAGCTCGTCCTAATCCTACTAAATCTCTTACTAAATCCATTCTCTCTTCTACTTTAGGTTCTATTAATTCTTCATTAACTTTTGGATAATCTGCTAAATGTACAGATTCTTCTCCTGTTAATTTTTGATATATTTCTTCTGTTAAGAATGGAGCAAAAGGTGCTGATAATTTTGAAATTCCTACAAGAATTTCATAAGTAGTATTATAAACTGCCTTTTTATCTTCTGTTAATTCTGGGGCCCAGAATCTTCTACGTGCACGTCGAATATACCAGTTAGACAACTCTTCATTTACAAATTCTTGAATTTTTCTAACAGCTTTTGTTAAATCAAATATTTTAAGTTCTGCTAACACTTCTTTTATGACACTATTATATTTAGATAAAATCCAACGATCCAACTCTGGACGATCCTTATATTCTACAAAGAAAGACTTTGGATCTATTCCATCTGTATTTGCATATAGTGTAAAGAAATTATAAACATTTTTAATGGTTCCAAAGAATTTACTTTGAACCTCTTTTAGCCCTTCTTCATCGAACTTAGTTGGACTCCAAGCAGGAGAAACATGTAATAGGTACCATCTTAGTACATCTGCACCATATTGATCAAATAACATAAATGGATCTACCGTATTCCCTTTAGATTTAGACATTTTTCTTCCATTTTTATCTAAAAGCAAATCATTTACTAATACGTTTTTATATGGCGAAACTCCTTTTACAAATGTTGATATGGCAAGCAATGAATAGAACCATCCACGGGTCTGGTCAATTCCTTCACATATATAATCTGCAGGGAATAATTCATCAAAATTTTCTTTGTTTTCAAAAGGATAATGATGTTGCGCATAAGGCATTGCTCCACTATCAAACCAACAATCAATTACTTCTGTAACTCTCGTCATCGTCTTTCCACATTTTCCACATTCTAAATGTACATCATCTACATAGGGTCTGTGTAGTTCTATTGTTTCATCAATGTCTTCAATTGCACGTTCAACTAACTCTGCTCTAGAACCGATAGAATCAGTATGTCCACATTCACATTTCCAAATATTTAGTGGCGTTCCCCAATAACGGTTTCTAGAGATTGCCCAGTCATTTAAGTTTTCTAACCAGTTTCCAAATCTTTTTTCTCCTACATAATCAGGATACCAATTAACCGTATTATTATTTTCGATTAATTTATCTTTCAATTTCGTCATTTCAATATACCAGCTTGGTTTAGCATAATATAATAATGGTGTAGAGCATCTCCAACAATGTGGATAATTATGTGCTAATTTTTCTTTTTTAAATAGCTTATCCTCTGCATGTAACCATTTAATAACATCTACATCACAGTCCATTACAAATTTGCCTTCCCATGGTGTATCCGTGTATTTACCTTGCTCATCTACTGGATTTAGAACAGGTAAGTCATATTTTTTAGCTGCTTGATAATCATCTTCCCCAAATGCTGGTGCAATATGAACAATTCCTGTACCATCTCCAGTTGTTACATAATCTGCACAAATCACATAGAATGCTTTTTTGTCAGGCGTTAAGAATGGCATTAATTGCTCATATTCCATGTATTCTAAATCTTTTCCTTTAAGCTCTTCTAATACTTCAAAATCTTCTCCAAGAACTTTTTTAGCTAATTGTTTTACAACATAAAATACGATTTCTTTAGATTTTACCTTTAAATAAGTTTCTTCTGGATGCACTGCTAATGCAACGTTTGATGCTAATGTCCAAGGAGTAGTTGTCCAAACTAGGAAATATTCATCTACATCTTTTCTTTTAAATGCAGAAATAACCGTATTTGATTTAATCTCTTTATATCCTTGTGCTACCTCATGAGATGCCAAACCAGTCCCACATCTAGGGCAATATGGTAAAATCTTATGTCCTTCATACATATAATCTTCTTTGAAGAACTTATTTAATATCCACCATACAGATTCAATATAATTATTATCTAACGTTATATAAGGATTATCTAAATCAATAGCATATCCCATTCTTTTCGTCATTTCTCTCCACTGTTTTTCATAAGAGAAAACAGATTCTCTGCACTTTTCATTAAATTTATCAATTCCATAATCTTCAATTTCAGGCTTGCTCCCTATGTTTAATTGCTTTTCAACCTCAATTTCTACTGGAAGTCCATGGGTATCCCATCCAGCTTTTCTCTTTACTTCATATCCACTCATAGTTTTAAATCTGCACATAGAATCCTTTAGGGTTCTTGCCATTACATGGTGAATCCCAGGTTTTCCATTCGCTGTAGGAGGTCCTTCAAAAAATACAAATGATTTTTCTCCTTCGCGATTTTTTATACTTTTATCAAGAATCTCATTTTTTTCCCAAGAATCTGAAATTCCATTTTCACATTCAGCGATTGGAAGGTCAGATAGCATTTTAAACTTTTCCATGTCATTCATCCTTTCGTTACAAAATTTGAAAAATATAATAAAAAAGCCCTAAGCTAAAAGCTTAGGGACGAATTCACCGCGGTACCACCCTTGTTATAAGATATAAAAATCTCATCACTCTTTACATATAACGTATGCCTACGAAAATCCCTACTATATTTTTTCAGGATTTCAGCTCCAAGGTGATCTTCATAAAAAGCGCCATAATAATCTCTCACCATTTGATTATTTCTCTGTATACTTATCCTTTTTATTACTGTCCTTTTCATTGCTATTTTTTTATACTATTTTAAATTATATTTTAATACTAAATGCATATAGCTGTCAAGGAATTTTAAAAAATAAGTGATCTTTTTTCCTATTTTAGTCACCTTTTGTAACTTAGGACATAGTATATTATTGCAAGGAAGTAAATTTGAAAGGGGGTAAAATGACTATGAAAAATGTTAATTCCAATGCCTTTGCTTACTTTTTAAATCAAAAGATATTGTCTCCTGAACAAACTGTAGAATTTGAAAAATTCAATAAAAAATATGAAAATACGTCTAAACGACAGATTGCAAGAGAAATTCTAAAAACAAAAGGTACTGTTTCTCAAGCAGTCATCCAACAACATGTTCATAACCTTGAGCTTATGGCTAAAATGCAAGGATTTGTTGACGAAGAAAAGGTATCTAATATTGAATACGCAAAAAACTTACTTTTACAAGAAACACCTTATTCAAATAGAAGAAATATACAACCGTCTAGTATAGAAGCGCAATATGTTAGTGGTGCCAGCCTATTATTATGGTTCTTAATACTTGTGCTGATCTGGTAATCATCAAATAAAAAAACGTGTAGAAAATACAATTACTTATGTATTCGCTACACGTTTCTATTACTTCTTAAAAATACCAAAAGGCTTTCCTTGTGGTAAAAATTCTCTTCCAAAATGACCATTTAAAACACATGCAGCAGAACCATAAAAAGATACGATAGCAATTCCTAACTCCGAAAAAGCTGCAAAAGTATGTGCTGCCTCATGATAAATCCCGAATGTGCTTAAAGATAATCCAATAAATAAGAAATCAATAAGTACAAATATAATAAATAAAACTTTATTTGTTTCCATAGCTCCAATTGTCATAAATATAGTAAAAATCAAATATCCTATAAATGCAAATCCTAGTTGCTTTACATCTACATTAGCGGCTAACGCTTCTCCAAATACGCCTAATTGAATAAGCCATGAAAGTGCTACCCCTAACCAAAAAAATGCAAATCCACCAAAAGCTGTAGTCCCAAAAACATTATTGCGTTTTGAATCATTAATACATGCAAATAGCTGAGCAAAAGCCCCAAGAAAAATAGCCCACGGAATAATAAAAGCTACGCCACTTGTAAGTCCCAGTTTTTGTGATGATGCCACTAAGGTTACCATAGCTAACCCAAACAACCCTAATGCAGAAGGATCTGCATTTGTAATTTTTACATTTTGTGTTTCATTCATAATAGTATAATTGCCCCTCTCATTATCATCCTTTTTTCTCCTCATATAGCACAGATTTATAGAATAGCAAAATAAAATCCTCCTGTCAAACATTTTTTCAAATACATGGTTTCTATTTTACAGAATATATTTCCCTGAATTTTTTATTATTATACAGCAAATAACATGACTAAAAAAAATCATATTTCTACAACAGGTTTTTACATATTTTTAATTCCACTTTTAGTATAATTTAGTTGAATTCCTTTAACAAATATATTTGAAATAAGATCAAGGAGGAGTTATAATGATAAATCACAAAGCTTCTGTTGGCAATCTAAAATCCATTGATTATGATTCAGAACAACACACACTGACGATTGCATTTAGTTCGGGGGAAATGTATCAACATTATGGTGTTCCCGTCTCTATATATAATCACTTGACGACTGCTACTGTACCAGGCTATTTTTTACACTATTATATTCGCAATACATATCCCTACAAAAAAATCAGTATATTTACTAACTCTATTCCATCTTAATTTCAAAAAAAATAAAAATCTGCAGGTATATACTACTAAACCTGCAGATTTTTTATTTCACAAATTTCTTTTTTACTTTACTTACTATATTCTGGTTTTCTTTGATTATAATATACCATTTTCAAACCACATAAATCTACCATCTCTCTTGCTATATGAAAATGCTCTCCTATACTTTCAACATTATGTGCATCAGAACCAATTGTAATTATTTTCCCACCTAATTCTGCATATCTTTTATAAATATTCACAAGTTCCTGAGCGGAAGTTTTATTCCCTATTCTTCTAGTATTAAGTTCAATCGCTTTCCCTTTATTTATAATTTCTTTTAATATTTCATCTATACTATCTGAAAACTCTTTATAATATATTTCTGTATCTGAAAACCTAGCATATCTTGCTATATAATCAATATGCCCTATACTATCTACAAAATGGTAGGACTTTACACACTCTAATATATATCTAAAATATTGTTCATATGCCTGTTTTTTTGTTTTTCCCTCATAAAATTCTTTCTGATATACGTCTACATGATCTACCATATGCACAGATCCAATGACATAATCAAAATCATATTTTTTCTCAATTTCCCTATTTTCCTCTATATAATCTGTTGCCATGCCCATTTCTAGACCTAGCAAAACTTGATCATTTCTATATTTGCCATATTGGTTAAAATATTCATCTATATCAAATATAAATTTCTCCTTGTCAGGATAATTTAAATCCATATGGTCTGTAATAACAATCCCTGTATTCAAATCTTTAGCTCTCTCTATGGCATTTTCTATGTTCATTTGAGAATCCGTTGAAAATGTTGTATGCAAATGTGTATCAAACATACGCTTACCTCCTTAATATCATAGTATGATATCATTGTACCTTAAAATATTAAAACAGGTCTAGGACTTATTCCTAAACCTGTTTTAATATTAAGCTATTTTTTTCCTTCTTTTTTCCACTGTGCAAATTCAGATGCAGCTGTGAAAAGTACG